>JVKM01000021.1:0-70069 GCA_001072465.1 Xylanimonas cellulosilytica | reverse complement strand
GGGCCCGCCCCTTAAGTCTGCGCAAGCCTACTGAGCCTTCTCGATGGGACCCAGGATCAGGTTCGCCCACGCGGCGTGCAGGGACTCCTGATCGGAGGGCTGGAAGAGGCCGGCGAGCGCGTCGCGGTACAGGCGCGAGAGCTCGTGCGTGTTGTAGTAGGCGCTGCCGCCGCATGCGCGCATGGCCTGCTCGACGGCGCGCAGCGTGGCCTCGGCGGCCGCGTTCTTTGCGGCGGACAGCTGCGGCATCCACGAGCGACCGCGGTCCACGCCCTCGTCGATGTCGCGCGCAAGCTCGCGGATCTGCGGGCCGACCGCGTTCATGATGAGGGCGGCCTCGGCGATGCGCCAGCGAATGTCGGGGTCGTTGGAGTAGGTCGTCTGGTTCTTCACCGAGCGGCGCTTCGCCACGTGCTCGGCGGCCACCTCAACCGCGCGCTCGCCGACGCCCTGGTAGGTGGCGGCCAGCAGGATCTCGAAGTGGGAGAAAATGCCGAAGATGACCGGGTCGGCGCTCGGTCCCGGATCCGTGATCGTGAGGATGCGTTCCCCGGGCACGGTGACGCCCTGAAGGAGCGTTGTCATGGACTGGGTGGCGCGCATGCCGAGCGTGTTCCAGTCGTCCTTGATCGAATAACCCTCGTCGTCGCGGTGGACGATGCCGAACACGGACTTGGGGCCCTCCTCGGTCTCCGTGCGCCCGAAGATGAGCAGGCGCGTCCACACGGGGGACAGGGACGTGAAGATCTTGGTGCCCTCGAAGGAGTAGCCGCCCTCTGCGGTCGCGGTCGCGCGCGTCGTCGAGCCGAAGAGCACGAGGTCGTTGCCCGGCTCGGAGATTCCGAAGCCAAAGACCTCGCCGGCGACCGCGTCGCGCAGGATCTGCTCGCCGCGCGCGTTGCCGTGGGCGACCAGGTAGCGGCCGAGGCCGACGATGATCTGGTGCATGTTGATGCCCAGCGCGGTGCCGGGTGCCGCCTTGGCCAGCGCGGTCTGCTCGGCGGCGATCTCGGTGAGGCTCAGACCCGCGCCACCGAACTCGGTGGGAACGAAGGCCGACAGGTATCCGGCCTCGCGCAGCTCCTCCAGATCCTTCTCGGGGTAGGTGTTGGCGGCGTCCGCGTCGGCGGCGCGCTCGTGGATGCGGGCGAGCAGGTTGGAATCCAGGAAGCTCATCGCGGTCCTCTTTTCGGTGGGGGTGAACGAGGCCGGGGCCGCCTCGCGCGTTGGTGCCCTTCGAGGGGTGGTGGCGTGCGGAATGTCCCCGTTACTCAGGGTGACCTAACTGTAACGCTGAGAGGGACGCGTGGGCGAGATGTAATGTGCCTGACGGGGCGTTGTCTGGCCTCGGGCCACCCCTATTAGCTAGGGTGGATACTGTGAGTACTCCGAACGCGCCCCGCCCTGCCCTCACTCCGCGTCAGCGTTTCCTGCGCGAGCGTCAGCAGCGCCAGAACACGACGTTCGCTGTCATCGGCATCGCGATGATAGTGGCCGCGGTGGCGGCCGCCCTCGTGTTCACGGGAATCGTTCCCGTCCCGTTCGGCAACGACTTCTCCGTCAAGGTCAAATACGCCGAGACCGGCGACATCCCGTGTCCGACGGTGGACGCGAAGCCCGTGGCCCCCTCGCAGGTCACCGTCACGGTCATCAACACGACGCAGCACCAGGGCCTGGCCTCCAAGGCCACGGATATGCTCCAGGCCGCCGGCTTCCAGACCGAGGAACCGGCGAACTCGGACACCGAGTACACCGGCAAGGTGCGCATCACGGCGCGCGCGGACTCGGTGGACGCCGCCTATTCGGTGGCCCGATTCTTCCCCGGCTCCCACGTGCGCCTCAGCGACGCGGAGGATGCCACCGTCAAGGTCGAACTCGGCACCTTCTACGACGACACGATGAGCGCCGAGGACGTGCAGCGAGTCCTCAAGTCCAACGACTCGATCGAGCAGCCCGCGAAGTGCCGACCGATGTCGGGCACGAAGCAGGACTAAGACAGAAGAAAAGGCCGCCCCGAGTGGGCGGCCTTTTCATGTCGGTGAGCATCGTTCTGTTCGCGAATTTTAGGACGCTACGTGTTGCTGGAAGGGTGACTTTTCGGCTTTGTAGAGTGGGAAAGTCGCTACTTTAGTTGGTTGTATATGCTTCGTTCCCGTGACTACAACATTGTGCCCAGTGCACGTGCCCTGACAGCGCATGTGGGCCCGACAACTCGCACGTGGGCCCGATGACATGCGCGTAGGCAGCGCCGCCCACACGCATGTCTAGCGGTTTACGTGCGCATCAAGGGGTTTGCACGCACAATCAGGGCTAACGTGCGAACAACACGCCACGACAGACACCGTTGCGCCCAAAACGCAGACCACTTCGCAACTAGCAGCTCGTATTCAGCGTTTTTCGCCGAGGTGGTCTGCGTTTTGGGCGCTAAGCCCTTCAACCAGGCCCCTCGGCGGGGGGAATTACGCCATGCAAGGGTGCGACACGCCGGCGACACGCCGACAGAGCGCTTCGCATGGCGCAAAACCCCCACCGGCCACCGGTCTGGAGGGCGCTGGAGGGAGTGGCGGCCCGGAGGGCCTGGCTGCGGCGACGGGGGCGGCGACGGGGCCTGGCCCAGACATATTTCGCACGTAATTTCCGACGGTCATTTTTTGAGACCGCCTAAAAACGTTGCAATTCCAACGAGTTAATTTCAATGTTTGAACACGTTGCAAGGGAATTACGTGCGAAATTGATGGGAGAGCGGCCCGTGGGGCCACAAGCAGCATCACACCCGCGGGCTTGCCCGCTCAGCGGCCGGTCAGCGGCCCGGCCGTGCCACGGCCTCGTATGTTCTCCAGGAGCGCCTCGCCGTCCGACCCGTACCAGACGGGGACGGACTCGGGGACGGTCCACAGGGCGTCGGGCACCATGGCCTCGAAGCTGCCGTGCGCCATGAACTGCTCGATCTCGGACAGGGAGCGGATCGCGATGCCGGCGACGCACTGCGGGAACTCGCGGGCGAACTCCGCGTAGATTTCCGGGTCGTGCTGCCCGTCGTCGCCGACGAGGAGCCAGCGCATGTGCGGGAACATGCGGGCGAGGCGGCGTAGCTCGCGGCGCTTGTGCTCCGGCCCCGAGCGGAACCATCCCGTATTCGACGGGCCGAAGTCCGTCATGAGGAAGCCGCCGGCCGGGTAGCCGGAGCGCTCCAGGAAGGAACGCACCGTCGGCACGACGTTCCACGCGCCGGTGGACAGGTACATGATGGGGGAGTGGGTGCCCTCGGGCACGCCCTCCGACGAGGCCGACGATGTCGTCAGCGTCGTCAGCAGGTTCGCCATGCCGGGGACGGCCTCGCGTGAGGACACGCGGTCCAGGAAGGCGTGCTTCGCGGCCGTGACCAGGCGCGGCAGCATCGACACCATGACGGTGTCGTCGATGTCGGAGACCACGCCGAAATGCTCGTGATCCGACACGATGCGCAGTCGCACGGAGGTGGGGCAGCCGGCGCGGATGCGGCCCTTGCGGGGGCGCTCGTACATCGCCGAGGCCGGGGCGGGCAACGGGGTCGCTGTGCGCAAAGTGGACGCGAGTTTGGTGGCGGTGTCCTCGGACAGGCCGAGTGCACGCACGTCGCCCGCATGCAGGACCTGGATGGTCGCGTCGTGCCAGCCGGGCTCGAGGCCGTGGCCCAGAACCGTCATGTCGACGAATCCGCCGCGGTCCGCGAAGGCGAGTCGGCGCGCGTTGCCGACCGTGATGAGTACGGGCTGGCGGGGGACCTGCGCGTTGAAGAACTGGCGCCACCCGCGCCGGGTCTGCAGCCAGGAACGACCGTCGTCGCCGCGCGCCATGAGGACGCGACCGAGGATGCGGGCGCTGCGTTCAGAGCCGATGCCGCCGAATCCGACCACGCCCGGGTAGTACCAGCCCTGCGACATGGCGGCGACCAGCAGAGACGAGGCAAATTCACCCACGCCTGCCGTCAGGGCGAGCGCGAGCGACGGTGATTCGTCGTCGATGAGAGGCGGTCGGAGGCGCATGAGGGCAATCATAGGGCTTCGCGCCCGTGCGGGTGCAAGAATCGAGGGGGGTTGTGTCCTCAGTCGAGGGGGAGCTCGGGCGTCGGGGCGGCCGTATTCTTACGCAGGGCGGGCAGGCCGATGAGCATGAGGAGGACCATCGCCCAGCCCGCGCCGGCCATGGTGAACAGGCCGCCGCGTGCGCCGATCGCGTCGATCGCGGGTCCGGCGATCGCCGTGCCCAGGGAGGTACCCAGGTTGATCGAGGTCGACATCCAGGTCAGGCCCTCGGTGAGCTTCGCGGGGGAGACGGACTTCTGGATGATGACGTTGACGTTCGTCATCGTGGGGGCGCAGGTGAGGCCCGTGATGAGGATGACGATGGCCATCGTCCAGACGTTGAACGCCACGGGGAACAGGCTCATGCCGATCGCCATCGCGATCACGCCGATGACGAAGAGCTGCCAGGTGGGGCGCCTCCACGTGCGTGCGCCGTACACGAGGGCAGCCGTCAGGGAGCCGATCGAGAAGAGAGCGAGGAGGATGCCGCCGAGTGCGGGGGTGCCCAGTTCTTCGGTGAAGCTGACCATCGACACTTCCATTGCGCCGAACGTCATGCCCATGCCGATGTAGGTCGCGGCCATGACGAGGACGACGGGCTTGCGGATGACGGACTCGCGCGGGGCGCTGGGATCGTAGGGGATGATCGCGGGCTCGGAGTCGCGGCGCGACAGGAAGAGAGCGCCGCCCACCGCCAGGCTGACGATTGAGATAATGAGGCCGGTGGCCGGGTGCACGGCGGTGCCCAGGACCGTGGAGAGCACGGGGCCCACGATGTAGACGAACTCGTCGACCGCGGACTCGAGGGCGTAGGCGGTCGTCAGCTGTCCGGGCTTGTGCAGGATCGTCGACCAGCGCGAGCGCACGAGCGCGCCGGGTGCTCCCCACGTGGCGCCCGCGAGGGCGGCCGGAATGAAGAGCGTCCACGCCGGGGCGTGCATGAAGACGGCCGCGACCAGCGCGGACATCGACAGGACCGAGATCGTCCACGCGGGGCCCATGACGCGCAGCTGTCCGTGGCGGTCGACGTGGCGCGCGAGGATGGGCGCGCAGAGTGCCATGACGATGATGTTGACCGCCGAGACGGCGCCGGCCAGCGTGTAGTTGCCGTACTCGGTGCGCACCATCAGGATCGTTGACAATCCCACCATGGACATCGGCATGCGCAGAATGAGGCCAGCCGCGGAGAATTTCCAGGACTGACGGTAGCGCAGAATGTCAAGATAGGTGCCGAGCATCCATCCATTCTATCGCCGGGGCAGCGTCCCGAAAGCCACGTGGAATGGGGCGTTCGTAACCATTCGGGCCCGCCGCGAGGGGAGGGGAGACCGCGAAAAAAGCCACGGCCTCGTCAAAAAGGACGAGGCCGTGGCCGGGGAGCGGGGAAAGGTCTAGTCGGTCACCTCGAAGACGCCGACCTGGCCCTTTTCCGCCAGGGAGAGAGCGTGGTTGACGAAGGCGTAGTGGCCGGCCTCGAGCGGAGTGAACTCGACGAAGCCGCCCTCGGCGGCGCCCAGGGTGAGGACCTGCCCCCAGCCGCCGCTGCTTCCGCCGCCTCGGATCACGTAGGCGCCCTCGCGCCACACGGTGTCGAACTGGGTACCCACGACGTGGAAGGTGGTCGCCAGGTTCGGGCCCGCGTCCATGACCCACACGCGCACGCGCTCGTTGGTCTTGATCTGGATCGGGTGCGCCTTGTACTGGAAGGGCACGCCGTTGAAGGCCATCGCGTTGGGCTGCAGGGCCGACAGGAGCGAGGCGTCAGCGGGCTGACCGTCCGCGCCCAGGTAGAGCTCGGAGGCGACCATGACGTACTCGCGGTCGACCTTGTCCAGGTCGGTCGGGTCGATGATGACGGCCCCGAACATGCCGTTCGCGATGTGCATCGACATGGGCGCGGTCGAGCAGTGGTAGAGCCAGATGCCCGCGTTCTTCGCGACGAAGGTGTACTCGAGGGTCTGCCCGGGCTCGATCGAGCGCATGACGTTGTCGGGGGCGACGAGGCCTGCGTGGAAGTCCAGCGAGTGGCTCATCGTCCCGTTGTTGACGAGCGTGATGTGGAAGGTGTCGCCGATGTATCCGTGCAGGATCGGGCCGGGAGCGTCCCCGTTGAAGGTCCACGTCTCGCGCGTGAGCGAGCTCGTGACGTTGACGGTCTGCTCGGTGACCGTGAAGGTGTAGTGGCGCTCGGTCTCGTTCGTGGCCGGCGGCAGGACAGGGTCGCGCGCGTCGATCGTCGCCGCGTAGTCCGTCAGCGCGGTCGGGGTGGCCGGTCCCGCGGCGGCGTCCTGGCCGTGGTCGTGCCCGTGGTGGGCGTGATTGCCCGAGGCCGAGGTCCCCGAGGAGGACGAGGAACCCGAGGAAGCGCCCGCGGCCTGCACGTGCAGGGTCATGCCCATCTCGCGGTGACCCGGCAGGGAGCACCAGCCTTCGACGTCACCGGAGATGACGCCGAGGTCTAGCTCCTTCGTTTCACCCGCGGCGAGCGACCCGGAGGATACGCCCGTCTCGAACACCAGGTCGTGGCGCTGGTCCCCTGAGTTCGTGAAGTCGACGATGAGGCGGTCGCCGACCGGCACTTCGATGTGGTTGGGCGTGAACGCCATGCCATCGACGCCCACGGACACGCGGGTTGTGTGCCCGGTCGGCGATACCGACGAGGCCGTGGTCCCGGTCCCCGTTCCCGTGCCCTGCGTCGTGGGCGCGGACGGGTTGGACAGGAAGATCGCGAGAGCGAGTGCCACGACGGAGACGACGCCGACGATCGCTCCGGCCGTGCGGCTCACGGGCGAGTGATCGCCCGCGGGGCTCATGCGCAGCTTGGGGGTTCCCGCCCCGGGGCCCTTCGGTGCGGGGGTCTTCGGTTTCTCGCCTCCTGACGACGGCGAAGCGGACAGGTTCAGGTCAGCCACGGCGGCCTCCTTGCGTGGTGGTGGGGGATGAAGCGGCGGCGCGCTTGGCGCGCGCCTGGGCCACGCCGCAGCGGGCCATGAGGACGATGTCAACAAGGTAGGTGGCCAGCAGGACCACCCACGCGGCGATGGTGAGGCGTTCGGCGAGGATTCCGCCCAGGGACGCGACGGCGAGCGCGAGGACCGCGGCCACGTTGCGAGCGGCCTCCCGGATGGGCGCCCCGGCCTCGAGCACGCCGACGCCGACGCGCACCGCGGACGGACCGCCGCCAATGACGACGGGCATCAGGTAGGTGAGCGCACCGACGAAGAGCTGGCCGAGCCCGGCAGCGCCCAGGATCGGCATCCACGCGAGGAAAGCCGAGCGCAGCCCGGTCGCGTCCGCCGCCCCGAAGGCGCGCAGGGACGCTCCCGCGCCGGCGACGAGGATCCATGCCGCGCCCAGCATGAGGGACCACGCGCCGTACTCCGCCGGGCCCTTCGTCAGCGCCGCGCGGACCAGCGGAACGCCCACGCCCAGGGCGGCCGCGCCCACGACGACGAGGAGACCCACGGAGGCAACGCGCATCGACCCTGCCACAGCGCCCGTGCCGGCGACGAGAAGCGCGGCCACCCACAGGGGCAGGGCGCTCGTCGCGAAGGACACGGCACGCGGATCCATGCGCGTGCGCATCGCGGTCGGCCCCAGCGTCACCAGGGTCCCGCCCATCGTCAAGCCCACCCAACCGGCGACACCCGCCAGCGCGTGGGCGACCGTCAGGCGATCCCGGGCCTCGGCCAGCCACGCGGGAGCGTCCGCGTCGAACATGGCCGCCGTGACGAAACCCGCCAGTGTCGCGCCAACCACCAGGAAGAACGCCGCCGCGATGTAGTAGCGGATGATGACCGCGAAACGCGAGGCCAGGCGCTCGCGGGACGCGGTGAGCAGCGCCCACCCGTGCCAGGCGGCGATCAACCCGACGACGGTCGCGCCCGTGACGGTCGCGTGCCACAAGCCCGACCACATGCCACCGATGAGCAGCAACAGGGAGAGATTAAACGCCGTGATGCGCACGGTGTTGTCCCGCCCCGCGCGCCGATCATCCGGGGCCAGGTGAGCGAGCGCGCGCGTGAAGTACCAGGACCACTGGAAAATCCCGTTCGACAGGACGCCCAGGGTTACCAGGTGGATCATCGTCCACAGGTTCTGCGGGATGCGGCCTCGAGCGACGATCGTGACCGCAGCGGCGACGGCCGCCACGCACATCCAGACGGAGGTCGCGCGGTCGGTGCGGGGAACGCGAGGCTTGTTCATCGGGCCTCCCGAGCGTTCGCGCGCGCCCGGCGAATCGTCACCGTCAGCGTCGTGGCGACGAAGAGGAGCATGCCGACGACCCCGAGGGTGCCGCCCAGGCGCCACGGGTAGGCGGCTTCGCGCGCGCCCGCGAGGAGTCGCACGAGGAGGGAGACCTGCAGGAATGCGAAGGGGACCCACATGGCGCCGTGGTAGGGGACCTCGCGCCGCGCGACCGCCGGGATGATGACGGGAGCGTGGGCCAGCAGCATCGAGACGACGAAGCCGATCGTGATCGCGTGGACGCCCGCGTCGTAGCCGTATCCGTCGAAAGCGGGCGGAGCGATGACCCACATCAACGCGGGTACAAGCGCCCACGCGTATCCGCTCAGCATGCACACGGCCGCCAGGCGAGGCAGGCCGCTCATGCGCACGGTGCCGCGCGCGACGTCGTGCCAGGCGGTGTCGACCATGAGAACGCCGAGCGAGAGCCCAATCAGCGGGTAACCGATCGTCGGGGAGTAGAGCGCGACGGTCAGGCCCACCATGAGGGCGGCGCTCTCGGCGGTGATACGCCGCTCGGTGGAGCCGGACGCGAAGGCGAGGCGCGCGAGCTCGACGCGCTCGCCGACGATCGTGACGATCAGGAAGGCCAGCCACCAGGGCACCGCGCGCGGCGTCTCCAGGCCTCGCCACCACAGGAGGATGCCGCCCAGGCCAATGAGCGCGCCCATCAGCTGGATGAGGACCGCGTGGGTGGCCTGCCGGCGCGTCCACACGTAGCAGTAGATCGCCGTCAGCAGCGCCAAGCCAAGGGTCATGAGGAAGCCGGGCATCATCCGCTCGGGCGCGAATCCGGGCAGGTGGGCGGCCAGGTAGCGCGGAATCGGCAGGTTTGCGAGTGTCGCGCGTACGCCCTCGTTCAGGGAGATGACGACCGCACTGATTCCGCCGGCGCCGGTCAGTAGGGGAGCGGCGTACGCCCACGCGCGCCGCCCGTCCGACTGCAGGGCGACCGCGCGCTCGAGGCAGATCGCGGTGCCTAGGAACCCGTAGATCATGAGGAGTCCGTGCACGGTCCCCAGGCTCGTCGAAGCCACGGGGGCGAGCGCCCCCAGGCGCACGAGGGAGGCGTCCAGTCCCGCCAGGAGCGCGACGCCCGCGAGGAGCAGGAACGCGAGGCGGCCGACGGGCAGCCGGGGGATGGGAGGCCTCGTCGTCGCTATCGACGAGGCCTGGGCTGGCGCATCCGGTCCTGCGTCGTGTGCGGGTGGGCGGGATGCCTCGCTCATGTGGGCTCCTGGAGTCGGTGGGCGTTGCCGTTGTTCCCATCTGGGGACAGTGCCAAGGTAGCGGCCTCGCCCGCAATTTTCTAGGGATGAAGGCGGTGAAATTGGCTGGTGGGACACTCTGGTGGGCGAGAGTAGAGACAAAGCGCATCCTGACTATCCGTCCGGTAATATTGTGTGCGTCACTGGTCAGTATCCAATGGAGTAAATGATGAGCGATCTATCCTTTGTTGCGGGTGAGTTCCCGAAGGTCGCCGCGACCTCTCGGGAAACCGCGGACGCCGTGCGGTCTGCACGCCCGGAAGGAGGGGCCAGTGCGTTCGCCTCAGCGATGCCCGGCGCTAACCTGGCCTCGCCGATGCAGGCAGCCGAAGAGAAGCTCGCCGATCAGTGCATGAAGACCAGTATGAAGCTCGAGGAATGTGCCGACTCGCTCGAGGCTGCTGAACGAGACTTCATCGCTGCAGAGGAAGAGAACGGCCAGCTCATCGGCTCGATCATCAACGGTGACGGCTGTGGCCACTCCGGTCCGGGTGGTGGCGGAGACGGTCGTAAGAACCCGCGCCTGGTTCCTCTCCCCTCGCCGCCGAGCAAGGGTGGTACTCCGCCTTCGCATCGTCCGCGTCTTCCTGGTGACCCGGGCAAACAGAGGGGCGACCATGGGAACGGTGGGCGTCACCCCCACCCGCCGATCCCCGGCAGAGGTCGGCCGAAGGTCGAGCCCATGCCCTTTGACCCCGTCATGCCAATTTCTCCCATTGTCACGGGGCCACCTGCTCCGCCCCGCTTTCACAAACCTGCCGTTGAGCGTCCCGAGGTGCCTCCCGTGAAGCTACCCCAAATGGGAAATCCGACCCCGACAGTGGATCCAATCAAGCCGCTGGATCTGGGATTCAATCGCTTTAGCGCAGAACTCGGAGGGCAGTCGTAACAATGAAGTGGTCTGATCTCCTGCAGTGGGAGGGCTCGTCCCTCAGCCAGCAAGCGCAGGCATACGAAAAGAGCGCGCAGTCGCTCAGGAGTGCGTCGGAGAGTCTTCAATCCAACGTGAGCTCCCTGACCGGTCAGGGGCACACCGTCGATGCTGCCCGTCGCGCGATGGTGAAGCTCTGTGGGGAGGTTGAGCGGCAGGAAGAAAAGCTCACGGCTCTCGCGAGCGTCCTCAGCGAGGCCTCGGAGGGAGCTGAAACGGTCGGAACGGCCGCCAGGAAACTCGACGGCACCGCCGCGAACCATTCCCTCCATATCGGGGCGGATGGATCCGTTCAGTACGTGGGGCCGCACAACGTGTCTCCAGCCGATGCGGTGACGATCAAGAAGAACATGAAGATCGTGTCCGAGCAGGTTGCCGCGATCATGAAAAAGGCGACGAGCGTCGTCCAGAACACGCGGAGCAAACTCGCGGCCCTGGGTGGTGGAGCAAGCTCCTACGCGAATGGGTCGACCAAGGGAACGCGCGTCCCGAAGAAGGATCTGAAGCTGCCGCCCAAGGGAGCCTCCGAAAAGGAAGTGGCCAAGTGGTGGTCGTCGCTCAGTAGCAAGGAGAAAGCAGAGCTGATCGACAAGCACCCGTACGAGATCGGGAGCCTCAACGGCATCGACGGGACGTCGCGGGATAAGGCGAACCGGAAGGTGCTCAAGAAAGAGGCGGCGGAAATAGAAGCTGAGCGTAGCAGGATGATGAGGGAGAATCTCCAGTATCCCGGTCGGTATGGTATAGCTCAGTTCGCTCAGCTCGAAGAACGCAGGCGCGCTCTCGAAAATGTTCAGAAGACGCTGGACAGATCGAAGGAAGACGGCATGCCGCGCCAGCTGTTGAGTCTTGATACGAAGCATGGCCGCGTGACCGCAGCTGTCGCGCAGGGCAACGTCGATACCGCCAAGCACATTGGTGTCATCGTGCCGGGACTGTACTCGAACGTGGCCAAGAACCTGGATGACTATGACACGAAAGCCTCCGTCATGGGTGCGAACGTCCGTAAGCATGCCCACGGCGAGGAGGTTGCGATGGTCTCTTACCTTGGCTACGACGCGCCACAGAATAAGCTCGAGGCAGCGATGATCCGCAAAGCGGATGCTGGCGCCAAGCAGCTCGCTGGCTTCTTGAATGGCATGCACGCGTCGCGTGAATACGGTGCGGGCGACGCGCACGTGACCGCCGTGACCCACTCCTACGGGTCGACGACTGCTGGAAAGGCGCTGACGATGACCGACAAGGGAGCCGTCGATGATCTCGTCCAGTTTGGCTCCCCAGGGTCCGGCGTCCAGAGCGTCGACGAGTTCCATCTCGAAAAGGGGCACGCCTGGGTGAGCGCGGCGCCGTATCGAGAAGACATCGTTCAAGGCCTCGGTGATGACGGGCGATACGGCAAGAATCCCGCCAAAATGCCCGGCTACAACCACCTCTCTGGGGATGTCGGCCCCGGTGAGGGATGGTTCGTCCCCTTCAGTAAACATGGCGCCTACTTCAACGAGGGGACCGAGGCGCTCGACGACATTTCGAAGGTCGTTGCGGGCCGCGGCGTGCCGAGGAGTACGTCGTGAGTGGGGCGAACGCTATCCTGGCAGCTGTGACGGCGCACGTATTTGGTGCCGCGTTTCGAGGAGAATAACGGATGAATTCGGAACAGAAGGAACTGCTCGCTCGAGCGTCACGCATGGAGTCGATCGAGGTCTTCCAGCGCGACGTCGAGCCGACGATCATTGCTGCCCGCGATCAGCTCATGACGCGGGAGAACTATCGCGGCTACTTCCGTAACGACGTGATCGCCAGGAACAACGTCGGCGACCACGTCCTGTACGCCTTCATCTCCCGCAGCTACGACTTCGACGAGCATGACCCTGTTCGCGTTCGCGAGGTGTTTGATGCCGCGCTGGCCCCTCTCGGGTTCGTGTGCAGTGAAAAGGCGGAGGTCCTGCAGGACGGGACGACGGATACCGTGTTGATCTGGGGTAGCGAACGCTTCGGTGCGACCGTCCACGTCATGGTGTCCGAGAGCTGGCTGACGTCCGTGAACTACTACACGGATCCCCTGCTCAGCGACGGGTCCGTGGGTGACCCGAAGACGCTCATGGAGCTGCCCGGCCGCATTCCGCAGTGGTTCCTGGACGTTGCCGCAGGCGCGCAGTCCTGACGGCAGCCATCTCGGCTCACCGATAGACAACGAAGGGGGGGCGGCGCTCAATCGAGCGCCGCCCCCCTCACGCAACCCGCGTGAGCGGGCAGCGTCAGAGCGTCAGTCGTTGAGGGCGTCGGACACGACCTGCTTGGCGGCCTCCTGGACCTCGGCCAGGTGCTCGGCCCCCTTGAAGGACTCGCCGTAGATCTTGTAGACGTCCTCGGTGCCCGACGGGCGCGCGGCGAACCACGCGGACTCGGTCGTCACCTTCAGGCCGCCGATGGGCGCGTCGTTGCCGGGCGCGCGCACCAGCTTCGCGACGATCGGGTCGCCGGCCAGCTCGGTCGCGGTTACGTCGTCCGCAGACAGGGCTGCGAGCTTCGCCTTCTCCTCGCGGGAGGCGGCGGCGTCGATACGGGCGTAGGCGGAGGCGCCGAAGCGCTCGACCTGCTCCTCGTGCAGCTGGGAGGGGGTCTTGCCGGTCACAGCCAGGATCTCCGAGGCGAGCAGCGCCAGGATGATGCCGTCCTTATCGGTCGACCACACGGTGCCGTCCTTGCGCAGGAACGAGGCTCCCGCGCTCTCCTCGCCGCCGAAACCAACGGTGCCGGAGAGCAGGCCGGGCACGAAGTACTTGAAGCCCACGGGCACCTCGATGAGGTTGCGGCCCATGGAGGCCACGACGCGGTCGATGAGCGCGGAGGACACGAGGGTCTTGCCCACGGCCGCGTCGGCGTTCCAGCCGGGGCGGTGCGTGAACAGGTACTCGATGGCGACGGCCAGGAAGTGGTTCGGGTTCATCAGGCCGTCGGGGGTGACGATGCCGTGGCGGTCCGAATCCGCGTCGTTGCCGGTCGCGATGTCGTAGGGGGTGTTGCCCTCGGCGTCGGGTGTCATGGCCTCGCGCAGGGACGCCATCGCGTAGGGCGAGGAGCAGTCCATGCGGATCTTGCCGTCCCAGTCCAGGGTCATGAACGGCCAGGCCGGGTCAACCTCGGGGTTGACGACGGTCAGGTCGAGGCCGTAGTGCTCGCCGATGGCCGCCCAGTAGTCGATGGACGCGCCGCCGAGCGGGTCGGCGCCGATGCGCACGCCCGCCTTACGGATGGCCTCGATGTCGATGACCTGGTCGAGCTGCGAGACGTAGTAGTCCAGGTAGTCGAAGGGCTTGATGTTCGGGTCGTGCAGCAGGTCGGAGCCGGTGACGCGGGGAACGTTCTTCCATTCGCCCGAGTCGAGGAGCTCGTTGGCGCGCGCCGCGATCCAGCCGGTTGCGTCGGTGTCGGCGGGGCCGCCGTGAGGCGGGTTGTACTTGAAGCCGCCGTCGCGCGGGGGGTTGTGGCTGGGGGTGACGACGATGCCGTCGGCCAGGCCGTCGCCCTCGGTGCGCAGGTTAGCCGGGGCGCCGTTCGCGCCGAGGATGGCGACGGACACGGCGGGGGTGGGCGTGTAGGAGCCGCGCGAGTCGATGCGCGTGTCGATGCCGGCGGCCGCGAGGACCTCCAGGGCGGTGCGCCACGCGGGCTCGCTCAGGGCGTGGGTGTCACGGCCGATGAACAGGGGACCGTTGATGCCCTGGGAGGCGCGGTACTCGATGATCGCCGCGGTGATGGCGATGATGTGCGCCTCGTTGAACTTACCGTCCAACGAAGCGCCGCGGTGGCCCGACGTTCCGAACGCGACGCGCTGTCCCACGTCGGTCGGGTCAGGGACGATGTCGTAGTAGGCGGAGATGACATCGTCGACGTTGATGAGGTCTTCAGGTAGGGCACGTGTGCCAGCTCGTTCATGCATAGCAACAGTGTTGCACGTTACGCCCGCTTGTGGGTAGCGCCGTCCCACGGCGTGGACTTTTCCTTGTTTTCTCTTGTTCGAGGCCGTGGCAGGCCGTCTGGAAAAGGCCAGGTGAGAGCGCGCCGTGCCCCGGCCTCGTCCGTGTGGGCGGAGGGGTGTATGCACGTATTCCCAAAAAAGGCGCCGAGCGACTATCCTATGAGATGTCGGTCACCGCAGACCGTGACTGTGTTGTCAGGAGGAACATCGTGGGATGGTTTGATTCCATCGAACATAACCGTTGGCTGAGCGGCCACATGCAGGCACTCATTGAAGAGGCAGAAGGCGCGATCGTCGCGACTGGTTTCGCGCACCTCGACGCCGATGGAAAGCCCGACCCGACCCGATCGATTGACCTGGCCGTCACTGGTCGCATGGCCTACGTGTTCTCGCTCGGTGCGCTCATGGGTCTGCCTGGCACTCGTCGCTACGCCGACCATGCCGTCAAGGCGCTGACCAACTACTTCACGGACCCCGTCAACGGCGGTATGTGGTTCGCGATCAAGCCCGAGCCTGACGCTGAGGGCCACGGCGTGCCGTGGGACGAGGACGCGCGCGTCAAGTCGCAGTACCACACGGTGTACGCGCTGCTGGGTGTCGCCGCCGCGACGGTCGCAAACCGCCCCGGAGCCCACGAGCTGCTCAACCGCATGCTCGAGGAACAGAAGGAGCTGTGGGCCGACGACTACGGCCTCGTGTGGGATGAGTATGACGAGGCCTTCAATGAGCCTGTCCCCGTCCACACCCTCGGCACCCTCATCCACACGATCGAGGCCTACATGGCCGCGGCCGAGGCGACGACCGAGCCCGAATGGCTCGACCGCGCCGAGAAGATGACGGCCTTCGCCTACAAGATCGCCTCCAAGAACGGCTGGCGCATCCCCGAGTTCTTCGACGAGAAATGGGAGCCGAGCCCCGAGGCGGGCAAGCTCCTCAACGACGGACGCCGCTACTACGAGGGCTACGTGACCGGCCACTCCATGCAGCTCGCTCGCTTCGCGCTGCAGGTGCGTGCCGGCCTGCGCTCGATGGGTTGGACCGTGCCCGACTACCTCCTCGAGATGGGAACCGAGCTCTTCGAGCGTGCTCGCGTCGACGGCTGGCGTCGCACCGACGGCAACCCCGGCTTCTCCACCGGCGTCAACGACGAGGGGGATCCCGTGCCCGGCGAGGACGAACACCAGCAGTGGGTCGTCTGTGAGGGCGTGTGCGCCACCGTCGCCGTGCGCCGCGCCATGCTGGACGACGGCGCCCGCGTCTCCGACGTCGAGCACTTCGAGCACTGCTACCGCTCCTTCATCGACTACATCCACGACTACCTCATCAGCCAGCCCGGCCGATGGGTGCGTCGCCTCGGCCCGCGCAACGAGAACGTCCAGCCCGCCAAGTCCTCGCGCTGGGACGTCTACCACGCCGTCCAGGCGACGCTCGCGATCCGCCTGCCGCTGTGGCCGCCGACGGCCCCTGCGCTCTCGCGCGGCCTCCTCGATCGCCCCGAGGAACCGGCCCCCGACAAGAAGTCCTGGAACTTCTTCGGGCTGCGCGGCTGACGCATCGGATGTCTGATGGGCTCGGGCCCGGGGATGCGAGGGTCGCATCCCCGGGCCCGGTCCTGTAGGATGATCCGCGTCTGGAGGGCTGTCTGAGTGGCCGAAAGAGACGGTCTTGAAAACCGTTGTGTCAGCAATGGCACCGGGGGTTCGAATCCCTCGCCCTCCGCCGAGCCGGCCGCCCACGGGCGTCGCTGTGGGCGCACGTTCGCGCTCGCGGCGAAAATGCCCTAAAGTAGTCGGCACTGGAGACGTCGCATAGTCCGGTCGAGTGCGCCTCCCTGCTAAGGAGGTAGGGGTGCATAGCCCCTCGCGGGTTCAAATCCCGCCGTCTCCGCGCATAACCTCCGCGCTTCCTTCGAAGCGCGGAGGTTTTCGTATTCTCTGGCCCGGTGGCGGGGAACTATCGGGTAAAAGGATGCAACGTGCTGGTCTTGTGGTGACTTTTTGGCTTGCTGGTGGTCGACAATTAACATTGAAGTTGGTTGTTTCGTCGTGGGGGTATGAATACCCTCACGTGCCTGATGTGTGGGTGAAAGCGTGGGTGAACGCGTGGCCTTGGTGTGGACACTCAGGTTTCGGTGGTGGTTCGCCGAGGCGTGCTAGCTTCCTGCACTCCTCGCCGTGCACGTGGGCCCGCTAATGCGCACGTGGGCCCGATGATATGCGTGTGGGCAGCGTCGCCCACGTGCATATCTAGAGGTTTACGTGCGTATTAAGGGGTTCACGCGCATAGTCAGCGGTTTGCATGTGAGCTACGTGCCCGGCCGGGCGCAGTTGAATGCCGGTGAAGTGTCGCCAGCAACGACGGGGCATCACGGGCGGCCAGCTCCGCGACGAGGCTTGTGACCGATGAGGTGTTACACCCGATCGGGAAGATTCAACCCCTTCTGATCGGGTGGAATCTTCCCTAACGGGTTGAATGCTCCCGATCAGGTGGAATCTTCCCTAACGGGTGTCGTCCTCCCGATAGGGCGCATCCTGTCTGAGGCGCAGTAGAGCAAGCACGTTAGCCCGCTAACCACTCCTCGCCGATGCCTGGGGCCGAACCGCGACCAACATGTTTCTAGCTATCCGGTGTTTGCACAGCTTATTTGCTAGTTGGTTTGGGAAGTGTGTTGTGCGCGGACATCGCACACACCTTGGGAATACTGGGTAATTATCTTACTGGCGGGACCTGAGTGCAATGCATCACTAAATTCTGAGACCGACTTTCATCTAATCCCTATTGCAGTGGTCATAATTTGACGACGCCGAGAATAGGGTCTTGTTAATTGTTGAAAAATCTATTGTTGTCGCTCAAAACTATGTGCTGACCAAGAGTTCAGAGAAGTTGTTACATTGCCGTTATGCCCGAAATATCAACGAAATACACCGTTGTAGTTGTGGCTCAGGCGATAGTTGTTAGGCGTGGTGCTGCACTCTGCTCCTTCACTAGGCTGGGACGCAAGTCCTGTCCACATTCTGACGATAGAAGGAGAAGTCGATGTCTCGACTGCGTCCGTTCCGCGCCCGTGTGGGCGTTGCGGGTGCTGCCAGCCTGGCCGCTCTCTCGCTTCTCGTCACGTCGCTGACACCCCTCGCCATGCGAGCCAGCGCCGCCGACGAAAGCACGCAATCGCCCGACGTAGCAACCTCCCAGGAAGCTGCCACGGCCTCGTCCGATACTGAGGTGGCCGCCGAGCCCGCCGCCGAGGCCGGGGTTGAAGCCCCCGCCGCTGAGGATGGCGCCGAGGCTCCCGCCGCCGAGGTAGCCCCCGAGGATCAGCCCCGCACGCGCCGCGCCCGCGCAGTCGCGGATGACTCCGCGACCCTCGCTCTCAACGTCGTCAACGACGCAGAAACCCTGCGTAGCCACGACGAGCAGATCACGACGATCAACTTCTCCTGCTCCTCGGTGACCACCCCCTGTAAGGGAGCCGTCATCGAGCTGGCGTTGCCCGGCCCCATCACGCCGGACGGCCTCAAGCTCGCCGAGCGCGGCTACAACATCGTCCCTGTCACCGGTGACAGCGTCGCCAGGACGGCGCAATATGTTGACAAGCCCGAGGATGGATCGCGCGTCCAGCGTTACCGCTTCACGCTGAAGGACCCGCTGCCCGCCGGCACGTCCGACCGTATCCAGGTCACCTGGAACTACAGCTACTACGACGCGCCGAACAACTCGACGACCACCCAGAAGGTGACCTTCAGCGCGCAGAATGCTGAGAAGCTCGAGAACGAGCTCACCACCACCTGGACCGCCGATACCGACATCGCGATCGAGAAGAGCGGCCCCACCAACAAGGCGAACTACCCCGCCGTTGGTGGTGAGGCGACCTACAAGCTGCGCTACGGCTATCAGCAGATCGACCAGGACAACCCCAACAAGGTCGGTATCCGCTGGAACGGCTCCTCGCTGAAGAATGGCCTCAACGGCCTCGGCTTCGTGGGTGTCCAGAACATCAAGGTTGTGGACCCGCTGCCCGCCAAGGCTGTTTTCGTCACGGCCTCTGACGGCGGCGTCTACGATCCGGCGACCCATACCGTCACCTGGTCCTACGATCGCTGGTTCTGGCAGAACCCGATCGAGTCGACCGTCACCGTGAAGTACCCCGAGGGCACGGTCACGCTCGATGACACGGTCACCAACAAGGCGACCATCAGCGCCGAGGTCATGAACGACCCGACGAAGACCCTGACGAAGAGCTCCGAGATTACGCACGGCTTCGCCGAGCGTAAGGTCGGCGGCCGTATTGCTAAGTCCGGCAACGACTACCAGTACCAGGTTCGCAACGTGAAGACCCCTTGGCGTTTCTCCGCCAACAACACCGGTAACACGACGCTGCACATGCACTGGGACGATACTCTGCCCTGCACCTGGTCTTCCCAGGATGCTAAGGCCGCCGGCGCAGCCTGCGATACCCCCACGTTCGTCGGCCCCTACCAGTTCAACATTCTCGGCAAGTCCGGCTACGAGGAAAATGGCGGCTGGACCTTCGAGTACTGGACCAACAAGGGCAACCACGAGACCGTCAACTACACGAAGACGACCGGCCTGACCCTGCCCGAGGGCGAGTGGATCACCCGCTTCACGATCGATACCGACGTGGCACCCCAGACCAACGCGACGATCTTCTTCTATGGCACTGTGAATCCCGCCCTGCCGACGACGGAGCCTGCGGACTTCGCCTCGCACTACAACCCTGTGTACCCTCCGGAGAAGTACTACAACTACGTGGCCTCCCCGGATTACGTGCGCTTCCAGAACTGTGCCAGCGGTACTTTGACTGATAAGGACACCGGCACCGTCGTCGCTTCGAACGACGAGGTCTGCTCCTGGATGCGCGTGCGCGACGAGTTCCCGAGCGTCCAGGCCTACAAGTCCGTGCGCACCAACCCCGTGGTCGTGGGCAAGCCCGCCACCTTCTTCATCAACGGTACCGCCAAGCCGGCCACCGAGGGTGGCACGCCCACTCCGTTCACGATCGTGGATCTCCTGCCCGAGGGCTTCGACGTCGATGACGCTTCGGGGATCGTCCCCGAGAAGCGCTCCACGCTGAAGAACCCCGACGGCACCCCCTACGACCTGAGCAAGGTCACGGTCGAGGTCGAGAAGAACTACAACAACACCGGCCGTACCCTCATCCGCTGGAACGTTCCGGATCCGGTCGAAGGCAGCCTGTACTCGACCTTCAATGTCAACGTGCTCGCGACCGCTCCGGCCGGTAAGAACACGAACGACGCCATGGCGTTCATGCCCGGCGACGGCGCGAAGGCGACGACCGAGGATAAGAGCCTGCGCAACACCAACTACTGCATCAGTAACCGCGCGATCGACACCTTCGACGTGAACAAGAACGGCTCGACCACCGACTACGTGTGTAACGCCGCAATCGACTTCAACGTGGCCACGACCCCATCGATGGCCATCGCGAAGGAAGTCAAGGGCAACAAGAACCCCGACTTCGTTCCGGCCGGCGAAGTCGCCGAGATCGACCCGGGTGCCGACGGCGCCTACCGTTTCACGATCTCCAACGCGGGTAACACCCCGCTGACCAAGGTCGTGGCCTACGACATCCTGCCTTACGTGGGTGACGTGGGCGTTGGCCCCGCCTCCTCGCAGGCTCGTGACTCTCGTTGGAAGCCGAACCTGAACTCCACGGCGTGGGCGTTCGAGTCGGTGAAGGAGAAGCCGGGTCGCGATCCCGAGGTCACGGCTGTTCCGGCCTCAGACATCACGGTCCAGTACTCGACGGTTCCTAACCCCTGCCGCGGCGAGGTCCTCTCCGCGGGTGGCGCCATGAATGACGCCCCCGCCGGTTGTACCCCGAACGCGTGGGGCGACGCTCCCGCCGACCTGACGACGATCACGGGCTTCCGCCTGGTGATGAACCGCGACATCGAGCCGGGCGAGAAGATCCGCTTCATCGCGACCATGACCTCCCCGGTCAACGCCAACCTCATCGCCTGGAACTCCGTGGCCATGTCCGGCGGCTCCATGCAGAACGGCAAGGTGTCCTACCTGCTGCCCAACGAGGCCCCCAAGGTCGGCATCAACGTCTCCTCCGACGTCGAACTGAAGAAGACGGTTGCTCGGGCGAAGATGAACGGCGACGAGCCGGTTCGTGACGCCAACGGTGTCATTGAGACGGTTGAGTCTGACGATGTCATCATGCCGGGCGACTACATGCTCTACAAGGTGAACCTGAAGGCCAAGGGCCCGGCGGTTGCCTCGGGCATGAATGTTGCCGACGCTCTGCCTTCTGGTGTGGAGTACGTGTCCTCCGAGACGCGTGTCTGCCAGGATGGTGCGACGAACCCGTGCACGGGCCCGGTCTATGCGACCGCCAACTACGATGCGGCGGCCGGTACCTGGACCGCGATGGAGTCCGGCATTCTCGACACCAACCTCAACGTTGGTGGTACCGAGACGCTGTACGTCCTCGTGAAGGTCAAGCCCGCAACCGAGGGAACGACCATCACGAACACGGCGACGCTGGGTAAGTTCGATCAGATCGACTCCAACCCGGATAACAACAAGGACAGCGCGACCTTCAAGGTGGGTGGCACCCTGTCGGGCACCATCTACAACGATGCCGATGCCTGGTGGTCCTTCAATGAGGACAAAGAAAAGCCTTTCGAGGGTGTGACGGTTCGTCTGCTGGATGCGGACGGCAACCCGGTGAAGGATTCGTCCGGCGCCGACATCACCACGAAGACCGGCGCCGACGGTAAGTACACCTTCACCCGTCTGCCCCTGGGCTCGTACAAGGTCGAGGTCGTCCCGGGTGAGGCGAAGCTTGACGGCACCGACGTGAACCTGGCCGACTACAAGCAGACCTACGGTTACGGCTCTTCGACAACGCGTTCCCAGATTGGTCAGGGCAAGCTCGTGACGCCGGACCCGATCACCCTGACGAGTGCCGCGCCGAACGTGACCAAGATCGATTTTGGTTTCGTGAAGCCTGTGTCGCTGGGTAACTTCGTGTGGTTCGACGCGAACAAGAACGGCATCCAGGATGCGGATGAGGTCGGTGTTGCCGGTGTCACCGTCACCCTGGATGGACAGCTGGACATGGATCTGGTCGTCGATGCCGATGGCAATCCCGTCAAGCCCGTGACCACGGACGCCAACGGCAAGTACGTGTTCACGAACATGCTGCCCAGCTCCTATGGCGTGACCTTCACCATCCCGGATGGCTACTCCGAGACCGTGAGCAAGGCGGGCGATGATCGAGCCGTCGATTCCGACGGTTGGCAAACATGGACCATTCTGAAGCAGGGTCAGGACGACATGACCATTGACCTTGGTTTGATCGCCGACGGCACGATTGGTGACACCCTGTTCTGGGACGTCGACAACAACGGCGGTTCCGAGCCCTCGGGTGCGGACAAGCCGCTGGCCGGCGTGACCGTCAAGCTGACCTACACGACCCCCGCGGGCGTGGAGAAGACGCTGACGACCGTCACGGACGAGAACGGCAAGTACTCGTTCAAGGACCTGGCTCCCGGCGATTACGTCGTGACCGTTGACAAGGCCTCCCTTGCCACCGTGTGCCCCGAGTGCACCGCTCAGACCCACGCCCCCTCGGGCGACCTGACGGCCGCTGAGGGCCAGGAGCTCTCCCTCACCTCCAAGGTGACGCTGAGCCCCGGCAAGATGACGAACAACGACCAGGACTGGGCGTTCACCGGCGTCGCCAACACGGCGATCGTCAAGGCGATTGCAGAGCCGGCCGAGGTTCCGGCGGGTGGCTTCACCCCCGGCACGTCCGTCACCTACACGCTGACCGTCACGAACGAGGGCCCGAGCCCCGCGACCGGCGTCATCGCGCAGGATAAGCTCCCGTCGGGCGTGACCTTCGTGTCCGCCGAGGGTGATGGCACCTACGATGCCGCCTCCGGCAAGTGGGACCTGAGCACTGAGGTGATCGAGAAGGGCGCGACGCGCACCCTGCGCATCACCGTCACCATCGACGCTTCCGCCGCCGGATCGGTTGTGACCAACACGGCCACGATCGAGAAGCAGGATCAGATCGGCGACAAGAAGCCGGACAACACCTCGTCCGTGCCGCTGACCGCCGGCTACACGATCGCTGGCAAGCTCTACAACGATGCCGACGCGTCGTTCAGCTCCAGCGACTCCGAGGCCCCGTACGCGGGTGTCACGGTTGCGCTCCTCAAGAAGGACGGCACCCCCGTCCTCGACAAGGACGGCAACCCGATGACGGCTGTGACCGACGCCGAGGGTAAGTACTCCTTCGTGGGTCTGCCGCTGGGCGAGTACACGGTCAGCGTCGTTGATCCGACGTCTGGTCCTCTGGCGGGCACCAAGCCCACCGAGGCCTACACCGGCCGCTACAAGACCACCGCGGATGTGACCATCGCTGAGGCGACCGGTTCGGTCATCGACGTGAACTTCGGTTTCGTCAAGCCCGCCTCTGTCGGTGACTACACCTGGATGGACGTCAACCGTGACGGTCTCCAGGACGCCGACGAGCCCGCTCTGCCGGGCGTGACGGTGACCCTGACCCGCGCCGACGGCTCTGCCGTGACGGACGCTTCGGGTAACCCGGTTGCTGCTGTCACGACGGATGCGAACGGTAAGTACGTGTTCGAGAACCTGCTGCCCGGCGACTACAAGGTGTCCTTCCAGGCACCCGCCGGCTACGAGGCAACGACCTCGGAGGCCGGAGACGACCGCGCTGCGGACTCCAACGGAGCTTCGGCCTCGGTCACCCTGGTTCAGGGACAGACGGATGACACGATTGACTTCGGTGCCGTTGGTACTGGTGTGATTGGTGATCAGCTGTTCGTTGATGTCAACCAGAACGGTGGCAATGCCCCCGATGCTGGTGACAAGCCGCTGGAGGGTGTGAAGGTGACGCTGACCTGGACGGGTCCGGGTGGTATCACTCGCACGTACGAGACCACCACGGATGCTGAGGGTAAGTACAAGTTCGAGAACCTGCTTCCGGGTGAGTACAAGGTCTCGGTTGATCCTGAGACTCTGCTGAAGGCGGAGCCGCTGCTGGATGTGTTGACGCATTCGCCTGCGGGTGATGTGGATGCCAAGAAGGTTGTGTCTGAGGATGCGAAGGCCGATAAGGACAAGCTGGCGCAGGCGTTCAACCTGAATACGTCGGTGACGCTGACGGGTGAGAAGAACCAGAATCTTGATCAGGATTGGGGCTTCGGTATCTCGGCTGACACTGCGATTATGAAGGCGATCACCGATCCGGATGAGCAGGCTCAGGAGTCCTTCGAGTTCACCCCGGGTCAGCGCGTGACCTACACGCTGACGCTGACCAATAACGGTCCGGGCGCAGCCACTGGCGTGAAGGCCTCTGATGAGCTTCCCTCTGGTGTTTCCTTCGTGTCCGCGCAGGGTGATGGCTCCTACGACTCGGCCACGGGCGTGTGGGATCTGTCTGGCCTGACCCTGGCCAAGGGTGATGTCAAGACGATCACGATCACGGTTGAGATCACCGGTGAGGGCGCGGGCAAGCTGGTCACCAACGTTGCTCGTATTACTCACCAGGATCAGGCGGGCGATGACCCGACCAACAACGAGTCCTCGGCCTCGTTTAAGGGTGGTTTCAACCTGGGTGGCACGATCTACCGTGACTCGGACGCTTCCTACTCCAAGAGTGATTCCGAGCAGCGCTTCAAGGGCGTGACGGTTGCTCTGCTGAACGAGGACGGCACCCCGGTGCTTGACTCTGAGGGTAACCCGATGACTGCGGTGACCGATGAGAAGGGTGCCTACCAGTTTGTGGGTCTGGCTCCCGCCTCGTACCGCGTCGTGATCGTGGATCCCGACAAGGGTGATCTGGCTGGTCTGATCCCGACCCAGGCCTACACGGGTCGGGGTGCGACCGAAGCGGCCGTGACGATTACGAATGCGTCGGTGCAGGGCGTGGACTTTGGTCTGGTTGCCCCCGCCACGGTCGGTGACCGCGTGTGGAATGACGCCGATGGTAACGGTGCGGATAACGGTGAGCCGGGTGTGCCTGGTGTGACCGTGATCCTCAAGGACGCCAACGGCGTGGAGGTGGGTCGTACCACCACTGACGCTAATGGTAACTACCGTTTCACTGGCCTGGTTCCGGGTACGTACACGGTTGATATTGAGGTTCCTGCCGGGTTTAACGCGGCGACGACCTCGATGACCGTCACGGTTGGTGAGGGTGAGGAGAATCTGGATGTGGACTTCCCGCTCACGGTGATCCCGGCTCCGACTCCGGCTACCACGGTTGCTAAGGTCCTGGCTCGTACCGGCTCGGACGCCTCCGTGCTCGGTGGTATGGCGGCCATGGCTGCTATCGCTGGCTTCGCGGCTCTGGCGGGTAAGCGCCGCCGTGACCGTGAGGAGGCCTGAGCCACACGCGGGCTGACCCCCACACAGGGGTACACGCCTCAACAAGGGAGGGGGCGCGAGACCATACTGGTCCCGCGCCCCCTCCCTTTATGTGCTGCTCACCCGCACGCCACCCCGCAACAACGCTCTAATCAACTAACGGTCAATAAGTATGTGAGCTTAAGCACTTGGCTATCTTGTCGTTCTTTACGCTATTTCTATCGACTCGGTCATTATTGAACGATCGAGTCGGCAGGGATTTCATGATTATTCGATAAATCTCGGTCGCCCGTGTGATTGCTTAACTAACCATCAGTTCAGAGAACTTGTTCCGAAACTGTGGAACACGCTCTTCCCGACATTGCAGTCTTCAGTCGCCACAATCTCTTGATGTGTAAGGGCTAGATAGGCCTCGGAGCCTTCACTACGCTGGGAGGCATCCTGTCCACTTTCTGCCCCACAGAAGGAGAAGTCGATGTCTCGACTGCGTCCGTTCCGCGCCCGTGTGGGCGTTGCGGGTGCTGCCAGTCTGGCCGCTCTCTCGCTTCTCGTCACGTCGCTGACCCCCCTCGCCATGCGAGCCAGCGCCGCTGAAGAAAGCACACAAGCAACCGACGTGGCGTCGTCGCAGGACGCCGCCACTGCCTCGTCCGATGCGGAGGCCGCCGACGAAGCAGCCGACGCCGAGGGCGTTGCCGCCCCCGCTGCCGCCCGCGACGAGTCCGCCACCCTGGCGATGACCGTCGTCAACGACTCCACCACCCTGCGAGTCCGCGACCAGCAGATCACGACGATCAACTTCTCGTGCTCGTCGGTGACCACGCCCTGCCAGGGTGCCGTCATCGAGATGACCCTGCCCGGCCCGATCACTCCGGCTGGGCTCAAGCTCATTGAGCAGGGCTACACGGTCGTCCCCGTCACTGGCGACGTTGTCGCGAAGAGCGAGAACTTCGTCGAGAACTCTGCTGACGGAGCGCGCGTGCAGCGCTACCGCTTCACGCTGAAGGACCCGCTGCCCGCCGGCACGTCGGACCGCATCCAGATTCCGTGGCACTACAACGGCAACGATGCGCCGAACAACTCCACCACCACGCAGAACGTCGTCTTCTCGGCCAACAACGCCGCCAGCGTCGAACAGACGCTCAGCACGACCTGGACCGCCTCGACCGACGTCGCCATCAAGAAGTCCGGACCGACGAACCGCCTGTACTACCCGGCCGTCGGCGGCGAGGCCACGTACGAGCTTCGATACGGCTACCAGCAGAACGACACGACCAAGCCGAACGAGGTCGGCACCCGCTGGGGTGGCTCGGCCTACAACGGCAAGCTTGTCGGCATCGGCTTCCAGCAGGTGCAGAACGTTAAGGTCGTCGACCCGCTGCCCGCGCAGGCCGTCTTCGTCAGTGCCTCGAACGGCGGTGTTTACGACGCGGCCACCCACTCCGTGACGTGGTCGTACGACAAGTGGACGTACCAGAACCCGATCGAGTCGACCGTCACCGTCAAATACCCCGAGGGCTCGGTGACGACCGCCGACACGGTCACCAACACGGCGACCATCACCGCCGAGGGCATGAACGAGCCGACGAACGTCGTGTCCAAGAGCTCCGAGATCACGCACGGCTTCGCCGAGCGCAGGGTCGAGGCCACGGCTGAGAAGATCGGCACGTACAACCGCGACTACGCGCGCGGCGACGAGCTGCCCTGGCGTTTCGAGGGCAGTAACAGCGGTAACACGACCGTGCACTACCGCTGGGAAGACGTCATGCCCTGCACCTGGTCCTCCGAGGACGGCAAGGCAGCCGGTGACGGCTGCGATAAGCCCGCCTTCGTCGGCCCCTACGAGTTCAAGATTTCCACCAAGTCCGGATATGAAGAGCTGGGTGGTTGGACCTTCGAGTACTGGACTAACAAGGGTAACCACGAGACGGTGACCTACAAGAACACCCGCACTCTCACCCTGCCGGACGGCGAGTGGATCACCCGCTTCGTCATCGAGACCGACGCCGCCCCGCTGGCCAGGCCGACCGTCGACCTGATCAGCAAGGTCTCGCGCGACGTCCCGAGGACCGAACCCGCAGATTTCGCGAGCCACTACAACGCAGTCCTGCCTCCGGAGAAGTACTACGACACCGTGGCCTCCGAGGACTACGTCCGTATTCAGAACTGCGCGTCCGTCAAGGTCACGGACAAGGACACGGGTACCGTCGCCGTCTCGAAGGACAACACGTGTAGCTGGACCCGTATTCGCACCGAGGTGCCCGGCGTTCGGGTCAGTAAGGAACTGCGTACCAACCCCGTCGTCGTCGGTAAGCCCGCCAGCTTCATGATCGTCGCCGAGGCCCGCAAGGCCGTCGACGGCGGTGCTCCCACGCCGTTCACGGTCGTGGACCTGCTGCCCGAGGGCCTCGACGTGGACGATGCGTCCAACATTCGCGCGGAGAGCTACTCCGTCCTGAAGAACCCCGACGGCAGTGCCTACGACCCGGCCAAGGTGAAGGTCGAGGTGGAAAAGAACTTCAACAACACCGGCCGCACCCTGATTCGCTGGATCGTCCCGGATCCGGTCGAGGGCGCGTTCTTCTCGAAGTACGACGCCAATGTCCTGGCTACCGCTCCCGCTGGCGACACGACGAACACCGCCTGGGCGTTCATGCCGGGTGGCGGAGCGAAGCCCTACGATCAGGACCGTGGTGTCCGCAACCTCAAGTACTGCATCCGCAGTCGCGCTCAGGACACGCTCGACCTCAACCAGGACGGTTCGACGACGGATTTCCTGTGCGACTCCAGCGTGAATTTCAAGATCGCTACGACCGCGGGTATGACGATCGCGAAGGAAGTCAAGGGCAACAAGAACGACGACTTCGTTCCCGCCGGTGAGATCGCCGAGATCGATCCGGGCGCCGACGGCGCCTACCGTTTCACGATCGCCAACGCGGGTAACGCGCCGCTGACGAAGGTCGTGGCCTACGACATCCTGCCCTACGTGGGTGACGTGGGTGTCGGACCCGCAGCCAACCAGGCTCGCGAGTCCCGTTGGAAGCCGAACCTGAACTCCACGAACTGGACGTTCCAGTCGGTGAAGGAGCGTCAGGGCCGTGACCCCGAGATCACGACGGTTCCGGCCTCGGACATCACGATCCAGTACTCGACGGTTCCCAACCCCTGCCGCGGCGAGGTCCTGGCAGTTGGCGGCGCCATGAACGACGCCCCCGCTGGCTGTACCCCCGACGCGTGGGGCGATGCCCCCGCGGACTTGGCCTCGATCACCGGTTTCCGCATCGTCATGAACCGTGACATCGAAGTGGGCGAGAAGATCCAGTTCGTCGCGACCATGACCTCCCCGGTCAACGCCAACCTCATTGCCTGGAACTCCGTGGCCATGGCGGGTGGCGTCACCGAGAACGGCAAGGTGTCCTACCTCCTGCCCAACGAGGCCCCCAAGGTCGGCATCAATGTC
Organism: Xylanimonas cellulosilytica; assembly: GCA_001072465.1. Classification (GTDB taxonomy): domain Bacteria; phylum Actinomycetota; class Actinomycetes; order Actinomycetales; family Actinomycetaceae; genus Pauljensenia. Next base: position 41,727 of record JVKM01000021.1, on the reverse strand, counting down.
TCGACCGACGTCGAGGTCAACAAGACCGTGGCTCGCGTCAAGATGAACGGTGACGAGGTCGTGCGCGACGCGAACGGCCTGCCCGAAACCATCGAGTCGACCGAGGCGATCATGCCGGGCGACCACGTGCTCTACAAGGTCAACCTGAAGAACCACGGTCCGGCCGTTGCCTCGGGTATGAACATCGCTGACAAGCTGCCCGCAGGCGTCGAGTACGTCTCCGCCGAGACGCGCATCTGCCAGGACGGTGCGACGAGCCCCTGCACGGGCCCCGTGTATGCGACCGCCAACTACGATGCGGCGGCCGGCACCTGGACCGCGATGGAGTCCGGCATTCTCGACACCAACCTCAACGTCGGTGGCACCGAAACGCTGTATGTCCTCGTGAAGGTCAAGCCCGCAACCGAGGGAGCGACCATCACGAACACCGCGACCCTGGGCGAGTACGACCAGATCGACTCCAACAAGAAGAACAACACCTCGAGCGCGACCTTCACGGTCGGCGGCACGATCGCAGGCACCATCTTCAACGATGCCGACGCCTCGTGGACCTTCGGCACTGGCGACGACAAGCCCTTCGAGGGTGTGACGCTGCGTCTGCTCGACGCGGACGGCAACCCCCTGAAGGACGACTCCGGCGCCGACATCACCACGAAGACCGACGCCGACGGGAACTACCTGTTCAACCGCCTGCCGCTCGGCTCCTACAAGGTCGAGGTCGTTCCCGGTGACGCGAAGGTCGATGGAACCGACGTGAAGCTGGCCGACTACAAGCAGACCTACGGCTACGGCTCCTCCACGGACCGTACCCAGGTCGGCCAGGGCAAGCTCGTGACGCCGACCGCGATCGAGCTGACGGCCGCCGCGCCCAACGTGACGAAGGTCGACTTCGGTTTCGTCAAGCCTGCGTCTGTTGGCGACTACGTCTGGTTCGACGCGAACAAGGACGGCATCCAGGACACCGACGAGCCGGCTCTGCCCGGCATCACCGCAACCATCGTGGATGCGTCCGGCAACCCCGTCGTTGACCTGGACGGTAATCCGGTCGCGGCTGTGAGTACGGATGCCGCTGGTAAGTACGTGTTTGCAAACCTGCTGCCCGGTGATTACAAGATCACCTTCACCAACCCTGTGGGTTACGAGGCGACTGTGTCGCAGGCCGGCGATGATCGCGGTGCCGACTCTAATGGCACCGAGGCTGCAGTGAGCCTTGCCCAGGGCCAGGAAGACATGACCGTGGATTACGGTCTGGTTGGTACTGGTGTGATTGGTGATCAGCTGTTTGTTGATGTGAATCAGAATGGTGGCAATGTCCCCGATGCAGGAGACAAGGTGCTGCCCGGTGTGAAGGTGACGCTGACCTGGACGGGTCCGGGTGGTATCACTCGCACGTACGAGACCACCACGGATGCTGAGGGTAAGTACAAGTTCGAGAACCTGCTGCCGGGCGAGTACAAGGTCTCGGTTGATCCCGAGACTCTGCTGAAGGCTGAGCCGCTGCTTGATGTGTTGACGCATTCGCCTTCGGGTGATGTGGATGCGAAGTCTGTGGTGTCTGAGGATGTGAAGAAGGATGCTGCCAAGCTGGCGGATGCGTTCAAGCTGACGGCTAACCTGACGCTGACGGGTGAGAACAACTCGAACCTGGATCAGGACTGGGGTTTTGGCATCTCGGCTGATACTGCGATTCTCAAGGAGATCACCGATCCGGATGAGGCTGCTCAGGAGTCTTTCGAGTTCATTCCGGGCGCGAAGGTGACGTACACGCTGACGCTGACCAATAACGGTCCTGGCTCGGCGACGGGCGTTACTGCTGTGGATCAGCTGCCCGCTGGTGTTTCCTTCGTGTCCGCGCAGGGTGATGGTTCGTATGATGCGGCCACTGGTGTGTGGGATCTGTCTGGCCTGACTCTGGCCAAGGGTGAGGCGAAGAAGATCGCGATCACGGTTGAGATCACCGGTGAGGGCGCGGGCAAGCTGGTCACCAACGTTGCCAGGATTACGCACCAGGATCAGCCGGGTGATGATCCGACGAATAATGAGTCGTCGGCGTCGTTCAAGGGTGGTTTCAACCTGGGTGGCACGATCTATCGTGATTCGGATGCGTCGTACTCCAAGAGTGATTCTGAGCAGCGCTTCAAGGGCGTGACGGTCGCTCTGCTGAACGAGGACGGCACCCCGGTGCTCGACGCTGAGGGTAACCCGATGACGACAACGACGGATGAGAAGGGTGCTTACCAGTTTGTGGGTCTGGCTCCCGCCTCGTACCGTGTGGTGATCGTGGATCCCGACAAGGGTGATCTGGCTGGTCTGATTCCGACCCAGGCCTACACGGGCCGGGGGGAGACTCAGGCGTCGGTGACGATTACGAATGCGTCGGTGCAGGGCGTGGACTTCGGTCTGCTTGCCCCCGCCACGATCGGTGACCGCGTGTGGTACGACGAGGACGGTAACGGTGCGGATAACGGCGAGCCCGGTGCGCCGAACGTGACCGTGATCCTCAAGGACGGCAACGGCGTGGAGCTGGCTCGCACCACCACCGATTCTGATGGTCGCTACCGTTTCACTGGCCTGATCCCCGGTACCTACACGGTCGACATCGAGGTTCCCGCCGGCTATCACGCTGCGACGACCTCGATGACGGTGACGGTTGGTGAAGGTGAGGAGAACCTGGATGTGGACTTCCCGCTCACGGTGCCTCCGGCTCCGACCCCGACCCCGACGCCGTCCACCACGGTGGCAAAGGTCCTGGCCCGTACCGGCTCGGACGCCTCCGTGCTCGGTGGCATGGCGGCCATGGCTGCTATCGCTGGCTTCGCGGCTCTGGCGGGTAAGCGCCGCCGTGACCGTGAGGAGGCCTAACCCCAACGCGGGCGCACACCCCACCCACACGGGGTGAGCCCACCTAGGTGAGGGGGCGCGAGACCAACACAGGTCCCGCGCCCCCTCCCGCATACCCACCCCGCCCTGACCCCACGACCCCGCCCCGGCCTCGTCAATGACAAAGGATCCCCAGAGCGTGTGGAACGCGCGGCGCGGGACGCAGATGAGGGTGGGAGCAACTAGGCTTGGAGGGTGACCACAGCTCTGTATCGCCGGTATCGCCCCGACACCTTTGACCAGGTGATCGGCCAGGAACACGTGACGGAGCCGCTCAAGGCGGCGCTGCGCGCGAATCGCGTGACGCACGCGTACCTGTTCTCCGGGCCGCGCGGATGCGGCAAGACCACCTCGGCGCGCATCCTCGCGCGCTGCTTGAACTGCGCGCAGGGCCCCACGGACACCCCGTGCGGCCAGTGCGAATCCTGCCGCGAGCTGGCCACCGGCGGCCCCGGCTCGCTCGACGTCGTCGAGATTGACGCGGCCTCGCACGGCGGCGTCGACGATGCCCGCGACCTGCGCGAGCGCGCCACCTTCGCGCCGGTGCGCGACCGCTACAAGATCTTCATCATCGACGAGGCCCACATGGTCACGAACCAGGGCTTCAACGCGCTGCTCAAGCTTGTCGAGGAGCCGCCGGAGCACGTCAAGTTCGTCTTTGCGACGACGGAACCCGAGCGCGTCATCGGCACGATCCGTTCGCGCACCCACCACTACCCGTTCCGGCTCGTGCCCCCTGACGTTCTCGGCCCCTACCTGACGGGCCTGTGCTCCGAGGAACACGTCCGCGTGGGTGAGGGCGTCCTGACCCTCGTCATGCGCGCGGGCGGCGGCTCGGTGCGCGACACCCTGTCGGTGCTCGACCAGCTGATGGCCGGTGCGATCGATGGCCAGGTCACCTACCAGACGGCCGTAGCACTGCTCGGCTACACGGACTCCGCACTGCTAGATGAATCCGTCGACGCCCTCGCGGGCGGCGACGGCGCAGCGGCCTTCCGCGTCGTCGAACGCATGGTCGAGTCCGGCCACGACCCCCGACGCTTCGTCGAGGACCTCCTCCAACGACTGCGCGACCTCCTCATCATCGCGGTCGCCGGCGACGGCGCGCGCGACGTCCTGGCGGATACCCCGCACGACCAGTTCGAGCGCATGCAGCGCCAGGCGCAGAACTGGGGGCCGCGCGGACTGTCCCGCGCCGCCGACCTGACCGACGAGGCCCTGCGAGCCATGACGGGCGCGACCTCGCCCCGCCTACAGCTCGAGCTGCTCGTTGGGCGCATCCTCGTGCCCGCCCCGGCCGCAGCGCCCGCCCAGGCCCCGGTTCAGGGCACGGTCGGAATGACCGGTGGGGGAGCGCCGCGCGAGGCGTCCTCCGCCTCGTCCGAGGCGTCCTCGGGCCGTTTCGGCGCCCGCGAGGCTCGCGAGGCCCTGGCCCGCAAGAAGCAGGAGCGCGCCGAGGCCTCGGCCCCCGCTCCTCAGGCACCGGCGTCGTCTGCGGCGCCTGCCCCGCAGGGCGGGCCCGCGTGGGGGAGCGGCCCCGACTGGTCCACTCAGAAGCCTGTGGCCCCGGAGCCGAGCTCCGCTCTGGCAGAGGCCGCGCGACAGGAGGCTCCGCACCGCGAGGCCGCCCACGAAACGGCATCCGCCCGCGAGGCCGCGCCCGCGCAGGCTGAGCAGCGCCCCGCCGCCCCTCCGCAGCAGAGCCGCGAATCCGGAGCGCCGCAGCGGTCGGAGGCACCCGCCCGCGCAGAAGCCCCGGCTTCGGGTCGCGACGCCGACATGCTGCGTGGTCGCTGGAACGAGGTCGTTGAGCGCCTGTCCTCCATCAGCCGCGTCACGTGGTCGATGGTCGGCGGCAACGCCCAGCTGGGCGCCGTCGACGGCTCCCGCGTGGTCCTCCTCTTCCCTGTCGAGGCCATGGTCAACGCCTTCTCGCGCGGCCCCCGCGCGGCCGACGTCGAAAAGGCCATCAACGAGGTCACCGGCCTGACCGTGAGCGTGTCCGCGCAGGTCGGGCAGGCCTCGGGCGGACCCGCAACGACCGGCCCGTCGGCGCAGGCCTCACACCCTGGCCCTGCCGCGCAACACTCTCAGCCCGGAGGCTGGGTTTCGGAGCCGCCCCCTTTTGATGAGGCCGCCGCGCAGGCGGCACCCCAGGGCGACCCCGAGCCGGCTGACAGCGGTTGGCCGGAGCCCGTGCGCGCACCGGAACCCGTGCTGCAGCCCGCGCCCGAACCCGTTGACACCGGTTGGCCCGAAACCGCTCGCGCCCCCGAACCCGCTCCCGAGCCGGAGCTGGTGGAATCCGCCTGGCCCGAGCCCGCGACGGTGACGCCGATCCGACGCAATGAACCCGTCGCGCCCGCACCGGCACCGATCGTGCAGGCCCCAGACCCGCAGCCCGCCGAGCGCCCCGCCCTACCCGAGCGTGCCGCCCGTGCCCTCGCCCAAGCTCCCGCCGATACGCCCGAGGCCGCCCAGGCCTCGTCCCCGAACGGCGACGCGGCCCCGCGCAAGCGTTCCTTCACGGTCTTCCGCTACCCGGGCGACCCGGAGCCCGCCGACGCGCCGGCGGACGCACCCGCGCAGCCCGAGGCGGCCTCGGCCTCGTCCCCCGTCTTCGACGACGCACCCATCGAGCCCGCCGCGCACACGCCGTCGACCCCGACGGGGTGGGGAGACCCGGTCGTCATCTCCGGGGGTGCGTCCGTGAACTTCGACGACGGCGCCGACTCGTGGACCCCGCCCGAGTCCGCCGCGCCCGCCGACGTGACCCCGATCAGTGCGGCGCCGAGTGCCCCCGCGCAGGCCCCCGCCTGGCTGGCTGCAGCCCCCGAGCCCACGTCGGCTCCTGCGCCCGGATTCGGCGCCCCGGAACCCCAGCGCGACGCCACCGCTGCGCCCGGTGGGCCGCTGACCGGACGCGCCGCCGCCGAGGCCGCCCTGCGCGAGAAGGCCCAGCGCGAGGCCGCCACCGTCTCGACCCGCACCCACGCGGCCGACGACGATAGCGCCAGCATCGACGACGAAAATATCGAAAACTCGCAGACGATCGGCCTGGCAGCGGTCCTGGAGATCCTCGGCGGACGCGTCATCGAAGAAAAGATGACCGAGGGAGGATACTGACATGTACGACGGCGCCCTGGCCGACCTCATCGACCAGTTCGGGCAGCTGCCGGGCATCGGCCCGAAGTCCGCGCAGCGCATGGCCATGCACGTCCTGGACGCGGAGCCCGAGGACGTCGCGCGCCTCGTCGACGCGATCAACGCGGTGCGCGGGCGCGTGCGCCACTGCGACATCTGCGGCAACCTCACGGAAGAGGACGAGTGTTCCATCTGCCGCGACGTGCGCCGCGACCCCAGCGCGATTTGCGTCGTCCAGGAGCCCAAAGACATCCAGGCGATTGAGGGTGCGCGCGTGTTCCGCGGCCGCTACCACGTCCTCGGCGGCGTCATCGACCCGATTCACGGGGTGGGGCCCGACCAGCTGAACATCGCCTCGCTCATGAGCCGCCTCGCGGACGGCACCGTCGTCGAGGTCATCCTGGCGACCAACCCGAACGTCGAAGGCGAGGCGACGGCCGCCTACCTCGCGCGCATGCTCTCCACGATGGGCGTCGAGACCTCGCGCCTGGCGATGGGGCTGCCCATGGGCGGCGACCTGGAGTACGCGGACTCGGTGACGCTGGGCCGCGCGCTCGAGGGGCGCCGCCGCCTCTAGGTTCTTATCGACGAGGCCGTGGTTGCCTCGCGCTGTCGGTGACGCACGTGTGACACAATCGTAGGGACCACGCTGCGACAGACGAGGAGGCCATGATGGCGACCCAGGCGAGCTCAGGCGCGCCCCGAGTGCTGGTTGTTGACGACGAGGCGATGCTGGCGGACCTGCTCTCCCAGGCGCTGCGCCACGAGGGCTGGGAGACGGCCACGGCGAAGGACGGCCTGGACGCCCTGGCGAAGGCGTCGAGCTTCCACCCGGACGTCGTGATCCTCGACGTGCAGATGCCGCGCATGGATGGCCTGGAGACGCTGGAGCGCCTGCGCGCTCGCGATCCGGAGCTGCCGGTCCTTTTCCTCACCGCCCGCGACGCGGTCGCGGATCGCGTGCAGGGCTTGCGCGCGGGCGCGGACGACTACGTGACGAAGCCCTTCGACCTGGACGAGGTGGCGGCCCGCGTGGAGGCGCTGCTGCGCCGTGCAGGGCGCACCCAGCAGGCGGCGTCGACGGTCCTGCAGGTCGCCGATCTGACCCTCGATGTGGACTCGCACGATGTGCGCCGTGGTGGGGAAGAAATCACGTTAACGAACACTGAGTTCGAATTGCTCCGGTATCTCATGGAAAACGTTGGAATCGTGCTGTCCAAGCAGAAGATTCTGGACGCCGTGTGGAGCTACGACTTCGGTGGACAGGTGAACGTCGTCGAGCTGTACATTTCGTACCTTCGTAAGAAGATCGACGCGGATCGACCGGCCCTTATTCGCACGGTGCGCGGCGCCGGCTACATCATGCGGGAGCCCCAGTGACGCGGCGGCGTTCCCTCGCCGGGCGCCTGTCGCGAGCGCTGGCCGCGTGCGTCGCCCTCGCGCTTATCGTCATGGTCGCCGCGTCCACCCTGGTGATGCGCTCCTGGATGCTCGGCAACATGGACTCCGAGCTGCATCGCCTCTCCCAGCGCGCGGGTGAGCATCTGGATGTCGAGGACGCGCCGGACGATGAGGTGGATGTGGACGATGATTCCGACGACGACGATTCTGACGATGCTGGTGCCCGAACGACCCCGCAGTCGGGTGGGCGTGCGCCTCGTCCCGGTGGGCCGATTGTGCCCGGTGGACCTGTTGTCCCCGGCGGTCCCACGGGGCCCGGGTTTGGCGGTTCCGGCATCGCCGAGGGCACTCTCCAGTACGTGAGCGAGGACGGGCAGGCGGCAGGCGCGGTCGTCTCGAACTTCTCGGTGACCTACCTGAATGAGCCCGCGTTGGAGATCCTGGCGCATGTGCCCACCGATGGTGCGCCGCACACCGTGCACCTCAAAGAGTTGGGCACGTTCCGAGTGACTTCCCAGGTCGTCGATGACAAGACCGTTCTCGTCGGCGTGCAGATGGACAGCGTCGATGATGTGGTCCTGATGCTTGTGGTGGTCGAGGTTGGTTTGTCCCTCGTCGTCGCTATCGCGGCGGGCTTCGCCGGCCGCGCGTGGGTGCGCCGCGAGCTGCGCCCGCTCGGCGTGGTTCGTGCGGCAGCCGCTGACATCGCGAGACGCGACTTGGCCGACGACGCCGAGGAGCTGACCCGCGTCGGCGAGGAGGCTACCTCCGGCCCCGTTGAGGTCGCGGACGTCGCGGGGGCCCTGAACTCGATGATCGACGCGGTCGAAGACGGCATGGAGCGCCGCGCCCGCAGCGAGGCGAAGCTTCGCCAGTTCGTCGCCGACGCCTCGCACGAACTGCGCACGCCGCTGGCCTCCGTTCAGGGGTACGCGCAGCTGGCGCGCCGCGACATTGACGAGGCCTCCCGGACCCAGGCGCTCGAGCGCATTTCCTCGGAGGGGGCGCGGATGGCGTCCCTCGTGGAGGAGATGTTGACGCTGGCGCGCCTGGACGGAGACCGCGCCCTCAAACGCGAGAATGTCGACGTTATCCCGCTGATACTGGACGCTCTGTCAGACGCCCACGTGGTCGCCCCTGACCATGCGTGGGAGCTCGGCGAGGCAGCCGACGTGCAAGTCCTCGGCGATGAGGCTGCACTGCGCCAGATCCTCACGAACCTGCTCGCGAACGCTCGCGTGCACACGCCCGCTGGCACACGCGTGACCGTCTCGCTGAGCCGCGCGCCCCAGGGGGCGGAACCAGTGAAGGGCGCCCCGGCCTCGTCGATGTTGACCCTGCGCGTCGCGGACGACGGCCCCGGCATCCCGGCCGAGATCCGCGACCGCGTGTTCGACCGTTTTGTGCGCGGCGACTCCTCGCGCACGCGCGACGGCCGCGGCTCCTCGGGCCTGGGAATGTCGATCGTCGAGTCGCTCGCCCGCGCGATGGGCGGGTCCGTGCGGCTGGTCGACTCTGAGAAGGGCACCGTCATCGACGTGACATTGCCCGCCGCCTGACCGTCCCCGCGTGTGGGCGCGGCATTCGGTGCTGATCAGGATCGTTGTAATTCCGGGCATTAAAGGGGTGTGTGGCCTGGGTCGCCCCGGCGCGTCCCATGTCACCTGCGCCCACATGCCGGTCTTTCGCGGCGCGATGCCTGGCGGGCCGTAGGATTGTTGTGGTGGCGTGCGCCACCCGAATGCGTGCGAATCGGCACGTACAGATAGAAATGAGGCTCTAGTGGCACTGATCGTGCAAAAGTACGGCGGTTCTTCCGTCGCCGACACCGAAGCCATGAAGCGCGTCGCCCAGCGCATCGTGGACACGCACAACGCGGGACACCGCGTCGTTGTCGTCGTATCGGCGATGGGCGACACGACCGACGACCTGCTCGACTCGGCCGCAGCCCTCACGGACGCCCCGCCCGAGCGCGAGATGGACATCCTCCTGTCGGCCGGCGAGCGCATCTCGATGGCCCTCCTCGCGATGGCCGTCAACGAACTCGGCGTCGAAGCCCGCGCCTACACCGGCGCGCAGGCCGGCATCCAGACCGACAGCCGCTTCGGCGCCGCCCAGATCGTCGGCATGGTCCCCGAGCGCGTCGCCCGCGCCATCAAGGACGGCCAGGTCGCCATCGTCGCCGGCTTCCAGGGCATCTCCAAGGACGACGACGTGACCACGCTGGGCCGCGGAGGCTCCGACACGACCGCCGTCGCCCTCGCCGCCGCCCTCCACGCCGACGTCTGCGAAATCTACACCGACGTCGACGGCCTCTTCTCCGCCGACCCGCGCATCGTCCCCAAGGCCCACCGCCTGCGCACCCTCACCCAGGAAGAAACCCTGGAAATGGCCGCGCACGGCGCCAAGATCCTCCACCTGCGCGCCGTCGAATTCGCGCGCCGCTACGGTGTCCCCCTGCACGTGCGCTCCTCGTTCTCCGAAAAGAACGGCACCTGGATCTCCGACTCCCCCGCAAACCCTGAACTCAAGGGCCTCGTGCCCGACGCAGCCCTGAAGTCTCCCGAGGAAAACGCCATGGAAAAGCCCGTCATCTCCGGTATCGCTCACGACCGCTCCCAGGACAAGATCACCGTCACCGACGTGCCGAACAGCCCCGGCGTCGCCGCCCGCGTCTTCGCCGTCGTCGCCGAGGTCGGCGCCAACATCGACATGATCGTCCAGAACCTGCCGATCTCCGACCCCACGAAGGCCAACATCACCTTCACCCTGCCCGAAGGCGACGCGCAGAAGGCCCTCGACGCCCTCGAGGCCCACCGCGACGAGATCGGCTTCAACGAGCTGCGCTACAACCCCAACATCGGCAAGCTCAGCCTCGTCGGCGTCGGCATGCGCACCAACCCCGGCGTCTCCGCGCGCCTCTTCAGCGCCCTGTCCGACGCGGGCATCAACATCGACCTGATCTCCACCTCCGAGATCCGCATCTCCGTCGTCACCCGCCTCGACGACCTCGACCGCGCCGTCCAGGCCGTCCACACCGCCTTCGGCCTCGACGCCTCCGAAACCGAAGCCGTCGTCTACGGCGGCACCGGCCGCTGACCGTTCATCGACGAGGCCCGGGCCGGGCTCCGCTCATCCGCGCGGTTCCGGCGCTCCCGGGAGTGCGCCCCGGCCTCGTCCCCATAGATTTCACCCAGCGTTCGCCCCGTCGTATGGGCGCGCGCACCAACAAAGGAGAACACCATGAGTGGATTCAATGTCGCCGTCGTCGGCGCCACCGGCCAGGTCGGCCGAGTCATGCGCACCCTGCTGGAGGAGCGTAACTTCCCGGTCGAGACGATTCGATTCTTCTCGTCCGCGCGCTCCGCGGGCCAGACCCTGCCCTGGAAGGGACAGGACATCGTCGTCGAGGACGTCGCGACGGCCGACTACTCCGGCATCGACATTGCCGTGTTCTCCGCGGGCGCCACCGCCTCGCGCGAGTACGCCCCCAAGTTCGCGGCCGCCGGCGCGGTCGTCGTCGACAACTCCTCCGCGTGGCGCAAGGACCCCGAGGTCCCGCTCGTCGTGTCCGAGGTCAACCCCGACGACGTCGACAACCGCCCCAAGGGCATCATCGCGAACCCCAACTGCACCACCATGGCCGCCATGCCCGTCCTCAAGCCCCTCGTCGAAGCTGCCGGCGGCATCAAGCGTCTCTTCGTGTCCTCCTACCAGGCCGTCTCCGGCTCCGGTCGCGCCGGCGTCGCCGAGCTGACCAGCCAGATCGAGGCCGGCGTCAAGCAGGACCTCGCGGGCCTCGCCCTCGACGGCCGCGCCGTCACCCTGCCCGAGCCCGGCGTGTACGTCGCGCCCATCGCCTTCAACGTCGTGCCGCTCGCCGGCTCCATCGTCGACGACGGCTCCGAGGAAACCGACGAGGAGCAGAAGCTGCGCAACGAGTCGCGCCGCATCCTGCACACCCCGGACCTCGCCGTGTCCGGCACCTGCGTGCGCGTCCCCGTCTACACCGGCCACACCCTCACCATCCACGCCGAGTTCGCCGGCGACATCACGCCCGACCAGGCGCGTGCCCTGCTGGCCGAAGCTCCCGGCGTGCGCGTCGTCGACGTCCCGACCCCGCTCGAGGCCGCCGGCCGCGACGAGGTCCTCGTCGGCCGTATCCGTCACGACCAGGCCGTCGATGGCAATCGTGGCCTCGTCCTGGTCGTCTCCGGCGACAACCTGCGCAAGGGTGCTGCCCTGAACGCAGTCCAGGTCGCGGAGGTCGTGGCCCAGCGACTGCGCTGAGTGTTCCACTGACTGCGTGAACGCGCGGCGGCCCTGGCGGGCTGCCGCGCGTTTGCGTTGCGTGGTGTGCTGTTGGGCCGGGCCGCTGTGTGTGCTGGTGGGCGGCGGCCCGCCCGCGAGCCGTCCGCGCCACGAGCTTCGCTCGGCGCGTCGTCTCGAAGCCCGGCCAGGCCCCGCCGCCGCCCACCAGTACCGCGGCAGGTCCCTCCGGCGCCCTCCACACCGGCGGCGCTTGCGTTGCGGGGTGTGGCCTGGCGCGTCGTTTCGAAGCCCGGCCAGGCCCCGCCACCGCCCACCAGTACCGCGGCCAGGCCCTCCGGTCCCTCCGGCGCCCTCCACACCGGCGGCGCCAGGTTGCTGATGTGTGGCGCGTCGCCTCGAAGCCCGGCCAGGCCCCGCCACCGCCCAGTAATTTCGCACGTAATTTGCCTGCGACTGTTTCAAACTATGAATTCATGTAGTTGGAATTTCCTTGATCTCGTCCTCGGTGTCGCCGTGGATGAGGTCGGCGGGGACGCCGTACTCGGAGGCGGCGGCGATCAGCTTTGCTCGGTGTGCCTGCGCTTCGAGGGCTGTGACCTGGGAGCGCAGTTCCTCGATGGTGGTGTCCTTGCCGTTGATCGCTTCCGTGAGCTCTTCGAGCTGCTTGTGGTCGGCCTTTGCTCGGCGTTCCCACGTGCGGGCGTATGCCTTCCAGTCCGCTGCGGTGATGTCCTGCGTGGTCTCCTGCGAGGCGTCGCTGGCGTCGGCGTGGTCGGTGTCCTGGATGGCCGTATTGGTGGCGGGGGTTTCGGCCGGTGCCTGAGCGCCGTCCGTGGTCTCCTGCTCGGTGGTGTTTTCCATGAGTGTTTCCTTCCATTGCGGAGAGCGTGGTTCCCGCTGCCTTTGCGGAAGCGGGCATAACAAAACCCCGCACCGCGTTCGGTACGGGGGAGATTGGTTGTGGCGGTGGGTTACGCTGCTGGGGCCTCGGTTGTGGAGATGCCCTCGCGTAGTTCTGCGAGCTCATCATCGAAGAACCCGTCCTCTGCATCGTTGATCGCTGCAAGCCGATCTACCCATGCACCAGTGACGGCACCGTACTTAACGAGCGAGGAGACCGCTCCGTCGACATCCGGGCCGTCGTATTCGAGCATCATGCGCAGATACTCTGTTTCGTCGCGGGCGCCCAGCGCATCGAGCGCCGCGATAGCGTCGCGCACGAACTGTGATACCGCGTCAGTGTCCATAAGCGTATTGTACCTACTTTTCAATCGGAATCATTGACTTTATGCGATATTCTGGAGGTGTCTGGGTTTTGGACCGTTTGTTGTGAGAAGGTTGTTCTGAGTAGTCCCGGCTGCTTGTGGCAGGAAGGTCTGTAACGTCACTGATGAGTTCACGCGTCAGCACCTGGCTGTGCGCGTTGAGCGGCGCATGGGAGCCGACGACGTGATCGGAATGCCTGAACCGGCTGGGCGGGTTCGTGGAGTCCTGACACAACCGCATGCGTGATGAACTCTTGAAAGACAATATGTTCGAGGACCTCGACCACGCCCGCACCCTCAACGCCGTCTGGTCGCGCCGCTACAATTGAAGAGCACCCCCCACAGCGCGCTGGGCTGGCTCTCACCCAACCAGTACGCGCACCAATGGGCACAACACCACCAAGAACAACCAACAACCCTCACAGTACCCGGTCCACAAAACCAGACCAGGCCACGTGCGAGGAGCGATAACGCAAATTCGAGGAGGACAACGAATGGCGAAGCAGCGCCTTGAGTTGACCTGGTACAACAAGGACAAGGCACTCATCCCCACCGAAACAGGCAAGTATGGCTACACCTGGGTGGACCCGTCCGATCCTCGCTACTGTGAAACCCACACGCTGGTCATGGACGAGTACGTCGCTGGGGTGCAGTCACCCAAGAGCGATGAGTTCGAATACTCAGAGCGAGCCGACCTCGAACCCCAGACTGACAACCTCATGATCCTTGGAGAATCGGGAGACGTCCTCGAAGCACTAACCCGAGTACCTGAACTGGCCGAAAAGTACGTAGGCAAAGTCAAACTTGTTTACATTGACCCGCCGTTCAACACAGGCGAATTCTTTCGCTCATATGAGGACAATCTTGAAAACTCAGTCTGGCTCGCGATGATGCGGGACCGACTGCTGCATCTGCGAAAGTTACTCAGCGATGATGGCTCTATCTGGGTACATCTTGACTTGACGCAAAATCATCGGATGCGTCTCCTGCTTGATGAGGTATTCGGTACAGGAAATTTTCTGACCGAAGTTGTTTGGCAAAAATCGGACTCTCCTCGGCGAGGTAACGGCTTTTCCGTGGACCAAGATGTAATTCTTGTGTATAGGAAAAGTTCGGCGCATACTCCCAATTTGATGCCTCGTACGGAGCGAGACAATGCACGGTTCTCAAATCCTGACAATGACCCGAATGGTCCATGGTGGGATGACAACCCATCTGGCAATCACGGTGATGGTAAGGGTGGGATGTGCTATGCGATCCAAAATCCGCTCACTGGCGAAATGATGCGCCCACCACGCGGCGCGAGTTGGAGATACGCACAGGAACGAATCTTCCGCGCTCTGAATCAGTGGGTGCCATATCGGTACGAGAACCTCCATGATGCTGATTGGCGTGCCGCGAACGAAGGCGTACCCCGCGAGAAGGCCTCAGATGAGGTGTGCGCGATTGTTCTGAACGTACCACTTGAGAAAGCCAGAACGCTGGTGGAACAGCGACGTTCCTCAAAGGAACCGCTTCCGGAAATCTTGATTCGCTCCACAGGGGGGATTGGCCGCAAAGCTTATGTGCCGCAGACTGGCACAAATCCCCGGACCTGGTGGAGTAACGATCAGGTTGGACATAACCGTGCCGCCAAGTCTGAGATAAAAGCGCTATTTCCGGGAAAAACTCCATTTTCAACACCAAAGCCTGAGCGGCTGTTGGAAAGAATTATTCATGTCGCCACCGAACCTGGCGATCTAGTGCTCGATGTGTTTGCAGGTTCAGGTACAACTGCTGCGGTCGCTCAGAAGATGGGGCGTCGTTGGGTGTGCTGTGAACTCTTGGAAGATACGTTCACGACCTTTACCCTGCCCAGGTTGGAGAAGGTCATTAGGGATGATGATCCCAATGGCGTGACTTTCATGAAAGATCGTGCACTCAAAGCTGACGCCTATTTGCCGGATGGTTTTACGATCGCTCAATTGGACGAAGCTGCGAAACTGCTAAATGCCCTCGGAAAGCTAGACGGCGTGCCAGAGGATCGACGTACAGCCCTTCGTGATGTTGGATCGTTGATCGCTACCAAGCCATCAAACGTTCGAAACTGGCGTGGCGGAGGCGGTTTCCAGGTGGCTCACCTGTCGCCTACATGCTTCGATGTGGATGAAGAGCTCGGCCAAGTGGTGCTCACTGAGGCCGCCACGCGCGATGTACTCGTGGAGTCGGTGGCTGCCAATCTCGGTTTCTACTTGTTGCATCCCGATGACGACACTGTCTTTGAAGGCCGTCGAGGACGGACTTTGCTGAAGGTGTATGAGGGCGTGGTCGATACTGAGAGTGCGGCCTCGTGGCTGAGCGAGCTCGAGGACGGTGAAACCTTGTTGATCGCTGCTCTGGGAGCGGCCGATGGAGTGATCAGGGAACTGCGGCGGTTCGGGCACGGCTGCAGAGCCATTGTCATTCCTGAAGATCTGTTTACTTTCAACGCGGGAGAGGAAGACTAGGGCAATGTCTAAGCGTCTGAACATCTTCTTTGACCAGACCGAACTCGACTCGGTTGCCTCTGACTTTGATCTGAGGCCACCCAACAAGCGCGCACTGCGAGCGCTCATTCTGGCGTTGACTGACGACGATTTCGATCGGCACACCACACAGGTCATGAACCTCGCCACCGGTGTGGGCAAGACCTACCTCATGGCCGCGTTCGTCGAGTACCTGCGCCGCCAGGGAATCGGCAACATCATGATTGTGACCCCGTCACTGACGGTCCAGACCAAGACGATCCAGAACTTCTCTGTTGGTTCGAAGCGATACATCAAGGGTGCTGCTGTTGCTCCGGAAGTTGTGACTCCACAGGACTACTCTGCCTGGCGAGTCTCGCGAGCAAACCCTCAGCTCATGTCCGGCAGTGGTAACGACCCGGCTATGGCCTTCATCTTCAACATCCAGCAGCTCATTGCCCCGAAGAGTCTGGATGGGGAGACCAAGAAGGGCACGGACAAGGCGGCCGCCATGCGAGTCCGCAAGTTCGTCGAGGACAGCGGTAGCCTCTTCGACTACCTCCAGGGCCTGTCCGATCTCGTGGTGATCGCAGACGAATCCCACCTCTACGGAACCAGCGCCAAGGCGTTCAACGCGGCTTTGAAAGAACTCGATCCCGCAGCCACCATCGGCCTGACCGCCTCCGTACAGCGTGATGACCATGTTGTGTTCCGCTACCCGCTCTACCAAGCGATCGCGGATCAGTTCGTCAAGACCCCGGTGCTGGCTTTCCGCAAAGCCGGCTACGGCGAGGATGAACAGAGCGAAGAACAGCAACTGCGTGACGCGGTCGCTCTGCTCAAGTACAAGCAATCCGCCTACGACGACTACACGGCCGAGCAGAACTTGCCACACCTCAACGCCGTCCTGTTTGTCGTGTGCGCTGACGTCAACCATGCCACCCAGGTTGCGGAACTCTTGCGCTCCGGAGAGTATTTCAACTCCCAACTTGCAGTGCTCCAGGTTGACAACGAACACAACAACGCCACCACGTTGGACATGCTCGAGCGTCTTGACGAGCCTGCCTCACCAGTGAAAGCGGTCGTGAGCGTCAACAAGCTCAAGGAAGGCTGGGATGTCAAGAACATCGCCGTCGTCGTAACTCTGCGCGCAATGGCCTCCGAAGTCTTGACCCAGCAGACCATGGGGCGTGGACTGCGCCTGCCGTTTGGCAAGTACACTGGCGTGTTCCACATTGACCAGCTCGACATCATCAGCCACCACTCGTTCGTGGAACTCCTTGAAAACGAGGAGGTCCTCAACCAGTTCGGCCTCGACGAAGCAGTTGACCCCGCTCAGCAATCAGCGATCCGGAAGGCAATTCAGCAAGTAGCCACGCCTGCCACAACCACACCCGGCGACGCTACGACCGGGGCCGGGGCTGGGCAGGAAACCTCCGTCTCGATTTCTGGTTCCTCGGCCAACCAGGGCTCTACTTCTGCTTCCGCTGGCTGGGACGTCGGTGGTAGTTCTCAGCCAGACGAAGCCGGCTCAGTCAGCGGCCAGGGTGGCGAGACTGCACCCACCATGCTGGTGACCGCGTTCGACACTGAAGTTGAGGAATTGTTCGGCCAGTCACCACTGAGCAGTCCGACCCCCATCAAGCGAGGACGGGGACTGGAGGACGTATCTGTCCTCTTCCCCAAGGTCTTCCTGGAACCAGTCGAGCCAGACTTCGAACTCCACAAGATCCCCACCGCCATGATCCAAGAAGCCGCGCGCAGAGTAGCCAATAGTGGCGAGATCTTGGTCCGTAAGGAGATCAAACAGTCCAAGCTGCGACGACTGACGTCCGTGGATGTTGAGAGCGCAGAGGTGGACTCGATTCGGATTGATGAAGACAAGGTGCACGACGAGCTCGTTCGTTTCGTGATGAAGCAACGGGTCGTCCCCGCCACGCAAGTGTCCAAACGCTCCGCGCAGCGCTCTCTAGTTCCCACGTTTATGAATGAAGTGCGGCTTGACCACTGGACCGTGAAGGCGTACGCGAGTGCAGAGCGAGAACTAGGCACCCTTCTACGCAACTACAGCGCTGATTTGGCCCGCCAACGGACATCCAAAATCATCGTCTCGTCCCTGTCGCTACCTGAGGCAGGGCAGCGATACCTCCCGCTGGGCGCGCAGGTGCTCGAACGCGTCGAGACGAGCGCTGCTTTCCAGCGAGGTGGCTATTACGGTGAATGGCGTAAGAGCCTATTTGAGATCGAGTCCTTCGATTCCTTCTCCGGCGAGTACCAACTCGCGCGACTCTTGGACACCTCACCACAAATCCGCTGGTGGCTTCGCCTACACACCCGCATGGGAGCATCCATCAAGTACAATCTTCACGATTCCTATTTCCCGGACTTTGTCGCCCTTGACGCCGACGGCGTTCACTGGATCATCGAAGGCAAGGATGCTCGCGGGCGGGCCGACGAAACGGTGCAAGCGAAACGCACAGCAGCCGAGGAAGTAGTTCGCTACCTCGTCACCCTCGACGAGTACGACGACCAGGCATGGGGATATCTCATCGCCTACGAAGACGACGTCGCTTCCTCGGACACGTGGTCCGACCTCAAGGCCAAAGCACAACCCGTGGTGAACTGAACCTATCAAGCGGACCCCCAAAGCGACGCTTGTGACAGCCTGCAGGCACTGCTTTCCGGTGCGTGCAAACGACTACCGCTGGCCGGTTAGGCGAGGTCTGTGAGGAGCGTCCCCTCGCTGGTGCGCCAGGTGGCGTTGCCACTGTGGTTGGAGCCTGCCACATAGGTGGCGGCAGTGCTGGGCGAGGTGAAGACGAGGTCGACCGTGGTGCGGTCGTCGCGGAACTGCCCGTCGTACTTCTCCCGCAGGGCACGCCCAGTGTCGTTGCTGGGGGTCGAGTTCACGGGTGAGTCAGCCTTGAGGATCCACACCTTGTCGCTCATCTTGTGCGCGATCGCAGGCTCCTCAGCCGAACGCAGCGCCATGTAGAGGACCAGCTCGGGCTCGCCCTCCGGCACCTGGGCTGGCGCAGACATGCTTGCCACCACCGCACCACCAGGCGGGGTTTCCTTCTCTGCTGAGCCGCCGTCGGGGGTGGCGGTCGAGGATGAAGATGCCCAGGGTTCCAAGCATGAGGCGGATGGTCTCCACGACCTTGTCCAAACGCAGCCCGATCGCCAGCATTAGCTCACTATTGGAGGCTCGCAGCCATTGCGCACCCGGGGCAGACCAGCGTCTTGTGCGGTGAGAGTGAAGGTGTTCTCGAGGTTCGTCAGTTCGGTCGGGCCGAACGTGCGGGCATCGTCAACCAGCATGACGGCCTACTGGCAGAACAGGTGCTCGCCTCGGTCAATGTGCTCGATGATCCGGTTAATGGTGCCGTTGCCGTTCTTGCGGCGCTTGGCCTGCCCGATGTAGACCTCAGGCGTCATGTCCGTGGGGTCGCCAAGCATCATGTAGATGCCGGGCTTGCTCATGTGCTTGTGGGTACGGAACTCACGGATCTGGCGGGCCGGGACGACGTAGAGCCGGTAGGACACATCAGCCGAAGCCACCCGGACTTCCCGGGCACCAGAGAAGGAATCGTCCAGCAGAGTCGCCTCGAGGACCTCTTGCGATCCGCCCACCACGGCCTACCTTCCCGTATTTCACGCGCCACTTTTCATTCTCGCAGAAGCGGTGATGGTGGGACGTGATCACACCCGGGGCGGGGAGGGATTGTCTGTGACCACCGATACCTTTTGACGAGCAGTTCACCGCAGCCCCCCGAAACCGACCGCAGCACGGCCACAGGGCCCTTCAGCACCGCCCGTGGGCCGCAACCCGACCCACCCGACAACCCCAGAAATCCCGGAATGCCAGGGAAAACACGAAGAACGCTCACCCGGATACCTTGTATCCACATGAGCGTCCTATTGGAGCGGGCGACGGGAATCGAACCCGCCTCTGAAGCTTGGGAAGCTTCCATTCTACCGATGAACTACGCCCGCAATTCATCGTCCCGAAGGAATCGACCCGTCGATCATATCGTCACGCCGGATAGCCGCGCAACCGGCGTTGGCGGGCACGGTGTGGGAGTGCTGGGCGGCGGGCGCGGTGTGGGAGTGTCTGGCGGAGCGCATGGTGTGGCAGTGCTAGGCGGAGGGTGCGGTGGCGAATCGTGGTAGAGGTCTGGGGAGAGTATCGGCGGCGGCACAGCCAGGCATCCTGTCGCCGCACCACCGGCACGCGCTGCTCGCCCGATACACTGGGGTCGCCCAACCGATTGGAGTTCCCATGCCTCGTCCCGTGGTGGCGGCCGCGATTGTCGATTCCCTGAGCGAGCCTACGATGTTGCTCGCATGCTCGCGCGCCTACCCGCAGGAGCTGCGCGGCCAGTTCGAGCTGCCCGGCGGCAAGGTCGAGGAAGGTGAGGATCCGACAGTCGCCCTCGAGCGGGAGATCGCGGAAGAGCTCGGCGCCCACCTCATCGTCGGTGATCGAGTGTGCCCGGACGAAGGTCAGTGGTGGCCGATCCTGGGCGGACGCGTCATGGGCGTGTGGCTCGCTGAGGTTGCACCGAACTCACAAGAGCCGCGCGCGGGCGCGTCGCACCTTGAGGCCAGGTGGGTGCCCCTCGCGGACCTCGCCGCGCTTCCGTGGATTGTCGCTGACCTGCCGATTGTCGAGGCTGTGGTCGCCCGCTGCGCTCGCTGACGTCCGTGCACTGTCCCATTTGACGACACATAGGGGCAGAGTGTCAGAATGGGTGCATGCCGAAAATTATTGGCGAGTCCCTCGCCTCTCACCGCGAGCTGACTCGTACGCGCCTGTTTGAGGCGCTCGGGTCGCTGATGGCCGAGCAGGCCTTCGAGTCGATCACCATGAGTCAGATCGCTGAGCGTGCGGGCGTTGGTCGCACGGCCGTCTATAACCATTTCGCGGACAAGGAAGTGCTCCTGCTTGCCTACATGCGGCAGGTGACCGAAGAGTTCACGCGGGTGCTGACGGCCCGGCTCGAGTCTGAGCCGGATCCGCTCATGCGTCTGCGTCTCTACATCCGTGCGCACCTGCAGATGATT
Source organism: Xylanimonas cellulosilytica (assembly GCA_001072465.1). Lineage (GTDB taxonomy): Bacteria > Actinomycetota > Actinomycetes > Actinomycetales > Actinomycetaceae > Pauljensenia. The sequence goes on along the minus strand of JVKM01000021.1, from coordinate 21,215 downwards.
GGCCGCTACCACGTGAAGGCCGGCACGGGCCTGCGTCGTCAGATGTCGGGCCAGGGCGCCTCGCATCTGCATGATCATGCGGGGCTCGTCGGCGAGCTCCTCATTGGGATCCTTGACGAGGCCATGGAGCGCGGACTGATCGTCGAGCAGAACACGCTGGGTGCGGTGCACTTGATTCATGCGACGCTGCAGGGGCAGCGCCTCCCCAGGGATCCGGAGCATCGCGAGTCGGCGCTCACCCTGGTCGAGACTTTCATTTTGCGAGGCCTGGGCGCCTCGGAGGAGAATGTGCGTCAGGTCACCGCATCTTCTCTTCCTTTGGGGGAATAGAGGACGGGCCGCGCCCGTTGAATAAGACAGTTCAAGCGAGTCCCCACGGGCCCGCCCCAACGACCGTCGGATGAGCCGGCGATGATAGGAGAATCATGGCTACCGTTACCCTCACGCAGGAGAACTTCGAGCAGACCGTGTCCGCTGGCGGCATCGTCCTGGTGGATTTCTGGGCGACCTGGTGCGGCCCGTGCCGTCAGTTCGGCCCCATCTTCGAAGAGGCCTCCGAGAAGTACCCGGACATCGTGTTCGGCAAGATCGACACGGACGACCAGCAGCAGCTGGCGATGGCCGCTCAGATCACCTCGATCCCGACCCTGATGGTCTTCCGCGACGGCATCGTCGTGTTCCGTCAGTCCGGTGCGCTGCCGCTGTCCGCTCTCGAGGATCTGATCTCTCAGGTGCAGAACCTCGACATGGATGAGGTGCGCAAGCAGATCGCCGAAATGGAGGCGAAGGAATCTGCCTAGTGATGAGCTCGTGAGTAAGGCCCCGAGGCAATGCGCCTCGGGGCCTTTTCATGTGCGATGGCGGCGCGCTCGCACGGGTGTCGCGCTGGGAGATGGGGGATGAGTTCGTAGGTCGCGCCGCTCGGAAGGTGTTTAGCGCGTAGCTTGCGCCGGTCGGCGGGTGATCAGTTCGTAGTCGGCGTGGTCGCCCACCATGAACGAGTAGTCGCCGACGACCTCGAATCCGTGGCGCGCGTAGAAGCGTTGCGCCCCGTAGTTTTCGCTCCACACGCCGATCCACAGGGTGCGCGGCCCGTCGCGTTCGAGCCACTTGAGCGCCGTGGTGAGCAGCGCCGTCCCGCGGCCTCCGCCCTGGTGTCCCTGCAGGATGTAGAGCCGCTGGATTTCCCCGTCGCCGGGCGCGACGTCCGGGTGGGGCAGGTGCGCGGGGCATGCGGTCACGTAGCCGATCGGGGCTTGGGTCGCCGACGAGGCCGGGGCCTCGTCACTCGGATCGTCGAAGAGGAGCCACGTCGCCCGGTGTGGGTCCTCGAGTTCGGCGCGCAGGACGTCGGGCGCGTAGGCCTCGTCGAGGAAGGTCTCCAGGTCGGCGGGTGCGTAGAGGTGGCCGAAAGTCTGCGTGAAGCAGGTGCGCGAGAGGGCGGAGAGTGCCTCGGCGTCTGCGGGGGTGGCGCGGCGGATCATGGCTGCCTTTCGTCGGTTCATCACCCATCGTACGGGCGAGGGTGTGGGACGCCCAGCCGGCGGGACGGTCCCTGAGAAAACCCTGAAAAGACGGGGGTAGCGTTGCTGCGTGAATGAGGCGCACCTTACAATTGGGCAACGCCGTTCATCGAAGGAGACGCACGTGGCACACAAGACCCGCACCGCCCAGGTGCTCGATATTGTCAAGGTTCTCGCCTGGGTAGTTATCGCCGTGGCCTTGGTGAAGTTCGCCTTCTTCCCCGCCGTCCAGGAGGACGAGGGGAGCGATGGCATGGACCCGGGCGGTAACTTCGGGCAGATGACGATCGAGGTGGGCCGCGCCGACATCACGAACACGGTGAGCGTGACGGGGACGATCCAGGCCGACGAGCCGGTCGTGGCCCGCGCGACCCTGGACGGCAACGTGGTGCGCACCTTCGTCAACGACGGCGACAAGATCTCAAAGGGCGACGCGATTGTGCAGATCCGCAAAGAGTTCCCCGGCGAGACCCGTCAGGTCACCGACGAGGAAGGCAACGTGAGCGTCGAGACCTCAGAGCCGACCTACAAGTACGAGACCGTCGTCTCGCCCGGTGACGGAACGGTGTCGACGGGCGTGCTCGTCGGCCAGCAGTTCGCGATTGGCGACACGGTTGCGACGATTGCGCCCGCGACCTTCTCCGCAGTCGCATCCCTGAGCGCAGACCAGATGTACCGCCTGCAGGACGCACCGTCGACCGCGACCGTCACCATCAAGAACGGGCCTGCTCCCTTCGAGTGCACGGGCGTCAAGCTGGTGAGCCCGACCGGCAAGGCGCAGGACCCGAAATCGAACACCGGGTCCGTTAACGGCGCCTCGTCCTCGACGGACCTGAAGGCCCGCTGCGCGATCCCCTCCGACCAGACGGTGTTCGCCGGCCTCCAGGTCACCCTCGAAATGACGGCCGGATCGGCGACGGGAGTCCTCGCGGTTCCGATCTCCGCGGTCGAGGGCCGCTACCAGTCCGGCTCCGTCTACCTGCCGACCTCCGACCCGACGAAGCCTGAGAAGCGCGCCGTCACCCTGGGTATCACGGACGGCAAGATGGTCGAGGTCAAGGAGGGGCTGACGGAGGGCGAGGAGATCCTCGAGTTCACCCCGACCTCGAACAAGGACAACCAGGACGGCCAGACCGGCCCCTACGGCGGCATGGACTCCGGCATGGGCGTTGGCTCGGGTGACTCGGCGGGCACGCAATGAGTCTCGTATGCCTGCGGGATGTCACCCGCACGGTGTCCCTTCCTGACGGGGAGGATTTGCACATTCTGCGCGGCGTCAACCTGGATGTCGCGGAGGGTGAGCACGTCTCCATCGTTGGCCGCTCGGGCACGGGCAAGTCCACGATGCTCAATATCATCGGCCTGCTGGATGCCCCCACTTCGGGCACGTACGAGCTGGACGGCGTGGACACCACGCGCCTGGGGGAGGGACGCCGCGCGCGCATGCGCGGAGAAGATTTCGGCTTCGTGTTCCAGCAGTTCAATATCTTTTCGGCGCGCACGGCCGCCGAAAACGTCGAGGTTCCCCTCCTGTACGCCCCCGGCCCCCAGCTGCTGCGCAGGCATTCGATCGCCGTCGACATGCTGGAACGCGTGGGACTGGGTGAGCGCGCGGACTCCTACCCGGGTGAGATGAGTGGCGGCGAGCAGCAGCGCATCGCGATCGCGCGCGCCCTCGTGCGCCGCCCGCGCGTCATCCTCGCCGACGAGCCGACGGGCGCCCTCGACCCGGACACGGGCCGCGTTGTCATGGCCCTCCTCGAGGAGGTCGCCCGCGAGTCCAACGCCGCGCTCATCGTCATTACGCACGACATGGCGGTGGCTGCGCGGGCGCAGCGCGCCTACGAGCTCTACGACGGCACGCTGCACGAGGTCGAGGATCCTTCCTCGCTCACGCACCGGGCGGAGGCCGGGCACGCCAGCGACGACGCAGCGGCCGAGGAGGAGGGTGAGCAATGAACGCTCTCAGTCAGATCCTGGGCGCGCTCATCGAGGCCTGGGGTGAGGTCAAGGTGCAGAAGGCGCGCGTCGTCCTCTCCCTCGTGGGCGTGGTCGCGGCTGTGGCCGCCATGACGATCGTCATCGCGCTCGGCGACCTGCTCCTGCAGTCCTCGCGTGAATTGGCGGAACTCTACGAGGGCCGCTCCGTCACTCTGCGCCTGACACCCGAAAGCTCCTCGAACGCGCCGGGAGGACCGGCGGCCGGCGGCCCCTATCAGGATGCGTCCGATCCCGCCTCGGCCACCGGCGCGCAGACCGCGAAGCGACCCGACGAAAAGGACACCATCGGCGAGGCCATGGGCACCCTGGCCGAACGCACGGACATCCGCTACTGGTCGCGCTTTTCGAGCGGGGGTGGTGAGATCGTCGAAACCCGCCAGGCCAGGGCCAGTGGACAATTCCGCGGCTATCCCCTGACGAACATCGGCGACATGGTTGACGGCGTCGCATTCCAGGGCGTGGACCCCTCCTATGCGGTCATCTACCGCACCCGCATGCTCGCGGGACGCTGGGTCGAGAGCGGTGATGCCGACCAGCGCCTGATTCCTGTCGTCATTTCGCAGACTCTCTGGGATCAGCTGGGGCGTGCCCCTATCGATCAGGTTCCGATCGTCCTGCATACGAGCGACGGCGTCGCGATGCGCGTCGTCGGCGTCACCAAGTCGAAGAGCTCCTTCGACATGCCCACCGTGTTCGCGCATTACGACGCAGCGCGCGTCTCCTTCCCGCAGATGACCTCCCCGGCCATGATCGCCTGGGTGGGCACCGAAAACGCCGACCAGGCGCGCGAGACCCTGCCGCGCGCCCTGGCCTCGATCCTCGGCGAAGGCTGGAAGGTTTCCGTCTCCGGCGGCGAGCATGAGGACATTGGCGAGGAGCAGCTGGGTACCATCTCCACCGTCATCATGGTCATCGGTGGCATCATCGTGTTCCTGGGTGCCCTGGGCCTGCTGAACGTCGCCATCGTGACCGTGCGCCAGCGCGTGCGCGAGATCGGCATCCGCCGAGCCGTCGGCGCCTCCGCCAAGCGCGTCTTCTTCGCGGTCTTCATGGAGTCGGTCGTCGCGACCTTCGTCGCCGGCGTCATCGGCGTGGGTATTGCTGTCGTCGTCGTCCGATTCCTGCCCCTGGAGGCGCTCAGTATTACCCTGAGTGACACCCCGGCCTTCCCCGCCGGCGCCGCCGTTGCTGGCGTCGCCATTTCCACGAGCATCGGCGCCCTGTGTGGCATCATCCCGGCGCTCGCGGCCGTGCGCATCAAGCCGATCGACGCGATCCGCTACTGATTCATCGACGAGGCCGTGGCCGCCTCCCGGGTCCGCGGTCCTCGGGTGAGGGGTCCCCGGCCTCGTGCTGAGAGTGTTAGTGGGGGAGCGTGACGCGCTTGGTGTCCTCGTTGTAGACGATCATTCCGTCCTTCAGGAGTGCCCGGTAGACGCGGGTGGGCTGGTAGCGGTCGCCCCCGTCAATGCGGGCGGCGTCGAGGACTTTGCGTTTGGTGAGGCCGTCGGTGCCCTCGAAGTGGGCGGTGCGCAGTGCCTTCATGATGCGTCCGCGCGCCTGGCGGTCGGTGCCCGCGTAGGGCTGGGGCGTGGGACGCTTCTCGTCCTTGGGGTGACCGGCGAGCGCCCACGCGCAGTGTTTGTTGATCGTGCACTCGTCGCAGGAGGGGCTCAGCTGCGTGCAGACCAGGGCCCCGAATTCCATGAGAGACAAACTCACCTCGGCCGCGTGGTGCCCGTCTTCGGGCAAAATTGCGTCGGCCCGCATCGTTTCCGCTTTCGAGGGCGTGGTGCGGGGAGGAAACTCCCGGCCGTCTAGAAATCTGACCAGCACGCGACGGACGTTCGTGTCCAGGACCGGCACGCGGATTCCGTGGCGGAACGCGAGCAGTGCGGATGCGGTGTAGGTGCCGACGCCCGGCAGGAGCGTCAGCTCCTTGAGGGAGAGGGGGACCTCTCCGCCGTGCTTCTCGACGATCGCGGCCGCGCAGGCCTTGAGGCGCAGGGCGCGAGAGGGGTATCCGAGGTTTGCCCAGGCAACAATGATGTCGGCGGAGGAAGCGGCCGCCACGTCCGCCGGGGTGGGCCAGCGTTCCATCCATTCGAGCCAGATCGGCTGGACGCGTGCGATGGGTGTCTGCTGGCTCATGATCTCAAAGACGAGGGTCCCCCAGTCAGAGACGTCGGCTGCGCGCATTGGTAGGTCGCGCTTGTGCGTCGCGAACCAATGGGGCAGGTCGCAGTGGAGCGCTCGTGTGGCCTCCGCCGTTGGATTTATGAACACTCAGTCAGTCTATGGAACAAAACTTCATCGTGACGAACGAAAGGAATTAAGCTGTGATCCGCTGCATAGAAGTGGGTGATTATTGTCAAATTCAAAAGGGTCCGCTAGTCTGACCGTGTTTTCAAAACACCCCATATGGGGTCCCATCAACACATAGGAGACAACATGTCCGCTCCTCAGCAGCCCGGCTACAACGCTCCCGTCCAGGGCAAGTCCCGCATGGTCGCCGGCCTTCTCAACTTGTTCCTCGGTGGCTTCGGCATCGGTGACTTCTACCTCGGCTACACCCAGTACGCCATCTACAAGATCGTCATCTCCCTCGTGCTCGTGGTGCCGGCCGTCGTCCTGGATCTCGGCTTCATCTCGACCATCTTCAGCCTGCTCTACTACGCGTGGGGCGTCGTTCTGCTCGTCGTGGCCATCATGACCTTCCTGGGCAAGTGGATCTACGAGAAGGACGCCAACGGCGTTCCCACCGTCTGAGCACCTGCGCTCCGCGCGTGATGCGCGCGTCAGACTACCCCGTGGGGCCCGGCTTGATGCCGGGCCCCACGTCTTTTCATAGGCGGAGCGTGCTCTCGAGGGTGCGAGCGATCATGTGAGGACGAGGAACTACGGCACTGCTTCGCGGCCTCCGGGATCAATCAGGGGCCTTTCGGGGTGGATGCGAGTCTCGCACGAGGGTGTGAGCGCGCTAGGCTATATCAGTACGGCCGTCCGCGGCCCCCACGACAACCGAAAGGCTCACCCATGACGACGCCCGACCCGCAGGCCACCCCCTTCTCCCCTGAGGAACCCGCTCAGGTTCCCGCCCCCGAGGCTCCCGCCTTCCCCCAGGCTTCGACCCCCAGCTACGACGAGGCCACGGCGACCCCCGGTTCGACGACCTACGGCACCGCGTACGACGCTCCCGCGGCCAGCTCCTACGCCCAGCCGGAGCAGGGCTACGGCGTCCCGGGCCCCGACGCGAACGCGCAGGGCGCTTACGGTGCGGATGCCTACGGTCAGCCCGGCTATGAGCAGGCCGCCTACGCTGCGGGCCAGCAGGCCTACGGTCAGCCCGCATACGGTCAGCCCGCCTACGGTCAGCCCTTCGCTGCTGGCGCTCCCAAGCAGTGGATCGTCGCCGTGATTCTGGCCTTCTTCCTGGGTACCCTCGGTGTTCACAACTTCTACCTGGGCTACACCACCAAGGGCATCATCCAGCTGGTGCTGACGCTGACCTTCATCGGTCTCATCGTGTCCGGCATCTGGGCGTTCATTGATTTCATCATGCTCCTCATGCGTTCCGGTGACTACGCCACCGACGCTCAGGGCCAGCCCCTGCAGTGACCCTCTGAGGCTGTTGTCGCGGCGCTGAGTATGCGACAATCGAGTCATGCTGCTCAGTGACCGCGACATCAAGGCCTCCCTGGACTCTGGACGTATCCAGCTCGACCCGCTGGACCGGGACCTGGTCCAGCCGGCCAGCATTGACGTGCGCCTGGATCGGCTGTTCCGCCTCTTCGATAACCACCGCTACCCGGTGATTGACCCCGCGGCGGACCAGTCGGACCTTACCCACCAGGTCGATGTGGGCCCCGATCAGCCCTTCGTGCTGCACCCCGGCGAGTTTGTCCTGGGCGCCACCTACGAGCTGGTGACCCTCGGCAACGACATCGCCGCGCGCCTTGAGGGCAAGTCCTCCCTGGGCCGCCTCGGCCTGCTCACCCACTCGACGGCGGGCTTCATTGACCCGGGCTTCTCTGGCCACGTGACCCTGGAGCTGTCGAACACGGCGACGATGCCGATCCTGCTCTACCCCGGCATGAAGATCGGGCAGCTGTGCTTCTTCGACCTGTCCTCCCCGGCCGAGCACCCCTACGGTTCGCAGGGGCTCGGATCGCATTACCAGGGCCAGCGCGGGCCGACGCCCTCGCGCACCCACGAGCGCTTTACGTGCACCCGCATCGAACGGTGATACCCGATGTCGGCTCTTCCTCCTCCACCGCCCTCCCGGCTTGAACGCATGCGCGCCGAGCGCGCCGAGCGCGCGGCCCGCGAGGCGAGCTATCCGCCAGCACCGGATCCCGCTGAGCTGCCGGAGCCGCCCGCTCCCGAGCCGGCTGACCTGCAGGCACCGCCCCCGCCGGAGCCGCCAGAGCCGACGCCCGTCATGGGTGTGCCTCAGGTGCAGGTCGCGTCGCAGGGAAGAACTCCCCACGAGGCCGAGGCCGGCATCCCCCCGGTGTCTCCCAGCCAGACGCGCACGGGCGTCATTCAGGGCGTCGCTCTGCCCGGCATGACTCCGCGCGAGCAGGTCACCAACAGGGACGAGGCCCCCCAGGCCGCGCCGGTGAGGCGTTCCCTCAAGGAGCGCATGGCCGCTGCCCCTCATTCGTTCGCGGATCCGACGCCGATGAGTGTGACGGACAACCCGCTGACCCAGACGAACGTCGCCCTGACGACGATGACCTCGACGGATGCCGCTTTCCAGATCGCGGCCGATGGTGAGGTCACGAGCGCTGAGGCCGCCATCCCGATCGCCGCCGCCATTGAGGTGAGCGAACCCGCCGGTGTCATCGACCTGGACGTCGCGCGCGAGCACCACCTGTTCCTCGTCTCTGACGCGGTCGATCCCGCCGAGCTCGAGGCCCTCGCGATCTCCATGTGGGACGAGGCCGGATGGATCGCCCCGGGACGCCTGCGCCTCTCCTCCGACGCCGAGCTGGAAGGGCCGTGGGCGCTCGACCAGCCGACGCGCGCGGCGCTGGGCACCCCGGCCTCGCTGTCTAACGCGTGGGTCCTGCGCTGCCCGCAGGCGCCCGCCCGCCAGCAAAACAACGGCGTCATGGGTGAGTGGGACAAGGCGTTCCCCGACGGCCTGCCCACGGGCCTGGAGTACCGCGTGCTCGAGGCGCTGCGCCGCATGGCCCGCCGCCTCGCGGGCGGACTGCGCATCGCGGGCAGTGGCTACGTCATGGTCCCCGACGCCGACTCGGCCGTGAACCTGACGGTGTACTCGCCGCGCTGGATCAACCCCGAGGACCTGCTCTCCGCGATGCGTGAGCGCGCCGGATTCGAGCAGATGAAGGACGCGCGCGACATCACGCCGGAGGCCCCCAAGCCCGTCCCGCTGACCCCCGCGCAGATCGCCCAGATCGAGAAGCTGAAGGCCGAGCTGGGCCCGGTTCGCAAGGACATCGCCTCCAAGATCGCCAAGGCCCGCGAGGAGCACGAGGCGCAGCGCGACAAGCCGCAGGTCGTCGACGGCTACGCCCTCATGAGCCCGATCGGCCACCGCTCGGACATGATGATCGAGGTCCACGCCGTGCCCACGCCGCCGCGCGTCCTGCGCTGGGAGCCGTGGACGGCCGGAGCCATCATCGAATATCAGGTCCGCTGGCTGCCCACCTCCGCGCCGACGCCCGGTGTTGGCACGATGAGCCGCACCGCGCGCCTTGAGCGCCTGCGCTCGACCCAGGACGTGGAGAAGGCCGCCGGGATGATCGCAACGCTCGTGGGTGGCAACGTCATCGACGAGGACGGCTTCCTCGTCGGCCTTGAGGAGATTTCACCGGAGGGTGAGGAATAGGTCGCATTCGTGGAAGGCGCGTCGCATGCCCGCTAGGGTATGTGTGTTTGCAAACCACTATGAACGAAAGGGCACACCATGAAGCTCTCTGCACGCAACCAGCTCCCCGGCACCGTCGTTGAGGTTTCCGAGGGCGCCGTGAACGGCATCGTCAAGATCGAGGTCGCCCCCGGCCTGGTCATCTCCTCGTCGATCACGAACGCCGCCATCGAGGAGCTCGGCCTGACCGTCGGCTCCAAGGCCGTCGCCGTCATCAAGGCCTCCAACGTCATCGTTGGCGTCGAGGACTGATTTTCTCTCGTTAAAGGGGTGGCCCCGCAGGATTTCCTGCGGGGCCACCCCTTTCGTTTGTGGCGCTTGCGTGCGCTACGTGATGCGTGGGTGCGCGCTGTGCTGCAGGGCGTGCGTGCGTTACTGCCCGCGCTTGACGGACTCGAGCAGCATGACGGCCACGTCGCGCACCTCCGGGAGCTTCCCGCCCGACGAGGCAGTGGCCCCCTCGGCGCTCGCATCACCCTGGTCGGCGTCGGAGGAGACGAAGCCGGCGGACGTGCCCGAGGCCGAGCCGAGCATCTGGGAGCAGAAGGGGCAGGCCGTCGCGACGACGTCCGCGCCCGTGGAGGCGGCCTCGACGATGCGGGCGTCGGCGATGCGGGTCCCGCGCGTCTCCTCGAACCAGGCGTGCGCGCCGCCCGCGCCGCAGCACATCGCGCGGTCACGGTTGCGCGGCATCTCGACGAGCTCCACGTTCGGCAGGGAGCCCACGAGCTCGCGCGGCGGCTCGTAGACGCGGTTGTGGCGTCCCAGGAAGCACGCGTCGTGGTAGGTGACCTTCAGGGGTGCGCCGACCGAGGGAGCACTGCCCGCGGACTGTACCCCGGCCTCGTCCGTGGAATCCGCACCCGTAGATGCAGCGGAAGTGGGGGCCACCGGCGTGAGGAGGCCGTCGCGCACCAGGCGGTTGAGGAGCTGCGTGTGGTGGACGACGTCGAAGGAGCCGCCCAGCTCCGGGTACTCGCCGGCGATCGTGTTGAAGCAGTGCGCGCAGGAGACGACGATCTTCTGGGGCTTGGCTTCCTTGAGCGTGTCGATCGCCTGGGCGGCCAGCATCTGGAAGAGCGCCTCGTTGCCGGCGCGGCGGGCGGGGTCGCCCGTGCAGGATTCGCCCGAGCCGAGGACCGCGAAGGATACGCCCGCGGTGTGCAGCAGCTCGGCGACGGCGGCGCTGGTCTTCTTCGCCGTGTCGTCGTAGGCGCCCGCGCAGCCCACCCAGAACAGGTAGTCAACCTCGGAGGCATCCTCGATGTCCTCGCCGACGACGGGGATGTCGAAGTCCAGCTTCTTCGCCCACTCCATGCGCTTGCGGGCGGGCTGGTTGTAGGGGTTCGCCTTGGATTCCATGCCGCGGAAGGCGCGGCCCAGCTCGCGGGGGAAGGCGCCCTCCATGAGGACCTGGTGGCGGCGCAGGTCGAGGATGTGGTCGATGTGCTCGATGTCGACGGGGCACTGCTCGACGCAGGCGCCGCAGTTCGTGCAGTCCCACAGGACCTCTTCGGAGACGACCTCGGGGACCAGGGGAGCGGTGACCGCGGAGACGCCCTCGGGGCCGGTCGCGCCCGACAGGGACAGGGCGGAGACCAGGTCGAAGGAGTGCGGCGAGGCTGGCACGCCCTTGTCGAGGAGGACCTCGCCGTCGCCCAGCTTCTGGTGGCCCTCCTCCTGCTCGACGATCTGCACGTTGGAGGCGGACTCCATGTGGTCGCGCAGGCCCATGATGAGCAGCTTGGGGGAGAGGGGCTTCTGCGTGTTCCACGCGGGGCACAGCTCCTGGCAGCGGCCGCACTCGGTGCACGAGTACAGGTCCAGGCGTGCTTTCCACGAGAAGTCGTCGATCGTGCCGACGCCGAGGACCGTGTCCTCGGGGACGTCGTCGAAGTCGTCCTCGCTGGTGACGGGCTTGCCGTCGATGAGCATGTGGTCGGCCGGTCCCAGGGACTTCGTGCCGTCCGCGTTGCGACGCGTGTACAGGTTGAGGATCGCGACGAAGCGGTGCCAGGCGACGCCCATGCCCGTCTGGATGCCGACGACCGTCAGCCAGGTCATGGAGGTGATGACCTTGAGGGCGCTGACCAGCACGATCGCGTTCGCCAGCGAGGTGGCCGAGGAGGAGGCCGCGGCCGCGAAGAGGGCGCCGAGCCAGCCGGTGAGGGGGAAGTGCAGCGCGGATGCGTGGGCCTCGAGGCCCGGCGTGACGCTGAAGAGTGCGTATTCGAGGCCGCGCAGGGCCACGACGCACGCGCACACGATGAGGATGACCCACTCGACGAAGAGCGCCTGCCAGCGGGTCGAGCCCAGGAAACGGGAGGCCAGGCCGCGCGGGGAGGAGTCGCGCGGGTGGGGCTTGGCCAGGGACGAGGGCGGGGTGCCTTCGGGGTCGGCCGCGGCAGCAGCGGTGTCGGGGTCGTCGTTCGAGAGGGCCGCCTCGGCGGCCGTGCCGCGCCCGGCGCGCTGGCGCACGACCATCAGAAGGATGATGCCTGCCAGGCCGCCCCACGCGAAGACCTCGGTGAGCCACTCCCACGGCGCGAAGTGGCCGAGGAGGGGCAGTGTGAAGGTCTGGACGCGCAGCTGGGCGTAGCCCGTGACCAGGGTGAGGAAGAGGATCGGGAAGGAGACCATGACGAGCCAGTGGGCGGCCTTGATCCAAGGGCGGCCCTTGAACTCGCGGTGCGTGAGGGCTGCGGAGACGACGCCCCAGAGGCGCTTGCCCACGGGGGCAAGGCGCCCCGGGTCGGGCGTGCCCGCCGAGACCGTGCGCCACATGTGGGTCAGGCCTCGTGCGAACGACAGGACGGCCACAGCGCTCACCAGCAGGTCGAGTCCCCACATGATGGCGCTCAGCGTCGGATTGGCCACGTTTCCTCCTCAAGATTGCTGCACTCCATTGTGTCATCTCGACACTGGAGAGAACGGTTCTGCCCCGCAAAGCGTGCGCAATTACGCGCTGCGTACGGGCTCCGTCGCGCTCTCGTGTGCCCGCCACAACGTGGATTCATGTCACGAGGAGGGAAAAAGTGTGGGAAAGTGAGAGCGTGCTTCCCGTCTCGCAGCCAGACATGACACTGTCCGACCAGGAAATCTTCGGAGACGATCACCCGCATGATCACTGCGGCGTCTTCGGAGTGTGGGCCCCGGGCGAGGACGTTTCCCGCCTGACCTACTTCTCCCTCTATGCCTTGCAACACCGCGGCCAACAGAGCGCCGGTATTGCGACATCGAATGGCAAGCAGATCCTCGTGTATAAGGATCAGGGCCTCGTGTCGCAGGTGTTCTCCGAGCAGTCCCTCCAGGGCCTGCGCGGCCACATCGCCCTGGGCCACGTCCGCTACGCGACGACCGGCGCGGACGTGTGGCGCAACGCCCAGCCGACGCTCGGCCCCACCCCCACGGGTACGCTCGCCCTGGCCCACAACGGCAACCTCACCAACACGGTCGAGCTGCGCGAGCTCGCTGCCGAGATCGCCGACGACGGCGAGGACTTCGAACGCGGCGCCTCCACTGACACCTCCCTCGTGACCGCGCTTTTGGGCATGGCCGACCGGATCCCGGGGCCGACCCCCTTCATCGCGTCTCCGTCCGTGACGCCCGGGCACACGGGTGCGGACGAGGCCGCCCCGGCCTCGTCGGTTGCTGACGACCTTGAGCCCGCGCCCCTCGTCGGCGCCGCCCTGAAGGTCCTGCCGCGCATCAAGGGCGCGTTCTCCCTGGTCTTCATGGACGAGAACACGCTGTACGCCGCGCGCGACCCGCACGGCTACCGCCCGCTCGTGCTGGGCCGCCTGGCCTCCGGCTGGGTTGTCGCCTCCGAGACCGCCGCCCTGGACCTGTGTGGCGCGACCTTCGTGCGCGAGGTCGAGCCCGGCGAGCTCATTTCGATCGACGCGTCGGGCGTGCACTCGCGCCGCTTCGCCGTGCGCCGCTCCAACACCTGCGTCTTCGAGTACGTGTACCTGGCCCGCCCCGACACGACGATCGGCGGGCGCCGGATCGTCGCCGCGCGCCACGAGATGGGTGCCGCCCTCGCGCGTGAGAATCCCATCGAGGCGGACCTGGTGATCCCCACGCCCGACTCGGGCACGCCCGCCGCGATCGGCTACGCGCAGGAGTCCGGCATCCCCTTCGCCCAGGGCCTCGTGAAGAACGCGTACGTGGGCCGCACCTTCATCCAGCCCACGCAGTCCCTGCGCCAGCTGGGCATCCGCCTCAAGCTCAATCCCCTGCGCGAGGTCATCGAAGGCAAGCGCCTGGTCGTCATCGACGACTCGATCGTTCGCGGTAACACGCAGCGCGCGCTCGTCAAGATGCTGCGCGAGGCCGGGGCCGCCGAGGTGCACATCCGCATCTCGTCCCCGCCGGTGCTGTGGCCGTGCTTCTTCGGTATCGATTTCCCGACGCGCGCCGAGCTCATCGCCTCGTCCATGAGCGTCGAACAGGTGCGCGAGTCCATCGGCGCCGACTCCCTGGCCTACCTGTCGATCGACGGCATGGTTGGTGCCACCGGACAGGGCACGTCCCTGTGCATCGGCTGCTTCACGGGCGAATACCCCGAGACGATCCCCGCGGGGACGCCCGTGCCCGGAACCCCCGAAGCCACCCCCTGCTAACCTCCACGCCCGCGACGCAACCCCTGCGCCGCGGGCGTCGTTCTCAACCCGACCACCCAGACACGGCCTCGTCGAGCGCCATCCGCGAAAGGCACCACCCATGACCGACACCCCCCTGGACTACGCGACCGCTGGCGTCGACACCGCCGCGGGCGACCGCGCCGTCGAACTGATGAAGAGCGCGGTGGCCGCCACCCACGACTCCACCGTCCTGGGCGCGACGGGCGGATTCGCCGGCATGGTCGACGCGTCGGCGCTGCTGGGCATGGAGAAGCCGCTGCTCGCGACCTCCACGGACGGCGTGGGCACGAAGATCGCGATCGCGCAGGCCATGGACGTGCACGACACGATTGGCCAGGACCTGGTCGGTATGGTCGTCGACGACATCGTCGTGATCGGCGCGCGCCCGGTCCTCATGACCGACTACATCGCCTGCGGGCATGTCGTCCCCGAGCGCATCGCCTCCATCGTCACCGGCATCGCGCGGGCCTGCGAGGCCACGGGCACGCCCCTCATCGGCGGCGAGACCGCCGAGCACCCGGGCGTCATGGAACCTGACGACTACGACATCGCGGGCGCCGCGACCGGCGTCGTGGACGCCTCCAAACTGCTGGGCCCCGAGCGCGTGGCCGACGGCGACGTCGTCATCGCCATGGCCTCTTCGGGCCTGCACTCCAACGGCTACTCGCTGGTGCGCTCGGTCGTCTCCCGCGTCGGCGCCTCGCTGGAGTCCCACGTGGCCGAGTTCGGCCGCACCCTCGGCGAGGAGCTCCTCGAGCCCACACGCCTGTACACGCGCCTGTGCCTCGACCTGGTTGAGCGCTTCGGCGTCGGCGGCATCCACGCCTACTCGCACGTGACCGGCGGCGGCCTGGCCGCGAACCTGTCGCGCGTCCTGCCTGTCGGCGCGGTGGCGACCGTCGACCGCTCCACGTGGACCGTGCCCGCCGTGTTCGACTGGGTGCGCCGCGGCGGCGACGTCACCTGGGTCGGCATGGAGGACTCCCTGAACCTGGGCGTCGGCATGGTCGCCGTCGTCTCCGCGTCCGTGGCCTCCGAGGTCCTGTCCGCGATCAACGAGGCCGGCGTGGCGGCGTGGGTCCTGGGCTCCGTCACGTCGGCCGGCGCCGACGGAACCGTGGCCGGCTTCGGGTCGGTCGCCGACCTCGGCGCGGATTCCTCCGGCGTGCGCCTCATCTCCGGCACGAAGGGCGTCCAGGCGGGTGCCGTGCTGCTGCACGGCGAGTACCGCGTCGGCTGAGCGGCGCGTGGCCTGAGCTGAGCTTCGCTGAGCGGCGCGCCTGCTCTGAGTGCGTGAGAGGGGTCGAGGCCT
Organism: Xylanimonas cellulosilytica; assembly: GCA_001072465.1. GTDB lineage: Bacteria > Actinomycetota > Actinomycetes > Actinomycetales > Actinomycetaceae > Pauljensenia. The sequence goes on along the minus strand of JVKM01000021.1, from coordinate 5,834 downwards.
GCGGGCCTCGACCCCTCGTCGCGTGTGCGCGTCAGAAATAGTGTTTCGGGTACGCCAAAGCGGCGGACCGGTTCTCGGTCCGCCGTGTGGCTGAGCCGTTACTTAGTGGAGGATCCACCCGTCCAGAAGGACTCATCGAGCTGCTCTGGATCGATGTCGTCGTCTTCTGCGGGCATCTCGGCGAAGTCGGCGTATTTCGAGTAGAGGTCGTCGTCGATCGCATCGTCCTCTTCGGGCTCGTCCGCCGGCACGTGTGCCAGGTACGAGTCCTCATCCGCCAGCTCGCGCTGAAGTGCGTTTAGGTCGGTGTCGGGGCTGAAGTACTTCAGCTTCCGAGCGACTTTCATCTGCTTAGCCTTTTGACGGCCGCGCCCCATGGCGTCGACCCCCTCCGCGTCGTTCGGGTCCGCGTGAAGCGGTTCCCTGGGTGTTCAAAATGTTTCGTGGGACCATCATAGCTAATGACGGGCATTGACCTCACCTTGGATTGGGTTTTGCGCGCTCAGCGGAGCGGCTCCAGGGGCGCGGATGCCCACGAAACTGGGGAAATAGAACCGGCGCAACCCTCGGCCAGTGTGGCCGGAGTTACGCCGGTTCGCGTCAGTTGCTGCTTACAGGGCTTCGGTCACGTCGGACTTGAGAGCCTGAAGCGTGTGCGCGGCGGCCTCGCGGGCGGCGCGGCGGGCCTCGCGACGGGAACGACGCGACGAGCGGGTCGCCAGCAGGACGATCACACCGATGGCGCCGACTGCGGAAAGTGCGACGACGCCGACCTTCTTGATGGCCTCGGCGTTACCGCCGGCGGCGTCCTGCAGGGTCAGCGATGCGGACTGCTTGAAGGAGGCGAAGCGGGCGCTGGCCTCTTCCTTCGCCTCCTGGGCGAGGGCCGCGGGCTGCACGCGCGCGTACAGCTGGTCGATCGTGGCGGCCAGTTCGGCGCGCTGACGCTCGAGGTCGGCGGTGATCTGGGCTTCCGTGCGCGGCTCGGCGGGGGCGGCCTCGCCGACGGTCACGTTACGCGTATCGAGGTTGGTGCTCACTTGCCCAGTCCCTTCTCGATGGCTTCCTTGGTGGCGGCGACCGACGCGGCCGGGTCGGGGCGGTGGGCCTGCGCGCTCTTCAGGGAGCTGACGCCCACGAGCGCCAGGATCAGCACGATCAGGAGGAGGATGCCGACGACGATCAGCGACGCCGCCCACGCGGGGACGACGAGTTCGAGGGCGACCTCGATCGTGTGGAAGACCCAGCCCAGCAGGTAGAGCGCGAAGACCGCGGCGGCCACGAGGAGGCCGATGCCCTTACCGCTCTTGGACGCGAAGGCGCGCAGCTTCGCCTTGTTTAGCTCGACCTCGTCGCGGATGATGCTGGAGATCTGGCCGGTGACCGACGCGAAGAGGGCGCCGATGCTGGGACGCGCCTCGCCGGCGGCGGGTGCGGGGGCAGCGGGCGGGTACTGCCCGGGCTGAGGGGTGGGCTGAGTCATGGATGCTCCTGCGCGTACGGGTGAACGAGGCGAGGCCTCGCCTGATACGCCTAGTGTCTCACGAAGAATGGCGGCTTGCAGTGACCGTTACGTTACTCCTGCGGGGCGATCGAGCCGGGCAGGTCGGAGAGGATCTTGCGGGCGCGCACGACCAGGTCGGAGACCTCGGGCTCGGCCAGGGCCGGGTCCTCGGCTTCGACGACGGGGATGCCGCGCATCGCGGTCTCGGTGCGGGGCTCGGGCGAGGCCTGGGGGACCTCGGTCGCCTGGGTTGCCTGGGCGGGGGCGGCCTCCACGCGGGTGGTCGCCGCGTCGAGGGCGGCCTCGGCTGCTTCCTCGGGTTCGGGGGCCTGCTGAGCGTCCGAGGTCTGTGCCCCGGCCTCGTCGGAGGTGCCGAGCGGGTGCCACGCGGGGGCCGAGGAGGAGCCGGTGGGGGAGATGACCTCGTCGAAGGAGGCGGGCAGCGCCGAGGGGATCGGGCCGAGGAGGGCCTTCGGGTCCTCGGGGTTGGCCTCCAGGGAGGCGGCGATGATCGCGGCCGAGGGGTTGGGTGCGTCGAGCGTGACCCGGCCGTTCGTCAGGAGGATCGCGCGGTCGGAGGCGGCCGCGACCTCGGCGTTCGGGGTCGCGATGACGACCGCGCAGCCCGCGTTCGCGAGGGACCGCAGGAGGGGGCCGAGCTCTTCGCGCGCGGCGGCGGGCAGGGAGACCGGGTCTTCGATGAGGAAGACCTCAGCGCCGGACACGATCGCGCGGGCGATGAGGGCCTTGAAGCGCTCCCACTCGGAGAGCTCGGAGGGGCGCAGGTCGACGCGCTGGGCGAGGCCCGTGATCTGCAGGGCGCCCACGAGGTTGTCCCAGTCGGCGACGGAACCCGTCGCGGACAGGGGAGCGAGGATGTTCTGGCGGATCGTCAGGGACTCGTCGAGCGGGGAGTCGGCGCGGATCAGCGCGACCGAGCCGATGCGGCCCGCGAGGCGCGCGGCCAGTGAGCGCGAGGGCGCGGCGACGATGCGGCCGGCCTGCGGCTCCTCGAGGCCCGCGAGGATCAGGAAGAGGGCGCGGGCGCGGCGGCCCGTCGGGTCCAGGATCGCGCTCAGCGAGCGGGCGCGGAAGCCCAGGTCGATGTCGGCGAGGAGGACCGCGCCGGTCACGTGGTCCGTGTAGGTGATGCCCAGGCCGGCGACCTGGACGCGGCCGCCGCGGCCCTTCGCGGAGAAGGAACGGCGCGAGCGGTACCAGGGGCGCGGCTCGGCGGGCGGCAGGTGCACGGGGGCGGCGACGGCGTTGTTGGCGTTCGTTGCCGCGCTGTTGCCCGTGGTGTTGGCGCTGTTGGCGGGCGTGAGCTCCTGGGAGGGCTGCTGCGGCGCGGCCTGCGGGGTCGCGGTCTCGGGCGCAATGTCGCTGGCGGTCTCGGCTGTGGTCTGCGCTGCTGTCGCCGCGTCGGTCGTGAGCGCGGCGGGGGTGGCCTCGGCCTCGTCGGTTGAGACGAGGGGGGTGGAGGACACGAGGGTCTCCTGCAGGTCCTGCGCGCCGTCGTCGGCGAGCGTTTCTGCGGGGGTGTCGGCGGTGGGGGCCTCGGCCTCGTGGGTGGTGCCGCTGAGGATCTCCTCGAACGACGAGAGGGCGCTGCGCGGGGCGGGCGCCTCGTCGGAGGTGCGGGCGGCGTCGGCCGTCACGTCGGCCAGCTCCTGGCTGTCCGAGCCATGCAGGTTTTCACGCGGGTCATTCGACATGCCCCCATTGTTTCAGGATCGCGCCCCATGTGTCGCAGTGGCGCGCGGAAGTGGGTGGGGTGGCCTCGCCGAAAAGTCCTTGCGGATGTGGCTTGCATATCTGGAATCGGAGATGTATGCTGTAAACGACTGAATCTTAGCAAGAACCGACAAGTTAGCGGTTTCGAATGCTCACTGCTCTGCAGTAGGCCGGGGTCCTCAATTGAGGAGCCCGGTATCTTTTCAAACAGACACAAATGTGTGTGCTTTGTGCCACGATGGGTGCATGAGTACTTATTCGGCAAATGTACAGCGTCGTCACTACCGTATTGGCATCGATGTTGGTCTCAAGTCCATTGGTTTCTGTGCGATCGAGGTTGATGGACGCGGAACTCCTACCAAGCTGCTCAACTCAACTGTTCATCTACACGATGGCGGTGCTGAGCCTGGTGATCGAAAGGAAGTTAGCCGCAAGAAAACGGCTGGTATTGCGCGCCGAGCGAGAAGGCGAGGGCTCAGGAACAAGAGGCGCCTGAGGGAACTGGATGCCTACTTGTCTGAAGAGCTGGGATGGCCGCTTCCTGACCTCGAAGAATTCACTGACCAGCACGAACCTTGGCACGTGCGTGCAGAGCTGCTCGACTCCTACGTGTCAGATCCGGCAGAACGCAAGGAGATGCTCGCAATTGCCGTTAGGCATATCGCGAGGCATCGTGGTTGGCGGAACTCATATACATCTGTGGCATCGTTGGCTCGGGCTCCTTACCCGAGCAAAGCGCTCATTACAGTGAACCAAAGGGTCTGTGAAGCCCTTGGGGTAACTATTGACGCCGAAGCTACGCAAGGACAGCTGGCCTCTGCCTATGTCGCAGACGAACGCTATGCGTTTCAGGCGTTGCGTGGTACGCAAGGCTTGTTTCGCGGTCGACAGTACCAGAGCGATACATATCATGAGCTCACGCAAATTCTCAGGTTCCAGCGCGTGGAATCCTCTCAGATTGATGAGTTGATGAAGCGGGTGTTTCACGTGATTAACCCTCGAGATGGGGTGCGACGAAATATGCGGGTTGGCTGTGATCAGCTACCGGGGCAGGAATCGAAATTCCGGGCTGAAATTGCGCAGCCGGCGTTTCAGAAGTTCAGAATCGTTGCGGCACTCGCGAATCTGCGGATTCGTTCTGGTCGACAGGAGCGTAAGCTGAGCGCCGATGAGCTGCGACGAGTGACGCAGTATATTCTGGATAGTTCCATTGCGCTCGAGGACAACGACTGGTCCGATATTGCGGAACAACTCGGTATTGAACGAAACTCTTTGACCGGTACTGCTAAAGCGGTGTTTGAGGGTGAGCCCGCTCTGCGTCGCCCGCCGACTTGGCCTGGTCTGGTTTTGTGGACCGGGTGTTTTGAGGGTTGTTGGTTGTTATTGGTGGTGTTGTGCCCATTGGCGCGCGTATTGGTTGGGTGAGAGCCAGTCCAGCGCGCTGTGGGGGTGCTCTTCATTGTAGCGCTGGGACCAAGCACCGATCAGGGCGCGCGCATGGTCAAGCCCTTCGAACATGTTGTCCTCCAGGAGTTCATCACGCATCCGGTTGTGCAAGGACTCCACGAACCCGTTATGCCAGGGTTGGCCCGGCGGGATGAACGCTTGGAGCGTGTTGTGCTCGTTGGCCCAGCGCCCCAAGGCGGCGGCGATGAATTCGGGCCCGTTATCGGCGCGCAGCACCTGGGGTGCCCCATGGGTTAGGGCAGCCAGGTCAAGCATTTCGATCACGTCGGCGGCTCCCATGCGCCGCTCGACGCGGAAAGCCAGGTGCTGGCGCGTGAACTCATCGATGAGGTTACAGACCTTGAACACGCGCCCCCTCCAATCCGAATCGAACTGGAAATCAATGGCCCACACCTGCCCCGGCGTACTAGCCTTGACCAGGCGCTGGAGGCGCGGCGCAGTGCGGGGCTTGGGGGCTTTGCGCGGGCGCACGCGCAGTCCTTCGGTGCGCCACAAGCGCCGGAACGTATCACGCCCCACGACAACGCCCTCACTCTTGGCCCGCGCCCAGGCGCGTTTATAGCCCCAGCGTCGATGCGTGGCGGCAAAATCGTTCATCCACTGGCGCACAGGCCCATGATCACGCAGCGTTTTCGCCCCGCCCGCCGCGCGGGCCCGGCAATACGCTGACCGGGACAGCCCGGCAACGCGGCATGCAAGGCGCTGAGAAAACCCCTGGCCAACCAGGTAGCTCACAGCCTCGTGCCTGCGCGCCGGGCTTAGAAGTTTCCCTCCGCCAGCTCTCGCAACGCTGCCTTTTCTAGCTCTGCTTGGCCCAGCAACTGTTTGAGGCGCGCGTTTTGCTCACGCAACTCACGCAGTTCCTTGGCCTCACTACGATTCATTGACCCATAACGCTGACGCCACCGGCACAACGTCGCCTCACTGATACCCAGCACGCGGCAGGCCTGGGCCGTACTCATGCCCTCACCTCGCAACGCCTCGGCCTTCTCCAGCTTCACGACAATCTGCTCAGGCGTGTGCTTCGAGAACTTCCTCATGGTCATCCATTCTGCCCGGCCACAAGCAGCCGGGACTACTCAGAACAACCCTCTCAAAACAAACGGTCCGAAAAACCCAGACCCCTCCA
>JVKM01000020.1 GCA_001072465.1 Xylanimonas cellulosilytica | reverse complement strand
ACTCGCCCCACACGGCCCCTCCAGCCGCGTTTCCGCGAAAAAACTCGCCCAGCGCGCCATAAAACCCCCATTTTGGGCCATTTTTCGTGTGCTGGGCGAACTTTTTCGCGCCTACACGATGACCACAGTGCCGCAGGGCGAACTTTTTCGCGCTCGCACCCACATCAGGCCGATCAGCGCGAAGAATGTCGCGCACGAGGCGCGACAACATAGCGACATTGAAACCGACAACACCTCTGCACACCCCCAACAAGGGACCGTTGAAACCACCATCACCTCTGCACCCGAAAACCGCACTAAAAACGCTCATTTCTCACCCGCAAAGGCGATGGCGGTTTCAATCCCACACGGGTACCAGCAAGCAAAGGCGACGATGGTTTCAGACAACCGGGCCACCTGGTCGACAGGGCCAGGCTGCGGCGCCCGCGGGCCCTGAAGCCATGTCCAGCCCCGCGATTTCACACCTGGTCCCTCTCACTCGCACGTGGGCCCAATGACCTGCACCTGGGCCCTACAACCCGCACGTTAACCCGATGTCATGCGCGTGGGCATCGCCGCCCACATGCACATCTAAGGGTTAACGTGCGCATCAAGGGGTCAACGCGCATACTCAAGGGCTTACGTACGAACAACACACACCGCGAGAAACACTTGTGCCCAAAACGCAGACCACCTCGCCCACAACCGCCCATTTTCAGCACTTTTCGCCGAGGTGGTCTGCACTGTGGGCACCACACCGACAAAAGCGACGCTCGCTCTGTCACCAAACGGGGGAAATGACGTCATTAGAACCACGACACGCCGGCGACACGCCGCCAGCCAGCTTCTAATGCTGCAAAACCCCCACCGCCACCGGCATGAAGGGCACCGGAGGAACCGCCGGGCCCGGCGCCCAGAAAACCTGCGGGTCCACAAGCAACAACCAGCGCCACACAGCAACACGTAGTGCCCTATAACCTCGCTTTACGCGCTACTTCTTCCAGGCGTCGACGATGATGCCCGTGCGGTCGTAGACGCTGATCCCGATCTGGGTGCCGGGTGCCTGGCAGGCCTCGACGATCGTGTTGTAGAGGGGCGTCCCCTTCTCGGCGTGGCGATCGAGCTCGTATTGGCGCAGGTCGTAGGCGCGCACGACCCCTTCGGTTTCAGTCAGCTCGATGTGCACGAACGGCCCATCGTCGCGTTGCTCGGGATTCATGGCGGTGCACGTGACTCCCTCGCGGGTCACCGGACCGTCGCGCCAGTCGAGGGCAGCCTGACCACACATGCCCCACGCGACCAGACCGACCAGTCCGAGCACCACGAGCGAGGCCACGACCCCCAGGAACATGGTGCCGGGATGGGCTTCCGTCGCGTGCTTGCCGCTGCGCATCGGCTTGATCCTGCGGATCAGGTCGATGAAGAAACGCCCGAGCACGGCTCGGACGATCGGCAGGAACGCGAGGACGGCGATCGCCGCAATGATCACTCGCGCCTGGCTCAACTGGAATGCCCACTGCGTCCAGTTATCCCTACTGAGGAAATCAATGAACCCCCACGCCGGAGAGACCACGAGGAACAGGAGGATCAGGGTGCGCGCGAACGCGGGCAGCGGCTTGACGACCTGCGGGACCGTGGGGGTTGCACCGATCTGGTGGGTGTGCGTGTCGGCGGTGGGGGCACTCATGTCGTTCATGCTAGCCACATGACTCCACAAGCGCGCTCGCGGGTTCCCCATCGGGGCAGGTCGGCACGCCAGGAACGAGGCCGGGGCAGGTCAGCAGACCAACGCACACCACGCTCCAAGGCCACACACAAACGCCGGGCGCCACACACAAACGCCGGGCGCCACACACAAACACACAAAGGCCGGGGGCCGCGCAGACACACAGTCTGCGCGGCCCCCGGCTCGTCAAGCAACGATGCGGCTCAGAGCCTCACGGCGTAGGGCATGATCGAGCCCCAGCTGTACACGCCGGTGATGCGCACGGGCACGCCGAAGGTGGGAGCCTCGATCATCTGGCCGCCGCCCAGGTAGATGGCGACGTGGTAGATGCCGGACTGGGTGCCGTTGGAGGACCAGAAGATCAGGTCGCCGGCCTCCATGGAGCCGATCGGCACGTGCGTGCCGTAGCTGTACTGGGCGCGGGAGAGGTGCGGCAGGTCGACGCCGGCGCTCTCCCACGCGAGCATGGTCAGGCCGGAGCAGTCCACGCCACCGTAGGATTCGCCGCCCCACACGTAGGGCACGCCGAGGTAGCTCTTCGCGGTCGCGATTGCCGTGTCGGCACCGCCACCCGAGTAGGAGGGCGCCGAGTACGAGGGCTCCTCGTAGGAGTAGGAGGGCGCGGAGTAGGAGGGCGCGGAGTACGAGTAGTCGTCATCATCGTCATTGTCGTAGGAGGACGAGGCCTGGGTGGCAGCATCGGCGGCAGCCTGGCGTTCGGCGGCTGCGGCGGCATCGGCCTGACGCTGGGCTTCAGCGGCGGCAGCTGCCTGCTCGGCGGCGATGCGCGCGGCTTCCTGACGCTCGGCTTCGAGGGCGGCCTCACGCTGGTTGATGAGGTCGACGGTCGTGTTCTGCTTGGTGGCCAGTTCCTGCACGTAGGCGCCACGCTGGGCGGCGACGATCGCGGCCTCGTTCTGGGCGGCGGTCGCGGCCTGGTTGGCGGCGTCGGTGCGCTTCTGCACCTCGTCCGTGGCGGCCTTCTGGTTGGCGAGCGCAGTGTTCGCGGCATCGCGGGTCACCTTGGCGACCTGCTCGAGCGCGGCGACGTTCTGCATCTTCACCTCGGCGGAGGAGGAGAAGGAGCTGATGCCGGCCTGCTTGGTCTCGACGCTGCGCAGTCCGTCGGAGTCGAGGTAGGGGGCGAGCGCGTCGAGCGTGCCACCACCGTTACGGTAGGCAGCCTGTGCGACGGAGGCGATCTGCTGCTTGCCTTCCTGGAAGGCAGCCTCGGCGGCGTCCGCGTCAGCCGACGCCTGATTGGCGGTTGCGGTCGCCTCTTGCAGCGCGATGGTCGCTTCGTTGAGGTCTTCGCCCGCGATCTGCGCGTTCTGCATCGCGGTTGCGGCGCTGGCGTTGACCTCGGCAAGCTTGACCTCGATCTGGGCGACGCTCATCTTCGCGGCCTCTTCGGCAGCCTGGGCGGCTGCGATCTCTTCCTCAGAGGGGGCGGCTTGCGCCATCTGGGGCAGCACGAGGAGGGCGCAGGCGGCGATAGCCGTCAGGCCCGTGCGAATGGTTCCGCGTCGTCTCATCGTTGTCTCATCTCGTCCAATTAGGTGCGCCGGAGCGCGCGTACTGGGAAAGAGCCTATCCACTTTCGTCACGCTTAGCAACAAACACACCAGAAAACTCAACTTTCACACATGCAACAATCGCAACATTTGCAACATCAGCACCATGATTACCGCGCAAATACCTGCGCTTTCATAACATTTTCAACCATCACTGCGAGGCTCCTCACACACCCCGGCGCCACATCCCCACCTGTCACAAAAGTCCACCATCCGGGACCCCTCAGCCCCAGCCTCGTCGATGACAAACAATTGAGGGCATGAACCGTCGAATGTGCCGCTGACTGCGCGTCAGCATAAGCGACTGCCGCGCAGTCCCCCGACAGCGGGACGCGCCTCGACGCATGTTCACTTCACCGCATCTGCGGCCCGCCGGAGGGGAATCAGAGACGAACCACCCCTCACCTAAGGAGCCGCACAATGACCGCCAACGACTGGTCCTTCGAAACCAAGCAGATTCACGCCGGATACAACCTCGACCCCGCCACCGGCGCGACCGCGCTGCCCATCTACCAGACCTCCTCCTACGCCTTTGAAGACACCGCGCAGGCAGCGAGCCGCTTCGCCCTGCAGGAGCTGGGCCCCATCTACACGCGCCTCACCAACCCGACGACCGACGGCGTCGCCGCCCGCATCGCGGCCCTCGAGGGCGGCGTCGGCGGCCTCCTCGTTTCCTCCGGCCAGTCCGCAACCGCCCTGTCGATCCTCGCCCTGGCCGTGGCGGGTAACAACGTGGTCGCCTCCCCCTCCCTGTACGGCGGCAGCGTCACCCTCCTGAAGAACACGCTGGGCCGACTGGGCATCGAGACGCGCTTCGTCGCGGACCCCCTCGACCCCGAGGCGTGGCGCGCGCTCGCCGACGACAAGACGGTCGCCTTCTACGGCGAGACCATCCCCAACCCGCTGGGCGACATCCTCGACATCGAGCCGATCGCAACGGTCGCCCACGAGGTCGGCGTGCCCCTCATCGTCGACAACACGGTCGCCACCCCCTACCTGATCCGCCCGATCGAGTGGGGCGCCGACATCGTCGTCCACTCGGCCACCAAGTACCTGGGCGGACACGGAACCTCGATCGCGGGCGCGATCGTCGACTCGGGCAACTTCGACTTCGCCTCCCAGCCCGAGCGCTTCCCCCTCTACAACACGCCGGATGAGTCCTACCACGGCCTCGTCTACGCCCGTGACCTGGGCGTGGGCGGAGCGCTCGGCGCGAACCTGGCGTTCCTGCTGCGCATCCAGACGCTCATCAACCGCGACCTGGGCGCCGTCACGTCCCCCTTCAACGCGTTCCTCATTTCGCAGGGCATCGAAACCCTGTCCCTGCGCATCGAGCGCCACGTCTCCAACGCGCTGGAGGTCGCCCACTTCCTGGAAGCCCACCCGGACGTCGAGTCCGTCAACTACGCGGGCCTCGAATCCTCCCCCTACTACGAGCTGGGCAAGAAGTACGCGCCGCTGGGCACGGGCGGCCTGCTCTCCTTCGTCATCAAGGGCGGGTACGAGGCCGGCCGGGCCTTCGCGGACGGCGTGCAGCTCCTGCCGGTGGTCGCCAACATCGGCGACGCGAAGTCCCTCGTCATCCACCCGGCCTCGACGACGCACTCGCAGCTGACCGAGGAGGAGCTGGTCAAGGCCGGCGTCGCGCCCGGCACCGTGCGCCTGTCGATCGGCCTGGAGAACATCAAGGACATCCTCGCCGACCTGGAGCTCGGCTTCGACGCGGCCCGCGCGGCCACGGCCTAACAGACCCGTCGGCGGCCTCGGGGATACACACACTCCTGAGGCTCCGAGGCCGCCGCATCTCCCCCGTCTCCCACGACAGTGAAGCGCCCCTGCGAAAGAAGGACATCATGAGCCGTCACAACCTGCCCCCCGCACCCACGTCCGGTGCGTGGCGCGAGGGCGACCCAGTCGCCTTCCGCAAGTTCGCGAACCTGGGCGCTCAGCGCCTGGAGAACGGCGAGATCCTGCCCTCCGTGACGCTCGCCTACGAGACATGGGGAGAGCTGGACGAAGCCTCGTCCAACGCGGTCCTCATCCTGCACGCGCTCACCGGCGACGCGCACGTGTGCGGCGAGGCGGCGCCCGGCCAGCCGACGCCCGGCTGGTGGGAGCAGATCGTGGGGCCGGGGCGCATCATCGACACGGACCGATACTTCGTGGTGGCCGCGAACGTGCTGGGTGGCTGTCAGGGCTCCACGGGCCCGGCGTCCCTCGCACCCGACGGGACGCCGTGGGGCTCGCGATTCCCCGTGATTTCCACGCGCGACCAGGTGTACGCCGAGTCTCGCCTGGCCGACCTGCTCGGCATCGATGAGTGGAACATCGTCGTGGGCGCCTCGCTGGGCGGACACCGCGCCGTCGAGTGGGCGGTCAGCTACCCGGAGCGCGTGCGTCGCCTCGTGGTCGTGGCCTCGGGCGCGCAGACGACCGCCGACCAGGCGGCATGGACCCACACGCAGATCCGCGCGATCCAGCTGGATCCGGCATGGCGCGGCGGCGACTACTACGCGGGTCCCGGCCCCACCGCGGGCTTGGCCCTCGCCCGCCAGATCGCGCACACGACCTACCGCTCCCCCTCGGAGCTGGACGAGCGATTCGGCCGCATCCCCCAGAACGACGAGGACCCCCTGCACGGCGGGCGCCTGGCGGTGGAGTCCTACCTGGACTATCACGGCGAGAAGATCGTGCGCCGCTTCGACGCGGGCTCCTACGTGACGCTGTGCCGCACGATGCTCTCCCACGACGTGGGCCGTGACCGCGGCGGCGTCGTCGAGGCCCTCAAGGCCGTCACCGCGCGCACGCTCGTCGTCGCGGTCGACTCGGATCGCCTGTTCTTCCCCGAGCAGGTCTGGCAGATGGCCGCCGGAATTTCGGGCGCGTTCTACCGCGAGATCCACTCCGACCACGGCCACGACGGCTTCCTCATCGAGCACGACCAGCTCACCGCCCTCCTCGACGAGTTCCTCAACGAGCGCATCCCCTCACGCGCGTCCTCCTTCGCCTGATCGGCGCCTATTCTCCGCGAGGCCGCCCCGGCTCCTCCTCCTCATCAACGAGGCCGGGGTGGCCTCGCGCGTTATGCTGACCCCATGAGCGTTACCAGCAATCCCACGCCCGGAGACGAGCTGATCCCGGACACGAGCGGCCTGCCCGACCTGTCCGGGGCGGGGGCCGAGGCCTCGTCGCCCGAGGGGATCCCCGAGCGCGACGTCATGGCCCCGTGGGGCGAGGACGGCCCTCCCGGACTTCAGTGGCGCACCGACATCCTGGGCGACGGGTACGAGTCGCGCACGATCGAGCTGCTCGACGACGCGGAGGGTCCCTGCGTGGCCACCCTGGTGCGCGCGACCCCGCCTAAGAGCGCCCGCATGACGGTCCTGTACCTGCACGGGCGCAACGACTACTTCTTCCAGACAGAGATGGCGCAGCAGCTGGTTGACGCGGGCGCCGCGTTCTACGCGCTGGACATGCGCAAGTACGGGCGGTCCCTGCGCCCCCACCAGACGATCGGATACGCCGACGACCTGTCCGTGTACGACGAGGAGATCGGCGAGGCCATCGAGATCATCCGCTCCGAACGCGAAGACGAGCCGATCGTCCTCATGGGCCACTCGACGGGCGGCCTGATCGCGACCCTGTGGGCGCACCGCCACCCGGGCGTCCTGACTGGCCTCATCCTCAACTCGGGCTGGCTGGAGATGCAGTCGATGGCCGCCTGGCGCGGGGCGATGGCCCCCGTCATCGGGCGCATCGCATCGCGTAACCCCATGTGGGAGGTGCCCTCGGGCGGGACCGGCCACTACGGTCGCTCGCTCGCGGGGCGCGCCTCCTCGGAGCTGCCGATCCCGGAGGGGCTGTCGGCGGAGGACCCGTCGGTCGCGGGCTGGCCGATCATCCAGGAGTGGAAGCGCCCCGAGTCCTACCCGGTTCCCGCCTCGTGGCTGGAGGCGATCATGGCCGGGCACGACACCATCGAGAAGCGCGTGCACCTGGACTGCCCGGTCCTGTCGATGGTGTCCACGTCGGCCTATTTCGAGGAGGAGTGGTGCGAGCGCGTCTTCACGTCCGACACCGTCCTGGATCCGACGGTTATCGCCGAGCGGAGCTTGGGCCTCTCGGATCTGGTGACGATCGCCCGTTTCCCCGGCAAGCACGATCTGGTCCTGTCGGACGCCCCCGTGCGCGAGGCCGTGTACGCGACGATGCGCGGCTGGCTGGACGCTTTCGTGCGCTGAGCGTCGGGTAGCGAGGAGGCCCGGGATCGCGTGATCCCGGGCCTCTCTTCGTGCGTGTGCCGCTGCTGCGGCCGCTTTATCAGTGCTTGGCGGAGTGCTGTCCGCGCGGAGCCTGCGCGTACTCGCGCACGATCTCGCGGTTGATCTCGTCGAGGGCTTCCGCCAGGGTCGGGCCCAGGCGGTCGCCGATACGCACCTGACCCCACGCGTCGATATGGCCGAGGCCGCGCGCGGTGAGCAGGGTGTCCAGCGACGGGTAGGTCAGGCCCGCTCCCGAGATGGCGCCGCTCGCGGCGAGCACCAGGTCGGCGGGCAGGCCGAGTTCACTGCGGGCAACGAGGGGCGTGTCCTGGCCGAGAATCTCCGCAAGGGTGCGCAGTCCGGCCTCGTCGCGGCCAAGGACCGGCAGGCCCTCCGCGCGCGCCTGGGCGACCTCGGGGGATTCTTCGGAGCGATCCACGGACGAGGCCGTAGCCGCGTCGGTCGCACCGCCGTCGTTGAGTTCGCTCGACTCCTCGCGAGCGCGGCGCGTGGCGCGGCGACTCATGTGGGCGGGACGCTCCCAGCGAGGCTTTTCCTCCTCGGGGGTCGGCTGCTCGTCGACCTGCTGCTCCGCGGCCGGCTCGTGGGCCTCCTCGGAGCGCGACTCGTCGGCGGAAGCATTGGCGTCGTCGTGAGCGTCGACGTCGGACTCATCGGCCGCGTCGTCGGCGTTCTCGTCCGCGGCCTCATGCTCCTGAGCCTCAGCAGCGTCCTGAGCGACGTTGTCTTCGTGATCGAGGAGCTCGTCGGCCAGCTCGGCCTCGGCATCCTCGGAGTCGTCGCCGTCTTCGACATCGTCGGCACGCTCGGGCTCGACAACGTTCTCGGGCTCGACGTCCTCGCCGTGGACGGCAGGCTCGGCGTGCTCGGCGGTTTCACTGACGGGCTGTTCGTCGGCCGGCTGGGCCTCGTCCTGGGAGGCGTCCTGGGCCTCGTCGGAGGCCGCGTGGTTGTCGGCGGCGCGCAGCTCGTCGGCCAGCTCGGCCTCGACACCCTCGAACTCGTCGGCATCATCCGCGCGGTCCTCAGACTCGGATTCGGGCTTCTCCTCGCCCGGCTCCGCCTCGTCGCGCGAGGCTTCCACGGCCTCGTCGGACGGCTGCTCGTCGGAGGAGTCTTCCGTGGAGGACTCTTCGGCGGCGGGCTTCCAGGGAGCCGGGGGCTCCTCGTCGATCGGGTAGGTGAAGACCTCACGCAGGTGCGGGGCGACCTTCGGCGTGGGGCGCGTCGTGGGGGTCTCGGAGTCCTCCTCGTTCGAGGCCTCGGCGCCCTCCTCGGGAGGCGCGGGGATCGCGGACTCTGCGGGCGCACTTTCCTCGAAGGGAGCAGCATGCTCGGTCGCGGCGGCCAGCTCGGGCGCTGCCGCGGCGGAGGCGAGGAGCTGCGGGGCGTGGCCGTAGAGGCGCGGACCAACCGCGTTCACGTCGAGGAAGAGGCGGCCGTTGGACATCTGGCGCAGGTTCATGAGGTGCACCTCGACGCCGGAGGTCGCCAGTACGGACAGGGCGGGGCGCACGGAGGGGTCGATGTCGCCCGCGACCATGATCAGGCGGGGGCCCGGGCCGACGGCCGGGGGCATCGAATCGCGGAACTGCGCCCAACCGGCGCGGAAGCCCTCGGGGCCCGAGGGGTACTCGGCGGCGAGGTCCGACCAGGAGATCGAGGCGACCTCAGCCAGTCGAGACAGGGAAGTAATGAGGGTCTCGGAGTCGAGTTCTTTGAGGATTTCGACGGAGACGATCTGGCCGGTCACGTCGAGGGCCGTCAGGCGAGGCGTCTCCTCGTCGTCCTGGCCGGTCATGTCGCGCCAGGTCACGGGGAAAAGCGGACGCGAGACGATCTGCAGGACCTGCTGGCAGATAGCGTCAACGAGGTCGGGTCCCAGGTCTTGGGCGACCGGGTATCCGAATTGAGCGGGTACGAGGTGACCATCCTCGAACTCAAACAGGGCCATCGCTCTTTCCTTCACGTGTATGGGGCGCTCGTGGCCATTGTTTCATACGTTCCAAAAGAAGCTAGGACGACACAGGCACATTGCGATAGATACCACGTAATTATCAGGGGATATTACGGGCGTCGACGAGGCATCTCAGCCGCGGAATCCACCGCACCCACAGTCTTTCAAGACGGTAGAATAGTTCGCTAGTACGACACGATGCCGTCACGACGAACAGGACGACGATGCCCGACCTCAACATTATCCAGGGCGACCTCGAGAATTTCTCCCACGAACTACGCGACCTGTCCACCAAGGTTGGTGGCTTCATCGCCAGCCCCTCCGACCTGCGCAAGGTTGCCTCGGCCATGGAAGGTGGTTCCTCCTGCCAGCGGGCAACGTACGCGGGTGAACACATGGAGGACCAGCTCACCGCCTTAAGGAACTCGTTCGTGACCCTGGCCGACAACGTCGAAGCCGCGGCCAACCAGTTCAAGGCGACCGAAGAGATCAACCAGCAGGCGATCCAGCAGGTCCAGGCAAGCATTCCAGAACCCTGCCCGCCCGTAGGCCCCTCGAAGGGAGAATGAGCCATGGCGATCACCTGGGCAAACATCCTCGAGTGGGAGACCGCTCCGCTCGACGAGATCGCACAGACATTGTTCGAGGCTAGCCAGGGCCTGCGCAAGGCCTACGAGAAGGGCGAGGATGACCTGAAGGCTGTCCAATCCGAGGGCGAGGCCGTCAACGCGATGCGCGCAACGACCCTCGCGAACCTCGCCTCGCTCGAGCGCGCCCTCACCAACGTTAACGGCGCCCTCATGGCCATCGAAGGCGCACGCGACGGAGTTGGTACCGTCATTGCAAACATCGATTCCGCAATGGCCTACGCCAGCGCCTACTCCTGCGTGATCGCACCCGACGGTTCCGTCAGAGCCGCCCCCCACGCACAGCCCACTAGAGAGACAATGGAGGCGGCGCACACCTTATCGGAGACGGTGAAGAAAACCCTCGAGTATGCTGACCAGGTTGACACTGACCTCTACCACGCCCTCGCAAATATCAATAACGACCGCTACACGGACGGCGACGGGGCAAACAACAAGGTCGTCGGAGTTCCCGACTTCCCACAGCCGAACTGGTCTCCCTCCCAGGTTGCTACCTGGTGGAACTCGCTGCCCGAGAACCACAAGCAGCTCCTCATGGACCACCGCCCCGACGACATTCGCCACCTTGACGGGCTCCCCGCATACGCGCGCGACAGGGCCAACCGCTTCGCCCTCGACGGCTACTTTGATGACAAGGGCGAGTACCACAAGGGCGCCCTCGCAGACGCCGAGCAGGCAGTGAAGGACGCACAGAAGGAATACGACGCTGCCCGCACACTCCTCTCTGATGAGCCGAGATCGGGCCACTTGAACTCAGAGGAACGCGCCGCCAAAGAAAAGCTCGATCGGGCACTGGAGAAGTACCAAGACCTCAAGGCCATCAAATCGCAGACAGATCCTATCTCTCGAATGACTCGAGGCCTCGCCCCCGCTTACCTCCTCGACTTTAACTACGACGAGAAATACCAGCGCACAACCGCCATCGTCTCTGCGGGCAACCCCGACACTGCCACCCACGTGTCGACGCTCGTCCCCGGCATCGGCACGAACGTTCGCGGCGACCTCGGGTACTACATGGACGTCAACGATCGCCTACGAGCCCAGACAGCACACGCGGGAGTCGACCCAAACAACGTCGCAACCATCTCCTACCTCGGCTACGTGGCCCCCAAGAACTCTTTCCACGATCTCGGAATCGTTCAAGCTGCCGACATCGGTTACGCCGACCGAGCCGCCCCCAAGCTCGCTCAGTTCGAGGAGGGACTGCGCGCGAGCGCAAACGCCAGGGGCCACACCTTCACCAACACCCTCCTGACCCACTCCTACGGCTCAACGACGGGCGGCAAGGCAGCAGCCCTCATGGCTCCTGGCACCGTCGACCGCCTCATCCTGGCCGGCTCCCCCGGAGGCGGTGTCCAGGCCATCGACGAATACAGCGTGCCCAAGGAACAGGTCTACGTTTCGGCCGTTCCCTCCGGAGATTTCGTCGAAGGATTAGGCTTCGACTTCTCATACGGAAAAGACCCTCGAGAACTTGAGGGGATCACCCACCTGAGCGGCGACGCAACTGGCTCCGCCGAGTACGCACCTCTTGCGGGCAAAATGACGACCGAGAACCACATGGCCTACTTCCACGAGGGGACACGCACGTCTCAGGATTTCGCGAACATCATCGCCGGCAAAAAGCAGACAACTGACGAGGAATGGGACGCACTCCAGACAGCTCAAGGAAAAGTAACAGAGCTCGAGCGGAAACCCTGGCTGAAGAAACTCATGGAAGCCGCAGAAAAGGAAACACCGCCACCTTCGCCGTCAGACGTCATGCCGGGGGATCCTCTCCAACGGCACTGGTGACCACGAGACAACTCCAAACGGAGGCCCCAGCCTCCCGCAGGCTGGGGCCTCCGGTGCATGTGGGATGACAAGCGCCTTCGGACTGTCTCAGCACTCTAGACGCCACCCCCGCACACTCTGGCAACGCTAGAATGGCGAGCTGACGAAGCACTGATTCAGCTCAAGGACAGGACAACGATGCCCGACCTTCACATCTGCACTGGCGACCTCGAGAAACTCTCCTGCGAGCTGCGGGAGGTATCCGGGCAGGTCGGTCGTTACATATCCCTACCCCCCAACCTCGCCCAGGTTCGATCTGCCATGCCAGGCAGCTCTGCCGCCCAGAACGCGCAACAGGCGGGAGAACACATCGAGGAGCAGCTTTCGACGCTCAGAACATCCTTCGCCGACCTATCCGACAACATCGGAGCATCGGCCAAGCAGTTCAGCGTCACCGAAGACATCAACGACATGGCACTTCAGGCAATCAAAGCAAGCGTGCCCATGGGTTACCTGCCGACCGGTCTCATGAGAGGGAGGTAAGCCATGGCGATTAGTTGGGCAGACGTCAAGGACTGGGAACCCGGTCCCCTCGACTCCATCGCAGCCGACTTCCTCGAAGCGACCCAAGGTCTACGCTCGGCGCATGCAACCGGCGAGGATGCCCTCGGCGCGGTCCGATCGGAAGGTGTTGCCGTCAATGCAATGCGTTCGTCGACTATTTCCAACCTCGCGTCACTTGACCGTGCTCTCACTAACGTCAGCGGAGTTCTCTTCGCCATCGAGGGTGCCCGCGACGGAGTCGCCATGGTCAAGGCACACGTTGACGACGCACTGGCCTACGCCAGCGCAAACAACTGCACCATCTCGTCAGACGGTTCCGCGTTCTGCATCCCCCTCATCCCCACCGACTTAGAGTCAACTCTCGAGGCCGCAGCAGCCACACTGACGCTGACAGAGAAGGTGGAAACAACCCTCATGCACGCCGAGCGCGTCGACAGCGAGCTGTCCAGCGCCCTCAACGACATCACCACCGACACCTACTGGGACGGCGATCGAGGAGAGAACAAGGTCATCGGCGTCCCCGATTTTCCAAAGTACGGCTGGACCCCATCCCAGAATGCGGCCTGGTGGAAATCGCTGCCCGCGGAACGCAGGAGATTCCTCATCGAGCATTGCCCGGACGACATCCGACACCTCGACGGCCTCCCGGCTACTGTCCGCGATGAGGCCAGCCGAAACGCGCTCTACGGATACGTGGATGCCTACGGAACTAAGCGACAGGGTGCCCTCGCCGATGCCAAGCAAGCTTTCGACAAGGCGAAAACTGAATACAGGATTGCCTACGGACGTCGCTCACTGTTTCCGGGCATAAAACAACTCTACTCAGACGAAAATGCCGCCAAGCTGAAGCTTGACCAGGCAGAGGAAGCCCTCAACGACCTCGAGGCTCTCAACCACCAGCTCCAAAAAAGCGAGCACGCGCCGGCTTACCTGCTCGATTTCAATTACGACACGAAGCATCATCGCACGACAGCCATCGTCGCTTCGGGCAACCCCGACACCGCTGCCTACGTATCGACGCTCGTGCCAGGCATCGGCACCAACGTCCGCGAGAGGCTCGGGTACTACATGGATATTAACGACCGACTACGGGCACAGGCAGGGCAGGTGGGAGTCGACTCCAACAAGGTCGCCACCATCTCCTACCTCGGCTATGTCGCCCCTGAAGGCCCCGGTCCCAAGCTCTACCAAGCCGCGAACATCGACTACGCCAACGAAGGAGCTCCGAAGATCGCGCGCTTCATGGAGGGGCTGCGCGCGCACGGCAACGCGAACGGGCACTCGTTCACGAACACACTCCTCACCCACTCCTACGGCTCGACGACAGGCGGAAAGGCCATGACGCAGGTAGCCAAGGGCACTGTCGACAACCTCATCATGTGCGGGTCGCCGGGAAGTGGAGTCCAGAGCATCGACCAGTACAACGTCCCCAGGGGGCATGTTTACGAGTCGTCCGTCCCCGAAGGCGACAGGGTACAGGGCCTTGCACCCGATGACGCTTACGGACGCGACCCCAAGAAACTCGAGGGAATCACCCACCTCAGCGGAGACGCCACCAACGCCAAACGCTACTGGCACCGACTCCCCTTCCGTCACGAGCAGTCGATTATGGCTTTCAGAGCTGAAGCGTACGACGATACCTTCCACCTCCAATCCAACCATTCGGCCTACTTCGACCACCACACACGTGCCTTCCGGGATTTCACACACGTCATGCTCGGCAAGGAGCCGACGACCGACGCGCAGTGGGCGGACATCCAGGCTGAACGTCGGAAGTAGGACTCCGGCTGCTGTCCCCTTCAATAGTGCTCCCATCCCTCGACAGGCTGGGAGCACTGTTGCGCGGGGAGACGAGCCCTCTCGAACAGGAATGAGACAGCACCGACGGGATAGATGGGGCCGGACAAACACGACATCTCGGTTTGTCACTACTTCCATCTCACCTGTTGCACCGCGCCCCAACGGCCTCGTCAAGTCGGTAGAATAGAGTCCCAAACCAACGTCGCTTTACTCAGGACCACACCCATGTCCGACCTTGACATTCGCGAGGGTGACCTCGAACGATTCTCCAATGCTATGAGCGGCCTCTCCTCCACCGTCGGAGGTCGGGAAAACGTCGCATACGCGCTCTACAACGTCTCGTCCGCCATGCCCGGCGGCTCGTCCGGCAGCCAGGCGCAATACGCCGGTGAGCACATCGACGACCAGATCCTCGCGCTCAGCAAGTCCCTCACGAGCCTCGCCGACGACGTTCAGTCCTGCGCCACCCAGTTCCAGGCGACCGAGGACATCAACCAGCAGTCGATGAACCAGGTCCTGGCCGACGTTCCCGAGCCCTGCCCTCCCGTCTCATCGAAGAAAGACAAGTAAGCCATGGCCATCACATGGGCAGACATCCTCACCTGGACAACGGGACCGCTGGAATCGGCGGCCACCGATCTCGCTGCCACCAGCAAAGCCCTGGTCTCCGCCGCCAGCGACGGGCAGGATGCCGTGGCCGGCATCCAGTCCCAGGGCAGCGCCGTCACCGCCATACGCACCGTGGCCTCGAAGAACATGGCCTCCCTCGCGCAGCTCGCCACGAACATCAACAGCGCACTCATGGCGATCGAGGGGGCCTACGACGGCGTCGCCAAAGTCATGGCAAACGTCCAGAACGCGCAGGCCTACGCCGCCGAAAACTACTGCACGATCGGATCGGATGGGGAAGTCACCTACGACACCGACGCGCAACATAAGGAAGATGGGTTCATCGCTGCCGAAAACCTTCGGACGACGATCAAACAGATCATCAAGGACGCCGACCAGGTCGACACCGACCTCTACCACGCGATGAGCAACATCAACAACGACCGCGCCACCGACGGCGATAAGGGCGGAGACAATAAGGTCATCGGCGTGCCAGACCACCCGAACAAGAACTGGACGCCCTCGCAGAACGCGGCCTGGTGGAACTCCCTCAGCGAGACGCAGAAGCAGTACCTCACCGAACATTGTCCGGAAGAAATTCGCCACCTCGACGGACTCCCCATCTCGGCCCGCGACCTGGCAAACAGGAACGTTCTTAATGGGTACGTCGACAAAGACGGCGTTACGCAGCGCGGCGCGCTCGAAAACATCGATATCGCCTACGACGCAGCGGTTACAGCACGCGACAATGCCTGGGAAGCATACTACGACGCAACAACCGACCCATTCGTCGACGCTGAGACACGTAGGAAACTCAAGGAACGCTATGATGCTGCGGAGGAGTTTCTCAAGGAGACGGAGGAACATCACGACGACCTCCACGCTCTCGCCGCACAAACCAACAATCGGGAGCGCGGAAATCAGGGGCTCGATAACGCCTACATCATCGACTTCGACTACGACACAGCTCATAAGCGCACAACGGCAATCGTGTCATCGGGCAACCCCGACACGGCCTCATACGTCTCCACTCTCGTACCCGGCATTGGCACCAATGTACGAAACGACCTCGACAAATACATGGATGCTAACGAAAACCTGAAGGCACAGACTGCCCACACAGGCGTGGATCCGAGCGATGTCGCCACCATCTCCTACCTCGGATACGTCGCCCCCAAGAACGATTTCGGACACCTCTATCAGGCCGCAGACATCGGCTACGCGGACCGGGCTGCCCCGGACCTCGCGCGCTTCGAGGAGGGGCTGCGCGCGAGTGGTAACGCGAACGGACACTCGTTCACGAACACCGTCATCGGCCACTCCTACGGTTCGACCACCGCGGGTAAGGCCATGACGCAGGTGGCCGAGGGTACGGTCGACAACTTCATCATGTGCGGGTCGCCAGGAGCCGGAGCCGAAAGCATCGACCAGTACAACGTCCCCAAGGGGCACGTGTACGAGTCCTCCGTACCCGAAGGCGATATGGTCCAAGGTTCCGGCTCGATCATCGGCTACGGAAGTGACCCCAAGAAACTCGACGGGATCGTTCACCTAAGCGGAGATGCGACAGATTCAGACAAGTACTGGACACCAGAGTCAGCCACTTTGCCTGACGGCCAGGACTTAATACCGCAATTACCCCAACACCTCGCGCACGCTTTCTCAAACCACGACACATACTTTGATGACGGCACCCGCACGTCTCAGGACTTCAGCAACATCATCGCGGGCGGCAAACAGACGACCGACGAGGAGTGGGCTGCCATAGAGAAGGAGCGCAGCAAGTAACCCACTGACACATTCTGAACAACTATCCTCAGTTGTCCGATGACTTGGGACCAATGTCGTGTACGATGACAGATGTCGCTCGGAATCCGGATGGCGCAGCATCTTCCACCCGGTTAGACTACTGCGCGGCTGAGCATATGAGACAGAACAGGGTGGCACTCAATGGGCAGGGATAAGCTGCGTATCGTTGAATATTCGGCGCCGGAGCCGCAGGTTCCAGCGTCCGATGAGACGCGCCGCGAACTGTCACCCTACTGCCTGAACGCAGACTCCTCCCCTCGCATTTACCCACATTCCGAACAGGTGGTCAGCCCTCATCTGCCGCCCGTGGAGCGCATGCCCGTCCCCGTGACACCCTTCCCCAAGCTCTTCCGCGACGACCCGGAACCCGCATAATCTACAGGGCCGCAGGCACCTACTGCCTCGGCCCACTCCTTTATCCAAAGCGCCGCACCCCGCCACGCGCACCCCCAACCAGCCACGGCCTCGCGCGACCATCCGCACACCGGATACCCGCCGCCCCGGGCGCGTCCGCGTGACAGACTGGCACCATGAGCGAGAGCTTCCTAACGGACCTGCGCGCACTCATCGACGTCGACGCCTCGAGCGGCACGCGAGCGCGCTACTCCTCCGACGCCGGCCTCACGCGCATCCCGCCCCTGGCCGTCACCTTCCCGCGCACGCCCGAGCAGGCGATTGCGGCCTTCGACCTCGCCCGCGCCCACGGCGTCCCCCTCACCGCCCGAGGCGGCGGCACCTCGTGCGCGTCCAACGCGATCGGCCCCGGCCTCGTCCTCGACTTCTCGCGGCACATGAACCGCGTCATCTCCATCGACCCCGAGGCCCGCACCGCCACGGTCGAACCCGGCTGCGTCGGCTCCACCCTCCAGGCCGCGGCGGCGAAGCACGGTCTGCGCTTCGGCCCCGACCCCTCCTCGCAGAACCGCGCGACGATCGCCGGCATGGTCGCCAACAACGCGTGCGGCCCGCACGCGACCGCCTGGGGGCGCACCTCCGACAACATCGTCTCCCTCGATTGCGTGGACGGGCAGGGGCGCCGCTTCACAGCCACGACCGGCCACGACGCCGCCCTCAGCGACGTGCCGGGACTGGCCTCCCTCATCGACTCGAACCTGGCACCCATCCGCACCGAGCTCGGCCGCTTCAAGCGCCAGGTCTCCGGCTACTCCCTCGAGCACCTCACCCCCGAGGGCGGGCGCAACCTCGCTGCCATGCTCACGGGCACCGAAGGCACCCTCGTCCTCATCCTGTCCGTCACCGTGCGCCTCGTGCCCCTGCCCGACGCGCCCGTGCTCGCCGCCCTCGGCTACCGCTCCATGATCGAGGCCGCCGACGACGTGCCCGCACTGCTCGCCCACTCCCCCCTCGCGGTGGAGGGCATGGACCGTCGCCTCGTCGACGTCGTGCGCGCCCACAAGGGCCCCGGCGCCGTCCCTGCCCTGCCTGAGGGCGAAGGCTGGCTCCTCGTCGAAGTCGGCGCCCCCGGCGAAGACGTCACCGCCTCCCTGGAGCGCGCACGCGCCCTGTGCGCCGACTCGGCCGCCATCGACACGGTCGTGTACCCACCGGGGGCCCAGGCCTCGGCCCTATGGAGGATCCGCGCCGACGGTGCGGGCCTGGGCGGGCGCACCCCTCCGGACGGCGCTGGCGGCGGCGACCAGCAGGCCTGGCCCGGCTTCGAGGACGCGGCCGTCCCGCCCGAAAACCTCGGCGCTTACCTGCGCGACTTCACCGCCCTCATGGAGGAGTTCGACATCGACGGGCTCCTGTACGGGCACTTTGGCGACGGCTGCGTGCACGTGCGCCTCGCCATGCCGCTCGACACCCCGGAGGGCGTCGCCCACTCGCGCGCCTTCCTCCAGTCCGCGGCCCGCATCTGCGCCGCCCACGGCGGCTCCGTCTCCGGCGAGCACGGCGACGGGCGCGCCCGCGGCGAACTCCTGCGCTTCATGTACTCCCCCGAGATGCTCGACCTGTTCGCCCGCGTCAAGCACGTCTTCGACCCGGATAACCTCCTCAACCCCGGAGTGCTCGCCGCCCCCATGGACGAGGCCGAGGCCGCCTCCCGCGCGCGGGCGCGGAATGCCGACGGTGCCGGGAATGCCGGTATTGCCGGTATTCCCGGTCATTCGGGCGGCGCGCTCGAGCTCCAGCCCGGCGTCGACCTTCTCGATGCGAACCTGCGCCGCGTCGCCGCGCGTCCCATGCCCGCGGATGGCGGCTTCGCCTTCACCCACGACGGCGGCGACTTCACGGCCGCCGTCCACCGCTGCACCGGCGTCGGCAAATGCCGAGCGGGCGTGTCCGGCACCTTCATGTGCCCCTCCTACCTGGCCACGCGCGAGGAGAAGGACGTAACCCGAGGCCGCGCCCGCATCCTGCAGGAGGCCGCGAACTCGCAGCTCATCAAGGCCATCGACTCCCCCGAGGTCCTCGAGGCCCTCGACCTGTGCCTCGCCTGCAAGGCCTGCTCCGCCGACTGTCCCGCCGGCGTCGACATGGCCCGCTACCGCTCCGAAGCACTGTTCCGCACCTACCGGGGCCGCATGCGTCCCCTCAGCCACTACACGCTCGGCTGGTTGCCTCGCCTCACCCGCGTCACCGCGCGCGTGCCCGGCCTGGCTACCGTCGCGAACGCCGTCATGTCCGTGGGTCCCCTGCGCTCGCTCGCCTTCCGCATCATCGGCCTCGATCCTCGCCGAGGCATGCCCGCCCTCCAGTCCGGTACCTTCACCGCGTGGGCTCGCCGCCGCTCCCTGTTGGCGGACAGCGTTCCTGCGTCGGCTTCGTCGGATCCCGTTTCCGATGCCCGCGAGCGCGAGGGGGCCCAGGCCTCGTCGATCTCGGACTCTCCGATCCTGAGCGGGCCGCGCGACCCCAGCGGGCGGCCGTACGCGCTCGTGTGGGCGGACTCGTTTAGCCAGACCCTGGACGATGCTGGTGCACGCGCGGTCGTCGACGTGCTGGAGGCGAACGGGTTTGCGCCGATCGTCGCGCCGGACGCGTGCTGTGGCCTCACGTGGATTACGACGGGTCAGCTGACGGGGGCGAAGAAGCACTTGGCGTCATTGCTGGGCGTTCTTGCGCCTTTCGCGGCGTCGGGGATCCCGATCGTCGGCGTTGAGCCGTCGTGCACCGCGGTGCTGCGCGACGACCTGCTGGACCTACTGCCCGAGGACCCGCGCTCGGCTCTCGTGTCGGACGCGACGCGCACCCTCGCCGAGGTGCTGTCGGCGGTGCCCACATCCGAGCGTCGCCTGCCGAGCCTGGAGGGCGTCGAGATCGTCGCGCAACCGCACTGCCACCACTACTCCGTCATGGGCTGGGACGCTGACCAGGCGTTGCTCGAGTCGCTGGGCGCACGCGTGACCCGGCTCGAGGGCTGCTGCGGCCTGGCCGGGAATTTCGGCATGGAGGCGGGCCACTACGACCTGTCTGTGGCCGTCGCTTCCCATTCACTGCTGCCATCCCTGTCGGCGCAGCCGGATGCGGTGTACCTGGCGGACGGCTTCTCGTGCCGCACCCAGGCCGCGCAGCTGGCGGACCGCGGGGGCGTCCACCTGGCGACGCTGCTTGCGGGGCGTTCCGCCTGAATTCTGGCTTTGCTGCGAGGCCGACGGGTTTTCCGGGTGGAGCGTGCGCGTCGTGCTCGGCAATTTCGCACGTAATTCCCATGCGGGTATTTCAAACAAAGAACATAGGCCGTTGGAATTGCAACGTTTTCAGACGCACTTAAAAAATGACCGACTTAAATTACGTGCGACATTTGTTTGAGACAGTTTTCGCCGCCGCCAACGGGCACCAAGGCCAGGCCCCGCCACCGCCCACCGGCACCGCAACCAGGCCCCACCGGCACCCTCTACATCTGTGGGGCCTGATGCACTGGCGCATGTTTCGGTGCTTCGCCCCGCAGCGGCATCCGTTCGTGATTGCGTCCACGTATTCGCTTGTTACCGATGAGGTGTTACACCCGATCGGTAAGATTCAACCTCTTCTGATCGGGTTGAATGTTCCCGATCAGGTTGAATCTTCCCTAACGGGTGTAATCCTCTCGCGCGGTTCCCCAACGATTGGCAGCCATATGGAACCGACGCTCCGGTCCATCACATGCCGGCGTGGGTTTCGCCCACAGGCCCTGAGCCGAGGATGGGATCACGGATTGGAAAGGCCCCAACAGCTCACTTACCAAGGACCTCAGTTGCGTCAGATCCTCATAGTCTGGCCACGAGAATCGATAGATTGTCCAGCCAGCGCCACGTAAATCATTTTCACGTTGGATCCAGTCACGCTTCGCCCGAGCAAAGTCGGCTTCGTTCTTTCCGAGCTTTCCAATCCCATCGAACTCGAAGATGATCATGAGTCCCGGAATAGCGATGTCCGCAAAATAACGCCTCCCGTTGACGACGATCTCAAACTGGGTCACGACCTCGAAGGCGCTCACCGACTTCACCACCCACAGAAGAGCGGCCTCAGCGGGGTTGTCACAGCCCGGGTCAGCGGCAACAATCAGGCGTTTAGCTCTCCGGAAGGGGATAGTTTCTTTGCCTGTCGCGCGTTCTTCGAGCCTTGCCAGCATATTGGCCCGCAGACCATCCGAACGTTGCCGGTCCACTGGCCTGGTCTGGTTTTGTGGACCGGGTGTTTTGAGGGTTGTTGGTTGTTATTGGTGGTGTTGTGCCCATTGGCGCGCGTATTGGTTGGGTGAGAGCCAGTCCAGCGCGCTGTGGGGGTGCTCTTCATTGTAGCGCTGGGACCAAGCACCGATCAGGGCGCGCGCATGGTCAAGCCCTTCGAACATGTTGTCCTCCAGGAGTTCATCACGCATCCGGTTGTGCAAGGACTCCACGAACCCGTTATGCCAGGGTTGGCCCGGCGGGATGAACGCTTGGAGCGTGTTGTGCTCGTTGGCCCAGCGCCCCAAGGCGGCGGCGATGAATTCGGGCCCGTTATCGGCGCGCAGCACCTGGGGTGCCCCATGGGTTAGGGCAGCCAGGTCAAGCATTTCGATCACGTCGGCGGCTCCCATGCGCCGCTCGACGCGGAAAGCCAGGTGCTGGCGCGTGAACTCATCGATGAGGTTACAGACCTTGAACACGCGCCCCCTCCAATCCGAATCGAACTGGAAATCAATGGCCCACACCTGCCCCGGCGTACTAGCCTTGACCAGGCGCTGGAGGCGCGGCGCAGTGCGGGGCTTGGGGGCTTTGCGCGGGCGCACGCGCAGTCCTTCGGTGCGCCACAAGCGCCGGAACGTATCACGCCCCACGACAACGCCCTCACTCTTGGCCCGCGCCCAGGCGCGTTTATAGCCCCAGCGTCGATGCGTGGCGGCAAAATCGTTCATCCACTGGCGCACAGGCCCATGATCACGCAGCGTTTTCGCCCCGCCCGCCGCGCGGGCCCGGCAATACGCTGACCGGGACAGCCCGGCAACGCGGCATGCAAGGCGCTGAGAAAACCCCTGGCCAACCAGGTAGCTCACAGCCTCGTGCCTGCGCGCCGGGCTTAGAAGTTTCCCTCCGCCAGCTCTCGCAACGCTGCCTTTTCTAGCTCTGCTTGGCCCAGCAACTGTTTGAGGCGCGCGTTTTGCTCACGCAACTCACGCAGTTCCTTGGCCTCACTACGATTCATTGACCCATAACGCTGACGCCACCGGCACAACGTCGCCTCACTGATACCCAGCACGCGGCAGGCCTGGGCCGTACTCATGCCCTCACCTCGCAACGCCTCGGCCTTCTCCAGCTTCACGACAATCTGCTCAGGCGTGTGCTTCGAGAACTTCCTCATGGTCATCCATTCTGCCCGGCCACAAGCAGCCGGGACTACTCAGAACAACCCTCTCAAAACAAACGGTCCGAAAAACCCAGACCCCTCCA
>JVKM01000019.1 GCA_001072465.1 Xylanimonas cellulosilytica | reverse complement strand
TGGCCTGGTCTGGTTTTGTGGACCGGGTGTTTTGAGGGTTGTTGGTTGTTATTGGTGGTGTTGTGCCCATTGGCGCGCGTATTGGTTGGGTGAGAGCCAGTCCAGCGCGCTGTGGGGGTGCTCTTCATTGTAGCGCTGGGACCAAGCACCGATCAGGGCGCGCGCATGGTCAAGCCCTTCGAACATGTTGTCCTCCAGGAGTTCATCACGCATCCGGTTGTGCAAGGACTCCACGAACCCGTTATGCCAGGGTTGGCCCGGCGGGATGAACGCTTGGAGCGTGTTGTGCTCGTTGGCCCAGCGCCCCAAGGCGGCGGCGATGAATTCGGGCCCGTTATCGGCGCGCAGCACCTGGGGTGCCCCATGGGTTAGGGCAGCCAGGTCAAGCATTTCGATCACGTCGGCGGCTCCCATGCGCCGCTCGACGCGGAAAGCCAGGTGCTGGCGCGTGAACTCATCGATGAGGTTACAGACCTTGAACACGCGCCCCCTCCAATCCGAATCGAACTGGAAATCAATGGCCCACACCTGCCCCGGCGTACTAGCCTTGACCAGGCGCTGGAGGCGCGGCGCAGTGCGGGGCTTGGGGGCTTTGCGCGGGCGCACGCGCAGTCCTTCGGTGCGCCACAAGCGCCGGAACGTATCACGCCCCACGACAACGCCCTCACTCTTGGCCCGCGCCCAGGCGCGTTTATAGCCCCAGCGTCGATGCGTGGCGGCAAAATCGTTCATCCACTGGCGCACAGGCCCATGATCACGCAGCGTTTTCGCCCCGCCCGCCGCGCGGGCCCGGCAATACGCTGACCGGGACAGCCCGGCAACGCGGCATGCAAGGCGCTGAGAAAACCCCTGGCCAACCAGGTAGCTCACAGCCTCGTGCCTGCGCGCCGGGCTTAGAAGTTTCCCTCCGCCAGCTCTCGCAACGCTGCCTTTTCTAGCTCTGCTTGGCCCAGCAACTGTTTGAGGCGCGCGTTTTGCTCACGCAACTCACGCAGTTCCTTGGCCTCACTACGATTCATTGACCCATAACGCTGACGCCACCGGCACAACGTCGCCTCACTGATACCCAGCACGCGGCAGGCCTGGGCCGTACTCATGCCCTCACCTCGCAACGCCTCGGCCTTCTCCAGCTTCACGACAATCTGCTCAGGCGTGTGCTTCGAGAACTTCCTCATGGTCATCCATTCTGCCCGGCCACAAGCAGCCGGGACTACTCAGAACAACCCTCTCAAAACAAACGGTCCGAAAAACCCAGACCCCTCCAGGACCGCAAAGGTGACAGCGGTTTCATCGCGACGAAGCAGTGCACTAGATACAGCACCAATGCACCAGATAGCACTGCATTGCACTGGCAACTAAGCAGTGCAATGCCCCCGCAAGCAGTGCAATGCCCCTGAGGAACAAGCACCATCGCGGAGACGAGTCCCCTCAATTTCGCATGCAATTCCAACTCGGCCCGACCCCACACCAACGCACAATCCGCAGAATTCCAACGATCAGACTTCAAATCATGAAACACATTCGAGGGAATTGCATGCGAAATTGCTGGGCCGGCAGGTACAGCTCCCCCGAAATCTCGCACGTAATTCGATTGGGCGAAGTTTCAACAAAGTCAAAAAACGTTGCAATTCCAACGATCTGAATTCAATGTTTGAAAGAGTCGCAGGGGAATTACGTGCGAAATTGAGTGTGGACTCAGCAGCGATGTGCGCGAGGACTGGACACGAGGGCTGCGGAGAAAAGGCGGGGCCTGGCTGCGGTGAGGAGAGCCTGGCCGGGCTTCGAGACAACGCGCCACACATCAGCGACCAGGCCCCACTGGTGTGGAGGGCGCCGGAGGAACCTGCCGCGGTGCCGGTGGGCGG
>JVKM01000018.1 GCA_001072465.1 Xylanimonas cellulosilytica | reverse complement strand
CCGGAGGGCCTGGCCGCGGTGCCGGTGGGCGGCGGCGGGGCCTGGCCGGGATAGTCCAAGCGACACAAGTGCCGCCGGTGTGGAGGGCGGCGGAGGGTCCGGAGGGCCTGGCTGCGGTGCCGGTGGGCGGTGGCGGGGCCTGGCCGGGCTTCGAGACGACGCGCCGAGCGAAGCTCGCGGCGCGGACGGCTCGCGGGCGGGCCGCCGCCCACGGGCACACAAAGCAGCCCGGCCCATCAAGGCGGCCGGGCCCTCCGGCGCCCAGAACACCAGCAGCACCACAAGCAACAACACGCGGCGCGGACGGCTCGCGGGCGGGCAGGACTCGCGGCGGCCGGAGATCAGGCGGGGCTGCAGGCAACAAAAACCCCGGAACCTGAAGCGGTCCCGGGGTCCGGTGGCGGAGGATGGGGGATTCGAACCCCCGAGGGCTTGCACCCAACACGCTTTCCAAGCGTGCGCCATAGGCCACTAGGCGAATCCTCCGTGCACATCGTGCCGGACAATCATAAGCGACAAAAGGCTCTCAGCGCCAATCCTGACCAATGGAGCAGGTCACAGCACTGCACGAAACCCTTAGAAGAGCCCAGAGAGGCCAATCAGATAGAAGATCACGGCGCCGCCGATCAGGATGCCATTGAATGCGAGGGCTGCGATGGCTTCGCGCGCACCGACGCGGCCGGGCAGGTTTTGCGCCTGCACGAGGGCAATAATCGCAAGGACGACCGAGACAATAATCGGAATGAAGAAAACGCTGAAGACGCTGACCCACAGGGCAGCCTTCGCAAGAGGATTCCCGATCGGCTTGGGCGAGTTGTAGCCGCCGTCGGCGAAGATAGCAGCAACGTCCACGTACTGCGTCCCGGGGAACGTTGGCCCCGAGAGGTCGGCGCTGGGGACGCGAAGGCGGCCCGGCGCGTATCCGAAGCGGTCGCCCGGCGCCTCCATCGACGAGGTCGCATCCGGGGTCGCCCAGGGCACGCTCGAGATGGCGGGGGCGATGTTCGAGGACGGCTGACTCATGTGCTCCACTATTCCATAATGGGAGGGGCATGCACCACACTTTGCCAACTGGAGGGGATTTATGCGTGGCGAAACCTGCGGGGACGGGGGCAGACGCGCTACCCTGGTATCCCGACCGGTACGGCCATTCTGCCCATCAACTGATCGGATTTGTACGCTTATGAGCGAAACGAAGACCTCGCTGTTCCGTTGGAAGCTTCACGGTGACGGCACGTCCATTAATCCCGGCGACGTCGTCCTTCCGAATGAACGACTCTCGTGGCCGCGCACTATTGGCATTGGTGCCCAGCACGTGGTCGCCATGTGTGGCGCGACTTTCCTTGTTCCGTTGTTGACGGGTTTCCCCCCGTCGACAACGCTTTTTTTCACCGCCGTTGGCACCCTGCTGTTCTTCTTGATCACGGCGGGCCGTCTGCCCTCGTACCTGGGTTCCTCGTTCGCGTTGATCGCGCCGATCCAGGCAGTGACAGCATCTCTGGGCGCTCCCTACGCGCTCGGCGGCATCATCGCTGTCGGCGCAACGCTGGCGCTCGTCGGCCTGATCGTCCACTTCGCCGGCGTGCGCTGGATTGACGCGGCCATGCCGCCTGTGGTCACGGGCGCGATCGTGGCGCTCATCGGCCTGAACCTGGCGCCCGCTGCGTGGAAGTGGGTCCAGGAAGGCCCGATCACCGCGGTCGTGACGATCGTGTCGATCTGCCTCGTGACCGTCCTCTTCAAGGGCATCCTCGGCCGCCTCTCGATCCTCATCGGCGTGCTGATCGGCTACGTGGCCGCGGTTCTTCAGGGTCAGGTTGACTTCTCTGGCGTCGGCGAGGCCGCTTGGTTCGGCTTCCCCCAGTTCCACACCCCCGCCTTCTCTGTGTCGACGCTCGGCCTGTTCCTGCCGGTCGTCTTCGTCCTGGTCGCCGAGAACGTCGGCCACGTGAAGTCCGTGTCCGCGATGACGGGCGAGAACCTGGACGACGTGACGGGCCGCGCGCTCATGGCGGACGGCGTCTCCACGATGCTGGCCGGCAGCGGCGGCGGTTCGGGCACGACCACCTACGCCGAGAACATCGGCGTCATGGCGGCGACCCGCGTCTACTCGACGGCGGCCTACGTGGTCGCGGCGTGCGTCGCGCTCGCCCTGTCGATGCTGCCGAAGTTCGGGGCCCTCATTGAGGCGATCCCTCACGCCGTCCTCGGCGGCGCGGGCACGGTCCTGTACGGCATGATCGGCATGCTGGGCGTTCGCATCTGGGTGCAGAACCGCGTCGACTTCTCCAACCCGGTGAACCTGAACACCGCCGCGGTCGCCCTGATCGTCGCGATCGCAAACTTCACGTGGGTTGTCGGCGACATGACCTTCGGCGGCATCGCGCTGGGCACGGCCGCCGCTCTGCTGATCTACCACGGCATGCGCCTGATCTCGAAGCTGCGCGGCACGAACCTGGAGGCGGCGTCGCCCGCGTCCGCACCGTCTGGTTCGGAGCTGGAGGGCGAGGCGTACTCAAAGCGCCACCGCTCCCCCGCGCCGCAGGCTGACGCCTGATCTGACGCGTTCATTGACGAGGCCGGGGCTCGGCCACTCGCTCACCGCACGGTGAGGGGTGGGTCGGGCCCCGGCCTCGTTTATCCCCATAATTCCGCACGTAATTCCCCCGGTGCACCGCAATCATCGTCAGTGCAATGCCCGGATTTCCGGCTCTTCATAATTGGGGGTGTAGTTGGGGTCTGAATCCTCCTGTTTCGAGGAGTGCTCGGGTGATGTAGTTGGTGAGGTTTCGCAAGTCCGAGTGCGGATCCGCGTAGGTGTTCGAGACGTCCGTTGATGGCTTCGGTAGGACCGTTGCTGGTGTGGGGATGATCGAAGTAGGCCAGGATGTCCCCGGCTCGGCGTTTGAGTGTCCTGCCCAGCGTGATGAGCTCGGTTAGGCCCCTCGGTACGCGTGTGGAGGTCAGTGTATTGATTTCGGCTTGCATCAGGGCCTTACCGCGGATTTTGTTGGGATCACGATAGGCGCCAGGTGATGTTCTGGTAGACGCTCCATGTGACTTCGAGGGCGACGTGGTAATCGCTGGCGAACAGGTCGAGGATCTGGTGCTGCTGGCGTGGGGTGAGCAGGCAGGATCTGGTGTGTAACATCCTGCGGGCCTTGTATAGGGGGTCGGTGGCACGCCCGCGCCGGTGGTGGAGTTCTTGCTGAATGCGTCTGCGGCACTCATCCAAGGCGTTGCCAGCCAGGTGCACGACATGGAAGGGGTCCATGACTGCCCTCGCGCCGGGGAGTTCTTCAGCGGCTGCGCTTTTGAACCCGGTGAATCCATCCATCGCGACGATCTCAATGCGTTCGCGCCACGTGTCAGGGCGGGAGGCCAGCCAGGTTTTGAAAACCTGCTTGGAGCGGCCCGGGACCATGTCCAGGAGCCGGGAGGGACCGCGACGGTCTCGTACGGGAGTGACGTCCAAGATGACGGTGACGTATTTGTCGCCGTAGGGGGTGTGGCGCCACACGTGTTCATCCACGCCAATGACACGCACGCCTTCACACCGTGCTGGATCATTGATCAGCAGGCGCGCCCCTTCAGCCAGGACAGCAGTATTGGCGGCTCTTCCAGGACACACCGAGGGCCTGGGCGACGCGCGCCACCGTCAGATGGTGGACCACCAGGCCCGTCAGCGCCCAGCGCACCGCCGCACGCGAGAGCTTCGCGCGCGGATCGGCCGCTTGGCTCATGTCTTGGCGCCACACGTGAGCACACGTCTCGCACCGGTAGCGGCGCACGCTCACATGCAAGATCGTGGGACGCCACCCGTAAGGCTCGTGAGCTAAGCGCCTGACCACCGTGTCACGAGAAATGCCCTGGCACCCGCAGCGTCGACACCACCGGTCCTCACCCGTAATACGGCACGCCAACACTGCATGGTCTGCCTCAACGCGCTGGCCCGTCACTTCTAGGCCCAGGTCATCCAGGCGCGTGAACACGCTCAGATCAGGGCGATCAAAGATAGTATTGGCCATGTCGAGGTCTTTCAGATGGACGGTGTAGGAACCCCCATCATCGGAAGACCTCGACCCCTACCCAGCCACGACACGCCCAACCCCGCCCACAACACCTACACCCTCAAATGCGAAGAGCCACAAAAGTCCATGCACATCAGTCGCCGACGTCTCCGCCGCCGCGCAGCTCGTCGAGCATGCCCGCCGTGAGGATGCCCGAGGGCAGGGCAACGACGGCGACGCCCATGAGCGAGGAGATCATGGCGATGGCACGCCCCACGTCGGAGGTGGGGTAGAGGTCGCCGTAGCCGACGGTCGTCAGGGAGACGACCGCCCAGTACACGGCATCGAAGAAGGTGTTGAAGGTTTCCGGCTCGACGTTAAAGATGGCGAGGGCGCTGACGAGGATGTAGCCGATGGCCAGGCCGAGGACGGCGAGCAGCGCCTCCCTCTCTTTCTCGAACACGGCGGCGATGACGGAGGCGCTCTTCGAGTAGCGAATGAGCTTGAACGTCCGCAGGGCCCGAAACAGGCGGAGGACTCGCAGCGTGCGCGGCGCGTCGTTGAGGGCATTGAAGACTGGCAGGATCGACAGCAGGTCGATGACGGCCATGGGGGTGAAGGGATAGATCAGGAACGACAATGCGCCCTTGCCGAGCTTCAGATCCGCCGTCGCCCATCGTGCCAGGTAGTCGGCGATGAACACGAGGACGCAGGCGTACTCGATTGTCTCGAGGACGGGGCTGGATTCCTTGAAGCACAGGGGAAGGAGGCTGGCGATAATGAACACGGTCATGACGTGCCCGCACCACATCGCCGCTCCCCCATCACCATCCAGCAGAGAGTAGAGACGTTTCCGCACCTTTAACACTCCTCATCGATATGCGCGTCACGCGCCGGAAAAACGCACCCACGACTGGGCACTGACTTGCGTCGAGCGAGGGCCCCGGAGCTTGCCACTCGCCGATACCACGCACTGTAGCACCGCGCCGAGTCCCGCCGACCACGCCCCACACACAGTTGTGGGCCGCTCACAAACAGCACAAGAACGCCTATCTCGTCAAAAACTCAACGAGTTTCCCCTCACAAACACCATACATATCAATTATTTACGCGTAAGGTAGTGGGCATGGCAACAGATACATGCACGCTGTTCGCGACACTGATCGACACGGAAGTTCGCGCTTGGAGCGCCGTTGAATCCGCCCTCTCCGAGGCCGGAAACGCGCTGACACTCGGCCGCTTCCTCGTCCTGCGCACGGTCCGAGACACCCCCGCGTGTCGCATCCAGGAGGTCGCGGCGAGCCAGGGGATCACCCTGGGAGCGGCCTCGCGCCTCGTCGATCGCCTCCACCGCGACGGACTGCTGCACCGCACCCCGTGCGAGCACGACCGGCGCGCGACCATCCTGACGGTGACGGACCGGGGCCTGGCGCACCTCGAGGAGGCCTGCGCGGTCGTCGAGAAGGAGCAGGAGCGCCTCTTCGCCCCACTCTCCACAGCCCAGCGCGAGGAGCTGACGCGCTGCCTCGCGCTCATCGCCGAGGCTGCCAAGGAGCGCGCATGATTCGCTTCGACCACGTCTCCAAGACCTACCCGGGCGGCACACGCGCCGTCGAGGACTTCTCCCTCACCGTCGAGCAGGGTTCCACGACCGTCTTCCTGGGCACCTCGGGCTGCGGCAAGACGACGCTCATGCGGATGGTGAACGCGATGGTCACCCCAACCTCGGGCAGGGTATTCGTACGAGACCAGGACGTCGCAGGCGAGGACCCCGTGCGCCTGCGCCGCTCGATCGGCTACGTCCTGCAGGAGGGCGGCCTCTTCCCCCACCGAAGCATCGCAGACAATATCGCGACCGTCCCACGCCTGGAGGGCGCCACGAAGCAGGCTTCCCGCGAGCGCGCGCTCGAGCTCCTCGAGCTGGTGGGCCTGGATCGCGAGATGGCTGATCGCTACCCCGCCCAGCTGTCGGGCGGCCAGCGTCAGCGCGTGGGCGTGGCTCGGGCGCTGGCCAATCGCGCGGACATCCTGCTGATGGACGAGCCCTTTGGCGCGCTGGATCCGATCGTGCGCACAGAGCTGCAGTGCGAGCTGAAGGAGATTCAGCGGGCCCTGGGCACGACGATCCTCTTCGTGACGCACGACGTGGACGAGGCGTTCACGTTGGGCGACCAGGTTGCCGTCCTCTCGACGGGTGGCCACATCGAGCAGGTGGGGACGCCCACCGAGCTGCTCTCCTCTCCCGCCTCGCCCTTCGTTGCGGAGTTCGTCGGAGCCTCGCGCGCGGCACGCCCGGTGCGCGTCGCCGGGCCGAGCGGCCTAGTCATCGACGACGCCGGCACCCCCGTGGGCACACTGACGACCGACGAGGCCGGGGAGCGTCCGTGACCTGGCTGTCCTCGAACTGGGGGCTCATTGGCTCCCTGACGCTCGCGCACCTGTGGATCGCCCTCCCAGCGATCGCACTGTCGGTGCTACTCTCCGTGCCGATCGCGCGCTGGGCGGCGTTTTCGCGCCGCGGCGGCTGGGTCCTGTCCGTCCTGTCGGCGCTGTACGCGGTTCCGTCGCTCCCGCTTCTGATTGTCATTCCGGTGATCGTCGGGGTGGCGCTGCGCTCTCCCATCAACATGATCATCGTCCTGACTCTGTACGGCGTGGCGGTGCTGGTGCGACAGGCCGCGGAGGGCTTCCGCGCGATTCCTCGCGCGACTCTGCAGGCTGCGAACGCGTGCGGCTATCCCCTTTTTCGCCGTTTCGTCGAGGTGGAGCTCCCCCTGGCGACGCCCGTCATCGTCGCGGGCACGCGCGTGGTCGCCACGTCGACGGTGTCGCTCGTGACGGTGGGCGCGTTCATCGGGGTGCGCTCGCTGGGGACGCTGTTCACTGACGGTTTTCAGCGCGGCCTCATCGCCGAGGTCGTGGCCGGCTTGGTCGCAACGGTTCTCCTTGCGCTCGTCATCGATGCGCTGATCCAGGGAATCGGCTGGACCCTCACTCCGTGGACGAGGAGGGGGCGGGCATGAACATTCTCCTCGACGCCCTGAAGTGGTTGGCGGTCCCCGCTCACTGGCTAGGTGAGTCCGGGATCCTCGTGAGGGCCACCGAGCACCTGGGCTTCACCCTCCTGATCGTGGCGCTCGCGGCCCTCATCGCGCTGCCGCTGGGCACCTGGATCGGGCACACGGGCAGGGGCCGGTGGCTGGTGAGCGCGACGGGCGCGGCCCGCGCGGTTCCGACGCTCGGCGTCCTGACGCTGGCGGGCCTGTGGCTGGGTATCGGCCTGGCGGCACCGACTCTGGCACTCTTGATCCTGGCGATTCCGCCGCTCCTGTCGGCGACCTACTCAGGGATCGCCTCGACGCCGCGCGCGACCGTGGACGCGGCGCGAGCGATTGGGCTCACTGAAAAACAGGTCCTCGCGCAGGTCGAGGCCCCGCACGCGGCCGGCCTCGTCGCGGCGGGCGTGCGCTCGGCAACCCTCCAGGTGATCGCGACGACGACGCTGGCGGCCTACACAGCGAACTACGGCCTCGGCCGTTTCCTCTACGAGGGCCTGAAGACCCGAGACTACGCGGAGATGATCGGCGGCGCGATTGTCGTCGTCGCCCTCGCGCTGGTGACCGACGCGCTCCTGGCCCTGGTGGCGCAACGCCTTCGGGCCCGCACCCATTCTTTCTCAGACAATGAGGACAACTCACTCAAGGAGAC
>JVKM01000017.1 GCA_001072465.1 Xylanimonas cellulosilytica | reverse complement strand
TGCTTGCCACCCGAACCAGGATTAGGATGCTTGCCACCCGAACCAGGATTAGGATGCTTGCCACCCTTGCCGGATTGGCCACCCGAGCTACCGGTGGAGCCGCCCGAATGGTCGTTCTTCCCCTTACCCTTGTCGGGTTTCTTGCCCTTACCACCCTTCGAGTCATCATCGGGAGCATCGGTATGACCGGAGCTACCACCGTTGTAGGTCGGATTGACATCAATGTCAACGTTTGTTGTCGAGTTATCGTTGTTGACGGTGCCACCGTTGTTGATGGTGCCATTATTGTCCCCGCCGACAGCGACGCCTCCGTTGCCTGCGGCCACGTTGGTGCCACCGGTTTGGCCATTGGTGGTCACAGTGCCGTTACCGCTCAAGGGCGACGAGAGATCCTGAGCGGCGGCGTTGGAGCCGCAGCAACCGCCGGTGGGCATGCTGCAGTTCGCACCGATGACCTTCACCTGTTCGGTGAGACCGGTCTGGATCGAGTCGAAGCTGTCGAAGACGGCCTTGATTGCCTGGAGCAGCTGGACGAGCATCTGACCGATCTGCCCGATAGTGACAACCCACGTAGTCACTTTCGCACTGACCTCAACGCTCTTTGCAGGAGCTGCAAAACCGAAGGTCACGCATGACCAGAACACAGTACTGACAAGGGACGCAACAACATCGGAAATAGCGTCACGAACCAGATCATGAATCGCATCCACAATGTTGGCCGCGTCCGTCAGCGCACCGCTAAATGCGGATGCATTCTCGCCAACTGCTCGCATCGCTTCGGAGACAGTCTGCTGCCTGTAGAGGTAGGCATCCACTGCCTGTCCAGTCATGTTGGACATTGCACTGCTCGAGCTGGAATCAATCTCGTCGGCGATGGACGCCAGCGATTCGGCGATCGACTGCCAGCTGGCGCTCATACCGAAGACCTCAGCGGAATCACCCGTGAAGTCGTTAAGCATATTCTTGAGGGGATCGACATGCTCAAGGATGAAGCCAACAGCCATCTGCGAGAAGAAATCGACAGGATCAGCCTCCAGTTGGAGCATTCCGGAGCGAGCGGACTGAATCGCCGTGATGATACCGCCGAAGTCACCGTTCGAAACGGCAACAGCGCTGCGGTAGATATCATCGATAACCCCGAGGCCCTCCGTCGGCGTCGAGTTACTCAGGCTCTGTGTATGGACTGGTGCTTGGGCGGTCACTTCTTCACTCCTTCAAACACGAAGCGACGCAGGGTGCGCTCTTCGTCCTGACGCTGACGGTAGAGGAACTTCTCGATGTCCTGATCACCGTTGTTGTCCTGCCGCTCGAAGAGCTTGCGGACGTCATCCGAGGATGTGTCTGCGTGAGCCTTCGTGAACTCGTCAATGCGTTGACTCTGGGTCTTCTGCTGTTCCTCGACAAAGCTGCGGTAACTCGCCTGCTGCTCCGTGCGCTGCTTCGACATGAAGGTGTCGAAGTCGCGACTGCTCACCTGCGGGTTGTCCTTGATGAACTGGCGGATCTGAGATTCTTCCGCAGTGCGCTGCTCGGACAGGAAGGTCGTCATCGAATCCTGCTGCTGTTGCTGGTTCGATTCGATGAGATCACGGATGGGCGAGAGGTCTTCGCCGGGGTGCGCCTCGGCGTAGCGCATGAGGGCTTCGTCCTGGTCGGCCTTTTGACGCTCGTAGAACGTCGCAAGATCGGCGTTTTCGTCGTTGCGCTGCTGTTCGAGGAACGCACGCAGCTGATCGTCGTCGACGCAGATCTTGTCGTGGCCACCCAGGAGGCTGTCAAAGGCGTTCCCGCCGCCGGGAGCGTCCTTGCCGTCAGAACCGTCCTTGCCGTCGGCACCATCCTTACCGTCAGAACCGTCCTTGCCGTCCTTACCGTCCTTGCCAGAACCGTCCTTACCGTCAGAACCGTCCTTGCCGTCGGCACCATCCTTACCGTCAGAACCGTC
>JVKM01000016.1 GCA_001072465.1 Xylanimonas cellulosilytica | reverse complement strand
GCCCAGATCTTTTCACGAACCCCCAACGGGTGCGGTCACAGGCAGGTAGCCATGTGCCTGCGTGCTGA
Source organism: Xylanimonas cellulosilytica (assembly GCA_001072465.1). Lineage (GTDB taxonomy): Bacteria > Actinomycetota > Actinomycetes > Actinomycetales > Actinomycetaceae > Pauljensenia. The sequence goes on along the minus strand of JVKM01000016.1, from coordinate 41,930 downwards.
GGAAGGGGAGCGCATCGCCGATAAGACGGTCTTGAAGATGATGCGCCAGATGGGGCTGCGCTGCGGCATACGCCGCGAGAGGGCCTACCACAGGTACAACTCCTACAAGGGGGACGTGGGGCAACGCTTCGACAACATCATCGGTCGCGACTTTACGGCGACCGGCCCCTGGCAGAAAATGGGTACCGATGTCACCGAGTTCAAGCTCTCCTTCGGTAAGGCCTACCTCGCTCCGGTCTACGACTTTGCCAGCAAAGAGATTGTCGCCTACTCCATCTCTATGTGCCCCAACCTCGCCCAGCAACAAGAGATGCTCCAGATACTCATGGACGCCAAACCAGCAGGGGTCGAGCCGATCTTGCACTCGGACATGGGATGGCAGTACCAGCACGAGAGCTACATCAGCACGCTTGCCGATAACGGTTTCATCCAGAGCATGTCACGCAAAGGCAACTGCATCGACAACGGTGCCACTGAGCAGGTCTTCGGTCACATCAAGGACGAGTTTTTTCGCGGCCAAGACTGGCAGACCTTCGAGAGCTTCAAAGCCGACCTCGACGCCTACATCACGCACTGGAACACAACACGACGCCAAGTAAAGCTCAAGGGCCTGACCCCGGCAGAATACCGGGATCAGGCCCTACAGGAAGCCGCATAACGGCTACCATTTAAAGCGTCCAAGTTTCGGGGCGCAGTTCATTATGGACGAGGCCGGGGATACTTATGACGGGCGAGTGTCTCGCGCGCGTTCAGACGATCGTGATCGTGACGACGCTGCCCTTTTTCAGCATTGTTCCGGCGGCGGGATCGGTCTGTCGGACGGTTCCGAAGAAGCCGCCGAGGATTGCCTCCTCCTGCACGGTGAAGCCGGCTGCCTCGAGGGCGGCGCGAGCATCCTGGCGCTGGCGGCCCACGACGTCGGGCACCGCGACCTTCTCGGGTCCCTTCGACACCGTGTAGGCGACGGTGTCGCCACGGTGCAGGATCGTGCCCTCATTGGTCTGCTGCGAGATGACCTGGCCTTCGGCGACCGTGTCGGAGAATGCCTCGGTCGGCGTAGCCACGAGGCCAAGGCCCTCAATGGAGCTCTTCGCGGCATCGGCGCTCATGCCGTTCAGCGACGGTACCGTGAGGGGCTCACGGCCCTTCGACAGCACCACATCGACGGCGCTATCGTGCGCGAGCTGTGAACCAGCTGCCTGGGACTGTGAGATGACCTGGCCCTGCGGGACGTCCTCGGAGTATGCGTCGGTGATGGCACCCAGGGCGAGGCCGGCATCGGTGAGCGCCTTGCGTGCGTCCTCCTGGTTCTTACCGACGACGTCAGGGACCGTCTTCATGTCCACGCCCTTGGAGACGTGGAGCTGAACCTCGGCGCGCTTGTGGACGGGTTCGCCGCCTTCCGGATCGGAGCGAGTGATCGAACCGGCAGCGACGTCGTCAGAGAACTCCTCCTCAACGGAAGAAGCAAGTCCCATCGCATTGAGCTCGGCCTGAACATCCGCGAGCGGACGACCGTCCGTCGCGGGCATGGTCAGGTAGGAGCCCGGGCCGTATTCGGTCCACCACCAGCGTCCGCCAACGACTGCGGCGGCGAGGAGCAGAACGACGAGGGTAGCCCACAGGGCGGCGCGCTTGTACGTCTTGGTGCCGCCGTTCTCCGAAGCATTGGGAAGCGGGGCCGACGTGTGGACAGTGGCGACCGTCGACGGCGCCGGGAGGGGCAGAGGCCTCGTAAACTGAGCCGAGATCAGCTCGGTGTTGAGCGCGCTCGTTTCCGAGGCGCCCGCCCGGTCAGCCGGCGCGATGTCCGCGCGGCGGTTGGCCAGCTCCGACGGAATGGTGGCAGCAGCGCGAGTGACGAGGTCGATTGCATCCGATGCGTCGGCGGGGCGCGATGCGGGGTCGCGGGCGGTCAGGGCGGCGACGAGGTCGTCGATCTCTCTCGGAATCCACGGCTGGGCCTCCGACGGGCTGGGGACGTCGTCGGAGACGTGATGCGTCGCGATCTGCAGAGGTGACTCACCCGCCCACGGAACGGAGCCCGTCAGCATTTCGTAGAGCATGATGCCGACCGAATAAATGTCTGAGCGTGCGTCGGCCTGCGCAGTTGTCGCGATTTCCGGGGCGATGTACGCAACCGTGCCGAGCATGTTGCCCGTCGAGGACATGGAGACTTCGGAGGCAGCTCGTGCGAGACCAAAGTCGGTCACCTTCGCCGGTCCGTCGGACGGAACGAGAATGTTCTCGGGCTTGACGTCACGGTGAATAACGCCGACGCGGTGGGCGGCGCGCAGCGCCTCAAGAATGTCGGTGGTGTAGCGCAGTGCCTGCGGGATCGTGAAGGCCCCCTGCGCGCGCAGCAGCTGGCGCAGGTTCGTGCCGTCGATGAGCTCCATGACGAGGAACCCCTGGCCCGTGACCACGCCCTGGTCAAACACGGAGACGACGCCGGGGTGAACGATGCGCGCAGCGGAGCGCGCCTCGCGGCGGAAACGTGCGACGAAATCCTCGGAGTCTGCCAGGTGCGGGTGCATGACCTTGAGGGCGACGGGGCGATCAAGGCGTTCATCCTGCGCGATGTAGACGGTGGCCATGCCGCCACGCGCCAGCCTGCGCGTCACCCGGTACCGTTCGTCGACGAGGAGGCCAATCAACGGGTCCGTCTGGTCGAATGTCTGTTCATCGCTCACTTGCTTGATTCTATGGGAGTTTTCGCGAAATCATTGGAAGTGCCCACGTCGGTGCGGCGCATGAATGGGGTAGTCTTGCGCTCATGACCAGTGTTGATTTCACCGTGCTCTCCACCGACGAGGTCTGCCGTCTCCTCGGCATCGAGGAACGCCGCCTCAAGCAGCTGATCCGCGATCGTGTGCTCATCGAAGCGCGCGACGCCAGCGGGGCGCGCGGCGTCCCGCAGGAGGTTATCGTCAAGGGCGACAACGGGTGGGAGCCGCTGCCGTTCCTGCAGGGCACACTGACTCTGCTCGCCGACGACGGCTTCACGGCGGAGGAAGCAGCCGCGTGGCTCTACACCGTGCAGGACGAGCTGGGCGAGCGCCCGATCGATGCGCTCACGTCGGGCCGTCATCACCGAGTGAATCGAATCGCCTCGACGCTGGCCTTCTGACGCTATCCCGTCTTGTCAGGCCCGCCTGGCGGTCAGGATCGAGCACAGTTCGCGCAGCATGGCGCGAGCATCCTCATCGAAGGTGCTGGCCTCAAGGGCGGCGTCTCCGTCGGCGACGAGCCGTGCAATTTCGGCCTCGTGCGCTGCGCGCCCGTTGCGCTCCACGATGTCGGTAGCAGTCGCGATCTGCTCTAGCGAGGCCTCGGCCACCCCGAGGACATCGGTGAGGGCGCGCCGCTCGGCGGGGGAGGAAGCCTCCCACGTGAGCGCCAGGAGTGCGGTGCGCTTTCCCTCGCGTAGGTCGTCGCCGGCTGGCTTGCCTGTCACTACCGGGTCTCCGAAGACCCCGAGATCATCATCGCGCAGCTGGAAAGCCAGGCCCCACGGGGTCAGAATCGTCTCGAGAACATCGAGCAGGTCGGCGACGCGATCGAACGATGAAGCTCCGCAAATCGCGCCGAGGAGCGCCGGGTGGACGACCGAGTAGTGGGCTGACTTGTGCAGTGCCACCTCGAGCGAGTCGCTCGTGCTGAGTGCATCGGTGCGCTCAGGATCGAGCGGGGTTTGTTCGGCGGTGATGTCGAGGTACTGGCCCAGCGCGACCTCCGCGTGCATATCGGCGAACCGGCGCGAAAAAGCACGTGCACAGTCCTCGCGCAGTGCCAGGGCCTGTTCGTCAGCGGCAGCCGTTGCCGCCGAAAAGAGGAAGTCGCCGACCAAAATAGCGCCGTGTCGACCGAAGTCCGTCGATGATCCGATCCACGACTGTGCGGCGTGGTAATCCGTGAGCGTGCGGTGAGGGGTGGGCATGCCGCGTCGTTCGTCGGCCTTGTCGATGATGTCGTCGTGGACGAGGGCGCTGGCCTGATAGAGCTCCAGTGCCGCGCTGAGATGGGGGAGCGAGACGTTCTCGATGGATGTTCCGGAACTGAGTGCGTAGCCCACGTGGGCCATGAGGGCACGGAAGCGCTTTCCTCCGGATATAGAGGCGAGGACCGCGCGAGAGAACTCCTCAGAACGGTCGGAAGTGCCTGCACGGGCGAGGAGATGTGCGAGGCTGGTGGCCGTCGCCTCGTCGATTGATGGACGCAGCGTTGCGAAACTGTCGCTCAGAGTCATAGGCCCACTCTAACCGAGGTTCGAGTGCGCGCGTGATCCTAAGGCGGGGGATCCTCACACCTACCGTCAGGAAAACTAAACGGCAAGGCACTAGACTTGGCGTTGGTATGCCGATTTGCAATCGGCTCCGTTGTGCATGCCCATCAATGAAAGGGACCCGTGTGAGTGCATCTCGCGCTTCGGCAAAGGACTCCGCGACGACTGAGGAAACCACGGAGGTGAAGACCCCCGCGAAGAAGACCACGCGCGCCAAGAAGGCTGCCGCGACGGTCGACGCGGTGAGCGCTCCCGCCGAGGAGAAGAAGTCTGCCGCGAAGAAGGCCTCGGCGAAGAAGGGTCCCGCGAAGAAGGCTACTGACGCTGCAGATGTCGAGCCGAAGGCTTCGGCAAAGAAGGCGACTGCTAAGAAGACCACGAAGAAGGCTGACGACGCCGCGGAGACCGAGAAGAAGGCTCCCGCGAAGAAGACTGCCGCCAAGAAGACGGCGAAGAAGGCCGCCGACGCGTCCGAAGAGAAGGCAACGAAGAAGCCCGCCGCGAAGAAGACGCGCGGTCGCAAGAAGAAGGAAGAAGAGGTCGTCGAGGAGGCCGTCGAGGAGCTCGTTGACACCGTCGACGAAGACTTCGAGCCGACTGGCGAGGACCTTGAGGATCCCGAACTCGATACTGAGACCGTCGACGAAGACGAAGCTGACGCAGAGGACGAAGCGGAGGAAGAGGATCCGAAGCTCGCTGAGGGCGCCGCACTTCGTGAACGCACGAACGACGGTATCCACGTCAAGGGTGGCTTCGTCGTCTCCGATTCTGATGAGACCGATGAACCCGTCCAGCAGGTGACGGTCGCCGGCGCCACCGCCGACCCGGTGAAGGACTACCTCAAGCAGATCGGTAAGGTTTCCCTGCTGAACGCCGAGCAGGAAGTGGACCTCGCCCGCCGTATCGAAGCCGGCCTTTACGCTGAATACAAGCTGAAGAACCAGGCCGATGAGATGACCAGCCGCGAGCGTCGCGAGCTGCACTTCCTCGCACAGGACGGTCAGCAGGCCAAGAACCACCTGCTCGAGGCGAACCTCCGCCTCGTCGTGTCGCTGGCCAAGCGCTACACCGGCCGCGGTATGCAGTTCCTGGATCTGATCCAGGAAGGCAACCTGGGCCTCATTCGCGCTGTCGAAAAGTTCGACTACACGAAGGGCTACAAGTTCTCGACCTACGCCACCTGGTGGATTCGTCAGGCAATCACCCGCGCGATGGCGGACCAGGCTCGCACAATTCGCATCCCCGTGCACATGGTCGAGGTCATCAACAAGCTCGCGCGGGTCCAGCGCCAGATGCTCCAGGACTTGGGTCGCGAACCCACTCCCGAGGAACTGGCAAAGGAACTCGACATGACCGCCGAGAAGGTCGTCGAAGTTCAGAAGTATGGTCGCGAGCCGATTTCGCTGCACACGCCTCTCGGCGAGGATGGCGACTCCGAGTTCGGTGACCTCATCGAGGACTCCGAGGCCATCGTGCCCGCGGACGCCGTGTCCTTCACCCTGCTTCAGGAGCAGCTCCACCACGTCCTGGACACGCTGTCCGAGCGTGAAGCCGGCGTCGTGTCGATGCGCTTCGGCCTGGGCGACGGCCAACCGAAGACTCTCGATGAGATCGGCAAGGTCTACGGCGTGACGCGCGAGCGTATCCGTCAGATTGAGTCCAAGACCATGTCGAAGCTGCGCCACCCCTCGCGTTCGCAGGTTCTGCGCGACTACCTCGACTGACGCGCTATCGACGTGTTGGAGGGCCGGGAACAATCGTTCCCGGCCCTCGTGACAACATCGTCACAATGCATGCATGTGCGGGTGGCATCGTCGCGTATTGAGGTTTTCGTAAGGCAGGATGGTCACATGCTTGAGGGTGCACTGATTCTCGTTTTGACCGTCGTTCTGGTACTCGTTGTCGCTGGCGGCGTCGTCGCTGTCCTGGCGCTGTCGCGCCGTAGCGCGGACGAGTGGAAGGGCGTCATCAAGCGAGAGAGCGAAGAAATCGCCGATGAGGTGAAGACCCATCACTCGCTACCCAAGCGTGCCTCCTCCTCACCAGACGGACCCGTGGTACCGCGTACGGCGTCCCTGCACTCGCTCCTGCAAAGCGCTGACTCGAAGAGCGCCTACTTTGACGCTGACCGTCTACCCGGCATCGACCGCCTCGAAACTGTGACTGACCGCGTGAGTGTGCGCTTTGACCGCGGCCGTCGTAGTGCTGACGGAGGCGGCGAGTCCGTGCAGGACTCACCGCAGTCATAAGGCAGTGATGCCGCACTCAGCTTTTCTGTCAAGAGCGTCCATAGGGGATAATGACCCTATGGACGCTTTTATTTCCACCCTCCAATCGCCGTGGGCAGTCGTTATTGCCCTGGCGGTCGCCGTGCTTATCGGCGTCGTTATTCGTCTTGTCGTGAGTTCGCGTCGCCGTTCCTCGCAGGATGTGACCCCTCAGCCGCAGGCTCAGGCTCCTGTCGAGGCTCGTCCCGATTCGCCTACCGAGGCGTCGCTTGATACAGCGGACCAGCCTCGAGCGGGTCCGGTAGATGAGCTCGAGCCCACCCCAGAGCAGAGCCCTGAGGCTCCCACAACCCCGGCCTCGTCCATCGAGCGCCCCGAACCCGTGCGCGGCCGCATGGAGCGCCTGCGCGAACGCCTCGCGTCTTCCGGCTCGCTTGGGCGTGCGATCCTCGGCGTTCTCAGCCGCGGCCAGCTCGGTGCCGCCGACTGGGAGGAGATCGAGGAGTCTCTCCTCATCGCTGACCTAGGCCTCGAGGCCACTGACACGCTGATGGAAGCCCTCAAGCGTCGCGTCGCGGTCGAGTCCGTGACTGACGAAGCGCGCATCCGCGAGATCCTTCGCGAGGAGCTCCTGGCCCTCGTCGATCCCTCCATGGATCGCTCACTCAACCTCGAGCGCCCCGAGGTCGACGGCTCCGTCAAGCCCGCGGTCGTCCTGATGGTCGGTGTGAACGGCACCGGAAAGACCACGACCGTTGGCAAGCTCGCGCGCATCCTCGTCGCGGAAGATAAGTCCGTGATCCTGGGTGCCGCCGATACCTTCCGCGCGGCCGCCGCTGATCAGCTGGCGACGTGGGGCGAGCGTGTCGGTGTCGATGTCGTGCGCAGCGACCGCGAGGGCGCAGACCCGGCCTCGGTTGCTTTCGAAGCCGTGCGCGAAGGCGTCGAGCGTGACGTCGACGTTGTTCTCGTCGACACCGCGGGACGCCTGCAGAACAAGTCCACGCTGATGGACGAGCTCGGCAAGATCAAGCGCGTCATGACCAAGCAGGCCCCGGTCTCCGAGGTCCTTCTCGTGCTTGACGCCACCACCGGCCAGAACGGCATGAAGCAGGCCGAGGTCTTCGCGGAAGCTACCGGCGTGACCGGCATCGTTCTGACGAAGCTCGACGGTTCCGCCAAGGGTGGCATCGTCGTCTCCGTCCAGCGTGCGCTGGGCGTTCCCGTCAAGTTCGTCGGCCTCGGCGAGGGGGCCGACGATCTGGCCCCCTTCGATCCGCAGGGCTTCGTCGACGCGATCGTGGGTTCCGCGCAGGGCTGAACCCCGCCACCATGACGCGTACCTCGGCCCCGGTGAGACGACTCCCGGGGCCGAGGTGCGCTAACCTGTGCCTAGTACAGCCGCCATCTTGGGAGTAAACACGTGTTTGGAAACCTGTCAGATCGTCTGAGCCAGTCGTTCCGTAGCCTGCGCAGCCGCGGCGTCCTGACCGAGTCGGACGTCGATCACGCGATTTCCGACATTCGTCGCGCCCTCATCGACGCGGACGTTGCGCTCCCCGTCGTTCGCCAGTTCACGACGCAGGTGCGCGAAAAGGCCTACGGCGCAGCCCGCTCGAAGGCCCTCAACCCGGGCCAGCAGGTCGTCTCCATCGTGCACGAGGAGCTCGTTGAGATCCTCGGTGGCGCCACGCGTGAGCTGACCTTTGCTGAGTCCGGCCCCACCGTCTTCATGCTCGCCGGCCTCCAGGGTGCCGGTAAGACCACGCTCGCCGGAAAGCTGGGTAAGTGGCTGCGCGAGGAGGGCAAGACCGTCCTGCTCGTCGCCTCCGACCTTCAGCGCCCCAACGCCGTCCAGCAGCTCCAGGTTGTCGGCGAGCGCGCCGGCGTCAAGGTGTGGGCGCCCGAGCCCGGTAACGGCGTGGGCGACCCCGTCGAGGTCGCGCGTAGCGGCGTCGAGTTTGCCCGCCAGAGCGGCATCAACGTGGTCATCGTCGATACGGCCGGCCGCCTCGGCGTCGACCAGGAGATGATGGACCAGGCGATCGCCATCCGCGACGCCGTCAACCCCCACGAGATCATGTTCGTCCTTGACGCCATGGTCGGTCAGGACGCGGTCTCCACCTCCACAGCCTTCCGTGACGGCGTCGGCTTCACGGGCGTCGTCCTGTCCAAGCTGGACGGCGATGCGCGCGGTGGTGCCGCGCTGTCCGTTCGCGGCGTGACCGGTGCGCCGATTCTGTTTGCCTCGACGGGCGAGGGCCTCGACGACTTTGAGCGCTTCCACGCCGACCGTATGGCCGGCCGCATCCTCGACATGGGTGACATCCTCACCCTCATCGAGCAGGCCGAAAAGAAGATGGATGCCGAGGAGGCGGAGAAGGTCGCGGCCAAGGCAATGGCCGGCCAGCTCACCCTTGGCGACTTCCTGAGCCAGCTTCAGCAGATCAAGAAGCTCGGCTCGATGAAGAAGATGCTCGGCATGATCCCGGGCGCTGCCCAGATGCGCGAGCAGATCGAGAACTTTGACGAGCGCGAGGTCGACCGCGTGGAGGCCATCGTCCGCTCGATGACCCCGGCCGAGCGCGAGGACGTGTCGATCCTTAACGGTTCGCGTCGAGCGCGTATCGCCCGCGGTTCCGGCACGACTGTCACCGAGGTGAACCAGCTCGTCCAGCGTTTCGAGGCTGCGCGCGAAATGATGGCGCAGATGGGCCAGATGGGTGGTGGTGTTCCCGGTATGGGCGCACTGCCCGGCCGCGGCGGCAAGGCGAAGCAGAAGGCCAATGCCCGCAAGGCTCAGGCCCAGCGTGCCCGCATGAAGAAGAGCGCACGCTCCGGTAACCCCGCGAAGCGTCGCCAGCAGGAGCTGGAGGCCATGCTGCCTCCGTCTGAGCGCAGCGCGCCCCAGGGTTCCTCCTTCGGCGTTGCCCAGGAGGCCCCCGCTCCGCGTCCGACGATCGACGATCTGCCGGATGACGTCAAGCGCATGCTCGGCCAGCTCTGAGGCATGGAGTTCAGTGGCCTCGCCCTGTGGGCGGATAACGAGTCCGAGCGCCCGTCGTGGGTGCGCGGCACGTGGCGAGTCGATGGGGGAGTGATCCGCCGCGTCTCTGATAGGGAAGAGTCGCCGTCGGTGGGATTCATCGTCCCCGGCATGGTGGATACGCACTGCCACATTGGGTACTCGGAGTCCGGTTCGGTGTCCGAGGCTGAGATGGTGGAGCAGGCGCGCGCGACGCTCGCGAGCGGCGTGACCGTCGTGCGTGACTGTGGCGTGCCGGTCGATAACTCGCCTGCCGCTTGCGCAACCGGTCTGCACCTGATCCGCTGTGGTCGCCATGTTGCGCGTCCGAAGCGCTACATGCGTGACCTGCCGCTGGACGTTGACGATCAGAGCGAGCTTCCCGTGGTCCTCGCGTCGATGGCTCACTCCTCCGACGGGTGGGTGAAGATCGTCGGAGACTGGATCGACCGCAGTGGCGGGGCAGACTCGGACCTCATGCCCCTGTGGGACCCCGCCGTGTTGGCTGACGCGGTCGCCGCCGTGCACGAGGCCGGGGCAAGGATCGCCGTGCATGCGTTCTCGCACCGCGTCATCGACTCGCTCATCGAGGCCGGCGTTGACGACATTGAACACGGCAGCGGCATCGATGAGGATCAGGCCAGCGAGATTGCCGCTCGCGGTATCGCGGTGACGCCGACGCTGCGCCAGGTCGAGCTCTTCAAGGACTTTGCGGCCCAGGCGGGCCAGAAGTATCCCGTCTATGCGGCGACAATGCAGGCAATGTACGACGCGCGACGCTCCCACTTCGAGATGCTCGTCGACTCCGACGTCCTTCTCCTCATGGGAACCGACTCGGGTGGCTACCAGGATCACGGCACGATCGCCGGCGAGCTTGACCTGTGGCTCCAATGGGGCGCGCCCGCTGAGTTCACGATCGACGCTGCGACGTGGGTGAGCCAGCGCTACCTCGGCTACCCCGGCCTCGTCGAGGGCGGTCCCGCTGATTTCCTCATCTTGGACGAGGACCCGAGGGCCAATCCGACGATCCTCGCGAACCCTGCGCGCGTCACGGTGGGTGGAACGCCCGTGTGGGAGCGTCCGTCCGCCTGAACTCGCGGCAGTGATCGATTTAACCGATTCGCGCGACATGGCACTCGCTCCTGACTTGGGATTAAGGGGCGAAATATGGCATAATCGCTAGCTGTACCCGGCGGTTCGTAGACCCTCTCACTGCGTGCCGTCGTGTCCCGGTCCAATGCGACCCCTGTGTTTCCCACCTTGGGACGCAAAGGTCCACACCAATCTGAAATGGAGAGACCACTCAAGTGGCAGTTCGAATTCGCCTGAAGCGCGTGGGTAAGATCCACGCTGCCCAGTACCGTGTCGTCGTTGTCGATTCGCGCAAGAAGCGTGACGGCCGCGTCATCGAAGAGGTCGGTTACTACGATCCTCAGCCCAACCCGTCGATCATCCGCATCGACTCTGAGCGTGCCCAGTACTGGCTCGGTGTTGGCGCTCAGCCCTCCGACCAGGTCCGCAAGCTGCTGGTCCTGACCGGTGACATCGCCAAGTTCAACGGCAAGGCCGACGCTGTTTCCCGCGTCATCGTCTCCGAGGCCGACAAGGCCGCCCAGGCCGAGCAGGCCATCAAGGACGCCGAGGCTGCTGCCGAGAAGTCCAAGGCCGCTGCTTCCGCCAAGAAGGCCGAGGAAGAGGCCGCCGCTGCTGCAGCCGCTGCTGAGGCTGAGGCCGGCGAGCAGGCTTCCGAAGAGGCCGCCGGAGAGGATGCCTGAGCATGCTCGCCGACGCGTTGGAGCACCTGGTCAGCGGCATCGTTGACCACCCCGAAGATGTCGAGGTGACGCCTCGTTCCATGCGACGTGGCCAGCTTCTTGAGGTTCGCGTGAACCCCGAGGATCTGGGTCGCGTCATCGGACGCGGCGGTCGGACGGCTCGCGCGCTGCGCACCGTCATGGGTGCGTTGTCCACGCGTGGCACCGTCCGCGTTGACGTCGTCGACACGGATCGCGAGTAAGACTCGCACACGTCACGAAGGGGTCCGGCACTGCCGGGCCCCTTCGTTGTATCCTTCGGGGGAGTCCCCGTCTATCGTCAGGAGAACACATGCAGCTCACAGCCGCTATCGTCGGCCCTGCCCACGGCTTGCGAGGCGAGGTTATCGTGGACGTGCGCAGCGACGATCCCGAGGTCATGGCACCCGGTTCACGTTTGGACATTGCGGGAGATCAGCGCAGCCTCACTGTGCGCACCGTTCGTGTGCATAAGGATCGCGTGCTTGCGTCGTTTGAGGAATGCGTGACTCGCGAGGATGCGGAGGCGCTGCGCGGCGCCCGCCTGCTCGTCGACGCCCACCCCGAGGAGGACGCCTGGTATCCGCACGAACTCAAGGGGCTCCAGGCTCGCACTCCGTCGGGCGATGTTCTCGGTACCGTCAGCGGACTGACCCCGGGCGCGGCTCAGGATTTGCTTCTCGTTGCCACGGATCGCGGCACTGTCATGGTTCCTTTCGTGACGGCCCTCGTTCCGACCGTCGACGTCGAGGGCGGGATCGTTGTTATCGACGCGCCGCCCGGCCTGTTCGATGACGATGCTGTGTCGGAGCGCGAGGGCGACTGACACCGTGCGCTTCGACCTTATTTCGATTTTCCCTGACTATTTTGCGCCTCTTCGCCTCTCGCTGATGGGGAAGGCAGAGGACGCCGGCCTCGTGCACCTCCAGGCGCACGACTTGCGCGAGTGGGCCACCGGCAAGCATCGCAGCGTCGATGACACCCCCTACGGCGGTGGCGCAGGCATGGTGATGCGCGCGGATGTGTGGGCGCCTGCCCTTGACGAGGTCCTCGCCATGCCGCTCGCGGAGCGTGACGGTGATGGGACCCAGGCCTCGCCGCGTCGCGTCCTTGCGATCCCGACGCCGTCCGGTACGCCGCTCACCCAGGCGCGGGTTGAGGATCTTGCGCGTGCCGACCAGATCATCGTCGCCTGCGGTCGATACGAGGGGATCGACGCGCGTGTCGCCGAGCACTACCGCGGCGCTGGCGTCGAGGTTGTCGAGTTTTCTATCGGAGACTACGTCCTCAACGGCGGCGAGGTCGCCGCGATGGTCCTCACTGAGGCGGTCGCGCGTCTTCTCGACGGTTTCATGGGAAACCCGGACTCCCTCGTTGAAGAATCGCACTCGGGTGCGGGTCTGCTCGAATACCCCGTGTTCACCAAGCCCAGGGAGTTTCGCTCGCTAGAGATTCCCGAGGTGCTCCTCGGCGGCAATCACGCAGCGATTGAGCGTTGGCGCCGGGATCGAGCGATTGAGAAGACAGCTCGCGTGCGCCCCGATCTCGCGCTGTCGCTGGATGCTTCGTCGCTGACGCGCGAGGATCGCGCGATGCTGGCCCGCTGCGGTGTTGCGTATCCGCGAGCTGGCGCGGCGGAACGTCTCGACGTGCGACAGGCTGAGCTTGAGGACGTCGTCGCAGTCAGCGAGCTTGCGGCGCGCACGTTCCCGGATGCTTGCCCGGAGAACCTGCCCCAGGAAGCGATCGCGGAGCACATCGCCACGCAGCTGAGCGCTGACGTGTTTGACGCTCTTATTTCCGATCCTGAGCGTCATCGCCTGTTTGTCGCCGAGGTCTGGGGTGGCCTCGTCGGTTACGTGCTCACCCACGTCGGCCCGGACGCGCTGCCCAGCGATCTCGTACGTCCCGGACGCGTGGAGGAAGGTAGTGCCTACCTGTCCAAGTGCTATGTCGACGAGGCATGGCGTGGCAGCGGTGTTGCGGACGCACTCATCGAGCGTGCTATCGCCAATGCGCGTGACTTGGGGCATGCCGCTGTTGTGCTCGGCACCAATCGTGCTAACAAGGAGGCGCAGGCCTTCTACAAGCGCCACGGATTCCGCAAGCGATCGAGCAGAACCTTCGATGTGGGCGGCGTACGCAACTATGACGTCGTCATGGTGCGTGATCTCACCGCATAACACGGCCGCAGACTAGCCCTGTTGCGTCCTGCTGTGGGATAATAGCAGGGATTGTGCGCGGTTCATCCTGCCGCAGGGGGACACCGAGGCGCACGATCACACGTCAAATGAGCGGGTTCGACCCGCCCAACCAGGCGCTTCCGACCTGCGGCAGTTGCGTCAAGGAGAAGAAATGCAGAAGCTGGACGCCGTTGATGCGGCTTCGCTGCGCGATGACATCCCCTCGTTCCGAGCTGGCGACACCCTCAAGGTGCACGTCAAGGTCATCGAAGGTAACCGCTCTCGTATCCAGGTCTTCCAGGGTGTCGTGATCGCTCGTCGCGGTCACGGTGTGTCCTCCACGTTCACCATCCGCAAGGTTTCCTTCGGTGTGGGCGTCGAGCGTACCTTCCCGGTTCACGCCCCCACGATCGACCACATCGAGGTCGTCACCAAGGGCGACGTGCGTCGCGCTAAGCTCTACTACCTGCGTGAGCGTCACGGCAAGGCCGCGAAGATCAAGGAACACCGTTCCGGCAAGTCCGCCTGAGGCTTGCCAGGCATACGCCTTGGCATTTTTCACGGAAAGGCCCGACACCGCGCGCCGGTGTCGGGCCTCGCCGTATCCTGGGATGGTTGACGCAACGACAAGGAGATTGCATGACCCCGACAGCAGGACCGTCGCTCGGACCACTGCATTCGCCTTCTCTCCGGGATCGTGATCGCGCGGAGGCTCGCGCTCGTCGCAACCCGCTCGTGTGGCTGCGCGAGATCCTCATGATCATCGTCGTTGCCCTCGTGATCTCGTCGCTGCTTCGTGCCTTCATCGTCCAGGTCTTCTGGATTCCCTCACCGTCGATGCACAACACGCTGGTGGAGGATGACCGCATTGCCGTCTCGCGTATCGATGCGCTTCGTTCGAACGTGCACCGCGGGGATGTCGTCGTCTTCGATGACACCCTCGGCTGGCTGGGTTCCTCGCAGGTAACTTCTCCTTCAGTGCTGCGCCGTCTGGGGGAGTTCACCGGTTTCGTCCCTGGAGGCAGTGAGCAAACGCTCGTGAAGCGTGTCATCGGCGTGGGTGGCGATCGTGTGTCGTGCACCAGTGCGAACGGTAAGGTGAGCGTCAACGGAGTTGAGCTTGACGAGACCTACGTGCCCGATGGGCAGGTGCCGTGTGGCGAGCGCACTTTTGATGTTGTCGTTCCCGAGGGACACCTGTGGGTGATGGGCGACAACCGTTCGAATTCGGCTGATTCTCGCTACCACATGGGCTCGGGACAGTCGCCCTACGTGCCCGTCTCCTCGGTTGTCGGTACCGTTCAGGCAGTCATCTGGCCCACGTCGCGTTGGACGACGGACATTGCGCACCACGAGGTATTCGCGTCTGTACCGGACGCCTCATGACAACCGCCTCACGTGACCTTGAGGTCTCCCTCGCGCGTCGGTGGGGGATCGTTGCGGGGATGGACGAGGTGGGGCGCGGAGCTCTGGCCGGTCCTGTCGCCGTGGGTGTGGCGCTCATTGGCATCGATGCTGCACCGGTTCCCGAAGGCCTCACCGACTCGAAGGCCCTCACCGCTCGTCGGCGCGAGGCCCTCGTCGATCCCGTGCGGGAATGGGCGTTGGCCAGCGCAGTTGGCTACGCCTCCCCGCAGGAGATTGATGACTGGGGCATTATCGCCGCGCTTCGCCTCGCGGGCCGTCGAGCTCTGGCCGAGGTAGCCAGCCACGGCCTCGTTCCCGGTGGCGTGCTGCTAGATGGCTCCCACAATTGGCTCTCCGCCCCCGACGATCTGTTCGGTGCCATCGACGGGCCTGAGGATCCTTTTGGCGTCGATCTGCCCGTCCAGATGCAGGTGAAGGCCGACGCGTCCTGCGCGGTCGTTGCCGCAGCGTCCGTCCTCGCGAAGGTTGAACGTGACCACCTCATGCAGGAACTTGAGGATCCGGGCTACGGATGGGCATCGAACAAGGGCTACGGGTCGGCCGCCCACACTCGCGCGATCGTCGAGCTCGGCGTGTCGGATCAGCATCGTCGCTCGTGGAAGATGCCGACGCAGGCCACAAAGTAGGGCGCGCCGGGGTGGCGTGGCTCGGCTGGGCGCGCGGCCCGGCATGATGGTTGCGTGAGCGAAGAAATCGAAGGTTACGAAAACAATCTGGAGCTGGAACTCTTCAAGGAGTACCGCGACGTCATCGGGTTGTTCAAGTACGTCGTCGAAACCGAGAGGCGTTTCTATCTGTGCAACCACGTTGATGTGCAGGCGCGCCCGGTCGGCGGCGACGTCTTTTTCGAGCTGACGCTCAGCGACGCGTGGGTGTGGGACATCTACCGCTCGTCGCGCTTCGTGCGCTCGGTGCGCGTCATCACCTACAAAGACGTGAACGTCGAGGAGCTCTCCAAGCCGGAGCTCGATATCCCGTAATCGCGGATGAGCCGCTCCGCGGTTATCCACAGGCCTTTTTGCGAACCGCTCCCTATCCACAGGGGGCGGTTTTCGCATTGTGTCACTGAGCGTCTCGGGCGCACTGTGGGTGCGGAGGTGATCCGTGATGGGATGCTCAATACGGCCCGATCGTCGGGCCATTGGCGCTGCGGGCGAATACACCGCTCGACTGGCGCTCGAAGAGGCAGGTCTGCGCCTTCTTGACACCAACTGGCGTGATGGTCGCCGGGGCGAGCTCGATATCATCGCGCGTGACGAGACCGATCCGTTGCGTTCGTGGACCGTGATCGTGGAGGTGCGCACCAGGGTCGGGCGCAGGAAGGGGAGTGCGCTTGCGTCGGTCGACCATCGCAAGGTGGCGCGGCTTCGAGCGCTGACGGGTGCGTGGTGCAGGGCCCACGGTCACCTTGCTTCGCGTGTGCGTATCGACGTCGTCGCCATCACCGTGGACGCGCGGACGCTGGAATCGTGGCCGGCTCCCATGGACGAGGCCGTGGATCTTCGCGCTCTGGGGGCACAGGTCGTGTGGTTGCGGGGTGTGCAATGAGAGGGCCGGGGCTTGCGCGCACGTATTCCATGAGCATCGTCGGCATCGAGGGGCACCTTGTCGACGTGGAGACATACGCGGGGTCGGGCCTCGTAGCGTTCACACTCGTCGGCCTGCTCGACACCTCCGTGCGCGAGGCACGCGATCGCGTGCGCGCTGCGTTCGAGTCGTGCGGCCTGGACGTCTTGGACCAACGCATCACCGTGAATCTGTCCCCTGCGGGCATTCCGAAGTCGGGGTCGGCTTTTGACCTCTCGATCGCGGCGTCCATTGCTCTGGCCACGGGCCTTGTCTCACCGGTGGCTTTTGAGGACGCGGTCCTCGTTGGTGAGCTTGCGTTGGATGGAAGTATTCAGCCGGTGCGCGGAGTGCTGCCGGCTGTCCTCGCGGCGCGTTCGCGGGGCGTTCGCCGGGTGATCGTGCCGTCGGCATGCGCCCAGGAAGCGCGTCTAGTCAGTGGCATTGAGGTCCTGGACTTCGCGCATCTGGCTGACCTGATCGCGTGGGCCGGTGGAGAGGCTGTGAAGGCTCCGTTCCACGGGAGGATGGGTGTGCGCCGCGAGGGGGAACGTGACGGTGATGCGACCCTTGCAGACATGGCCGATGTGCGCGGTCAGCCGGAAGCAATTGGGGCTCTGGAAGTTGCCGCTGCCGGTGGGCACCATGTGTTTCTTCTCGGAGAGCCCGGTTCCGGCAAGACGATGCTCGCCTCCCGACTCCCGACGATACTTCCAGATCTCGACGCCGACACCGCTCTCGTCACCACCTCGTTGCATTCGGTGGCGGGTCTGTTGCCCTCCTCGATATCGCTGATGACGCGGCCTCCATTCCAAGCCCCACACCACTCGGTGACCATGCCGGCGCTGATCGGTGGGGGCACGCGCACGCTCGTCCCCGGGGCAGCCTCGCTGGCGCATGGGGGGATCCTCTTTCTCGACGAGGCCGCCGAGTTTGCTCCCTCCGTCCTTGACTCGCTGCGTGAACCCCTTGAATCGGGCGTCATCCATGTGCACCGCTCCGGCGTTCAGGCGCGTTATCCCGCAGCATTCCAACTGGTGATGGCGTCAAATCCCTGCCCGTGCGGAGGCGGATACGGTGGGCGTCGATGCACCTGTTCCTCGATGAATCGACGCAGGTATCTCGCGCGTTTGTCCGGGCCGTTGCTGGATCGGATGGACATCCGCATCGACGTGCATTCCCCCAGTCGGGCGGACCTGGCGTCGACACAGACACGCGATTCCGCGTCGATACGTGGGCGTGTTATCGAGGCGCGCTTGAGGGCACGCGCGCGCCTTAAAGGCACGCCGTGGACCATGAACGCGCAGCTTCCGGGAGCGTGGCTGCGACACCACTCAGGCATCGATGCTTCGCTCATTCATCAACTTGATCGGCTCATCGATTCCGGTCACTCGTCTATGCGCGGAATCGACCGGATGCTACGCCTGGCATGGACGCTCGCCGATCTCGAGGCTGCGCCTCGGCCGACCTTTGACCACATTGTTGCAGCGCAGCAGCTGCGGAACGGAGCGGATCACTATGAATGACACAGAACTGTGGGAGGCTGCGTGGTGGTCTGCCGTCGCTGAGCCGGCTGATCCGTGCGCACGTGTCCTTCGTCAGTCCTTAGGGGATCGAGATGCGCGCGCGTGGCTGATCGGAAGCTGGTCGGCACCGCCGTTGTCGCTTGCCCGTCACTCGAGGATTGACTGGCACACGCAGTGGAATCGGTGGAGGCAGCGGGCCCTCTCGGTCGACATCGACAGTGAGCTGACACGTGTCGCTCGTGCGGGCGGCGGATTCATGACGCCCGGCGATCCACGTTGGCCAGAGCACCTTGCGTGCCTGGGGGAGGAGGAACCGATGGGATTGTGGTTCCTCGGCGACCTGCCCGACGCTCCGCAGGCGGATCATCATCTGTCTATCGTGGGAGCTCGCGCTTCCACCGGCGCGGGAAACAGGTGCGCACGCAACATGGCGGCATTTGTTGCTACAGCAGGGGTGACGGTGGTGTCCGGGGGAGCGATTGGCATTGACATCGAAGCTCACCGGGGTGCGCTGTCCGCGCGTGGGCGCACGATCTGCATCCTCGCTGGTGGTGTGTGCAATCCGTACCCCGCGTGCCACGGTGGCGACTTTCGCGCTGTCATCGACGGCGGTGGTGCTCTCATCTCCGAGGTCGCTCCCACCGCGAGGCCGGCGAAGTGGCGTTTCCTGACCCGTAACCGCCTGATTGCTGCATGGAGCGGGGCGACCGTGGTCGTCGAGGCGGGAGCGCGCTCCGGTGCCCTTGCGACGGCGCGTCGTGCCATGGAATACGGGCGTGAGCTAGGCGCAGTCCCCGGCGCGGTCGACGCGCCGATGTCGGTGGGGTGCCTCGAGCTTGCGCGCAACGGAGCGACGATCATCCGCGATGGGCGTGACGCCCTCGAACTTGTGCGCCCGGTGAGCGTTGACGCCGCCCAGCCTCTGTTCGGTATGCCCGTCGACGACGATCACGGGGTTGATGCCCTAGAGCCGACTCAGCGTCGGGTGTGGGAGGCACTTCCCCGGAGCGCTCCCGCGTCGGTTGAAGCGATCTGTGTCGCTGCGGCCCTGTCGCGCGAAGAAGTGAACTACGCGCTCATGGAGCTCTCGGTTGCGGGTCTAGTGGCCGGAACGACGCGCGGCTGGACGCGAACAGGCGGAGGCAGACCGTAGGATACCCATATGACACGCAATGTGGGGGAGCGCTGGGAAGAGTACCTGCGCCTTGGGCGGCGGATGAGCCCCCACACAGTTTCCGCGTACCTCGGGGATCTTCACTCGCTCATGGAGTTCCTCTCGCTCGACGCGGACGTGACCCCTGAGCAGTTGCGAGAGGCGCTCACGCAGCGCGCAGTGCGTTCCTGGCTGGCTCGCACCCTCGCGGATGGGGGAGCGCGCTCGACGATCGCGCGCCACACCGCTGCGATTCGCAACTTCACCTCCTGGGCAATGCGTGAAGGAATACTGGCGAGCGACCCCGCGGCACTCCTGTCATCTCCGCGTGCCGACCAGCGTCTGCCGTCTCCACTCGACGAATCCGATGCGAGGGTGCTTCTCAACGCCGCTCGGGATGAAGCGTCGGCGGGAGGTGCCTCCCAGATTCGCAATTGGGCGATCCTCGAGCTGACGTACGCATGTGGGCTTCGCGTCTCCGAGGTGTGCGGCCTCGATATCTCGTCCCTGAACCGTGAGGCCCTCACCGTGTGCGTCGTCGGTAAAGGTAACAAAGAGCGGGTGGTTCCCTACGGTCCTCCTGCTGCCGACGCCCTCGACCATTGGCTGGTTCGAGGCCGTCCCCAGTTGGCCGGGGAGCGCAGTGGGCACGCCCTCTTCCTCGGCGAGAAGGGCGGTCGCATCGATCCGCGTATCGTGCGGTCGATGGTGCACAAGATGGCGGCGCGCGCTGGCGTGCATGACATTGCGCCACACGGGCTGCGCCATTCAACGGCGACGCACCTGCTGCAGGGTGGAGCCGACCTGCGTGCGGTCCAGGAGATGCTCGGTCACTCGTCGCTGTCGACAACTCAGCGCTACACCCACGTGGATACCGCTCGTCTGAGCGCGATCTATCAGCGGGCGCACCCCCGAGCCTAGGACCCGCGGGCTGGGACGCGTTGTTTCACCGGTGATTGCCGACCGCGTTCGGCAATTCGCATGAGGCTATCGTGCCAACACGTCGTCCCAGGGGAGAAGACGCGGACGCCCGAGCGTCATACGTATTGGATCGATGTACGTGCGCCTGCCGGTCTTTGCGCCCCAGTGCAGCGTGGGTGAATCCCCTTCGACGACGCCGATGACGTCCCCTTTCTGAACGTGATCGCCAACAGCAACAGATGGCGTCACCGGCAGATACGTCGACGAGACGACGCGGCCGCCGACCTCGTGCCGAATCGAAATGACGCCCCGGCCCGCGATGGGACCGGCAACAGTCACAGTGCCCGATCCGCACGCGTACACCGGGGATGGAGCCGGATACTGCAACGTCACCCCGCGACGCCCGGGAAGCCAGTCGTGGGCGGGTGGGGCGAATCCTTCGACGACGGTCACGGGTCTACCCGTCGGCCACTGCCACCGCTCGCGGTGCGGGGTTGCTACGCCCGGCGGTGTCGCGACAAGGAGTAGCGTGCCGACGAAGGCGGCGATCAGCGATAGCGTGCTGAAGCAGCCACGGTTCGGGATTACAGAGGTCATGACATCAGCGTGAGGGGACACCGCGCACAGGTCGAGTCGGCCGGCGTCGGTTGTGGATACTGGCGCGACGCGAAAGGACCCTGTGGATAACGAGCGAAAACGGCGTGTCTGTGTCGAGCTACCCCGGCCTCGTCGACGATGAATCCAGTAGGCAACGTCTCATCCGCCTGGTTTCGGACATTTGTGCACTTGTGAGGTAAGATAGCCGGGCACTTGCCCTGTGCAGGTGACTTCGCGTGCCATTATCGCGACCCACGGGAAACCGCCAGGGGAGCGAGGCGCGGCGGCTTCGGTCCCTTCGGGGATGGTCGCCGGTCATGGCACCAGGGTGCGCACAGCGCACAGCAAACCGATAACCCCGGGGGAAACCCCACTGATCACTCGCGACTTGCGGGGAAAGGACGAACCATGGCAGTCGTTACCATGCGTCAGCTCCTCGAGTCCGGTGTCCACTTCGGCCACCAGACTCGCCGTTGGAACCCGAAGATGAAGCGCTTCATCCTCACCGAGCGCAACGGCATCTACATCATCGACCTGCAGCAGACCATTGCTGACATCGACATCGCCTTCGACTTCGTGAAGCAGACCGTCGCCCACGGTGGCACCCTGCTCTTCGTTGGCACCAAGAAGCAGGCCCAGGAAGCCGTGGCCGAGCAGGCCCAGCGCGTCGGCATGCCCTACGTGAACCACCGTTGGCTCGGCGGCATGCTCACCAACTTCTCGACCGTTGCCACCCGTCTGCAGCGCCTGAAGGAACTCGAGCAGATCGACTTCGACGACGTGGCCTCCTCTGGTCACACCAAGAAGGAACTGCTCATGATGCGCCGCGAGAAGGACAAGCTCTCGCGCACCCTGGGCGGCATCCGCGACATGACCAAGGTTCCCTCGGCCGTGTGGATCGTCGACCCCAAGAAGGAGCACCTCGCGGTCTCCGAGGCTCGCAAGCTGCGCATCCCGATCGTCGCCATCCTCGACACCAACGCTGATCCGGACGAGGTCGACTACCGCATCCCCGGCAACGATGACGCCATCCGCGCCGTCGCGCTGCTGACCCGCGTGATCGCCGACGCCGTCGCCGAGGGCCTGATCGCCCGCTCCGACGTCCGCAAGGGCAAGGGCGAAGAAGCCGCCGCTGAGCCGCTGGCCGAGTGGGAGCGCGAGCTCCTCGAGGGCGAGGTTAAGGCCGACGAGGCTGCCGCCGCAGCTGAGGCCGCCGAAGCCCCCAAGCAGGACTGAACTTTTAACTGAGAGGAATCATCCGATGGCGAATTTCACCGCTGCAGATGTGAAGGCGCTGCGTGAGCAGACCGGCGCCGGCATGATGGATGTCAAGAAGGCTCTGACCGAGGCTGACGGCGACGCCGAGAAGGCTCTCGAGATCATCCGCCTGAAGGGCCTGAAGTCCCTGTCCAAGCGCGAGGGCCGCCAGGCCTCCGCCGGCCTGCTGGCCGCGCAGACCGACGGCACCGTCGGCGTGCTGGTCGAGGTCAACTCCGAGACCGACTTCGTCGCCAAGAACCAGAAGTTCATCGACTTCTCCAACGAGGTTCTGGCCGCCGCCGTTGCCTCCAAGGCTGCCGACCTGGACGCGCTGCTCGCCGCCCCCATGGGCGAGGGCACCGTCAAGGACCGCCTGGACGCTTTCGCCGCCATCATCGGCGAGAAGCTGCAGGTTGGCCGCATCGTGCGCGTCGAGGGCGAGAACGTCGACCTCTACCTGCACCAGACCAACCCCGACCTGCCCCCGCAGGTTGGCGTCTTCGTCGTCACCGACGCCGCCGGCAAGTCCGTTGCCCACGACATCGCGATGCACGTTGCCGCTTACATGCCCGCCTACCTCGATCGCGATTCGGTTCCGGCCGACGTGCTCGACAAGGAGCGCGCCACCCTCGAGAAGATCACGCTTGAGGAAGGCAAGCCCGCCAACATCGTTCCCAAGATCGTTGAGGGCCGCCTGAACGCGTTCTACAAGGACAACTGCCTCGTTGACCAGGCCTTCGCGCGTGACCCCTCGAAGTCCGTCGCTCAGGTCCTCAAGGAGGCCGGCGCCACGGTCACCAACTTCGTGCGCGTGCACGTGGGTGCCTGATCTGGCCACCTCGTCAGCTTGCTGACAAATGGGAGCGGCCCCGCCGAACGGCGGGGCCGCTTCCCTTTTACCAGGTAGTATGGTTCTTAACCGTTCCGCCCTTCCCGGGCCGTTACAAAGGAGAAGCGTCATGTCGACGAACCGCCGCGTTTTGCTCAAGCTGTCCGGAGAAGCATTCGGGGGTGGATCGATCGGTTTGGACCCCAAGGTTGTCCGCAACATTGCGGAGCAGGTCGCGACGGCTGTGCGCGAGGGCGTCCAGGTGGCGATCGTCGTCGGTGGCGGCAACTTCTTCCGTGGTGCGCAGCTTGCCCGCGAGGGTCTTGAGCGCTCGCGCGCCGACTACATGGGCATGCTCGGTACCGTCATGAACGCGCTCGCACTCCAGGACTTTATCGATCAGTCCGGTGTCCCTGCTCGTGTGCAGACTGCCATCACGATGGCTCAGGTTGCCGAGCCCTACCTGCCGCTTCGAGCGATTCGTCACCTTGAGAAGGGACGTGTTGTTGTCTTCGGCGCCGGAGCGGGCCTGCCGTACTTCTCGACGGACACCGTGTCCGCTCAGCGTGCCCTGGAGATTCACTGCGACGAACTCCTCGTCGCCAAGAATGGCGTGGACGGAGTGTACGACGATGATCCCAACAAGAATCCCGACGCTCACCGCTTCGACACGCTGACCTACTCTGAGGCGCTGCGTCGCGATCTCAAGGTGATTGACGGTTCGGCGCTGGCCCTGTGCCGCGACAACGGACTGACGACGCGCATCTTTGGCATGGGTGGCGACGGAGCCGTGACCCGCGCGCTGATGGGCGATGAAATCGGTACCCTAGTGACGGCGTGATATAACCTTCACAGACCACTGACTTAAAGGAGCTCATAGTGATCGACGATATTCTCCTCGAGGCCGAGGAAAAGATGGACAAGGCCGTGGAAGCGGCCAGCCACGAGTTTTCGAACATTCGTACCGGACGTGCGACGTCTTCGATGTTCGAGCAGCTTCTGGTGGACTACTACGGCGCGCCGACGCCGATGCAGCAGCTTGCTAGCTTCCAGATTCCTGAGGCCCGCACCGTCCTGATCTCTCCCTTCGATCGCACCGCGACCCAGGAGATCATTCGCACACTGCGCGAGTCGGACCTCGGCGTCAACCCGACCGACGATGGCAACGTTGTGCGCGTCGTTCTGCCCGCCCTGACGGAGGAACGCCGTAAGGAGTACGTGAAGCAAGCCAAGAGCAAGGCTGAGGACGGTCGTGTGTCCGTGCGCGGTGTGCGTCGTAAGGCGAAGGATCAGCTCGACCGCCTGAAGAAGGACGGCGAGGCCTCCGAGGACGACGTCGAGCGCGCTGAAAAGCAGCTTGACGGCCTCACGAAGGCCCACACCGAGCAGATCGATAAGATGCTCGCGACGAAGGAAAGCGAACTGCTGACGATCTGATGGCGTCGACGGATCGTTCACTTCTTGCCCGAGTCTTCTCCCCGGGCCCCACTCGCGACAATCATCCCGCGGGTGGGGCAACGGGGAAGGCTGGGCGTAATCTTCCGCAGGCGATCACGACCGCAGTTGTCCTGATCGCTGCTGTTGCTATTCCTCTGTTCACGTCGCTGCCCGCGTTTGTCGGCGTCATTGCCTTCGTGTGCCTGGTTGGAATCTGGGAACTCGCGGGTGCTTTCGCTCGCATGGGCATCACGTTGACGGTGACGCCCCTGTATGTCGGCGCTATCGGCATGGTGACCTGCGCGTGGTGGCTGGGTACAGAGGGCATGCTCTTCGCCCTGTACATCACGGTATTCGTCTGCGCGGCGTGGAGACTCTTGGACCGGCGTCAAGAGTCGCGAATGAGCGACGTTGTATCGTCAACGTTTGCCGCCGTCTACGTGCCGTTCCTGGCCTCGTTCGTCGTCCTCATGATGGCGGCGTGGCACAACGCCTGGGTGTTCGTCGTCTTTGAGCTCATGGTCATCGCCAACGACACCGGCGGCTGGGCTGCCGGCGTCATGTTCGGCAAGCACCCCATGGCTCCCGCTCTGTCTCCGAAGAAATCCTGGGAAGGCTTCGCAGGTTCTGCCCTGACGGCCATCGCCGTCGGCGTGGTCGGGCTGTGGTTGCTGGGAGCTTCCTGGTGGTGGGGTGTCGTTGCCGGTATCTCGATCGCCTTTGTGGGTACGATGGGCGACCTGACCGAGTCTCTCATTAAGCGTGAGGCCGGCCTGAAAGACATGTCGCAGATCCTGCCGGGGCACGGTGGTGTTCTCGACCGAGTGGACGCGCTGCTCATGAGCGCGCCGGTCGCCTACTTCATTTTCGCGTGGGCGCTGCCGGGTATTTCTTGGGAGTCTAGCCATTGAGTCAATCGACGAAGGGGCCCCGCGGGGCGCAGGCACGTACGCCGAACACCCTGGGGGTGTCGGATCTTCAGCGTCGCAGCCCGCGCCGTGAGGTTCGTCCGACGGATCAGCCGCCGGAGGGGGCGACTCATAAGGACGCTAAGCCTGTCCTGTCGTTCACTGCGAAGCGGCGGGGAAAGGCCCCGTCGCATCTCGCTGATCTGGATGCCGCAGCCCGCAAGCAGGTGCTCAAAGACCTGGGGCTGCCCGCTTTTCGCGCCGATCAGCTGTCGCGCCATTACTTCACGCATTTTGAGGCCGATCCCGCGAACATGAGCGATATCCCGGCTGGGATGCGCGACGCTGTCTCGGATGCCCTGCTGCCGAAGCTTGTAACGAAGGTTGTGTCGCTGGAAGCTGACGGCGGGCGCACGATCAAGGATTTGTGGCGCCTGTACGACGGCGCGCAGGTCGAGTCCGTTCTCATGCGCTACCCGCAGCGAACGACGCTGTGCGTCTCGTCGCAGGCGGGCTGCGGCATGGCCTGTCCGTTCTGTGCGACGGGTCAGATGGGCCTGACGCGCAACCTGTCGACGGCGGAGATCGTCGACCAGGTTCGAGAGGCCCAGGCATCGTGCCGTGACGGCAAGCTGGCGGGTGGGCCGACGAAGCTCTCGAATGTCGTCTTCATGGGCATGGGTGAGCCCCTCGCTAACTACAAGACGGTTGTCGCCGCGCTCCACCGTTTGATCGATCCGGCGCCGGAAGGCTTCGGCATGAGTGCCCGCAACATCACCGTGTCCACGGTCGGCCTGGTCCCTGCGATCAAGAAGCTGGCGGGGGAGGGCATGCCGGTGACGCTCGCGGTCTCGCTCCATGCGCCCGACGACGATCTCCGTGACGAGCTGATCCCGATCAACTCGCGGTGGAAGGTCGGCGAGCTGCTCGATGCGGCGCGCGGGTACTTCCTCGCGACGGGCCGGCGCGTGTCGATCGAGTACGCGCTTATCAAGGACATGAACGATCAGGAATGGCGCGCGCAGCTGCTGGCCGATGAGCTGAACAAGCGCGGCCACGGCTGGGTGCATGTGAACCCCATTCCCCTGAATCCGACGCCCGGGTCCATCTGGACGGCATCGACGCGGGCTGCTCAGGAGGCGTTCGTCAAGCGCCTGCAGGACAACGGCATCGCGACGTCGATCCGCGATACGCGCGGCTCGGATATTGACGGCGCGTGTGGGCAGCTGGCGACGGCGGTTGCCGACGGTAAGCGCCCGGTCGAGGAGGCACGCGCGTGATCAGGACAGATTTTTCCCGCAGTTTCCTGCGCATGGGCTACGACGTGAGCGAGGTCCTGACTTTTCTCGCGGACGTCGAGCGTACGCTGACTGGCGAAGAGACGGATCCTGAGAGGGTCGTGACGGCTCAGAAGGCTCTGGATGTGGAGTTTTCTACGAAACTGCGCGGCTTTAATGACGAGGAGGTCGACGCTGAGATCGACCGTCTCATTGAGATATTGCGTCACGCCGAGCGCAGGCGTGTGGCGCGCCGTGAGAACAGTGTGGGCAGTGACGTTGACGCTGCGACGCTGCCAGCTGCGGAGCCGACTACCGCTTCCTCTGAGTATGCTGATTTCGGCACGCCTGAGGCCGTCGAACAGATTCTTCGTTCCATGACACAGGAAAAGGAGCAGTCATGACTGAGTTTCCTAGGGTTGGTCTCTTCTCGAAGGGCTACGACTGCGCACAGGTCGATGCGTTCTTCGAAGATGCTCGCCGTGCCTACGAGGGCGGTGTTCCCCCGGAGCAGTTCAGCTCCGAGCAGGTGCGCCTGGCCACTTTTGAGCTGAAGAATCGCGGCTACAACATCGATGCCGTGGACGGTGCGATGAACCGCCTGGAGGCGGCTTTCGTGAACCGCGATCGCGCGGATTCCGTCGCAGCTGAGGGTGAAGCAGCGTGGTACGACAGGGTTGCTGACCGTGCGACGACCCTGTACCCGCGTCTGCAGCGCCCTCGCGGTGAGCGCTTCGCACACCCGACGTCGGGACGTGGCTACTCCTGCGAGGAAGTCGACGATCTGCTGGATCGTATCGCGGCGTACTTCGACGAGGCCGGGGAGCTGACCGCTGACGAGATTCGTCTGTCGACCTTCCGGCCCAAGCGCGGCAAGAAGGCCTACATGGAGGGCCCCGTGGACGCCTACCTCGGGCGCGCCGTCGAAATTCTGCTTGCGGTTGACTGATGCCCGTGTCGGTGGAAGAACACGCGTCCACTATCCCCGTCGTCCTGCTTGGCTCGACGGGATCGATCGGTACCCAGGCACGTGAGGTCATCGACGCGAACCGCGGGCGTTTCGACGTCCTTGGCCTCAGCGCCGGCGGTGCGTCGATCACCGAGCTTGCCGAGCAGATCGTCGCGTTGAATCCCGCGTACGTGGGCGTGGCTCGCGACGTTTGCGAGGAATTGTCGGCTGCCGTGGAGTCGATGGGTGGGACGTGCCCGGAGGTTTTCGTCGGCGAGAACGCGTCCGTTGAGGTTGTGTGCGCGTCCGTTGAACGTGCGGCGGAGCTGCACCCGCGAGCGACACCGGTGGTGCTTAACGGCATCACGGGCGGTGTGGGCCTGTCGTCGACGCTTGCGGCTCTCAAGTGCGGCGCTCGCCTGGCGCTGGCGAATAAGGAATCGCTGGTTGTCGGCGGTGCGCTGGTAAAGAACGCGATGCGTTTTCCTGGCCAGATCGTTCCGGTGGATTCCGAGCATTCGGCGATCGCACAGGCGTTGGCCTCGGGTGTGCATGAACGTGGCCTGACCTCTCCGGTGGTTTCCGGCCGATCCGAGGTCGCGGACCTCGTTCTCACGGCTTCGGGAGGTCCGTTCCGCGGTCGCAGGCGAGACCAGCTGCGCGGCGTGCGCGCCGAGCAGGCGTTGGCGCATCCGACGTGGCAGATGGGGCCCGTCGTCACGATTAACTCTTCGACCCTGATCAATAAGGGGTTGGAACTCATCGAGGCCCACCTGCTGTTCGATGTTGCCCCCGAGCACATCATCGCGACCGTTCACCCGCAGTCCATCGTGCACTCGATGGTGACGTGGTGCGACGGTGCGACGACGCTCCAGGCGTCGCCTCCGGACATGCGTCTGCCGATTGCGCTTGGGCTCACTTGGCCCGAGCGTCTCCAGGACGTTGAGAAGCCCCTGACGTGGGCGTCCGCTTCTGAATGGACGTTTGAGCCCGTGGATAACGAGACGTTCCCCGCGATCAACCTTGCTCGCTTCGCGGTCGCGGCCTCGGCGACGCATCCCGCGGTGCTTAACGCCGCGAACGAGGTGCTGGTTGACGCGTTTATCGCGGGGGAGGTGCCGTGGCTTGCGATCGTGGACACGGTGTCGCGCGTCGTGCATGAGCACGAGGGTGTCGCTGAGCCCTCGTTGGAAGATATTGTGGCCGCACAGCGCTGGGCTGATCAGCGTGCGCGCGAACTCGTTCGCGCCGGCCAGTGGAAGGATATGTGAGCGTGGGCTCAATCGTCGGTATCGTTGTTGTCGTTATCGGAATCTTGGCGTCGGTCGCCCTGCATGAAGTGGGTCATATGCTCCCCGCGAAGAAGTTCGGGGTGCTGGTCCCCGATTACGCGGTGGGTTTTGGTCCGGCACTGTGGAAGAAGAAGATCGGCGATACGACCTATGCGCTGCGCGCGATTCTGCTCGGCGGCTACGTCAAGATTGTCGGCATGTATGCGCCGGCGCGTCCGGGCACTCGGCTCGTGGGTCGAGGCGGTAAGCCGACGCTCGCGCAGGAGGCCCGTGAGGCCTCGGCCGAGGAGATTCCCGAGGGCCAGGAACACCGTGCCTTCTACCGTCTGAGCGCCCCGAAGAAGATCGCGGTCATGCTCGGCGGGCCGCTCATGAATCTGCTGATCTGCATCGTGTTATCGGCGGTGACGATGATCGGCATCGGCGCTCCCACGGCCTCGCGCACGATTGCGGACGTCCCGGCCACGATCATGAGCGCTTCCGGTGAAGTTGCTTCTCCCGCGTACGAGGCAGGGGTTCGTCCCGGGGACACGGTCGTTGCGTGGAACGGGCAGCCGGTTGCCACCTTCGCGGAGCTGCAGCGCGCGGTTGGGGCTACCCAGGAGGGTGAGTCTGCCGTGCTGACGGTGGAGCGCGACGGCAGTACCGTGGACCTGAGTGTTTCGCCTGCGACGGGCTCGCAGGGGGCGCGCTTGGTGGGCGTGACGGCTGGATACGAGTACGTGTCGGCGTCTCTGGGCGATGTGGCAGCGGCAAACTGGCAGATGTTCACCGGGACGACGGCGGTCGTGACCCGGCTGCCCCAGGCTGTGTGGCAGGTCGGCCGGTCTGTGTTCACTGACGAAAAGCGTGACTCTTCGGGTGTTGTGTCCGTCGTGGGCGTGGGGCGCCTGGCCGGTGAGGTGACGGGTGATTCGCAGGCGCTGGGTCTGCGCGACACGCGTCAGGTTGTCGCCGTGCTGCTGAGCCTCTTGGCGTCGCTCAACATGGCCCTTTTCGTCTTTAACCTGATCCCGTTGCCGCCGCTGGACGGCGGGCACATTCTCGGGGCGGTCTACGAAGGCGTGCGCCGAACGGTAGCCCGCGTGCGTGGGGCGGAGGATCCCGGCCCGGCGGACACGGCTCGCCTCGTTCCCGTTACCTGGGTTGTCGGCGGCCTGCTCGTCGCGATGAGCGTCATTTTGATCGTTGCAGACATCGTGAAGCCGGTGTCGCTCGGCTGAGCGCCGGCACGTCACACATATCTGCCCGAAAAGCGACCCTGACCACGCGTTCGTGGTCCGTGTGGGAAGGAAGGCCACTGTGCGCGATAATGACACGGTGAGTGAAATCAATCTTGGTATGCCCGAAGTCGCGGCGTCGCCGTTCCCGCGCAAGCAGACGCGTCGCATCATGGTGGGGGACGTTCCGGTGGGCGGTGGCGCGCGGGTCTCCGTCCAGTCCATGACGACGACGAAGACGCACGACATCGGTGCGACGCTCCAGCAGATCGCCGAGCTGACGGCCGCCGGCTGCGACATCGTTCGCGTCGCCTGCCCGACGGATAAGGACGCGGACGCGCTGCCGATCATCGCCAAGCAGTCGCGTATCCCGGTGATCGCCGACATTCACTTCAAGCCGAAGTACGTGTTCCAGGCGATCGAGGCCGGCTGTGGCGCCGTGCGTGTGAACCCGGGCAACATCCGCAAGTTCGACGACCAGGTGAAGGACATCTGCAAGGCCGCCTCCGATCACGGCGTGTCGCTGCGCATCGGCGTGAACGCAGGATCGCTCGATCCTCGACTGCTGAAGAAGTACGGTCGCGCCACGCCCGAGGCTCTCGTCGAGTCGGCGATCTGGGAAGCCTCGCTGTTCGAGGAGAACGACTTCCACGACTTCAAGATCTCGGTCAAACACCACGACGTGCTCACCATGATCCAGGCCTACCGCATGCTGTCCGAGGCGGGGGACTGGCCGCTGCACCTGGGCGTCACCGAGGCCGGTCCCGCCTTCCAGGGCACGATTAAGTCCGTGTCCGCTTTCTCGGTGCTCCTGGCCGAGGGTATCGGTGACACGATCCGCGTCTCCCTGTCCGCTCCTCCCGTTGAGGAGATCAAGGTGGGCACGAAGATGCTGGAGTTCATGGGTCTGCGCGAGAAGACTCTCGAGATCGTCTCGTGCCCGTCGTGTGGTCGCGCCCAGGTGGACGTGTGGACGCTCGCTGAGGACGTCACCGAGGGCCTGAAGGACCTGACGGTCCCGCTGCGCGTGGCCGTGATGGGCTGCGTCGTGAACGGCCCAGGCGAGGCTCGCGAGGCCGACCTGGGTGTCGCCTCCGGCAATGGCAAAGGCCAGATCTTCATTCGCGGCGAGGTCGTCGAGACCGTTCCCGAGGACCAGATCGTCGAGACCCTGATCCGCCGCGCGAACGCCCTCGCCGAGGAGCTGGGCCTTGAGCCGGGTTCCGGAAGCGTCGAGGTTGCCCCGATCACCGCCCCGGAGGTCAAGCTTCCGGGCATCGACTTCTGAGTTGTTGATAAGGACTATCGCATGCGTATTCGCACTCTTGCCGCTCTGTCCCTCGTCGCCGGCGCGTGTGCCGTTGCGGCTACAGGCTTTCCTCGTCGCATCGGCCTGACGGCCTCGCAGGCGGACGTGTCGCTCCCGGGAGATCTCATCCTGCCCGGCGCGAATGTTGTGGTTGATCGCGGCATCGCGATCGACGCGCCCGCGTCCGTCGTGTGGGATGTCCTCGGCCACGTGTTTGAGCCGGAGGACGAGTCGACGATCATTGATATCGAAGACGAGGACCACATCCTCATGCGCGTCGCACCTCCGGCTGCCCCCGAAGGTGCCGAGGCCTCGGGAACCTGCGTCATCGCTCTGCTGCCGCTGTCTCCCTCGCGCACGCTTCTGCATATCCGTGAGCGCCACGAGGCGCAGGGACGCGACCGCGCGCTTGCGTGGGCGGGCGTCACAGCCGAGTCGCTGTCCTCGCTGTCGATGCTGCGCGATCTGCGTGATGCATGCGTCGGCGGGCTCCTTGATGCCTGATTAGTCTCGTTCCCGCCGTTTCGGTTGGACATTACTCCCCGTTGGTGTTGTAGTATCGCCCTGTACGCAACGCCAACGGGGATGTTGCATTGTCCGAAGGGGGACGCTGTGTCCAACTCCACCGCCGTCATCGCACTGGTCGGTCTCGTCATCGCATCCGTGTGGGCGTGGGCGTGGCTCGGTTTCGGCGCGAGCGCCCGACGTATGTCGGTGCGTCTGGAGATCGGCGGTGGTAGCGCGGCTGGTGAGATGTCGGCGCTCGTGTGGCCCCTCATGCCTTTCCTCTCCCTCCTGTGGTTCCTGACGGGCGATCTTGTGGCCCGTGAGGCCTCCGGCTTCGCCACGGCAGGCACCTGCATGCTCATCGCGCTCGTCCTTGCTGCGATGGTCGGCGTCGCCGTGCGCGCCCTGTACCTGGGAGGCCTCCCGGCATGGGCGTACCCGGGTTGGATGGCTCGCCGTTACTACGCGTCGCACCCGGGTTCTCGTGAGCGGGAGCTCGGTGCCCGCGCGGTCATCTGAGGGCGTTGCTGACACCTCGATGAGGGGCTCCACGGCTGTGCCGGTGGCCCCAGGGCCTTCGCGTGCCGTACTCTTGGAGCATGCTTCGAAATCTCTCGACTTTCTTCCTGCGAACCCTGCGTGAAGACCCGGCCGATGCCGAGGTCAACTCGCACAAGCTTCTGGTGCGTGCCGGCTACATCCGCCGCTCCGCCCCCGGCATCTACACGTGGCTGCCTCTCGGCCTGCGCACGCTGCGCAAGATCGAGGACATCGTCCGCGAGGAGATGGACGCGATGGGCGCTCAGGAAGTTCACTTCCCGGGCCTGATCCCCGCCGAGCCCTACAAAGCGACGAACCGTTGGGAAGAGTACGGTCCGACGCTGTTCAAGCTGAACGACCGTAAGGGCGGCGACTACCTGCTGGCCCCCACGCACGAGGAGATGTTCACCCTGCTGGTGAAGGACATGTACTCCTCGTACAAGGACCTGCCCGCCACGCTGTACCAGATTCAGACGAAGTACCGTGACGAGGCCCGCCCGCGCGCCGGTCTGATCCGCGGCCGCGAGTTCGTCATGAAGGACGCTTACTCTTTCGACATCGACGACGAGGGGCTGAACGCCTCCTACCAGGCCGAGCGTGACACCTACGAGCGCATCTTCCAGCGCCTGGGTCTGCGCTACGTCATCGTCTCCGCGATGAGCGGCGCTATGGGTGGCTCCCGCTCCGAGGAGTTCCTGCACCCCTCGCCGATCGGCGAGGACACCTTCGTGGCGTCCCCGGGTGGCTACGCGGCCAACGCCGAGGCTGTGACCACCCCCGTGCCCGAGGCTCAGGACGCGTCCGGCGTGCCCGCGCCCCTCGAGGTGCCCACCCCCGACGCTCCGACGATCGAATCGCTTGTTGATCTGCTCAACGAGCAGTACCCGCGCGAGGACCGCCCCTGGACCGCCGGCGACACGCTGAAGAACGTCGTCGTGACGCTGACGCACCCGGACGGCGAGCGCGAGCTCCTCGTCGTGGGCGTCCCTGGCGACCGCGATGTCGACATGAAGCGCCTGGAGGCCGCCGTGGCCCCCGCCGAGGTCGACATGGCCTCGGACTCCGACTTCGAGCCGCACCCCGAGCTGGTGCGCGGCTACATCGGCCCCACGGTTCTCGGGCCGAACTCCCCGAAGCGCGTCGTGGACGAGGAGGGCAACGCCTCCGGTTCCGTGCGCTACCTGGTGGACCCGCGCGTCGTCGAGGGCACCGCCTGGGTGACGGGTGCAAACGCCGAGCAGCGTCACGTCCTGAACCTGGTCATGGGCCGCGACTTCACCGCCGACGGCACGATCGAAGCCGCCGAGGTGCGCGAGGGTGACCTGGCGCCCGACGGCTCGGGCCCCCTCCACCTGGAGCGCGGCATCGAGATCGGCCACATTTTCCAGCTGGGCCGCAAGTACGCCAAGGCCCTGGGCCTGACCGTCCTCGACGAGAACGGTAAGACCCAGGTCGTCACGATGGGCTCGTACGGCATCGGCGTTACCCGTGTCATGGCAGCCCTGGCCGAGGCCAACTGCGACGACAAGGGCCTGAGCTGGCCCGCGCAGATTGCTCCCTTCGACGTGCATGTCCTGGCCACCGGCAAGGTCGACGAGGTCTTCGAGACCGCGCAGTCTCTCGGCGAACAGCTCGACGCGGCCGGCCTGGATGTTCTCGTCGACGATCGCCGTAAGGTGAGTGCCGGCGTGAAGTTCAAGGACTACGAGCTCGTGGGCGTGCCCTTCGGCCTGGTTGTCGGTCGTTCGCTGGCCGACGGCGAGGTGGAGATCCGCGTGCGTGCCACCGGCGAGACCATCGTCGTGCCCGTCGAGGAAGCTGTCGCGCGCCTGCGCGATCTTCACGCTGCAGCCCTGAAGGGGGAGTGACATGGCTATTCGTCCTATCCGCATCATCGGCGACCCGGTCCTGCGTACCGTCTGTGACCCGATCACGGAGATCACCCCGAACGTGAAGGCACTCGTCGAGGACCTCCTTGAGGGCGTCGACATGGACGGCCGCGCCGGCCTGGCCGCCAACCAGATCGGTGTGAGCCTGCGCGCGTTCTCCTGGAACATTGACGGCGAGATCGGCTACGTGCTCAACCCTCGCATCGTTGCTCTGAGCGAGGATGAGTACCAGGACGGCGACGAGGGTTGCCTGTCGGTTCCCGAGCTGTGGTATCCGACCGAGCGCGCCTGGTACGCGCGCTGCGAGGGCACCGACCTGGATGGCAAAAAGGTTGTCGTCGAGGGCGAGGAGCTCATGGCGCGCTGCATCCAGCACGAGTGCGACCACCTGGACGGCCACATCTACATCGACCGTCTCGATCGGGCGACCCGCAAGAAGGCGCTGCGCGACATCCGCAACGCTGGCTTCTGAGGATCTGGCCTCGTAGAGGCGTGGACGCGCCGGGGAATGGAGTGCATTCCCCGGCGCGTTCGACTATCCTGTAACCACATCGTGTGCGCCGTCTCGGCGCAGATCATTGCGACTCACGGCAGTTTAGGGCGTAGGGGAAGACGATCCTGACAAAGCCAACAGGAGGAACAATGAGAGGGTCATACACCCGCGGTGTACTTTTCGTGCATTCAACACCGCCCGCTCTGTGCCCGCACATCGAGTGGGCGCTGGGCACCGCGCTCGGCCAGGAGGTTCACCTCCAGTGGTCGGACCAGGAAGCGGCGCCGGGCATGGTTCGCTGCGAGTTCTCGTGGGTCGGACCGATCGGCTCGGGCGCCCGTTTGGCGTCCGCACTGCGCGGTTGGGAGCACCTGCGTTACGAGGTCACGGAGGAGGCCACGGCCTCGAGCGACGGTGGCCGCTGGTGCCACACGCCTTCCCTCGGTATCTTCCACTCCCAGATGGACACCATCGGCAACGTCGTTGTCCCCGAGGACCGCATCCGTGCGGCCCTGGAGTCCGCCACGACGTACGAGGAGCTGCGCGAGGGTCTCGACCTGGCTCTCGGCCAGGCCTGGGATGACGAACTCGAGTCCTTCCGCCACGCCGGTGCCGGTGCGCCCGTGCGTTGGCTCAACAATCGGGTTGGCTAATGGGCTCCATCGCCGACCTGCTCGGTGACCAGCTGCGTGCAGGCTTAGCGCAGCTGGTCGACCCCGATGCGTCCGACGAGGCGCCCGACGCGGCCCCTGCCTCGTCCGAGAGCGCTGCTGAGACCGCCCAGGACCGCGCCCGCGAGGCCGCGATGGAGGCCGTGATTGACGAGGCGGAGCTCGATCCCGCCGATGCGCGCGGGGAGCTGACGCTGCGCGGCGATCTCGACATGGACGACGTGTCCCTCTACGCCGTTATTGCACGCGTGGAGCGCGAGGCGAAGGTGACGCTTAACGACTCTCAGATTGAGCAGTGGGTGACGCTCGCTGACCTGCTTGACGCCGTTTCTGACGCCGCGTCCAATCACTAGCGAAAGGCCGTGTCAGCGGAGCTTCAACGACGCTTCCATTGTTCGTAAAGTGCCGGAATTTCAGGCCTACAGGGCCTACCATGGAGGCGCACCTGCCGGAATGAACCGGCCGGCGAACAGACGGAAGGAACAACGTTGACCCGCACCGAAGAAGATCTGCTCGGCACCCGCGAAGTACCCAAGGACGCGTACTGGGGTATTCATACTCTGCGAGCAATCGAGAACTATCAGATCTCGGGTCGCACGATCAATGAAGCACCCGAACTCATCCGCGCGTTCGCGCAGGTGAAGAAGGCGTGCGCCATGGCGAACATGCAACTGAAGGCGATGAAGCCGGCCAAGGCCGAGGCGATCATCGCTGCGTGCGACGAGATCATCGAAAACGGCCGCTGCATGGACCAGTTCCCCGTCGACCAGTTCCAGGGCGGTGCCGGTACTTCCGTCAACATGAACGCGAACGAGGTCATCGCGAACCTCGCGCTCGAGATCCTGGGGGAGGAGAAGGGCCGCTACGACATCATCAACCCCAACGATCACGTCAACCGTTCGCAGTCCACGAACGACGCGTACCCGACGGCGTTCCGCATCGCCCTGTGGCGCAAGGTGAACCGGCTGCGCAAGGCCATCGATGAGCTCGCCGACTCCTTCGATGAGAAGGGCGCAGAGTTCCGTCACATTCTGACGATGGGCCGCACGCAGCTGCAGGACGCCGTCCCGATGTCTCTCGGCAGCGAGTTCTCCGCCTTCGCGCACACGCTGCGCGAGGAGGACGAGCGCCTCGTCAACAATGCCGAACTGCTCCTGGAGACCAACCTCGGCGCAACCGCCATCGGAACCGGCCTGAACACCCCGGACGGCTACCAGCAGGTCGTCGTGCGCCACCTGCGCCGCATCACGGGGGCGCGCGTCGTCGGCTCGCCGAACCTTCTCGAAGCGACGTCGGATACGGGCGCCTACGTGTCCATGCACGCCACGATCAAGCGCAGCGCCGTCAAGCTGTCCAAGGTCTGCAACGACCTGCGCCTCCTGGCTTCCGGCCCTCGCGCCGGCCTCAACGAAATCAACCTGCCCAAGATGGCTGCGGGCTCGTCGATCATGCCGGCCAAGGTCAACCCCGTCATCCCCGAGGTCGTGAACCAGGTCTGCTTCAAGGTCATCGGCAACGACCAGACCGTCACCATGGCGGCCGAGGCGGGCCAGCTTCAGCTCAACGTCATGGAGCCCGTGATCGCTCAGGCGCTCATCGAGTCCATCAACCTGCTCGTCAATGCGTGCGACACGCTGCGCGAGCGCTGCATCACCGGCATCACCGCCAACGAAGAGGTGTGCCGCGGCTACGTGGAGAACTCGATCGGCATCGTCACCTACTTCAACGACGTCATTGGTCATCACCTGGGCGATGTTGTGGGTAAGCGCGCTGCGGCCGAGGGCAAGACCGTCCGCGAGGTCATCCACGACATGGAGCTTCTGTCTGAGGAAGAGGTCGAGCGCATCCTCTCGCCCGAGAACCTTGCGAACCCGAAGTACGCGGGTACCGAGGAAGACTGAGCGCCTGACGTAGGCATCGACGAGGCCGGGGACCCCGCGTGGGGATCCCCGGCCTTCGTTGCATGCCGGCGTCGCTAGGGGAGTAGAGACTCCTTGAAGGAGCGGACAAAAGTGCCGAATCGCTCGACTCGGTCCGAGAAGTACCGGTAGATGCGCCTGCGAGCGTCCCCCACGTACTCCACGGTGCGCAGGTCCTCGTAGCGGAAACGTCCGCGATTATCGATGAGTGCGGAGTCGACCAGGCGCTGAGTGATCTCGCAGCGGAAGTGCGTGTAAGTGCCGTCATCCGTGGCCTCCAGGACACGGCACAGCAGGCTCATCTGGGAGCCGTCGAGCACGGGGATACCGTCATAATCGCTCGAAGGCACTTGTGCGTCGCGGAGCTTGTCGCCGCCCGAGACTGTTCCGGCATACTCGAAGAGACCCATGGCCTCGGCGCCAAACAGATTGAGGGAGCACACGCCGGAGCGCTTGATCGCGCGGGCAGCGTGCGTGGTGGTGTCGCAGCCGATCATGACCATCTGCCCCAGCGAGTATGAGGAGGAACCCGTCGTGATGCCGACGCCCACGGCCTCGTCCGGGTAGGCCAGGATGTAGACGGGAAAGCCGTAGTAGAACTTCTCGGTTTCGTAGGGAACGTGCATGGGTCTATTGTCTGCCGGATACGGCGGGCAGGCAGTGCCGATCCCATTGCTTGGCCCAAACGACGAGGCCGGGGACCCCGCGTGGGGATCCCCGGCCTCGTTCTCATGACCGCTGGGCACCGCGATGGAGGAGCGCGGGCCTAGCGACGATCACTCCTCGCCAGCGTGGTCGTTGCCCTGGATCGAGTAGTTGAACAGGTCGTACTTCTCGATCGCCTGCTGGACGACGGACGGGTCAACCTGACCCTTGTCGGCCAGGGCAGCCAGCGTGCGTACGACCATCGACTCGGCGTCGATGTGGTACCAACGACGGGCCGCGCGACGGGTGTCGGAGAAGCCGAAGCCATCCGCGCCGAGCACGTGGTAGTCGCCGGGGACCCACTGACGGATCTGGTCGGGCAGCATGCGGTCGAAGTCGGAGGAGGCCACGAACGGACCCTCGCGACCCGCGAGCTTCGTCGACACGTAGGGCGTGCGGCGCGGCTCGGACGGGTGCAGGAAGTTGTGCTCCTCGGCGTCCAAGCCGTCACGACGCAGCTCGTTCCACGAGGTCACGGACCACACGGCGGCATCCACGCCCCAGTCGCGGGCCAGCAGCTCGCGGGCCTCGCGTGCCCACGGCACGCCCACGCCGGAGGCGAGCAGCTGAGCCTTGGGGCCACCGAAGTTCTGGTGCTCATCGAGGTTGTAGATGCCCTTGATGATGCCCTCGACGTCCACGTTCTCCGGCTCGGCCGGCTGGTGGAT
This sequence comes from Xylanimonas cellulosilytica, assembly GCA_001072465.1. GTDB lineage: Bacteria > Actinomycetota > Actinomycetes > Actinomycetales > Actinomycetaceae > Pauljensenia. The sequence goes on along the minus strand of JVKM01000016.1, from coordinate 3,352 downwards.
CGGCTCGTTGTACACGGTGATGTAGTACATGACGTTCGGGTCGCGGTCGCCCGCGTCGCCGTACATGCGCTCGAGACCGTCGGACATGATGTGGCGGATCTCGTACGCGTAGGCCGGGTCGTAGGAGACGAACGCGTGGTTGGTGGCAGCCAGGACGTGCGAGTGGCCGTCCATGTGCTGCAGGCCCTCACCCGCAAGCGTCGTACGACCGGCGGTCGCGCCGATGACGAAGCCCTTGGTCAGCTGGTCGCCGGCTGCCCAGAACTGGTCGCCGGTGCGCTGGAAGCCGAACATCGAGTAGAAGATGTAGATCGGCACCATCGGCAGGTCGTGCGTAGCGTACGCTGTGCCGACGACCTGGAACGCGGCGGAGGAGCCGGCCTCGGTGATGCCCGTGTGCAGGATGCGGCCCTGCTCGGACTCACGGTAGGACAGCATCATGTCCGCGTCGACGGGCGTGTAGGACTGGCCGGTCGTGTTGAAGATCTTCGCCGACGGGAAGATCGCGTCCAGGCCGAAGGTACGGGCCTCGTCGGGGATGATCGGCACGAAGTACTTGCCGACCTCCTTGTCCTTGAGCAGGTCCTTGATGAGGCGCACGAGAGCCATGGTCGTGGCGACCTCAAGCTTGCCGGAGCCCTTGGACAGCGCATCGAAGGGACGCGTGGGCAGGGCGGGAAGCTTGGGCTGACGGTCGGCGCGGCGCTCGGGCACCCAGCCGCCGAGGATCTCGCGGCGCTCCTTCATGTACTGCAGGGCCGGGTGATCGGCCGGCGGCATGTAGTACGGGGGCATGTAGGGATCGCGCTCAAGTTCCTCGTCCGTGATCGGGATCTGCAGGCGATCGCGCAGCTGCTTGGCGTCCTCGAGCGTCAGCTTCTTCATCTGGTGCGTCGAGTTACGGCCGGCGAAGTGCGTGCCCAGCGCGTAGCCCTTGATGGTGTGCGCGAGGACGACGGTCGGCTGGCCGGTGTGGTCCATGGCGGCCTTGTAGGCGGCGTAGACCTTGCGGTAGTCGTGGCCGCCGCGCTTGAGCTCCCAGAGCTGCTCGTCCGTCCAGTTCTTGACCATTTCCTTGGTGCGCGGGTCGCGGCCGAAGAAGTGCTCACGCACGTAGGCGCCGTCGTTCGCACGGAAGGTCTGGTAGTCGCCGTCCAGGGTCTCGTTCATGACGTGGACGAGGGCGTCGTCCTTGTCGGCGGCAAGCAGCTGGTCCCAGCCGCGGCCCCAGATGACCTTGATGACGTTCCACCCGGCGCCCTTGAAGAAGGCCTCGAGCTCCTGGATGATCTTTCCGTTGCCGCGCACCGGGCCGTCGAGACGCTGCAGGTTGCAGTTGATGACAAAGGTCAGGTTGTCCAGGCGCTGCTGGGCGGCGAGCTGGAGCATGCCGCGGGACTCGGGCTCGTCCATCTCGCCGTCGCCGATGAAGGCCCACGTGTGCTGCTGCGACGTGTCCTTGATGCCGTTCATGTGCAGGTAGCGGTCGAACCAGGCCTGGTAGATGGCCTCGGCGGGACCCAGGCCGAGCGAGACCGTGGGGAACTCCCAGAAGTGCTCGAGCTGGCGCGGGTGCGGGTACGAGGGCAGGCCGTGCTCCGTGGAGACCTGCTGACGGAAGCCGTCCATCTCTTCTTCGGAGAGGCGACCCTCGAGGAAGGCGCGGGCGTAGGGTCCGGGGGAGGCGTGTCCCTGGAAGAACACGTGGTCGCCGCCGCCGGGGTGGTCCTTGCCGCGGAAGAAGTGGTTGAGGCCGACCTCGTAGAGGGTGGCAACCGAGGCGTAGGACGAGATGTGTCCGCCCACCTTGACGCCGGGGCGCTGGGCGCGCGTCACCTGGACGGCGGCGTTCCAGCGAATCCAGCGGCGGTATTCGCGTTCCATGGCCTCGTCGCCGGGGAAGTACGGCTCCTGGTCAACGGGGATCGTGTTGACGTAGGGGGTCGTGTATTCCTGGGGGAGCTGAACGCCGTTGCGGCGTGCTTCGTTGAGCATGTTCAGCAGGATGTAGCGTGCGCGGGGGCCGCCCTTTTCGTTGATGAGCCCGGACAGGGACTCAACCCATTCGGCGGTCTCCTGGGGATCGTTGTCGGGAACCTGAGGGATCAGGCCGTTGACGACGACAGGGCGGGACTCGTGGAGTTGGCTCACGGTGTACCTTCTCGCTTGACTCGGTGCTGCTTGCGCAGCCTGCGTGAGCGGTGTCCTCTGGCGACACCGCACATTTCGGGACCATTGTCCCACTAATGGCAGACCTTTGCGAGTGTTTGCCTTGGCTTGTGACTATGACGTGCGCATCACCGCTTGGTAGGCGTTCCGCGTCGAATGAATCCGCAGCTCAGGCGGGGGAGCGTTCGGGGGAGTGTTTCATCGTGGACTATCCCTTGCATTCCAGTAGCTCCAATGCCCTAGGATGAAGGCGTGAACGTTGATATGACACTGAGCGCCGCCTCGTTGATGGGTGGTGCTGCGTGATGGCAGTGAGCCTGGGTTTTGCGTCCGATGCGATCGTGCAGGAGTTCTACGTCGATGATGACGTGGATCAGGCCGTGCGCGATGCGGTTGAAGGGGAGACGGGGCATCCGCTCGTTGACGTCGACTACGCCGACGTCGTGGATGGCGCGATCGTCTGGTGGCGCGCGGACGACGCCGAGGAAGAGGACCTCGCGGACGTGCTCGTGGACGCGATGTCGAACCTGGATGATGGCGGGCTGATTTGGGTGCTGATCCCCAAGCCGGGACGTCCCAACTCCGTGCGCGTGGGCGACGTGGAGGAGGCCGCGGAGATCGCGGGCCTGCACGCGACGACGTCGACGGCGCTGGGAGACAACTGGGCGGGCGTGCGCCTGACCGCGCGTCCGCGTTCGCGCCGCTAGTTTTTCGACGAGGCCTGGGCGGCCCAGCGCTGTTATGTGCTGTGACGCTCGGCGTCGGATGTGACCGTGCGTGCCTGTTCTGGTAGATTGGCGCGTGCGTGGGGCCTTTAGCTCAGTTGGCTAGAGCGTCTGGTTTACACCCAGAAGGTCATCGGTTCGAGCCCGGTAGGGCCCACAAGAGGCGAGGGGCCGGAAGCGAAAGCTTCCGGCCCCTCAGCGTTTGCCTGTAGCAGTGCGCGCGACGCGCGTCAGTCCTCCTCGCGCTCCTCGGTGGGTGAGCTGTCCTCTCGCTACGCCAGCTCCCGCCGGGCTGCCTCGAGGTTCTCGCGTACCGTTTTGGTGAGCAGGTGGTCTTCGCCTAGGACGCGAGCACAGTCTTTGGCGACCTGCTCGTATAGGGTGATGGCGTCGGCTAGGTGGCCCGCCGCATGGTGTGCGGCTGCGAGGTTGTTGCGCGAGGTGAGGGTGTCGGGGTG
>JVKM01000015.1:2678-125022 GCA_001072465.1 Xylanimonas cellulosilytica | reverse complement strand
ACGACGCCCTCTCACGGCGTTAACACCGGTTCAAATCCGGTTGGGGGTACCAATAACCTCGTCACCTGAGCGGTGGCGAGGTTTTTTGTTAACCACTCGGTCCACGTTTTCTCTTGTGCTTTGCAGAAAAGTTTCGGAACTGTTGCAGTGTGTCTAACCTAGGAGCAGCCCCCATGGGAGGGGATCGCTTTTGGACGAGGGAGTCTGTCGTGACATACCGACTCAATAGGACATTCCTGCGCCGAACGCTCAGCGTTGGCGCGGCTATCGCGCTGATGGGAGGTGTGCTCCCAGCCGCGTGGGCCGCGCCCGGGACGGAAACGTCAAACGATGGTAACGATGCGACTGCTGCCGACGCGGGAGCTGCCGGAGCCGCCGCCGACGTGCTGGTGACAATCCCCGGTAACCACAACATGGCGATGGGATGCGACGCCGACTGGGCGCCCGGCTGCGATAAGGCTGCGCTCACGCGCGACGCGACGGGCGTGTACAGCGCCACGTTCACGCTGCCGGCCGGCGACTACCAGTACAAGGTCGCCGAGGGCGGCTCGTGGGACACGTCGTTTGGTGCCGGGGGCGCTGCGGGTGGAGCGAACATCTCCTACACCCTGACCGAGACGACGTCCGTCACCTTCTTCTACAACCGCGCGACGCACCGCGTCTGGAACACCGCCACCAACCAGATGGTGACGCTGCCTGGCTCGTTCCAGAAGGCGCTGGGCTGCACGGACAACTGGAAGCCCGCATGCCTGGCACCCCTTATGGAGCCGGTGGGGGACGGGACCTACACCTACGCCACCACCGCGCTGCCTGAGGGCAACTACGAGTTCAAGGTTGCCATCGGCGGGTCCGACAACGAGAATTACGGGCAAGATGGCGCCATCGGCGGTGCCAACTACCAGTTTGCAACGAAAGCGAACAAGCTCGTGACCTTCACCTACGATTCTGCGACGCACAAAGTCGACATCGCGAGCGCTGACGCCCCGGTCGCGGGCGCCGGCGAGCAGCGCGCCTACTGGGTGACCTCGAACATTCTCGCGTGGCCGACCTCGCTGCTCCCCGAGGGCGTGACCCGCGCGCAGGTTCTTGACGGTTCCGCGAAGCTCTCCTATGAGCTGGTGACCGCCCCCGAGGGTGGCGCTGGCCTGGCTGATGGTGCCGTCACGGGCGCTTCGACGAGCGCCCTGACCGTCGCGGGTGACCTTCCCGCCGATGTGACGAAGGCTCACCCGAATCTCAACGGATACATCGCCCTGAAGGCTTCCCTCGACGAGGCCGGGGCCCGCGAGGCCCTCACCGGTCAGATCGCGGTCGCCCAGAAGTCGGGGGAGAGCGTCAATGCCTTCACCGGCGTGCAGATCGCCCCCGTCCTCGACTCGCTCTACGCGGCGAAGGCTACCCAGGCCTCGTACGGCGTGGGATGGAACGAGGCGGGAAACCCGACGTTCGCGCTGTGGGCGCCGACCGCTAAGAACGTGACCCTGCTGTCGTGGAACACCTCGACCCCGCGCGGCTCCGATGCCGACGTGCAGGGTGACGGCCTGCGTACCGCCGCCGTGCGCGGCGAGGACGGCCGCTGGAGCGTGGACAACGCTGCCGGCGAGATCCACGAGGGTGCCCAGTACCTGTGGGAGGTCAGCGTCTACGTGCCCGAGACGGGCAAGGTCGAGACGAACCTCGTGACCGACCCCTACTCGGTGGCCCTGACGGTCGACTCGACGCGCTCCGTCGCCGTCAATATGGACAACCCGTCGATCGCCCCCTCGCTGTGGACGGACTCGAAGGCCCCCGTCATCGCGGATGACGCCCAGCGCTCCATCTATGAGCTGCACGTGCGCGACTTCTCCGCCGCGGATGCGTCAGTGCCCGAGGACATGCGCGGCACCTACATGGCCTTCACGCAGTTCGAATCCAACGGCATGCGCCACCTGGCCGAGTTGTCGCGCGCCGGCATGAACACGGTGCACCTGCTGCCCACCTTCGACATCGCGACCATCCCCGAGAAGCGCGCCGACCAGAAGACGCCCGCGATCCCCGAGGATGCCGGCCCGGCGTCCGAGGAACAGCAGGCGGCGGTCACGGCCGTTGCCGACCAGGACGCCTACAACTGGGGCTACGACCCGCTGCACTGGATGGCCCCCGAGGGCTCCTACGCGACCTCGTCTCAGCAGAACGGCGGTGGGCGCGTGCGCGAATTCCGCTCCATGGTGGGTGGTCTCCACTCGATCGGCATGCAGGTCGTCCTCGACCAGGTCTACAACCACACGCCCGCGGCGGGTCAGTCCGCCCACTCCGTGCTTGACCGCGTCGTGCCCGGCTACTACCAGCGCCTGAACGCCACCGGCGGTGTCGAGACCTCGACCTGCTGCTCCAACGTCGCGACCGAAAACGCGATGAGCGAGCACCTCATGATCGACTCGATGATCCACTGGGCGAAGTACTACCACGTCGACGGCTTCCGCTTCGACCTCATGGGCCACCACCCGGCCGAGGAGATGAAGCGCGCGAAGGCGGCCCTGTCGTCCCTCACCCTGGAGAAGGACGGCGTGGACGGCTCGCGCCTGTACATCTACGGCGAGGGCTGGAACTTCGGTGAGGTCGCGAACAACGCGCTGTTCACCCAGGCCACGCAGGGCCAGCTGGACGGCACCGGTATCGGCGCGTTCAACGACCGCCTGCGCGACGCCGTGCACGGCGGCGGCCCCTTCGATGACGACCACCGCGTGCTGCAGGGCTTCGGCTCAGGCGCCTTCTCGGACCTCAACGGTCTCGATACCCGCTCCGAAGCGGATCGTCGCGCCGATTATCTGCACCGCGTGGACCTCGTGAAGCTGGGCCTGGCGGGCAACCTGAAGGACTACACGCTCACCACCTACGACGGCAAGACTGTGTCGGGCGCGCAGCTGGACTACAACGGCCAGGGCGCCGGGTTTGCCTCCCAACCCGCCGAGAACGTCAACTACGTGGATGCCCACGACAACGAGACGCTCTTCGACCTGGTCACCTACAAGATGCCGGCGGATGCTCCGATGGATCACCGCGTGCGCATGTCGCTGATCAGCCAGGCCTCTGTGGCTCTGTCGCAGTCGCCGTCCTTCTGGGCCTCGGGCACGGAGATGCTGCGCTCGAAGTCCCTGGACCGCGACTCCTACAACTCCGGTGATCACTTCAACGCGATCGACTGGTCGATGCACGATAACGGTTTTGGCCGTGGCCTACCTGTGAAGTCGAAGAACGGCGCGGCCTGGAACCACATGCGCCCGCTGCTGGAGAACCCCGATCTGAAGCCGACCCCGGAGCAGATCGACACCTCCTCGGAAATCGCGATGGACTTCCTACGCGTGCGTTCCTCCTCGCGCCTGTTCACGCTGGGTAGCGCGGATCTGGTCCGCTCCAAGGTGACCTTCCCCAACTCGGGTGAGGCTGCCGTGGACGGCACGATCCTCATGCTCATCAACGACGAGGCCGGAGCCGGGAACGACATCGACTCGAAGCTCGACGGCGCGCTCGTCGTCTTCAACGCGACGGACAGGACCGTGACGACAGCTGTTGATGGCCTGGCTGGGCGCGTCTTCAAGCTGCACGATGCCCAGGCGAATGGCTCGGACGAGACCGTCAAGGGTGCGTCCTTCGATGCGAAGACGGGCTCCGTCACGGTTCCCGCTCGCACGGTCGCCGTCTTCACGCAGGCCGCGGGCGATCGCATCGATCCCACCGTCACCCCGGAGCCGGATCCGGAGGCTGCCCAGTGGGTTGCGTCGGCTGACGGTCGCTGGTGGCTGCGCTACGCGGATGGTTCCTACCCGTCCAACGAGCGCGTTGTGCGCGGCGGCGTCACCTACTCCTTCGACGCGGACGGCTGGATGAAGACCGGTTGGCAGGTTGAGGATGGTGCGTGGCGCTACTACGCCCCGTCCGGCGCGATGGCGAGTGGCTGGACCGCCGTGGGCGGAACCTGGTACTACCTGGATCCCGACACGGGGGCCATGGCGACTGGCTGGCTGAAGGACGGCGACACCTGGTACTACCTGCGCAGTAGTGGTGCGATGGCCAGCGGCTGGGTGAACCTGGGCGGCGCCTGGTTCTACCTGAACGGCAATGGCTCGATGGCCACCGGCTGGGCGAACCTGGGCGGTACCTGGTACTACCTGACGGAATCCGGCCAGATGGCGATCGGATGGGTGAAGGACGGCGGCAGCTGGTACTTCTGCCACCCGTCGGGCGCCATGGCGACTGGACGCGTCGTCATCGACGGCACCGCCTACACCTTCGATCGTTCGGGGCGCTGGGTCGCCTAGCGGATCGCTACGCAAACGGGTGGGCCGGGACGATTCAATCGTCCCGGCCCACCCGTTTATCGAGTCTGTGGCCGCAGCTTACAGGTCTGCGGCGTCCTCGACGGTGGAGAGGAATTCCGTGAGCCTGTTGGCGGCCGCCATGACGGAGGGGCCGTGCTGGCGTCCGGGCTGGCGACCCATGCGCTCGATGGGGCCGGAGATGGACAGGGCGGCCAGGACTCGGCCGGAGGGGCCGCGCACGGGGGCGGACACGGAGGCGACACCGGGTTCGCGCTCACCCACGGACTGGGCCCAGCCGCGGCGGCGCACCTCGGAGAGCATGGTGGCGTTGAAAGAGGCGCCGTACAGGCCGCGGTGCAGGCGGTCGGGCTCCTCCCAGGCCAGCAGGACCTGGGCGGCGGAGCCGGCACTCATGGAGAGCGTGGCGCCCACGGGGATCGAGTCGCGCAGACCCATCTCGCGTTCGGAGGCGGCGACGCACACGCGGTAATCGCCCTGGCGGCGGAAGAGCTGGGAGGATTCCTTCGTGTGGTCGCGCAGGGCCTGAAGGACCGGCATGGAGGCCTGGAGGAGGCGGTCTTCGCCGGCGGCGGAGGAGAGCTCCTGGAGGCGGGGGCCGAGGATAAAACGTCCCTGCATGTCGCGGGCGACCATGCGGTGATATTCGAGAGCGACGGCCAGTCGATGGGCGGTGGGGCGAGCAAGCCCCGTGCTGGAAACGAGTTGGGCGAGGGTGGCGGGTCCTGCCTCAAGAGCGCTGAGAACCAACGCAGCCTTATCGAGAACGCCAACGCCACTGGATGTTTGCTCTTCCATACAACTATTTAATATCTCAGCTTTTGAGATGGCAAATTGTCGGATAGTGAAACAGGTCAAAGCGGCGTCCGAGACGTGAGATCAGCGGGTCGCTCGGCCAATGAGGCGGTTCCATTGATTGCGAAGCATGAATGACACCGTGTCTCCAAAGCGGAGACCAGAGGAGGAACAATGAGCGGAACGATGGCAGAAAAGGTGTGGCGCGACCACATCGTGTCCAAGGGGGAGAATGGTGCCCCCGACCTGCTCTACATCGACCTCCACCTCGTGCACGAAGTCACGAGCCCCCAGGCTTTCGAGGGCCTGCGCCTCGCCGGACGCCAGGTGCGTCGCCCCGACCTGACGATCGCGACCGAGGACCACAACACGCCGACCATCAACATCGACCAGCCGATCGCGGACATCACGAGCCGCACCCAGATCGACACGCTGCGTAAGAACGCCGAGGAGTTCGGCGTGCGCCTGCACTCCCTGGGTGACGCTGACCAGGGCATCGTCCACGTGGTTGGCCCCCAGCTGGGCCTCACCCAGCCCGGCATGACGATCGTGTGCGGCGACTCCCACACCTCCACCCACGGCGCATTCGGCGCGCTGGCCTTTGGTATCGGCACCAGCCAGGTCGAGCACGTGCTCGCGACCCAGACGCTGCCGATGGCCCCCTTCAAGACCATGGCGATCACCGTCAACGGCTCCCTTCCCGAGGGGTCGACGGCCAAGGACATCATCCTCGCCGTCATCGCGAAGATCGGCACCGGCGGCGGCCAGGGCTACGTCCTGGAGTACCGCGGCCAGGCCATTCGCGAGCTCTCCATGGAGGGCCGCATGACGATCTGCAACATGTCGATTGAGGCGGGCGCCCGCGCGGGCATGATCGCCCCCGACCAGACGACATTCGACTACATCAAGGGCCGCCCCCACGCCCCCGAGGGCGAGGACTGGGATCGCGCCGTCGAATACTGGTCCTCCCTCGCCTCCGACGAGGACGCCGTCTTCGACGCCGAGGTCATCCTCGAGGCCGCCGATATCGAGCCCTTCGTTACCTGGGGTACCAACCCCGGTCAGGGCGTGCCGCTGTCCGCGACCGTCCCCGCCCCCGAGGACTTCACCGACGAGACGGCCCGCGCGGCCGCCGAGCGCGCCCTGGAGTACATGGACCTCAAGGCCGGCACCCCGATGCGCGACATCGCCGTGAACACCGTCTTCATCGGCAGCTGCACCAACGGCCGCATCGAAGACCTGCGCGCCGCCGCCGGCATCTTCAAGGGCCGCCGCAAGGCCGAGGGCGTGCGCGTCATGGTCGTGCCCGGCTCCGCCCGCGTGCGCCTCCAGGCCGAGGCCGAGGGCCTCGACAAGATCTTCACCGAGTTCGGCGCCGAATGGCGCAACGCCGGTTGCTCCATGTGCCTGGGCATGAACCCCGACACGATGAACGTGGGAGACCGTTCGGCCTCCACCTCCAACCGCAACTTCGAAGGCCGCCAGGGCAAGGGCAGCCGCACGCACCTGGTGTCCCCGCTCGTCGCGGCCGCCACCGCAGTGCGCGGCACCCTGTCCTCCCCGGCCGACCTCTGAGGCCCGCCCTCCGCCACCCGACAGCGGGGGAGGGCCCCGGCCTCGTCCCCCACGGAAGAAAAGACTCAACCACCCATGGAAAAGTTCATCACCCACACCGGCATCGGCGTCCCGCTGCGCCGCTCCAACGTCGATACCGACCAGATCATCCCCGCCGTCTACCTCAAGCGCGTGACCCGCACGGGCTTTGAGGACGCCCTCTTCGCCGCCTGGCGCGGCGACCCGGAATTCATCCTCAATCAGGACGCCTACAAGAACGGCTCCGTCCTGATCGCAGGCCCCGACTTCGGCACCGGCTCCTCGCGTGAGCACGCCGTGTGGGCGCTCAAGGACTACGGCTTCCGCGTCGTCCTGGCCCCCAAGTTCGCGGATATTTTCCGCGGAAACTCGGGCAAGCAGGGCCTGGTCACCGGCATCATCTCCCAGGAGGACTGCGAGTCCCTGTGGAAGCTCCTCGAGGCCGAGCCCGGCACCGAGGTGACCGTCTCCCTGGAAGACAAGACGTGGCGCGCCGGTGCGATCTCGGGCACCTTCCAGATCGATGACTACGTGCGCTGGACCCTCATGGAGGGCCTGGACGACATCGCCCTGACCCTGCGTCATGAGGACGAGATCGCGGCTTACGAGGCCGCGCGCCCGTCCTTCAAGCCGCGCACGCTCCCGGCGAAATTCTTGCCCAAGGAAGAAGTCGTGTCGGCTCGTAGCTGAAAGCACTGCGCACACTGGCCCCTACCTAGCTAGAGTAGGGGCCAGGTACGTCTTAGTGAGGAGCACTCATGTCATCGATCCTTCAGGTTGAGGGCGGCCATCCGCTGCGCGGTGAGATCACGGTGCGCGGAGCGAAAAACTTCGTCCCCAAGGCGATGGTTGCGTCGCTGCTCGCCGACACCCCCTCCGAGCTCTACAACGTCCCGCTTATTCGCGACACCGACGTGGTCTCGGACCTGCTGAGCCTGCACGGCGTCCAGATCGACTTCGATCAGGATCGCGGCACGCTGCGCATGGATCCCTCCAACGTCAAGATTGCCTCGCGCTCTGACATCGACACGCTCGCGGGCGCCTCGCGCATCCCGATCCTGTTCTGCGGCCCGCTGCTGCACCAGCTGGGCGAGGCCTTCATCCCCGAGCTGGGTGGCTGCGCGATCGGCGGTCGTCCCATCGACTTCCACCTGGAGACGCTGCGCAAGTTCGGCGCGATCGTCGACAAGCAGCCCGACGGCGTGCACATCAAGCGCCCCGCTACCGGCCTGCATGGCGCGATCATCGAGCTGCCCTTCCCCTCCGTGGGCGCGACCGAGCAGACGCTGCTCACGGCCGTGCGCAACGAGGGCATCACGACCCTGAAGGGCGCGGCCATTGAGCCGGAGATCCTCGACCTCATCAACGTCCTGCAGAAGATGGGCGCGATCATCTCGGTGGACACGGATCGTACGATCCGCATCGAGGGTGTGGCGAAGCTGAACGGCTACCGTCACACGGCTCTGCCGGATCGCATCGAGGCTGCCTCGTGGGCCGCCGCCGCCCTGGCCACCCGCGGCGACATCTACGTGCGTGGCGCTCACCAGCCCGACATGACGACGTTCCTCAACACCTTCCGCAAGGTGGGCGGTGCCTTCGATATTGACGCCGACGGCATTCGCTTTTACCACCCGGGCGAGCCGCTGCACTCGATCGCCCTGGAGACGGCCGTGCACCCGGGCTTCATGACGGACTGGCAGCAGCCCCTCGTCGTGGCCCTCACCCAGGCCGAGGGCCTGTCGATCGTGCACGAGACCGTGTACGAGAACCGTTTCGGCTTCACCGAGGCGCTGCGCAAGATGGGCGCGAACATCCAGGTCTACCGTGAGTGCCTGGGTGGGACGCCCTGCCGTTTTGGCCAGAAGAACTACTACCACTCGGCGGTCATCTCGGGTCCGACCCCGCTGCACAGCGCGGATATCGAGGTTCCTGACCTGCGCGGTGGCTTCTCTCACCTGATCGCGGCTCTGGCTGCGTCGGGCACGTCCACCGTGTCGGGCATCGACGTGATTTCGCGCGGTTACGAGCACTTCACGCGCAAGCTCCACCAGCTGGATGCTCGCGTGCGCTATCTGGACGCCTGAGATCATGGCCGCATCGGGCGTGCGCCGCAGCATTTTGTTGCTCGTCTCGTCGATGTCGGCGGGCGGGCGCAGCGTGCGCCTGGGCCCTCGTATCGTGCGCATCCTGCGCGGCGGCGGCTGGGAGGTCGCGGTTCGCTTGACGACGCCCGGCGACGACCCGGCGGCGATCGCCGGCGAGGTCGCGTCCGGATCCTTCGTCGCGGCTCTGGGCGGAGACGGGTACCTGGGTGCCGTGGCGCGCGGGTGTCACGAGTCCGACGCGATCTTCGTTCCCATGCCGGGTGGGCGCGGCAACGACCTGTGTCGCGCGTTGGGGATAGGCACGGACCCGCTGGTGCGAGCGCGTTCCCTGGCGCCGCTGGGTTTTTCTTCCGACGAGGCCGGGGCCGACTCCTCCGATTGGCTGGCCTCTCGGGTGCGTCCCCTGGATGGCATGTGGGTGCGCTCGCGCGACGGCGCGCGCCTGGCTCTCGGCATCGTCTCGATCGGCCTGGACGCGCGCGCGAACATCCTCGCGAACGAGTCTTCGCTGACGTCTGGACCGCTGGCCTACGGCTACGGGGCCTTCGCGGCCCTGGCCTCGCACGAACCCACCGAGATCGTGGCGACCGTGGACGGGGTCGAGCGCAACATGAGCGGCTGGATCGCGTCGGTGTCCAACTCCGGGCGTTTCGGCGGCGGCATCACCCTGGTGGAATCCTCCGACATGAGCGACGGCGTCCTCGAGGTGTGCCACGTCGGCCCCCTGTCGCTGTCTCGCGCCCTGCCCGTGCTTGCCCGCGTCGTCGCCGGCCGCGCGAAGGCACACCCGGCCATTGAGGTGGAAAGCGCCCGCGTCGTCTCCTTCGCCGCCCCCGCCGGCATGATCGCCATGGCGGATGGGGACCGCATCGCCTCGATCCCCTTCACCGTCGATGTCGCCCCCGGGGTCGTGTCCGTCCTGGTGTGAGGTCCGTGTGGGCCAGCGCGCCGACGGAGCGGTCCCCGTAGAATGAAGCCATGAGTGCTGTCTCCGGCTTTTACACCTTTGCCAAGGGCGTCCTGACGCCCATCATGACGCCCTGGATCAAGTTCACCGTGACGGGCGAAGAGAACCTGCCCGCCGAGGGCGGCTTCCTCCTGGTGCCCAACCACCTGTCCAACGTGGACCCCCTGTGCCTGTGCTGGTACTTCATGAAGCGCGACACCGCCGTGCGCTTCCTGGCGAAGAAGTCGATGTTCTCCGTGCCGGTGTTCGGCTGGATCATCAAGGGAATGGGCCTGATCCCCGTCAACCGCGACTCCAACCCCTCGGCCGTCTTGGCACCCACCCGCGAGGCCCTGAAAGCCGGAGAGGTCGTCGGCATCTTCCCCGAGGGCACCCTCACGCGTGACCCCGACCAGTGGCCCATGGAGTTCAAGTCCGGAGCCGCCCGACTGGCCCTTGACACGGGCGTGCCCGTCATTCCCGTCTCGCAGTGGGGTCCGCAAGACATCATGGCTCCCTACAATGCCAAGGGAATGGACATGCGCCCGGGGCGTCCCGTCGCCTACCACTTCGGCGAGCCCGTCGACCTGTCGGACCTCATGAGCCCCGCAGGCTCGGAGGATCACGAGGCCGTTAACGAGGCGACCAAGCGCATCAGCGATGCCGTGCGTGCGGGCGTGGGTAAGCTGCGCGGACTTCCCGTCCCCGAGCAGGTGTGGGACCCCACCACGCAGGCCGGCCCCTGGTGGGAAGAAGAGCTCGCGAAGAAGGCCAAGAAGGCGAAGAAGGCCCGCAAGAAGGGCTAATCGCGGATATCGATGACCATGCGCACCGGGTCGGACAAGAACCCGATCTGGAATTGGCGCGTGGCCGGCGACCCGATGACGACGTGCGTGTTGTCCTCGAAGGTGCCGTCCGAGACGACGTCCAGATCGCCGGCGCGCGTGTGCGTGCCGCCCGGGTAGGGAGTCTCGGTCGCCGTCATCGGCGTGCCGTCGATGACCAGATCCAACACAGCCTCCCCCTCGACCTGGATGGGCAGTCCTCGGCCCTGTTCCACGGCCTGATCCGTCCATGCGGCACGCCACACCCCCGGCGTGCCCTCGCCCGAAAACTCGAGCACGACCCGCGTGAAACCCTCGTGCGTCGCCGCGCGAATCCCCGTCAGCGCTAGAGCCTTCGCCGGGTCATCCGGGCGCACCGGAGGCAACCCCTCCACGCTCGACATCCAGTTGTCGGCGTTGATCGGCCTCGCTTCGTCCACGCCCGGCTCGGACGTTGGCGTTGTCTCGGGTGCCGCGCTCGCGGTCGCAGACGCAGTGGGGGAGGAGGCGCTCGACGAGGCCTCGGCTGACTGAGGCGCGTTCGTTGGGGCTCCGGGCGTGCACGAACCCAACAGGAGCAGTGAGGCGGCCGCGCTCGCGGCGAGGGCTCGACGGTGAGACACAGTTCCTCCTGGTGCGGGTCGGTTGTTTCAATCCTAGTAGAATGGCTGCGACAGGGAGGTCTCGATGAGTATGACAACAGCAGCGGTCCTGGGAACGGGCGCGTGGGGAACAACGTTCGCGCAGGTGCTCGCCGACGCGGGCGTGAGCGTGATGATGTGGGGGCGTAACGCCGACACGATCTCGTTCATCAACGGGGGAGAGAACCCCACCTACCTTCCGGGGATTGCCCTCTCGGAGCGCATCAGCGCGACCACGGACATCGCCGAGGCCGTCGCTGGCCGTGAGCTCGTTGTCGTGGCCGTGCCCGTCAAGGCCGTGCGCGCCACCCTGAGCGCCGCACGCGAATCCTTCGCCCCCGGCGTCGCCCTGCTGTCCCTGGCCAAGGGCCTGGAGCTCGGCTCCCTCAAGCGCGTCGACGAGATCATCGCCGAGGCCTCGGGCGCACCCAGTGATCGCATTGCCGTCCTGTCCGGCCCGAACCTCTCGCGTGAGATCGCGGAGCGCCAGCCCACGGCGACGGTCGTGGCTGCAACCGACGTGGAGCTGGCCAAGGAGATCGCGAAGGCCTGCCACAACTCCTACTTCCGCCCCTACGTGTCCACCGACGTCGTCGGCACGGAGATGGCGGGCGCCACGAAGAACGTCATCGCGGTCGCGATCGGTGCGGCCGAGGGCATGGGCCTGGGCATCAACACGCGCTCGACTCTCATCACGCGCGGCTTGGCGGAGATGACGCGCCTGGGCACCGCGCTCGGTGCCGATCCCGCGACCTTCGCGGGCCTGTCCGGTATCGGCGACCTTGTCGCCACCTGCTCCTCGCGCCTGTCGCGTAACTTCTCCCTCGGTCACCGCCTGGGCTCCGGCATGGGACTGGCCGATGCCCTGGCCCTGTCCCCGGGCGTCGTCGAGGGCGTCGCGTCGGCCTCGCCGATCCTTCAGGTTGCCGCGTCCGTGGGCGTCGACATGCCGATTACGGGCGCCGTCGTCGAGGTCGTCGAGGGGCGCGCGAGCATCGAGGACATGGGCCGCATGCTGCTGGCTCGCCCGCAGAAGATGGACGGCTGGAAGATCGAGCTGGTCTAAACGCCGCGCACGCGGGCACCGAACGCCTCCCGCGCGGTAGTCTTGGACCCATGACTGCAATTTCTCGTCCTCGCGTCCTCATTGTCTTCGGTGGGCGCTCTTCCGAGCATGAGATCTCGTGCTCGACGGCCGCCGGCATCCTGACCGCTATCGACCGCACCAAGTGGGACGTGATCCCGCTGGGGATCACGCGTGACGGCCAGTGGGTGCGCGTCGCCGATGACCCGTCGGCGCTGGAATTCAAGGATGGGAAGGGCCAGTCCGTCACCGCCGGATCGACCCGCGTTGCGCTCACCCCTGGCGAGGGCAACCTCGTCGAGCTCACCTACGAGGGCGACCCGGACGCTCCGGACTCGCGCGTCGTCGGCGTGGAGGACCTGGGCCACGTGGACATCGTGTTCCCGCTCCTGCACGGCCCCTACGGCGAGGACGGCACCATCCAGGGCCTCTTCGAGATGGCCGGCGTGCGCTACGTGGGCTGCGGCGTGACCTCCTCGGCCGTGTCCATGGACAAGCACCTCACCAAGACAGTCCTGGCCGCCGCCGGCATCGACGTGGGCCAGTGGGAGCTGGTCACCGCCCGCCAGTGGGACGCCGACGCCACCGCCTGCATGGACCGCATCGAGCGCCTGGGCTTCCCCGTCTTCGTCAAGCCCTGCCGCGCCGGCTCATCGGTCGGCATCTCGCGCGTCACCTGCCGCGAGGACCTGCCCGTGGCCATCAAGGAGGCCGCGAACCACGACCCGCGCATCATTGTTGAGGCTTCCATCTCCGGCCGCGAGGTTGAGTGCGGCGTCCTCGGCTCGCGCTCCGACTGGCGCAGCGGCACCGCGCCCCTGGGCGAGATTGTTGTCCCCGAGGGCGAGTTCTACGACTACGAGCACAAGTACGTAGACGACGTCGTTGGCCTGTCCTGCCCGGCCGACGTCACCCCCGAATACGCCGATCGCATCCGCGAGACCGCGTGGCGTGCCTTCGACGCCCTCGAGTGCGAGGGCCTGGCGCGCGTCGACTTTTTCCTCGACGAGGCGACCGACACCGTCATCATCAATGAAGTCAACACGATGCCCGGTTTCACGCCCATCTCGATGTATCCGCAGATGTGGGCCGCCGCGGGCCTGTCCTACCCGGACCTGCTGACCGAACTGCTGACCGAGGCCGCGCAGCGCCCGCTCGGCCTGCGGTGAGTTCCCAGCCACGACCTCGTTCGTCCTTCATCCCCACGATAGAAAGAACACTATGACGGCCCATCCCAAAGTCACCCTAGTGACCTGCAAGTCCATGCCCAACCTCTTCAAAGGCGAGGAAGGTTTGCTCGACGAGCTGGCGGCGCGCGGGTGCGACCCCCAGATCAAGGTGTGGAACGACCCCGACGTCGACTGGTCCGAGGCCGGCATGGTCGTCGTGCGCTCCGTGTCCGACTACGCGAGCGACCGCGCCGCGTTCCTGGAGTGGACGAAGCAGCTGAGTCGCGTGCAGAACTCCGCGGACGTGCTGAACTGGAACACGGACAAGCACTACCTCAAGGAACTGGCCGCCCTGGGCATGCCCACGATTCCCACGAACTGGCTGGAGCCCGAGCAGAACCTGTCCAAGCACCAGATCCACACGCGCTTCCCGGCCTTCGGCGAGTTCGTCGTCAAGCCCGCCGTGTCCTCCGGCGTGCGCGACATCGGCCGCTACACGACCGTCGACACCCGCCAGCGCCAGGCCGCCATGCGCCAGGTCCAGGGCCTGCTCGGCGAAGGCCGTTCCGTCATGATCCAGCGCTACGTCGAGGAGATCGACCTGCACGGCGAGATCTCGCTCGTCTTCTTCAACGGCCTGGTCTCCCACGCTGTCGAGAAGCGCTCCGCCCTGCACCCCGCGTCGGTTAGCGACCCTGCCGTCCACGAGGCCGTGGTGACCGCCGAGGCCGCCGACTCCGTCGCGTGGAAGTGGGGCGAGGAGATCCGCCGCGTCCTGCACGGCTACGTCCGCTCGCGCCTGGGCCACGACGAGCAGTTCCTCTTCAACCGCGTGGACCTGGTCCCCGACGGCAAGGGCTCCTTCCTGGTCATGGAGGTCTCCCTCGTGGACGCCGACCTCTACCTGGGCGCCACCCCCGGCGCGCTCGGCAACTTCGCCGACGCGATCTCCGCTCGCGCCCACTGGTGACGCACGCCACCGCCGTGAGGGTAGTGCTCGAGTTTCCAAGCTCGGGTGGGTAGTGCTAAGCTCTATCCGTTGCCTTCACGGCGACGCGATGGTGGCTGTAGTTCAGTTGGTAGAGCACCTGGTTGTGGTCCAGGACGTCGCGGGTTCGAGTCCCGTCAGCCACCCCACCGCCCCGGCGCTTACGCGCCGGGGTTTTTGTTTCTGGAGTATGCTTGTAACAAGCCAATTGACCGGACAAAGGAGTTCTCATGCCCAGCGTGATCGCCTACGGCTGTGACGATGCCACCACCCAGTTCCACCCCCTGCAGATCGACATTCGCGAACCCGGTGAGGGGGAGATCTACTTCGACGTCGCCTACGCGGGCATCTGCCACTCCGACATCCACGCCGCCCGCGGCGAGTGGGGCCCCGTGTCCTACCCGCTCGTGCCCGGACACGAGTTCGTTGGCACCGTCTCTAAGGTTGGCCCCGGCGTCACCACGTTCAAGGTGGGGGACCGCGTGGGCGTGGGCTGCATGGTCGGCTCCTGCGGCACGTGCGAGATGTGCGAATCCGACTATGAGCAGTGGTGCACCTCGACGCCCGGCACCCTGTGGACCTACCGCGCCGACGCCGAGGGCAACCCGACGACCGGCGGCTATTCGCGCGGCTTCACCGTGCGCGAGGACTTCGCGCTGCATGTGCCGGAATCCCTCGACTTCTCCGCCTGCGCGCCCCTCCTGTGCGCCGGCATCACCACCTACTCGCCGCTCAAGCATTACAACGTGGGCCCCGGCTCGCGCGTCGCCATCCTCGGCATGGGCGGCCTCGGACACGTGGGCGTGCAGATCGCCAAGGCCATGGGCGCGGAGGTCTCCGTCATCTCCCACGGTCGCTCCAAGGAAGCCGACGCTCGCCGCTTCGGCGCCGACCACTTCTACGCCACCAGCGAGGAGGGCGTGCTCGAGTCCCTGCGCGGCTCCTTCGACCTGATCCTGTGCACCGTGTCCGCCGACGGCCTCGACTACGCCGGCTACATGGCCGCCCTGCGCCCCTACGGCGTCTTTGTCGATGTGGGTCTGCCCACCGAGCCCGTCTCCCTGCCGCTGCGCGCCTTCGTCAACGGCGGCAAGTCCTTCGCCGGCTCCCAGATCGGCGGCATCGCCGAAACCCAGGAGATGCTCGACTTCTGCGCCGAGCACGGCGTCATCCCGCAGGTCGAGATGATCAGCGGCGAAGACATCACGCAGGCCTACGACAATATCGTCGCCTCCCACGTGCGCTACCGCTACGTCATCGACACCTCGACGTTCCCCGAGAACGTGTGAGCGTGAGCGACTAACAGGAAAGCCCCGGGCCGAGTGGCCCGGGGCTTTCCCAGTGCTGGAGCGGATGACGGGAATCGAACCCGCGTGATCTGCTTGGAAGGCAGAGGCTCTACCATTGAGCTACATCCGCGTACCCCCGAAGGGGACACGAAGATCCTAGCGGGTATTGTCCACGTGCGCGACATTTACACGCGCCTCCCGTATGATGGGGCACCGGACACCAGTCCAACGGGGTGTAGCGCAGCTTGGTAGCGCATCTGCTTTGGGAGCAGAGGGTCGCAGGTTCAAATCCTGTCACCCCGACCGACCGCGGCCATAGCGCCGCGGTTTTTTCATACGAACCCGGGGGAGTCCATGCCGTCCTATCGCACCATCATGACGGTCACGACTCTGGCACCCGGACGGGCCCCCGAAGAAGTCGAGGCCGCCGCCCGCTCCGTCACCCGGCTCGAATCCTGGGATATCGCCATCGCTTCCGGCCAGCCTCGCGTCACCGCACGCTTTACCGCGACGGACGACGCCGAAGCCCGAGCCGTCCACCGTGAGATCACCGCCGCCGTGCGCCTCGTCGCCGATGTTCCCCGCGCCCGCCTGGCAGCCGTCGTGCGAGGGCGCTCCCACTACCTCGCCCCCTGAGTGCACCCGGCAGCGTCGGCGGCCCCCGCCTCGTGAATGGGGGAGAGGGACACGTGCCCGTGTGGCGTTGCGCACTCGAAGCGCCCGTAGAGGGGTGGATATGCCCACTTACCGCCCGCGAATGAGGACATTAACGGGGCCGTGGCGTACACTAAGCGAGTTGTTATGCGCCCGAAATGGGCGTTCCCCCGATTTGTAGACTACGGAGCGTACGCACGTGAAGAGCACCGTTGAAACCCTCGAGCCCACCAAGGTTCGTCTGACCGTTGAGGTTCCCTTCGAGGAACTGAAGTCCGAAATGGACAAGGCGTACAAGGAGATCGCCGGACAGGTCAACATCCCCGGCTTCCGTAAGGGCCACGTGCCTCCGCGCATCATCGACCAGCGCTTCGGCCGCGCCGCCGTCATCGAGCAGGTCGTCAACCAGGTCCTGCCCGGCCACTACTCCGACGCCGTCAACGAGAACGACCTGCGCCCCATGGCTCAGCCCACCGTCGACGTCACCGAGATCCCCAACGTGACCGGCGCCCAGGGCGGCCAGCTCGTCTTCACCGCCGAGGTTGACGTCGTCCCCGCCTTCGAGCTGCCCGAGATCGACGAGAAGCTCGTCGTCGAGGTCGAGCCCACCGAGGTCACCGAAGAGGACGTCGAGAAGGAACTCGAGGACCTGCGCGGCCGCTTCGCCACCCTCAAGACCATCAACCGCAAGGCCAAGACCGGCGACTTCGCGACCATCGACCTGGTCGCCACCATCGACGGCAAGCAGGTTGACTCCGCCTCCGACGTCTCCTACGAGATCGGCTCCGGCTCCATGCTCGACGGCCAGGACACCGCCCTGCGCGGCACCAAGGCCGGCGAAGAGGTCACCTTCACCTCCAAGCTGAAGGGTGGCGAGCACGAGGGCGAAGAGGCCGAGGTGACCATCACCATCAAGGCCATGAAGACCCGCGAGCTGCCCAAGGCTGACGACGACTTCGCTCAGATGGTCTCCGAGTTCGACACCATCGACGAGCTCAAGGAAGACCTGAAGAAGCAGGCCGCCCAGTCCAAGGAGTCCCAGCAGGCCCTCGCCGCGCGCGACGCCCTCATCGACATCCTCCTCGACAAGGTCGAGATCGTCCTGCCCGAGTCCGCGGTCGACCACCAGGTCGAGCACCGCGTCGGCGAGGACGCCAAGCCCAAGGCCAAGAAGGAAGCCCGCGAGGCCGTCGAGAAGGAAATCCGCACCGAGCTGCTCTCCGAGGCATTGGCCAAGAAGTTCGACGTGCAGGTCTCCCAGCAGGAGCTGATCGACTACGCGATCCAGATGTCGCAGAACTTCGGCATCGACATCAACCAGCTGTTCTCCTCCTCCCAGCAGATGGCCAATGTCGTGGCCGACCTGGGTCGCTCCAAGGCCCTCATCGAGGCCCTCAAGGTCGTCACCGTCAAGGACACCAACGGCGCCGACGTCGACCTGAGCAAGTTCTTCGGCACCGATCCCGCCACCGAAGAGGGCGCGGAGATCATCACCGAGGTTGCCGACGAGCAGGAGTGAACCGCGGCGGGCATACCCGCTGACGAGTGACTAACTCTTAGCTGAGGGGGTGGGGCTTCAAGCCTCGCCCCCTCAGTGCATGTGCCGACAGCGAAACGACGGCCCGGCGCGCGCACGAGCGGGCGCGCAGCGGGTACGGTTGACACCAATGGGGCCGACTGGGCCCGCGAACAGACGAGGAGGTACGCGTGAGCGTGCACAATACCGGGGCTGCCGGCGAAGGCTCGCAGCTGGGACTGGGCGACTCGGTCTACCAGCGCCTGCTCAAGGAGCGCATCATTTGGCTGGGTGGCGAGGTTCGCGATGAGAATGCGAACGCGATCTGCGCGCAGCTGCTGCTGCTCGCGGCCGAGGACCCGGACCGCGACATCTACCTGTACATCAACTCGCCTGGCGGCTCGGTGACGGCCGGCATGGCCATCTACGACACGATGCAGTACATCAAGCCGGACGTCGTGACGGTCGGCATGGGCCTGGCCGCGTCGATGGGCCAGTTCCTGCTCACCGCGGGCGCCCCCGGCAAGCGCTACATCACACCCCACACCCGCGTTCTGCTGCACCAGCCCCTGGGTGGCGCGGGCGGCTCCGCGACGGAGATTCGCATTAACGCGGACCTGATCCTGGGCATGAAGAAGGAACTCGCTGCCATCACCGCGTCTCGCACGGGTAAGACCATCGAGCAGGTGGAGGCCGATGGCGATCGCGACCACTGGTTCACGGCGCAGGAAGCCCTCGAGTACGGCTTCGTCGACCGCGTGATCGACACCCCGCAGGAGATCGGAACGCGAGGAGAGAACTGATGAGCACCCAGCCCTACTTTGAGGCGGTCGCCCGCCAGATGCCACAGGCCCGCTACGTGCTGCCCGACTTCGAGGAGCGCACGGCCTACGGTTTCCGCCGCCAGAACCCCTACACGAAGCTGTTCGAGGACCGCATCGTGTTCCTGGGCGTGCAGGTGGACGACGCCAGCGCGGACGACGTCATGGCGCAGCTGCTGGTCCTGGAATCCCAGGATCCGGATTCGCTGATCACCATGTACATCAACTCGCCCGGAGGCTCCTTCACGGCGCTGACCGCCATCTACGACACGATGCAGTACATCAAGCCGCAGATCCAGACGGTGTGCCTGGGTCAGGCGGCCTCGGCCGCCGCCGTGCTGCTGGCCGCAGGCTCGCCCGGCAAGCGTCTGGCGCTGCCCAACGCCCGCGTCCTCATCCACCAGCCGGCGATGGAGGGCATGCAGGGGCAGGCCTCGGACATCCAGATCGTCGCCGACGAGATCGACCGCATGCGCGTGTGGCTCGAGGACACCATCTCGAAGCACTCGGGCAAGCCGGTGGAGCAGGTGCGCCGCGACATCGAGCGCGACAAGATCCTCACCGCCCCGCAGGCCGCCGAGTACGGCCTGATCGACCAGGTGCTGGAGTCTCGTAAGGCTCTGTGACGCTATCCTCGACGAGGCCGTGGTTTCCCCGCGCTGATGTGTGTGGGGTGCCACGGCCTCGTTGTTATGTGCATGGTCAGACGGTTGTCGCGCTGACAATTGTCGGCTACGGGTGAACTTTTCATAACAATAGGCGTGGCTACGCGGGAATATACCTCGCGTGCACTACGTTATTTGCTAGTAAGTGCGAAAGCACATCCGACCGAACGGCAAAACGTTCAACACCTTGGAGGTCTCGTGGCTCGTCTGACTGATGGCGCGGAACTGCTCAAGTGCTCTTTCTGTGGGAAGAGCCAGAAGCAGGTGCGTAAGCTCATCGGTGGCTCTGGCGCGTATATCTGCGACGAGTGCATTGAGCTGTGCAACGAGATCATCGAAGAGGAACTCGGTTCACAGCAGTCCTCCTCGTCTGCGACGCCGCTGCAGAAACCGCGTGAAATCAACGAATTCTTGAACACGTGGGTGATCGGCCAGGATCGTGCTAAGCGCGCCCTGTCGGTGGCCGTGTACAACCACTACAAGCGCGTGCGCTCTCGCGAAGCCGGCAATGCTGAGGACATGCTGGGTACCAAGTCCAACATCCTCCTGCTGGGCCCCACGGGCACGGGCAAGACCCATCTGGCGCGCTGCCTCGCCCGTCTCCTCGACGTGCCGTTCGCGATCGTGGATGCGACCGCCCTGACCGAGGCCGGCTATGTGGGCGAGGACGTGGAGAACATTCTCCTGCGCCTCATCCAGGAGGCCGACGGCGATATTAAGAAGGCCGAGAAGGGCATCATCTACGTCGACGAGATCGACAAGATCGGCCGCAAGGCTGAGAACGCCTCCATTACACGCGACGTGTCGGGCGAGGGCGTGCAGCAGGCCCTCCTGAAGATCATCGAGGGCACGGTCGCCTCCGTGCCTCCTACGGGCGGACGCAAGCACCCCCACCAGCAGTTCCTGGAGATCGACACCTCCGGCATCCTCTTCATCGCTGCCGGCGCTTTCGCGGGCATCGAGGATATCGTGAAGGCCCGCCTGGGTCGCCGCTCGACGGGCTTCGGTTCCGAGCTCAAGAGCACCTCCGAGATGGGAGACCTCTACGAGGCCGTGTCCGCCGAGGACCTGCACAAGTTCGGCATGATCCCCGAGTTCATCGGCCGTCTGCCCATCCTGACCTCCACGAAGGAGCTCACGGAGGAGGACCTCGTGCGCGTCCTCACCGAGCCGTCGAACTCGCTCGTGCGCCAGTACCAGCACCTCTTCGAGCTGGACGGTATAGACCTGGAGTTCACGCACGAGGCGCTCCTGGCTATCGCCGCGCGTGCCAACGAACGCAAGACGGGTGCCCGCGGCCTGTCCTCGATCATGGAACAGACCCTGTCGGATCTCATGTTCGACCTGCCCAGCCGCGACGATGTCGCCCGCGTGGTCATCACCCGCGACCTCGTCGAGGGCGTCGGCCCCGCCGAGCTCTACCCGGAACGTTCCTCGGAAGGCAAGCGCAGCGCCTGAGTCCGCCCGCTACACTGAGGTCAGTTGAGACCTTAGGGGAGGAACAATGGCACAGCGTGACGAGGCCTCGGTGGCCGCTTCGGCGGATGCGGGCGTGAGCGGCATTCCCTCCGAGCTGGCGGAGGCTCGCGCAACGATCGACAACATCGACGCTGCCCTCGTGCACATCCTCGCTGAGCGTTTCCGCTGCACCCAGCGCGTCGGGCACATCAAGGCCCGCCTGGACCTGCCTCCCGCCGACCCGGATCGCGAGGCGCGCCAGGTCGAGCGCCTGCGTACCCTGGCGGCGTCCTCCGGCCTCGACCCCGATTTTGCCGAGAAGTTCCTGGGCTTCATGGTCCGCGAGGTCATCCGCCACCACGAGGACATTAAGGCCGAATACGACGAGGGTTCGTGCCTCTAAACTGCGCGCTGGGGGAGCGCCAAGCCCCGGCCTCGTGAACTCTCAGGGTTGTCTGATGAAATTCTGCGCAGGCTCCCGGATAGTTCTCAGGTAGCTTTCAGGGTTGTGGACTGTAATCTATACAGGCAGTGAGAACCATTGCCGATAAGTAGTCCTCAAGGAGTTTTCGATGAAGAATCGCGCACAGACGCGCGCCCTTGCCGTCATCGCCATCACCCTGGCAGCGGCCCTCAGCGCATGCGGATCGACCGGATCGTCCAGCTCGTCCGCCTCGTCTCCGTCCAGCTCGAAGAGCCCGGCCTCGGCGGCTGAAGGCGATGCCAACCTCCTCTTCGCCCAGTGCATGCGCGAGAAGGGCTTCGATGTGCCCGACACCGGCCTGACGCCCGACCAGCTCAACGACCACAACCCTGCCTTCGACGCCGCGATTAACGAGTGCATGGCGAAGATGCCAGGAATTGCCGGTGACGACAACATCGCGAACGACCCGGCGGCACGTGAAGCCATGGTCAAGGCAGCCCAGTGCCTGCGTGAGGCCGGATACGACGTCAAGGACCCGCAGGCCGGTGAAGGCATCAGCGTCAAGGACATCCCCGAGGACGTGCTCAACAAGTGCTTCCAGCAGGCGGGGGCCGCCAAGTGAAGCGTCCGCGAACCCCACGCCTCGCTGCAGCACTCGCGATGCTGGCCGTCGCCGGAATGACACTGTCAGCTTGCTCGGGCGCCAACGCGGATGCCCAAGCCCCCCAGTCTTTTGACGGCGCGACGGCGACCGTCACGAAGGGCGACCTGGTGGGGGAGACCACCGTCCAGGGAACTCTCCACTACGCCGACTCCTACACCCTCAAGAGCGCCTTCGAAGGCGTCGTCACCGCCCTGCCCACGCCCGGCACGACCCTCACCCAGGGATCACACGTGTACACGGTTGCCGGTAACAACACCTACCTGCTCCACGGCGCAACCCCCGCCTGGCGCGCGTTCGAGGAGGGCATGAGCGACGGAGAGGACGTCACCCAGCTGGAGACCGCGCTGTCCGAGCTCGGCTACTTCGAGGCCACCCCCAACGCTCACTTCGACTGGAACACGATCGCGGCGATCAAGAAGTGGCAGAAGGCCCTCACCCTGCCCCAGAACGGTACGTTGCCGCTGGGCACCGTCCTCTTCGCCCCCGAAGACCTGCGCATCGGAGCACTCAAAGCCCGCGTCGGCGACAACGCGACGATGGAAACGGAACTGTTCACGGCCTCGTCATCGCGTCAGGTGATCTCCGCGAATCTGAAGCTCTCCGACCAGGCCCTCGGCGTCGTCGGAAACTCCGTGACCGTGCGCCTGCCCGGCTCCGCCACGACGACGACCGGAACGATCAGCTCCGTCGAGCCGCCGCGTGAAAAGGCCAGCGAAGAAGGCAGCAAGGACGCCAACAAAGAGCGGATCATCCCGGTCACCATCACCCCCGACGACCCCGCCGCCCTCGAGGGACTGCAGGAGGCATCCGTCTCCCTCGGCCTGACCTCCGAGACCCGCACCGGCGTGCTGTCCGTGCCCCTCGGCGCGCTCGTGGCCCTGAGCACCGACCAGTTCGGTGTTGAGGTCGTGGATGAGAAGGGCGAGATTCGCCGGGTTCCCGTCACCGTCGGCCTGTTCGCGGGAGACCGCGTCGAAGTGAGCGGCGACGAGATCGCCGAAGGCCAGCGTGTGGTGGTGCCCAACCGATGAGCCACATCCTGCAACTGACCGACGTGCACCGGTCCTTCGGCAGCCCGCCCGTGCACGCCTGTAACGGAGTGTCCCTGGCCGTTGACGAGGGCGAGTTTGTCGCCATCGTCGGGCCATCCGGCTCAGGAAAATCCACCCTGCTCAACCTCATCGGAACGCTGGATCGGCCCACCTCGGGCAGCGTGTGCATCAACGGCACGGACGTGTCCTCCCTGCGGGACACCGAACTGTCGGGAGTGCGCTCCTCACTGATCGGATTTGTCTTCCAGCAGTTCCACCTCACCGCCGGCGTGTCCGCCCTCGACAATGTTGCAGACGGACTGCTCTACCGGGGGGTGCCGCGCACCAAGCGCCGCGAGGCTGCGCGTGAGGCCCTGACCCGCGTGGGCCTCGGGCACCGCATGGATCACAAGCCCCACCAGATGTCGGGCGGTGAGCGCCAGCGCGTCGCGATCGCTCGTGCCATCATTGGGCACCCTGCCCTGCTGCTCGCCGACGAGCCCACCGGTAACCTCGACTCCCGCTCGGGCGCGTCCATCGTCGCCCTCCTGCGAGAGCTTAACGAGGCCGGCACGACCATCATCGTGATCACCCACGACAACGACCTGGCAGCATCGCTGCCCAGACAGATCGCCATCCGCGATGGCGAGATCGTCTCCGACTCCGCACACCCGGGAGGTGACCATGGCGAGTAAGAAGAATACGGGTACCGGCCGCTCCGCGCTGCGTCTCTCGGACGTCGCTCGCCTTGGCCTGACGGGCCTGCGCGCCCGCCCCATGCGAGCCGTCCTCTCGGCCCTGGGCATCGCGATCGGCATTGCGGCCATGGTCGGCGTCGTCGGCGTCTCGGCCTCCTCACAGGCCCGCCTGCAAGAACAGCTGCGGGCTCTCGGCACGAACATGCTGACCGCGCGCAGCGGCGCCGACCTGTCGGGAACGGACCTCATCCTGCCCGAGGACTCGGTGGGGCGCACCCTCATGATCCCGGGCGTCACCGACGCGGCCTCGACGTCGACGCTGAGCGGCGTCTCCGTGTACCGCTCGCGACTGTCCGACCCGAACGCGACCGGCGGCATCATCACGATGGCGGCCGACACGAACCTCCTGAAGGTCGTCTCAGGGACCATGAAGAAGGGCGCCTGGCTCAACGATGCCACCGCGAAGTACCCGGGTGTCGTCCTGGGCTCGAAGGCCGCGCAGCTGCTCGGCGTCGTCGAGCCGGGCACCCAGGTGTGGCTGGGCGGCATGTCCTTCACCGTCCTGGGCATCATGGACCCAGCTCCCTTGGCCGAGGAACTCGATAACGCCGCCCTCATCGGAGTGCCCGCCGCGGGCACGTACTTCGACGCGGGCAAGACGCCCACGACGATCTACGAGCGTTCCAGCGAAGACCAGGTCGAGGCAGTGCGTGAGCTCCTCGGACCCACCCTGGCTCCGCAGGGTGCCACCGGCCTGAAGGTCTCGCGCCCCTCCGACGCGCTGGCCGCCCAGAACGCGGCTGACCAGACCCTCACGACGCTGCTCGCGGGTGTCGGCTCAATCGCCCTGCTCGTTGGCGGCATCGGCGTGGCCAACACGATGATCATCTCCGTCCTGGAACGCCGCAAAGAGATCGGCCTGCGCCGGTCTCTGGGCGCCAAGCGGGGGCACATCACCGTGCAGTTCCTGGCCGAAGCCCTGCTCCTGTCCTTCCTTGGAGGACTTGCCGGATGCCTCATCGGCGCGGGCGTCACCTGGGGCATGTGCTACGCGTACGGCTGGCCGCCCACCCTGCACTGGTGGGTGATCGCCGCAGGCCTCGGCGCGACTCTCCTCATCGGCGCCGTCGCCGGGCTCTACCCCGCGATCCGAGCGGCCCGCACACCGCCCACGGCGGCGCTCGCCTCGCAGTAGGTTTCCCACCCACAAAAGCCGTGGCCGGCTCGCCAACCCCGATACTGAGCGGGGGAGTGCGAGCCGGCCACGGCCTCGTTCATGGGCGTCTTGGTCGTGCGTGCGTCAGTTCTGCACGGGGCCGCCGTAGATCTCGTCGATGACGGGCGCGAGGCGGCGCGTGGCTTCCAGGCGCTTGACCTTCAGCGACGGGGTGAGAAGGCCGTTCGCTTCCGTAAAGTCGGTCGTGAGGACCTTAATCTTGCGGATTGACTCGGCGCGCGAGACGTGCTCGTTCGCCGAGGCCACCGCCTTCTCCAGGGAGGCCAGGACCTCGACGTTCGTGGCCGCCTCGGCCACGCTCATCGGTGGCAGCGAGTGCGCGGCGAGCCAATCGGGCAGCATCTCCGCGTCGAGCGTGATGAGCGCGGCGATGAAGGGCCGCTGGTCGCCCACGACCAGGACCTGGGAGATGAGCGGGTGGGAGCGCATCGGATTCTCGAGGGCGGTCGGGGCGACGTTCTTGCCGCCCGCCGTCACGATGATCTCCTTCGCGCGGCCCGTGATGGACACGTAGCCATCGCGGTCCAGGGACCCCAGGTCGCCCGTGCGGAACCAGCCGTCTTCGGTGAAGCAGGCGGCCGTGGCCTCGGGGTCGTTGTGGTAGCGCTGGAAGACGCTCGAGCCCTTGAGCAGGATTTCGCCCTCGTCGCTGATCTTGAAGGACATGGGCGGCAGGGCCGGGCCCACGGTGCCGATCTTGGACAGGCGGGGCGTGTTGACGGAGACCGGGCCGACCGTCTCGGTCAGGCCGTAGCCCTCCAAGACGGGGATGCCGACGCCGCGGTAGAAGTGCGCGAGCCAGGGGGCCAGGGGAGCGCCGCCCGACACGATGTAGTCCGCGTTGCCGCCCACCAGGCGGATGATCTGCTGGTAGACGAGCTTGTCCGCCAGCGCGTGCTGGGCCTTCAGCGACGCCGACGGGCCCTCTTCCGTGTCCAGGGCCTGGGAGTAGGCGATCGCAACCTTGGCGGCCCAGCGGAAGATCTTGCGCTTCGGGCCGGACGCCTTCGTGTCCGCCGAATTGTAGATCTTCTCCAGGACGCGCGGGACCACCAGGAGGTAGCTCGGCTTAAAGGACGCCAGGTCGCCCAGCAGGTTCTTGATGTTGGAGGCGTGGCCGAGGACGCCGTTGCCGCTGATCTGGAAGACCTGCAGGAAACGCGCGAACACGTGGGCCAGGGGCAGGAAGAGGAGCAGGCGCGAGTTCTTGCCCGCCGCGATCTCCGGCATCCACGCGTGGGCGTTGAGGCACAGGTTCGTGAAGTTCTCGTGGCTCAGGACCGTTCCCTTGGGCGTGCCTGTCGTGCCCGACGTGTAGACGATGGTGGCGATGTCGTCCTTCGTGAGGGCCTCAGAGCGAGCGAGGACGCGCTCGCGCGGGGTGGCCGCCCCCTCCGCGATGAGGGTCTCGATGGCCTCCGAATCCAGGGAGAGGACGTGCGTATTGTCGCGGTTTTCGCGCTCGGCGGCTGCGCGCACGATCTCCGCCATGGACACGGTCTCGGTGATGATGAGGTGGACGTCCGCGTCGACGAGGACGTGGGCGACCTGGTCGATGGAGCTGGTCTCGTAGATGGGCACGGGGACGAGGCCGGCCGCCCAGCATGCGAAGTCGAGGAGCGTCCACTCGTAGCGGGTGCGGCTCATGATCGCGACGCGGTCGCCGGGCTCGAGGCCCCGCGCGATGAGGCCGGCGGCGAGCGCGTGGACCTCGTCGTAGAACTCGCGCGCTGTGATGGAGCGCCAGGTGTCGCCGATGCCGATCTTGCGCAGGATGAGGGGGCGGGTGGCGCCGCGCTGTACGCGTTCTTTGAGCAGGTGAGGGATCGTCGTGTGCTCGTCGATGCGCACCAGGACGGGGGCGTGCCACTCGAGGGCTTCGGTGGTCGTCTGCGCCTGCGTCGTCTCGTCGTTGTTTGACGAGGCCGGGGTTTCTTCGGCGGTCATGTCTGCTCCCTGGTCGCTGGGCGGTGAGCGCCGCGGGACGGGGCCAGCGGCGCAGCTGTTGCTTCCCCTATCCTACGCGACCGTAGGGTGGGGGAGAGGGGCTGTCTTTAGGGGTGGCTGACTGTGCCTGCTGTGGCAGGGTTGAGCCAAACCTGTGTCGCCACTAGTCCAGGCCGAGCTCGGCCTTCACCTCGTCGAGCGTCTTGATTGCCATGACTTGACCCTAACAACGCCCATACACATCTGCTGCACGCGTGGTGATTGAAGCCTTGATCTTCGGGGCTGCACCACCACCTGATGTGCAAAAGGGGGCCGCCCGTGGTGTTCCACGGGCGGCCCCCCAGCAGCCTAACGCTCAGCCCTTGCGCTTCGCAGGAGCCTCGCCCAGCTCGAAGGACTCGACGACGGCCTCGGTGGCCTCAGCGTCGTCGGAAGCGGCCACGGTCAGGGCGCCCACGGCCTTCGATGCGGCCTCCAGGTCGCCCTTCACGGACTCCAAGGCCTCCACCTGAGCCTGCGGGGCGCGCACCGTCACCGCCAGGAACGGCGTACGCGGCGACACCTTCGCCTCGGACTTCACGCGGCGCAGCGCGATCAGAGCAGAGGAAGCGGCCTCGAGCACCGAGGGATCGCCCTCGACGCCAGCCAGGTCCGCCAACACCGGCCACGGGGCGGTGTGCACGCTGCCCTCGCGGTACCAGCTCCACACCTCTTCCGTCACATACGGCAGGTAGGGGGCCAGCAGACGCACGACGTTGTCGATGACGATCGCCAGGGCCGCACGGGCAGACGCGGCCGAGGCCTCGTCCCACGCGCCATCGCGGTTGTAGGCGCGCTCCTTGACCAGCTCCAGGTAGTCGTCGCAGAACGTCCAGAAGAACGACTCCGTGACCTCGAGCGCACGAGAGTGCTCGTAGGACGCCAGGGCAGCCGAGGCCTCGTCAATGACGGAGGCCAGCGCCGCCAGCACCGAACGATCCAGCGGCACCGTCACCAGCGCCGGATCCAGATCGATCGCCGCGCCCTCGCCGCCCATCGTGAGAGCAAACTTCGACGCGTTGAGCACCTTGATCGCCAGGCGGCGACCAATCTTCATCTGCTGCTCGTCGAACGCCGCATCCAGGCCCAGGCGAGCCGATGCCGCCCAGTAGCGCACGGCATCCGACCCGTACTTCTCCAGGATGCCCATGGGGGTCACGACGTTGCCCTTGGACTTGGACATCTTCTTGTGGTCCGAATCCAGGATCCAGCCCGACAGGCCCGCATGCTTCCACGGCAGCGCACCGAACTCCAGGTCCGCGCGCACCACGGTAGAGAACAGCCACGTACGAATGATGTCCTGGCCCTGCGGGCGCAGATCCATCGGGTACGTGCGAGCGAACAGGTCCTCGTCATCCAGCCAGCCACACGCCAGCTGCGGGGACAGCGAGGACGTCGCCCACGTGTCCATGATGTCCAGCTCGCCCACGAAACCGCCGGCCACGCCGCGCTGATCCTCCGTGTAGCCCTCCGGCACGTCCGTCGACGGATCAACCGGCAGAGCGGCCTCAGACGGGGTGATGATGTCGTCGTAATTGACCTGGCCGTCCGCGTCCACGCGGTACCACAGCGGGAACGGCACGCCGAAGAAGCGCTGACGCGAGACCAGCCAGTCGCCCTTCAGGCCCTTCACCCAGTTCTCATAGCGCACGCGCATGAAGTCGGGGTGGAACTCCAGCTCGCGGCCGCGGCCGATGAGCTCCTCGTTCAAGTCCGCTCCCGAGGCCGGGTTCGTCCACGCGCGGCCACCGTTACGGATGTACCACTGGCGCGAGGTGACGATCTCGAGGGGCTTGTCGCCCTTCTCGAAGAAGTTGGTCTGACGCATCGTCTTGGTCGGCTCGCCCTTCAGCTCGCCCGACTCGCGCAGGGCGGCCACCACGGCCTCGCGCGCGGAGAACGTCGTCTTGCCGGTGATCTCCTCGAAAGCCGCGCGGCCCGCATCGGTCGCGATCCACTCGGGGGTCTCGGTGATGATGCGGCCGTCCTTGCGCAGGATCGCGCGCAGCGGCAGCTCCAGGTCACGCCACCAGTCGATGTCGGTCGTATCGCCGAAGGTACAGCACATGGCGATGCCCGCGCCCTTGTCCATCTCGGCCTCGGGGTGGGGCAGGATCGGCACCTCGACGCCGTACACGGGGGAGGCGACCGTCGTGCCGAACAGCGGCTTGTAGCGCTCGTCGTCCGGGTGGGCGATCAGGGCGACGCAGGCGGCCAGCAGCTCGGGACGCGTCGTCTCGATGCACACGTCCACGCTGTCCTCGACGGGCGCGCCCGCAGCGGCAGCCTTCGCGGCGGCCTCGGCGTCCGTGATGTGGAAGGCCAGGCGGTGGTAGAAACCCGGGTACTCGCGGCTCTCCAGTTCAGCCTGGGCGACCGCCGTCTGGAAGGTGACGTCCCACAGGCCCGGGGCCTCGGCCTGGTAGGCCTCGCCGCGCGCGAGGTTGCGCAGGAACGCGGCCTGGGCGACCTTGCGCGCACGCGCGCCGATCGTCTGATAGTTCTGCTTCCAGTCCACGCTCAGACCCAGGTAGCGCCACAGCGCCTCGAACTGAGCCTCGTCCTCCTGGGTGAGGCGCTCGCACAGCTCCACGAAGTTCTTACGCGAAATCGGCTTCTGGTCGCGAGCCTTGATCGACTTGCCGTCGCCGCCCACGTGCGGGGGCTCGAAGTCGGGGTCGTAGGGCAGCGTCGCGTCCACGCGCACGCCGAAGTAGTTCTGCACGCGGCGCTCGGTGGGCAGGCCGTTGTCGTCCCAACCCATCGGGTAGAACACGGACTTGCCGATCATGCGCTGGTAGCGGGCCACGACGTCGGTGTGCGTGTAGGAGAAAACATGGCCGATGTGCAGGGAGCCGGATACCGTCGGCGGGGGAGTGTCGATCGAGTACACCTGCTCGCGCGTCGCGGTGCGGTCAAAAGCGTAGGTGCCCTGGCTTTCCCAGGCCTCACCCCACTTGGCTTCGAGGCCTTCGGGGGCGGCGCGGTCGGGCACGCGAGGCGCCTGCGCACGGGTGTTCATGGCCATAATTGAGTTGTCTCCATCCGAGTCGTGGACTGTTTGCCCCACTAGCCTACGTTTCACCGGGCATTTCGGTCCAATGCTGGGCCTTGTAGTGCCCGGCGGGTTGCTCACACGCGTCGTTACAAAAGTCCCTCTCGTGGCGCGGTCGGGTGAAGTGACGCGCGTGGGGATACCGTGGTGTCAGGCAGGGGAGCCGGGCCGAGGCCCCCGCGCGGAAGGGGAGAACATGAGCGCGCAATCGCTGGGTGAGCAGACCATCGACCTGTTGGGGCGCCTGGTGCGCTTGGGCTGCGTCAACGACTTGACCGCCGATTCGGGTGGAGAGGAGCGTGCCGCCGACCTCCTTGAGGACTTCTTCGCGGGCCTGCCCGTGTCAATCGAACGGATCACCCCGCACCCGGGTCGCACGTCCCTCGTGGTCACGGTTGAGGGCGCGGATCCGCTCAGCGTCGGCACGCCGCTGACCCTCCTCGGGCACACGGACGTCGTGCCCGTCGACGAGGCCAAGTGGACGCGCGATCCTTTCGGCGCGCACATCGAGGACGACGTCATGTGGGGGCGCGGCACGGTCGACATGCTCCACTTGACCGCCGCGATGGCCGTCGTGACCCGCGAGTTCGCCCGCCGCGCCCAGGACGGCAATCCTCCGGCGCGCTCCCTGGTGTTCGTGGCCGCCGCCGATGAGGAAGCACGAGGAGGGCTCGGCGTCCCGTGGATCGGCGAGCACAGGGCGGATGCCCTCCCGTGGGACGCGGCCCTGTCCGAAATGGGAGGGGCACACATTCGCGGGCGCAGGGGCGGTGACAGCGTCGTCGTGGTCGTCGGCGAAAAGGGCGCCGCTCAGCGCCGCCTGCATATCCGGGGCGACGCCGGCCACGGCTCGGTTCCGCTGGGTCGCACGAGCGCCATTGAGCGCCTCTCTCAGGTGAGCGCGGCGCTGTCCTCGGCTCGCTGGCCCACCGCCACGGACGAGGTCTGGGCTTCCTTCGTGCGCGCCTTCGAGTTCGACGAAACGACCGAAACCAGTCTCATCAACGGCACCTACGAGGGCGACTACTCCGAGTTCGCCGACCTGGCGGCATTCGCCCATGCGATCTCCCACGTGACCGTCGCCCAGACGGTCGCCCGCTCGGGCGGACCCATCAACGTCATGCCCTCCCACGCCATCCTCGAGCTGGACATCCGCACGCTGCCCGGCGTCGACGACGATGACGTGGACGCCGCCATTGCGGCGGCCCTCGGCGACCTCGCCGAGCACGTGACCATCGAGCGCCTCCTGAGTGAGGCAGCCACGGCCTCGTCGACCGACACCGACCTGTACCGGACGATCGAAGCGGCGCTGAGGCGGCGCTACCCGGGCGCGAGCGTCGTGCCCGTCCTCATGCCCGGAGGGACCGACCTGCGCGTGGCCCGCAGGCGCGGTGGCATCGGATACGGATTCGGCGCCTACGACTCCGGCGCGAGCCTCGGACAGGTCTACGCCCAACTCCACGCACACGACGAACACATTGCGCTCGCGGACGTGCGAGCGACCGCCGAGGTCCTCCACGAGGTCGCGACCAGCTACCTGACACATGTGTGACACATAATCAACCGGTGTTACAAATGACCGCCTGACGAGGATCCTTCTCCCGCTGTTTCTCCTGTGCATACCGTAGATGTCGGCACTACCGCCACCACCGAACACAAGGAGACACCGATGCACATCGCACGCATCCCACGAACAGCAGCCACCCTCGCCTCCGTCGCTGCCATGATGTGTGCGACCCTTGCGGCCTGTGCCCCATCCGGCGGTGGCGCGGCTCAGTCGGCCTCCCGGGAGGGGACCATCGCGGTGGGCCTGCCGGGCTCCCTGTCCACGCTGGACACCGCCCACGAAACCGGCATCATCAACTACTACGTCGCGCAGGTCGTCTCCGAAGGCCTTCTCGCCGTGGGCAAGGACGGTCAGCTGATCCCCGCGATTGCGTCCGCCTATCACACCGACGACGCCCAGACCTGGGTTTTCGACATCAGGCCCGACGCCCTGTTCCAGGACGGGAACCTCGTCACCATCGACGACGTCCTCTTCTCGATCGACATCGCCAAGGACCCCGACAAGTCCCCGTCGTCCGCGGTTTATTGGCCCGCCGGCGTCCAGGCCGAGCAAAGCGGCGACAACCAGATCACGATCACCCTGCCCGCACCCGCCGTTAACTTCGGGTGGACGGTCACCGCGAACGGTGGACTGTGGATCACCGAAAAGTCCTTCTACGAGGCCGCCGCCTCCTACGGCTCCTCCGCCGACCTCATCATGGGCACAGGCCCCTACAAGGCAGTGTCCTTCCAGCCCGACTCCAAGGCCGTGTTCGAAAAGAGCGGCACCTGGTGGGGAGGGGACACGCCCGCCCAGACCATCGAATTCGACTTCTTCTCGGATGAGAACGCGCGCTTCCTCGCGCAAAAGAACGGAACGATCGACATCGCCACCCAGCTGCCGATTGACCAGGTGTCGCAGTTCCAAGGGATTAACGGCGTGAGTGTCCTGACCGAGTCGGACCGTTCCTACGTGGGTCTCACCTTCGATCAGAACGTCGAGCCCTTCGATGACATCCACGTGCGCAAGGCCGTTGCCCACGCGGTCGACCGCTCCACCATCGTCTCCTCGATCCTCAAGGGACAGGCGACGGTAGCGACGGGCATCGAGCCGCCGGACCAGCTGGGCAGCGAGATCGGCGAGCAGGCTGCCACGGACGCCCAGGCGGTCCTGCCCATCGACTCCTTTGATCTTGACGCCGCGCGAGCAGAACTTGCCCAGTCCAAGGTGCCAGGTGGCTTTGACGCCGAGCTGACTTACCCCTCATCGATCCCGGACCTGGGATCCGCCGCCCTCGCGATCGCTGACAACCTCAAGCAGATCGGCATCAACCTCACCGTCACCTCCAAGCCGATCGAAGAGTGGATCTCCGAGGTTGGTAGCGGCACCTACGGCCTGTCCTACATGAGCTACACCTCGACGACCGGCGACCCGGGTGAGGTGGCCGGGTGGCTGCTCGGCCCCGACAACCCCGCGCGCTACGAGAACGCCCAGGTCCAGGGTCTGATCGCCTCCCAGGCGACCCAGACCGACCCGAGCAAGCGCGTGGCCGACATCGTCGAGGCAGAGCGCATCGCACAGGAGAACACGATCTACTCGCCGCTGTGGTGGGGCAAGACATCGACGGCCTTCTCCTCGCGCGTCACCCCGACGGAGTACACGCCCTACTTCTTCATGACCCCGTGGGCCTCCTCCCTGGAGCTGGCCAAGTAAATGCTGCGCTACATCCTCCGCCGCCTCGCTGGTGCGGCAGTGGTGTTCACCCTCCTGTCCTTTCTGGTCTTCTCTCTCCTGTACCTGGTACCCGGAGACCCCGTGAAGATCCTGGTGGGCACGAGGCGACTGACCCCCGAGGTTCGCCAGGCCGTGACCGCGCGTTACGGCCTGGACGAGCCCCTCGTTGTACGCTACTGGCACTGGCTGACCCACGCCCTCACCGGCGACTTCGGCGACTCGGTACGCTCCGCAACGCCCGTGACCGACGTGCTCGCCTCGCGCGTATCACTGACCGCCTGGCTCACCATCGGTGCATTCATCCTCGCCGTCGCAGTCGGTATCCCCCTGGGGATTGCTGCGGCACGGCGCCGGGGATCCTGGGTTGATCGCACAATCGTCGGCTGGTCGGTCGTCGGAGTGTCCGCGCCCGGCTTCGCCCTCGGCCTTGTCCTCCTGTACGTCTTCGGCCTCATGCTCGGCTGGTTCCCCGTCTTCGGCGAAGGCAGCGGCCTCGCCGACACCCTGTGGCACCTCACCCTGCCCGTGATCGCCCTCGCGACCGGAATCGGCGCGATGCTCGTACGCATCACCCGCGCGGCTGTGGGAGCCGAGCTCAGCCAGGACTACGTGACCTTCGCGCGCTCGCGGGGAGTGCCACACAGGCGCATCACGGCCATGTACGTGCGGGGAGCGGCGCTGCCGATCATCACCTCCGCTGGCCTGATCCTGGGGACGCTCTTCGGCTCCACGGTGCTCGTCGAGGAGGCATTCTCCCTGCCCGGCCTCGGACAGCTCCTCGCCGACTCCATCACCTACAAGGACGTGCCCGTCGTCCAGGCAATCGCTCTGCTGGTCGCATTCGTCATCATCGCCGTGACGCTGATCGTCGATGTTGCCGCGTTTGCGGTTGATCCACGTCAGACGATCGGCGAGGGGAGGGGAGCCTGATGGCACTGTCGCTTTCTCCACGCGCCCTGGGACGAGGCATTGGCTCCTCCGCACGCAAGATCCCCGGCTCGGTGGTCCTGTCCGTGGTCGTTCTGGTCGCTGTCGCGATCTGCGTGATTGTCCCGTCGGTGCTGGTTCCAGGCGCGCTGGACCAGAATCTGGCACTTGGCGTGAGCCCGGCGGGTACCCCCGGGCACCTGCTGGGCACTGACAAGGTGGGGCGTGATGTTCTCGCCCTGACGGTTGCTGGTGCGCGCTCCGCGATCGTGGGCCCGATCGTCATCGCCGTGGGCTCGATGGTGGCCGGTCTGTTTTTCGGAATGAGCGCGGCGTGGCGTGGCGGTCTGTGGGACGCCTGTGTGTCTCGCTCGTGTGAGGTGCTCCTGTCGCTTCCCGTCACGCTCCTCGCGATCGTTGTCGCGGGCGTGATCGGTGGCAGCTATTGGGTGACGGTCGGCGTGCTTATTGTGCTGTTTGCTCCCTCGGACGTGCGTATGATCCGCTCGGCCACGCTCGCGCAAAAGCCCCAGCCGTATATCGAGGCAACGCGTGTCCTGGGCCTGTCCGGTCCTCGCATCCTCGCCGTGCATATCCTGCCGAACATCACGCCGATCGTGTGGGCGAACCTCTTCGTCAACATCGCATTCGCGCTCGTGTCCCTGTCCGGCCTGTCGTACCTGGGCCTCGGCGTCGGGGCGCAGGACGCCGACTGGGGACGCCAGCTTGCGGACGGACGAGCCCTCCTCGCCCAAAATCCCGCCGCGTCAGTAGCCGCCGGCCTCGCCATCATTGTGACGGCCACAGCGATCAACATTGCGGGTGACTGGTTTGCTGAGCGCAAGGAGCGTGACCTATGAGCACTGCGACGACACGTTCGAGCAGCGACGGCCTCGTGGCCTCGCATGTGAGCGTCACCGACCGCAGTGGACGAGTGATCGTCGACGACGTAAGCGTGAACGCCCGCTTGGGGCGCACCCTCGTCATCGTGGGTGAATCAGGTGCGGGAAAATCGATGCTCGCGCGGACGCTGTGCGCGCTGACCCCCTCGGCGCTTTCCGCCAGCGGAACGGTGACGCTTCGAGGACAGGACTACGACCTAGAATCGGATCAGGCGCTCTTGAAGAAGCAGCGAGGAGGCGGAATTGTGTGGCTCCCACAAGATCCCTTCACGTCGCTTGCGCCGACACTTCCGTGCGGAGAACAAATTACTGCCGCGCGCACCGGCAGGCGCTCCGCACGCTCACAGCGTGCACGCGCGCTTCTGGAGGACGTCGGACTCGACGCCCGGATTGCTCGCTCGTATCCGCACGAACTCTCGGGCGGCATGCGGCAGCGCGTCGCTATCGCGGCAGCGCTCGATTCTGAGCCGCGCGTCCTCATCGCTGACGAACCGACGACGGCCCTGGACGTCACGACGCAGCGCGACATCCTGACGCTGTTGACACGTCTGCGTGACGAGCACGCCATGACGCTCGTGCTGGTCACCCACGACCTGGCGCTCGCGCGTCAGTTCGGCGACGACGTCATCGTCATGAAAGACGGCCAGATTGTCGAAGAAGGACCGGTCAATGAGGTTCTGACGTCGCCGGTGCACGAATATACGAAACGCCTGGCGGACTCCGAACCGCAGATCGACGGACCCAACCCGCGCGAAGGGAAGTTCACTCCCGCTGGTGCGGAGACCATCGTCGAGGTGCGCGACCTGACGAAGGTATTCCGATCACGCAAGGAATCACACGTTGCCCTCATGGATGTGTCCCTGGACATCGCGCAGGGAGAATCCATCGGCATCGTCGGAGAATCAGGATCCGGCAAGACCACGCTCGCGCGGATCATCGTCGGGCTGGAACACGCCGACTCTGGAACAGTCCGCGTGAACGTGCACGCCGATCGAGGACCGGCCGTCGGAATCGTCTTCCAGAACCCGTATTCTGCTCTCAACCCCGCGCGAACCATTGGGCAGACGCTCGCCGAGGCGGCGGCCGTCGCGGGTCGCCCGGCCAGCGACGTGGCGGAGCTGCTGGCGGCGGTTGAGCTCCCGGCCGAGTACGCGAAGCGGCGACCTGCCAGCCTCTCGGGCGGTGAGCGCCAACGTGTGGCGATCGCGCGTGCGCTGGCGACCCGTCCGCGCGTGCTCATCGCCGATGAGGCCGTGTCTGCTCTTGACGTGTCCGTCCAGGCCTCCGTCCTGGACCTGCTGACGCGCCTGCAGGACGAGCAGCGATTCACGCTCGTGTTCATCACCCATGACCTGGCGGTGGCGCGCGCCATGTGCGACCGTCTTGTCATCATGAAGGGCGGTGTCGTCGTGGAGGAAGGCCCGACTGAAGAGATCCTGCACAATCCTTCCGAGGAGTACACCGCCGAGCTTGTGAACGCCGTGCCCGGTCGAGACATGGAGTCCGCATGAGCACCACCCTGACGGCAACGCCAATTTATCCCGGCGAGAACGCGCTCGATCAACTGACAGCTCTCGGCGTCCCCGCTGCGCGCGCCGTGCGGTGGGCATCGATGGGACCTGCTGTGTCTGCGACACTGTGGACGTACGGCGGGCACGCGCTTCTGGAGGCACACCGGGCGACCTCGGCCCACCGAACGATCGTCGATGCGTGTCTGCTGGAGGGTGGCGGCGCCGGTGCAGATACCATCGAGTCCGCTCGTTTCTGGGAGATTCTCATCCAGGCCGTCCTCGATAATTCTCCGGGCGCCCCGCTCGTGAAGGCGGTGACGCGCGATGAGAGATCCCTCTTCGATGAGGCACTTCGCTCCCGAGGCTTTAATGCCGCAGGGGCGGTTGGATCGCCGCTCTCCATCGAAGACGACACCGACCACGGGCACGCCAGCGTGCGCGGATGGGTGCGGTGGAACGCACGTGCCCAGGAGATTCCCGCGTATGTGCGGCAGAAAACCGACTTCACGTGCGGCCCGGCAAGCGCGCTCATGGCCCTCGCACACACGAGCGGATGCGCCCCCGCTGAGGTGAGCCACGGCCTGCGAGCCGAGATGGAGCTGTGGCGCGAATCGACGTACTCGCTTGGTGTGGGGCCCTACGGGCTGGCGGCCGCGCTCGCACGTCGTGGCCAAAGCGTCGAGGTGATCGTCAGCCACGAGGGGCCAATCGTCGGGCTCACGCGCGCGCACGCAGCGTCCCCCGCAGCCCGGCGTGCCATCCACCGCCAGCACATGGACGAAGCCAGAGTACTGGGGATTCGGGACCGGATCGGCGCGTGGGACCTCCAGGACCTACGAGCCACTGTGCAGCAGGGAAATGGCGTCATCGTGCTCGTCGACCTGGAGGACCTTAACGGCGAACAAACTCCCCACTGGGTCTACGTGTGGGGGATCGTGGGCGAGTACGCTCTCATTCACGACCCCTGGAATGACGAGCAATTCGGTGAGACCTGGGTCGAAACGTGGGCGGAAGCAATCACGCTCGAGCAGCTCTGGGAATCCGCTCAATGGGAGGAAGAGGAGTCCGCCAGGGCATTCATCGTTGTCCGCCGCTGAGTCGGTGCGCTCGCGGGCGCATAACGAGGCCGGGGCCAGGTCGCGCGTTCGTGCAACCCAGCCCCGGCCTCGTCAAGGAGAACGACGGAATCAGAGGACTATCGCCGCGATCCAGCCACCGATCAACAGCGGAATGTTGTAGTGGATGAACTCGGGGATGACCGTGTCTCGCATGTGGTCGTGCTGACCGTCGATGTTGAGACCGGCTGTCGGGCCAAGCGTCGAGTCGGACGCGGGAGAACCGGCGTCGCCCAGCGCACCAGCGGTGCCGATGAGGGCGACCGTCGCCATAGGGGAGAAGCCAAGCGCGATGCACAGGGGCACGTAGATCGCCGAAATGATCGGCAGGGTCGAGAAGGACGAGCCGATGCCCATCGTGATGATCAGGCCGACCACCAGCATGATGACCGCGGCCAGGGACTTCGAACCGTTGAACATCGCGGAGGTCTGCTGGACGAGGGGTTCGATCTGACCCGAGGCCTTCAGGACCGAGGCGTAGCCCTGGGCGGTGATCATGATGAGGCCGATGAGGCTCATCATCTTCATGCCGCCGCTGAACACGTCGTCAGCCTGCTGCCAGGGCACGACGCGCATGCCGAGCATCATGCACAGACCCACCAGGGCGCCCACGAGCAGCGGGTCAGCCTCGGAGTCCATCTTGGTCAGGACAGCCTGGATGACGAAGCAGGCGATGAGAGCCACGACGGCGGCCCACACCTTCACCATGTTGACGGGCTTATCGTCGGTGGCGCTGAAGGAGGTCTCGCGCTGCTCGTACTCGCGCGGCTTGCGGTAGGAGACAAGCAGGGCGATTGCACAGCCCACGGCCATCGAGGCTGCGGGGATCGCCATGGCGGCCATCGGGTTGACGACGCCCTCGACGGCCATGCCGGCTTCCTCGATGTTCTTGTAGAGAATGTCGTGCAGGAAGATACGGCCGAAGCCGATCGGCACGAACATGTAGGTGGTGACGATGCCGAAGGTGATCGCACAGGCGACCAGACGGCGGTCCATCTTCAGCTCGTTCATGACGCCGATGAGCGGGGGCACCAGCAGCGGGATGAACGCGATGTGAATCGGGATGAGGTTCTGGCTCATCACGCCCATGACGAGGACGCCACCGAGGATGCCCCACTTGGCGGAGCGAGCCACGCGCGCCGAGTTTGACTCGTCGGCATTGCGCAGCTTCTTGATGATCCAGTTCGCCAGCAGGCGCGGCAATCCGGAGTGGGCGACCGACATGGCGAACGCGCCGAGCAGCGCGTAGGACAGGGCGATCTTCGCGCCACCGGCGAGGCCGTCCTGGAAGGCGACCATCGTGCCGGACACGCCCATGCCGGCGACCAGGCCGCCCACGAGCGAGGCGATGAAGAGGGAGATGATGACGTGCACGCGTGCGACGCTGAGGATCAGCATGACGAGCACGGAGAGCACGACTGCGTTGAAGAGCAACATGTGTGTTCCTGTGTTGAGGGTGCGCGGGTGCGCAAAATAAGGGGGAGGTAAGCCGCTGTGCGGCAGGTGGTGTCAGCCGAGATGGGAGTCGGCGTGGATGGATGCGTCGACGGCACCTACCAGTGCGGTCGACAAACCACCTTCCTCGGCGGCCAGCAATCCTGCGATTGTGGTGCCGCCGGGGCTCGTCACCCGATCAATGAGTTGGGCGGGGATCGTGCCCGCCTCGCGCTCAGCGAGGAGTAGAGCAGCAGCTCCCGCCATCGCCTGCGCGGCGATCTCAACGGCGCTGTCCTTGGACAGGCCGTGCTTGAGACCAGCGCGGGCGAACGAATCAACAATCTGGAAATACCAGGCCGGGGAGCACGAGGCCAGGGCCTGGAACACGGGGAAATAGTCCTCGTCGATGAGGATGGTGCGGCCCACCGAATCCATGAGGGATCGGACGGTGGCTACCTGTGCGTCGGTGGCGCGCGCGGCAGTCAGGGCGGTCATGGACTGCCCGACGGTGGCCGCGACGTTCGGCATGACGCGTACGAGCGGGATGCCCGCGCCGAAGTCGGTGGTGATCTGGTCGAGGGTGCGTCCGGCCGCCAGGGAGACGACGCAGACGTCGGGTCGACCGACCACGATGGGGGAGATCTCCTTGATGACCGCGCGCTGGTCCTTGGGCTTGACAGCCAGGAAGACGATGTCAGCCTGGCGGGCCAGGGACGCGTTCGAGGACGCGGCGGTCGCGCCGAGTTCGTCAGCGAGGTCGCAGGCCTTGGTGGCCGTGCGGTTGGAGAAGACCAAGGTTGCGGGATCGACGCCGGACGCGACGGCACCGCGAGCGATGGCCTGGGCCATGGCTCCCGTTCCGATGAATCCGATACGCATCAGAGTCTCCCGTGAAAGTTGGTCGATTGCGTTGCAGCTTACTCCACTTTGCCGTTTCTTGGCACAATGGCCGCACTGTGAGACGAGGCCGGGGCCGAGTCCCCTCGGAAGGAGTCCTCAGCCCCGGCCTCGTGCCGAAAAATCGGAAGGGTCAGCGCTTGCGCGTACCGAAGATGGAGCGCGTGATCTCGCGGCCGGCGGTGCGCAGGACGGACCCGAGGACGTTTTCGACCTGGCGGGTGCGGCGTTCGGCGGCGCGCTGGCGGGCGGCCTCCTCCTTCTCCTGCTGCTTCTCGACCTGGCGGCGCAGCTTCTCCATTTCCTTCTGGCGGGCGGCCTCTTCCTTGGCGGCGGCCTTCTCGGCCTCCTTGGCGGCGCGCTCGGCTTCCTTCTCAGCCTCCTTTTGCAGGCGTTCGGCCTCCTTCGCGGCCTCCTCCTGGGCGATGGCTTCCTCGCGGGCGGCCTGGGCCTCGGCGGCGCGGCGCTCGAGCTTCTCCTCGGCCGAATCCGGGTTCACGGCATCGCGGTAGCGGCCCATGATGACGCTCGACTGGTTGATACGCGCGACCGTGTCGGCGGACGCGGGGCCCATGACGGAGGCGGGTGCCCAGATGCCGACCGGGGTGACCGGGGTGGGGTTACCCTTCGGATCCAGGACGGTCACGACGGCCTCGCCGGTGCCCAGGGTCGTGAGGACCTCGTCGAGCTCCAGGGACGTCTTCGGGAAGGTCTGGACCGTGGCCTTGAGCTTCTTGAAGTCGTCCGGCGTGGAGGCGCGCAGGCCGTGCTGGATGCGCGAACCGAGCTGGGCCAGGACGTCGGAGGGGATGTCCTTGGGGGTCTGCGTCACGAAGACGACACCCACGCCCTTGGACCGGATGAGGCGAACGGTCTGGACGACCTGACGCTCGAACTCCTTGGTGGCGTCCGCAAACAGCAGGTGCGCCTCGTCGAAGAAGAACACGAGCTTGGGGCGCTCGACGTCGCCGACCTCGGGCAGCGTGGAGAAGAGGTTGGCGAGCAGGAACATGATGACGGCGCTGACCAGTGCCGGGCGCGTCGAGATGTCGCCGACGCCGAGCAGGGAGATGATGCCGCGGCCAGTGGAATCCATGCGCATGAGGTCGGCCGTGTCGAAGCCGGGGGCACCGAAGAACTGGCCGCCGCCCTGGGACTCGAGCGCGGTCAGGGCACG
Organism: Xylanimonas cellulosilytica; assembly: GCA_001072465.1. Lineage (GTDB taxonomy): Bacteria > Actinomycetota > Actinomycetes > Actinomycetales > Actinomycetaceae > Pauljensenia. Next base: position 83,817 of record JVKM01000015.1, on the reverse strand, counting down.
CAGGATGACGCCGGCGGTGGCCTTGGAGACGCCGCCGATCGTGGCCAGCTCGTCCTTGCCCTCATCGGAGGTCAGGAAGGAGATGACGGCGCGCAGGTCGGGCAGGTCGATGAGCTCGAGGCCCTGGGCGTCCGCCCACGCGAAGATCAGCTGGAGGGCCTGCTCCTGCGTGGTGTTCAGCGAGAGGGCGCGGGCGAGCAGGATTGGGCCGAAGTCGGAGATCTGGGCGCGCACGGGCACACCCGGGAACTGCGAATCCGCACCGCCCAGGCTCAGCAGCTCGATCGGGAACGAGGACGAGGCCCACTCCTGACCGTTCGCCGCGGTTCGGCTCAGGAGCTTCTCGGAGCTGACGCCGGCCTCGGCCAGGCCCGTCAGGTCGCCCTTCACGTCGCACAGGAGGACGGAGGAGCCGTTCGCGGACAGGCCCTCTGCCAGGAGCTGTAGGGTACGGGTCTTGCCCGTGCCCGTCGCGCCGGCGACCAGGAGGTGGCGGTTGAACATGGGCAGCGGCATCTTGGCGCTCACGCCGGGCACGCGCGCGCCATTGTCGATGAGCGTGCCGATTGTGACGGCGGGGACGTCCCAGGAGTAGGCGCCCTGGATCTGGGTGGCGAAAGCCGACAGCTCGCCGCTCGGAGCGGGGGACGAGGCCGGGGCGGCCTGGGCGGCAGGCGCTTCGGCTGCGGGGACCTCAGGTGCGGGGGCGGCCTCGGCGGCCTCCACCTGGGTGCGCAGCTCGTCGGCCGTCGCGCGGGCGGCCTCCGCCTGCTGGGTCTCGGCCTCGGCCTCGGCTGCGGCGGCAGGCGCGTCTGCGGCCGAGCCGCCCTTTGCTTCAAGCTGGAGACGCAGGGCTTCGGCCTTTGCGCGGGCGGCCTCAGCCTCGGCGGCCTTCGCGGCTGCTTCCGCCGCGGCGAGCTGCGCCTTGAGGTCCTCGATGTTCTCGCTCATGGTGTGGCCTTTCGGCTCTGGGCGCAGTGCGCCACTGTACTTCGACGTTACCGGAACAGTATCCCCTGGGACCGCGGTCCCAGGCGAGTTATGCGGGGTGGGGCGGATGTGGGATTCGTCCACAACCCCCACGCACGCGTCGCAGTTATCCACAGGGGTTCGTTTTCATGTGTGCTCCTGGCGTTCGCCGGGGTTAGCGTGCGGGCATGAACGTGTCACGATGGTTGGCTCGTCGGCGCATGGCGGCGCTGACGAAAGCCGTGTACGACAGCGCCCTCACTGAGGATGACGAACCCCCCGAGCCGAGCGTCGCCCGCCTCCTTCCCGGAGGAACGACCGTAGCCGCGCTGATCGTCGTGGTCATCCTGATCACGGCCGTGGGGGTGTGGAGGCACGCAGAGGCACGCGAGCACTCCCAAGCTCTCGCCCAATCCTCCTCCGAGCGAGAAGAAAGCGAGGCCGCGGCAGTCGCGACAGGCCCGTCCCCATCCGCACCCGCATCAGCAGGGGAGCGCACCGACGCTGTCGTCGTCTACGTCTCCGGCGCCGTCGCATCCCCGGGAGTACTCACTCTGCCCGCCTATTCCCGAGTCATCGACGCCATCACGGCAGCCGGAGGCGCAACGCCCGAGGCCGACCTGGAATCGATCAACCTCGCCCGCATCCTCGTTGACGGGGAACAGATACGGGTCGGCGTCGTTGGGGAATCGCCACCAGTAGCCTCCGAGGCGGGCACCCCCGCGGGGACGTGCGTCCGACTGGCCACCGCCACTGAGGCAGAGCTCCAGACCCTTCCCGGCATCGGACCAGCCCTCGCGCAGCGCATCATCTCCTACCGGGCCACCCACCCTCGCCTGTCCACCGTCGAAGAACTCGACGACGTGCCCGGAATCGGCCCATCCCTCATCGAGAAGATCCGTCCGGGTGTCTGCGGATGAGTGACACCCAATGCGCCCCTCGCATGATCGACCTGCGACTCGCGCCCGCAGCCGCCGCCACATGGGCTGCCACCTGGTGGGCGACAAGCCGACCCGCGCCATGGCTCTTGATCGGAGCGTGCGCCCTCGTCGCACTCGGATGCGCCACCTCCTACGCGCGCTCACAACGAGGCCGGAAGACCCCCAGGCACGCGCTCACCCCGCCCCGGTCCGCTCGCCTCGGCCTCGCACTCCTCCTCGCGTGCGTCGCTTGCGCGCTCGCGGTCGGATCCGCCGCCCGCCGACACTACGACGCCGACCCCGCCCACCTCGACTCCGGCCCCATCCACGTGCGCATCGTCCTCCAAGCCGACCCGGCCCCGCCCTCGTCCGGATTTTCCGCGACACGCAGCGCCCGCGCGCGCATCGAGGCCGTCTCCGTGGGGGAGGGGTGGCAACCCTCGAACGCCACCGCACTCGTGCGCGCGCCCGGGTGGCGGGACGCCGCGCGGGGCGACGTCTACGAGGTCTGGGGGAGCCTCGACGCGGCCTTTGCCGCCGACGCGCCATCGGTGGGCACCATACGTGTCAGGCGTGCCGAGCTCATCACCAGACCCGGTGGCCTGTCCACCTGGATGCGCTCCACCCACCGGGCATTCGCCCACGCCTGCGCGCCTCTGCCCAGGGACGCACGCTCGCTCGTCCCCGGCATGGCGATCGGAGACGACCGCGCCATGCCCGCAGACCTGTCCGACGCAATGAAGAAAACCTCCCTCACCCACCTCACTGCCGTCTCCGGATCCCACATCGTCATCGTCCTCGCCACCGTCAGCCTCGTCGTCCCCGCACGAAAAGCCCTACGCCTCGGGGCTACCATCCTCGTCCTGGGCACAATCCTCATCCTCGTCGGACCAGACCCATCCGTCGTGCGCTCCGTCTGCGTCGCAGCTGTCGCCACCCTCGGGCTCATCCTCGGACGCGAGGGCCAATCCATCGCCGCCCTCTGCGCCGTCGTCATCGCCACGCTCCTTATCGACCCCTGGGCCTCCCGTTCCTACGGATTCGCCCTGTCGGCGCTCGCCGCGCTCGCGGTCGTCGGCCCCTCCGCGGCGCTGGTGCGGCGCTGTCGCCGACGAATACGCGGGGACACGCGCGCGGGCAAGGCGCTTCGCCGCCTCGTGGAAATGGTGTGCGTGCCTGCCTTCGCGGAGCTGGCGACCGCGCCGATCATCGTGTCGCTCTCCGGAAACGTGCCGGTGTGGGGGATCGCCGCCAACGTCATGGCCGAGCCCGCCGTCCCGGTCGCGACCGTCGCCGGGCTCTTGGGCGCGCTCATCTCCCCGCTGAGTATTCGCCTCGCCTCGGCGTGTGCCGTCCTTGCTTCGTGGGCGACCGCATGGATCGCGGGAGCAGCGCGCGTGTGCGCCTCCCTACCCGGAAACGGGGTGCACGTGCCAGGCGGGTCCTCGACAATCTTGGGCGTGTACGCCTGCTGCGGAGGTGGATGGGTTGCCTGGCGTGCGTGGAAACGGTGGGGAGCCCCAATCGTCTATGAGCAAGGGCCATGAGCGGGGCAGACACCTACTGAGGGCGCATCGTCAAGCTGTCGTGACACCTGCCACGACTAGCGTCCGCCCACGGCAAAGACGGACGCAAATGAGCTCGCTCGGTGGCAGACTTAGACAGTTACCGTTTCAGCGGAAAGGCAGGAAGACGTGGCAGCACGCGGTTCGCGCCCGGCGGCGCCAGCCCAGATCACGCTGGCACCCATCGTGTTGATCAAAGGCCCCGAGGGCCTTCTCGTCGACCGTGCCCTCGACCAGCTGCGCGCCCTTGCCCACGAGGCCGACCCCAACCTCGAGCGTACAGACATCAACGCGGCCACCTACCAGGCCGGACAGCTCGACGTCATCGCCTCGCCCTCGCTCTTCGGTGAATCCCGCATGGTCATCATCCGGGACCTGGAGACCATGAGCGACGCCCTCGCCAGCGATCTGATCGCCTACGCCGCGGCCCCCGCGCCCGACGTGTGGATGTTCCTGGCCCACCCCGGCGGCAACGCCCGCGGCAAGAAGGTCATCGACACGATCACCAAAGCCAAATGGCCCGTGATCCCCGCCGAACCGCTCAAGAACGACCGCGACAAGCTGGCTCTCATCGCCTCCGACGTGCGCGCCGCACGCCGGCAGATGGACACCGAGGCCCAGCAGGCCCTCGTCGATGCGCTGGGTAACGACCCGCGCGCGATGGCCGGAGCCCTGGCCCAGCTGCTCTCCGACGTCAGTGGACGCATCACGCTGGAGGACGTGCGGCGCTACCAGGCCGGACGCGTCGAGGCAACGGGCTACGATGTCGCGGACGCGGCTGTCGCTGGCAACTCGGCGAAGGCCCTGACGCTCGCGCGTCACGCGTTTGCCACCGGCATTGCGCCCCAGCTGCTTGTGACCGCTTTGGCCATGAAGTTCCGCGCCATGGCGAAGGTCTCGATCGGCGGATCCACATCCGCCCTCAAGATGGCCCCCTGGCAGGTGGACCGAGCTCGGCGTGAACTGCGCGGCTGGTCCGACGCCTCGCTGGCAGGAGCCTTCGGAGCCATCGCCACGGCTGATGCCGAAACAAAGGGTGCGTCGCGGGACCCGCAACGCGCCATCGAAAAAGCACTTATCACCATCTGCAGGCTGCGCGGGCGCTGAATACGCTCCCCGGCCTCGTCTATGAGAAGCCCGTAGGGAACGAAGAGGAGATACATGAAGACGATTCGAACGCTGGTGGGGAGGCTGCGCGAGTTCAGGAAACCCGCGATCCTGACCCCGCTGTTCATCATCGGGGAGGTCATCCTCGAGTGCCTGATCCCGCTGACCATGGTCACGCTGGTGGATGCGCTCGACGGAGTGTCCCTGAGTCCCGTCATGCGCCTGGGCCTCATCCTCACGGGACTGGCCTTCGCGTCGCTCGCCTGCGGCATCCTGTCCGCGCGTTACGCCGCCACCGCCTCGGTGGGCCTGGCGAAAAACCTCCGTCAGGACCTCTTCTTCAAGGTCCAGGACTTCTCGTTTGCGGACATCGACCGCTTCTCCACGTCCTCGCTGGTCACGCGCATGACGACGGACGTCACGAACGTTCAGAACGCCTTCGGTATGCTCATCCGTATTGCGGTACGCGTGCCCCTCATGATCGTGTTCTCGATCGTCATGGCGTGGCGCATCAACGTCCAGATGGCCCTCATCTTCCTCGGGATGGTGCCGGTTCTCGCCATCATCCTGGCGGCCATCGTGCTCATCGCCTTCCCGATCTTCCGCCGCATCTTCAAGAAGTACGATGCGCTGAACAACTCGGTGCAGGAGAACGTCGCAGCGATCCGCGTGGTCAAGTCTTTCGTCACCGAGGAACACGAGACCACGAAGTTCCGCGCCGCCTCGCAGGACGTGCGCAAGGACTTCACGAACGCCGAGAAGCTTATCGCGCTCAACAGCCCCGTCATGATGTTCTTCATCTTCGCTGCGATCGTCGCCGTCGACTATGTTGGCGCCTCGATCATCATCAACTCGGGAGCGACCGAGCTGACGAAGGGCGGACTGACCGCCCTCATCACCTACGGCATCCAGATTCTGACACACATGCTGATGCTCGCCTTCATCTTCGTCATGACAACGATGGCCGCAGAGTCCGCACACCGTATCGCCGAGGTCCTCAACCACGACCCGTCGCTCACCTCCCCGGCCAACGGCGCCACCGAGGTCCCGGACGGCTCCGTTGTCTTTGACAGTGTGTCCTTCAAGTACTCCGAGAGCGCCGAAGAGAACGCGCTGTCCGACATCGACCTGCGCATCGAGTCCGGATCGACGCTCGGCATCGTGGGTGGCACCGGCTCCTCCAAGACCTCGCTCATCCAGCTGATCTGCCGCCTCTACGACGTCTCCGAGGGGTCCGTGAAGGTCGGCGGTCGCGACGTGCGCGACTACGACCTGAGCGCCCTGCGTGACGCGGTTTCCGTCGTCCTGCAGAAGAACGTTCTCTTCTCCGGAACAATCAAGGACAACATGCGCTGGGGCAACCCGGACGCGACCGACGAGCAGATTGAGCACGCGTGCAAGCTCGCGCAGGCCGACGAGTTCATCCAGCAGCTGCCCGGCGGCTACGACTATGTCATTTCCCGTGGCGGCACCAACGTGTCGGGCGGCCAGAAGCAGCGCCTGTGCATTGCCCGAGCGCTGCTGAAGAACCCGAAGATCCTCATCCTGGACGACTCCACCTCCGCGGTGGACACGAAGACCGATTCGCTGATCCGAAGCGCCTTCGAGACCGAGATTCCCGGTACGACGACGATCATCATCGCCCAGCGCCTGTCGTCGGTCAGCCACGCTGACCAGATCATCGTCCTCGACGACGGTCGCATCAAGGAACGCGGCACCCACGAGGAGCTGATGGCAGCGGGCGGAGAATACCGCGAGATCTACGACTCCCAGAACGCCGCGAGCGAAAGCGAGGTGGCCTGACATGGCACGCATGCATGGTCGTCCCGTTGACAGTGACGGCGAGAAGCTCGAGGGTATCGAACGCCCCTTCGGCCGCCTCATGGCCTACGTGTTCCGCCACTACCCGGTGCGCATCAGCCTGACCGTCGTGTGCATCATTACGTCCGCCGTGGCCTCGGCCGTCGGCTCGATCTTCATGCAGCAGATCGTCGACAACGTCGTGACCCCAGGCCTGGAGAGCGGCTTCGACGCGGTGCGCGCCACCCTGGTGCGCCTCGTCGTCACGATGGGCGTCATCTTCAGCGCCGGCGTCATCGGCAATTTCATCTACACCCGCGCCATGGCGATCGTGACCCAGGGAACGCTCAAGCACATGCGAGACGACATGTTCGACTCCATGGAGCGCCTGCCCCTGCGATTCTTCGATACGCACCCGCACGGCGCGATCATGTCGACCTTCACCAACGACACGGACGCGATCCGTCAGCTCATCGGCCAGTCCATCCCGACGCTCATCCAGTCGGGCTTGACGATCATCGTCCTGATCGGCACGATGCTCTACTACTCCGTGTGGCTCTTCCTCGTTGTCCTCATCGTGGGCGCTCTCATGGCCTTCCTGACCGGAAAGCTCGGCGGGCTGTCGGGTCGCTTCATGAAGGCTCAGCAGGCCGATCTCGCCGACGAAGAAGGCTTCATCGAAGAGATGATGGACGGTCAGAAGGTCGTCCAGGTCTTCAACCACGAGCAGGACGCCAAGGACGAGTTCGTCGAGTACAACCAGAAGCTCTTCGACTCCTCGCAGAAGGCGAACATCTACGGCAACGTGCTGATGCCTGCCCTGGGTAACATCGGCAACATCATGTACGTGGTTATCGCGATCGTCGGCGGCGTCATGATCCTGGAGCAGACGCCGAACATCCACCTCTTTGGCGTCGACGTCATCACGGTTGGCGTGGTTGTGTCCTTCCTGGGCATGGTCCGTAACTTCTCGCAGACGATCGGCCAGATGTCGATGCAGGTCCCGATGATCGCCTTGGGTATGGCGGGCGCGGGCCGCGTGTTCGCCCTCATCGACCAGGAGCCCGAGGAGGATGAGGGCTACGTGACCCTCGTGCGTGCGCGCGAGCTGCCCGATGGCACTCTCGAGCCGACCGAGGAACGCACGGGAATCTGGGCGTGGCGCCACCCCCACAAGGCCGACGGCACCGTCACCTACACGCGCCTGCGCGGCGAGCTGGTCATGGAGGACGTCGACTTCTCCTACGACGGCGAGAAGCAGATCCTGCACGACATCTCCCTGTGGGCCAAGCCCGGCCAGAAGATCGCCTTCGTGGGCGCCACGGGTGCCGGTAAGACGACGATCACCAACCTGATCAACCGCTTCTACGACATCGCCGACGGCAAGATCCGCTACGACGGCATCAACATCAACAAGATCCACAAGCCGGATCTGCGTCGCTCCCTCGGCGTCGTCCTGCAGGACGTCAAGCTGTTCACGGGCACGGTCATGGAGAACATCCGCTACGGCCGTCTGGATGCCACTGACGAGGAATGCATTGCCGCTGCGAAGCTGGCCAACGCGGACTCCTTCATCCGGCGACTGCCCGAGGGCTACGACACGATGCTGACCGGCAACGGCTCGAACCTCTCGCAGGGGCAGGCTCAGCTCCTGTCGATTGCGCGCGCCGCCGTGGCCGATCCGCCGGCGATGATCCTCGATGAGGCGACCTCCTCGATCGACACGCGTACCGAGGCCCTCGTGCAGCAGGGCATGGACAACCTCATGGAGGGGCGTACGGTCTTCGTGATCGCCCACCGCCTCTCGACGGTGCGCAACTCGGACGCGATCATGGTCCTGGACCACGGCCGCATCATCGAGCGCGGTAGTCACGACGATCTGATCGCCCAGAAGGGCGTGTACTACCAGCTCTACACGGGCGCCTTCGAGCTCGAGTAAGCGCTCAACGATCATGTTTGCCCCGGCCTCGTTTCGACGAGGTCGGGGCTTCGTTATGTGCGCCCAGCGCGGAGCGTGGGGGAGTGGTCGGGGTGGGCGTGCCGACGACTCGCACGAAGCACGCGGGGGAGCGGCATACGAAAGCGGGCCGCCCAGTGGGCGGCCCGCTTCACGTCAAACTATCGTTCGCGCTCAGTCACCGAGCGAGGCGACGCGACGAGCAAGCTTGGACTTGCGGTTCGCAGCCTGGTTCTTGTGGATGACGCCCTTGGAGACGGCGACGTCCAGCTTGCGCGAAGCAACGCGCAGTGCAGCGAGAGCCTTCTCCTTGTCGCCGGCCTCAACGGCCTCGCGGGTCCGACGGACCAGGGTCTTCAGCTCGGACTTCACGGACTGGTTACGAACGCGGCGCTTCTCGTTGGTCAGAATGCGCTTCTTCTGGGACTTAATGTTTGCCACAGTCGGATTTCTCCTTGATGTATGTCTGACAGGGTCGGTGAGGGCTGTGTCAAGACCGGGACTTAGGCGTGGGGACACCCGCAAACGGTCCTAACCAGACCCCCTGCCCGACCAGGCCGGGAGTCCAACGACCGATCATACCAGGGCAGGGGCTTTTCGTCATACCCCGAGGCGTTTTCGCGCCTCGTAAGGTCGGTCACGTGTCGGAGCTGTCAGCCGCCGTGAGTGCGGTAGTGCTCCTCGAGGGCATCGACGATGAGCTGCCAGGTTGCCTTGGGCAGGATCGAGCCCTCGCGGCGCACGTCGGTGGCCTTGACCCACAGGGCCCGGTCGAGGCGCACCTCGGAGGGGCGGCCCTTCGAGTCCCAGTCGCCCGCACCGATGTCGAGCCAGTAGCGTCCGGCGGCGGCCTCCTGGGCGGCGTCGCGCGTGTGGTCCTTGCTGGTTAGCTGCAGGAGGTACACGCCCTCGCCCTGTGCGCCGATGACGACGGCCGGGCGATCCTTGCCGACGGAGGCGTCCTCCTGGTAGGGCACCCAGGTCCACACGACCTCGCCGGGATCCGCGTCGCCGTCCATGACAGGCGTGTACGAGGCGTGGGCGAGTGCGTCGGCGATGCTCGCTTCTCGGATCGAGGTCTTGGGGCGATTCGAGGTCGCCGGATCCTCGTAGTGGTGGTGGGAGCCGGAATGCGCCGAAGAAGACGAGGACGAATGCGGCTTGGGAGTCGACTTCTTGGTCGACTGACGCTGCCCCGTCTTGGTGGTCGTGGTGTTCTTCTGCGCCTCCTCTGTGGCGCCGGAGATGACGCCGATGAGGAAGTTGATGATGCCCCTGACGATTGAGTTCATGGGACCAGCATACGGCAGGCGTTGGGGAGCGTGTCTTATCCACAGGGCCCTACGACGATCGTGAGTTATCCACAGGCTTCGTGATGGCGCGTGACAGTTCATAACAGGAGGTGTCACTCTGTCGTTGTTCGCAGGTGAACACGCAACAATAGAAAGGCGACGACGATGTTGACTGCAACGATGCACGGACCGATTGTTTCTCTGGATGCGCTGGCTGGGGGTGGCATGCCCGAGGGGAACAATACGAGCGCGACGAGGGCGCGGTCCTCGCTCCATGAATCCGTGCGCTGCGGGGCCGCGGGCAAGGTGGATAAGGCGCTCGAGCATGGCTTGGAGGCATATCGAGATGATGATGCCCCCGTCGAACTGCGTTTGGAGGCCGCCAAGCTCTGCATCGACTGGTACGCGGCTCTCGGATCCTACGGACAGTGTCGGAAGCTGGCCGCCGAGGCTGCGCGGCTGGGGGAGAGGTACCTGGAGCGCTGCCATCCGCTGATCCTGATGATGCGTAATTCGGAGGCCTACTGGCTCGCCATTCTCGGTCAGCACGATATGGCGATCCGCAAGTTCTCGGCTCTCCTGGCCGACATGAAGCACTGCCCAGGTCTCGACCCTGAGATCTCCATTGCCATCCGCAATAACTCCGCGATGCCGTGGAAGTACACGGGCAAATGGAAAAAGGCTGCGCGCGTGTATCGCGAGCTCCTGTCGGAGTTGGAGGAACAGCGCGAGGAGTCCGACATGACGCTGCTGACGGTGCGCGACAACCTTGCCGAGGTCCTCTCAGCTGATCGCTGCTACGACGAGGCCATTGCCCTCTACGAGCGCAACATGGACGCTCTGCTGACCGTCGCGGACCACGGTGACTGGCGCGTCCTGCGGCTGCGCAACGAGATCGCGCGTAACACCTGGATGGGCGGGGATCGGGACGCGGGTGAGGACCTCTGGACGGTTCTGGCCGAGGACTGCCGCAGGTACCTGGGGGATCGAGATCCGATGACCGCCCGTATTCGCACGATCCTGCTGACCCTCGCGACGCTGCGCGGAGATGAGGGGCGGGCCATGTCGATCGCCCGCAAGCTCCGAGACGACCACCCCGATGACTGGGAAGAATGCGACTTCAGCGAGGCCGCCTCCCTTCTCGCGGAGTCGGAGCGGGGAGAGAGTGGAGGAGGGGAATAGGGAGGGGAACATATGGTGTGAGGCGTGGCCACTGTGCGCGACTTCCCGCGCCTGAACTGGCACAAATGCCTACGACAATGGGACGATAAGGAGGTTAACGACTTCACGGAGGTTCACGTGCCCATCCCCACGCCCGAGCAGCAGGCGCAGATTCGCCCGGCCCATACCCCGCAGGGGCAGATCCGTAACTTCTGCATCATCGCCCATATCGATCATGGGAAGTCGACGCTCGCGGACCGCATGCTCCAGCTGACCGGCGTCGTCGAGGCGCGCGAGATGCGCGACCAGTACCTCGATCGTATGGATATCGAGCGTGAGCGTGGCATCACGATCAAGAGCCAGGCGGTGCGCATGCCGTGGGCACACGAGGATACCCCCTACGCGCTCAACATGATCGACACGCCCGGTCACGTGGACTTTACGTACGAGGTCTCCCGCTCCCTGGCGGCGTGCGAGGGTGCGGTCCTCCTCATCGATGCTGCGCAGGGCATCGAGGCCCAGACGCTCGCGAACCTGTACCTGGCCCTCGAGAATGACCTCGCGATCATCCCGGTCCTCAACAAGATCGACCTGCCGGGCGCCCAGCCCGAAAAGTATGCGCACGAGGTCGCTCAGCTGATCGGCTGCGACGAGAGCGAGGTCCTGAAGGTCTCCGGCAAGACCGGCGAGGGCGTCGAGGACCTCCTCGACCGCATCGTTGAGGTTGTCCCCGCCCCCGAGGGAACCCCCGACGCCCCGACGCGCGCGATGATTTTCGACTCCGTGTACGACACGTACCGCGGCGTCGTCACTTACGTACGTGTCGTCGACGGCGTGCTGTCGACCCGTCAGCGCGTGCGCATGATGTCGACGGGCGCCACCCACGAGCTCCTCGAGCTGGGCGTTATCTCGCCCGAGCCGAAGCCTGAAGAGGGTATCGGTGCCGGCGAGGTCGGCTACCTGATCACGGGCGTGAAGGATGTGCGTCAGTCTCGCGTCGGCGACACCGTCACCAGCCAGGTGCGCGGCGCAACCGAGGCTCTCGAGGGCTACCGCGACCCGAACCCGATGGTCTTCTCCGGCATCTACCCGGTCGACGGATCGGACTTCCCGGACCTGCGCGACGCCCTCGAGCGCCTCCAGCTCAACGACGCCGCGCTGACCTTCGAGCCCGAATCCTCCGCGGCCCTCGGCTTCGGCTTCCGCTGCGGCTTCCTCGGACTGCTCCACCTGGAGATTATCCGCGAGCGTCTGGAGCGAGAGTTCAACCTCGACCTCATCGCGACCGCCCCGAACGTCGTCTACCGCGTTGTGACGGAGGACGGCACCGAGGTGCGTGTCGACAACCCGAGCGAGTTCCCCGAAGGAAAGATTTCCGAGGTGCGCGAGCCCGTCGTCAACGCGACGATCCTGACGCCCACCGAGTTCACGGGCACCATCATGGAGCTGTGTCAGGAGCGCCGCGGCTCGATGCAGGGTATGGACTACCTGAGCGAGGACCGTGTGGAGCTGCACTACCAGCTGCCCCTCGCCGAGATCGTCTTCGACTTCTTCGATCAGCTCAAGTCTCGCACGCGGGGCTACGCCTCCCTGGACTACCAGGAGAGCGGCGAGCAGAGCGCCGACCTCGTCAAGGTCGACATCCTGCTCAACGGTGACCGCGTCGATGCATTCAGCGCGATCGTTCACCGCGACGGCGCCTACAACTACGGCCAGCGCATGACGAAGCGCCTGAAGGAACTCATTCCCCGTCAGCAGTTCGAGATTCCGGTCCAGGCCGCTGTCGGCGCGCGCGTCATCGCCCGCGAGACCATTAAGGCCCTGCGTAAGGATATGCTCGCCAAGTGCTACGGCGGCGACATCAGCCGTAAGCGCAAGCTGCTCGAGAAGCAGAAGGAAGGCAAGAAGCGCATGAAGTCCATCGGCCGTGTCGACGTGCCGCAGGAAGCCTTCATCGCGGCTCTGACCTCCGACGTTCCGACGGGCAAGAAGTGAGCGGGGATCAGATGAACGAGGCCGTGGAGGGCCGCACTCCTGCCGGCCAGCGAGCGGATCGCCGTCCGGGTGAGGCCCCCGAGGGTACGGTCTTCATGAGCCGCACGAAGTCTTTCACGAGGCGTACGCGCGAGCTGCCCGCGAACCTCGTGCGTACGTGGGAGGCCCACGCGCATCGCTATGTGGTGGAGCCGCGTCGCGGCGTCGGCTACACGACGGTCGCGGAGGATTTCACGCTCGATTTGGCCGAGCTCTTTGGGCGCAGTGCACCCGTGACGCTCGAGATCGGCTCGGGAACGGGCGAACAGATCGTCGCCGCTGCTACCGCTCATCCTGAGCGCAACTTCCTGGCCCTCGAGGTCTGGGTTCCGGGTATCGCGAAGCTCGTCTCCAAGGCGGTCGAGGCCGGCGTGGACAATATCCGCGTCATCGAGGCCGACGCCGCCCAGGCGCTGCCGATCATGTTGGAGGACGCGTGCCTGGACGAGGTCTGGACCTTCTTCCCCGACCCCTGGCGTAAGGCTCGGCATCGCAAGCGTCGCCTCGTCTCCGATTCCTTCGCGCGTGAGGTCGCGCGCCTGCTGCGCGACGGGGGAGTGTGGCGCCTGGCTACCGACTGGGACGACTACGCCTGGCAGATGCGCGACGTTATCGAAGCCTGCGAACTCTTCGAGAACCCGCACGCGGGAGAGCGTCCGGATCCGGAGGATCCGCAGCCGGAGCGCGGCGGATTTGCCCCGCGCTTCGAGGGTCGCGTTGTCACGCACTTTGAGACCCGAGGCATCGATGCGGGCCGCCATGCCCACGACATCGTCGGTATTCGCCGTCCCCGTGGCTGAGTCCGCCATGAGGTCCGGCGCCGCCTGTTCGCTGGCGGGAGGGTGCTCGTGAGCCCCGCGCAGCCAGACGGCCAGCGCTGGCCAGATGACGGCGCTCTGGACCCCGGCCTCGTTGAGGTGGAGGCCCAGCGTCCTCTCTCCCTGTATGTGCACGTGCCGTTTTGTCGCGTGCGCTGCGGCTACTGCGACTTCAACACGTACACGGTGGGCTTCGGCCCGGGCGCCCAGGTGGGAGACTATGCGCCGTCGGTCTTAGCCGAGGCCTCGCTGGCAGCCCGCGTCATGGCTGAGTCCGGGCTGCCCGCGCGCGAGGCTGAGACCGTTTTCTTTGGCGGAGGCACTCCGACGATGCTTGACACCGCCGAGCTCGCCGAGATCCTGACGGGCCTGCGTGATCGCATCGGCATCGCGCCCGGTGCAGAGGTGACCCTCGAGGCCAATCCCGACACGGTGACGCGCGAGGGGCTGGTGCAGCTGGCCGACGCGGGTTTTACGCGTGTCTCTTTCGGCATGCAGTCTGCGGTCCCCGCGATCCTCAAGACTCTCGACCGCACTCACACTCCGGAGCGGGTGCCCCTCGTCGTCCAGTGGGCGAAGGAAGCGAGCCTGTCGACGTCCGTTGACCTCATCTACGGCACGCCAGGGGAGAGCCTCGCCGACTGGGAGACGTCTCTGCGCGCCGCCCTGTCCTACGAAACCGACCACATCAGCGCCTACGCCCTCGTCGTCGAGGAGGGAACCAAGATGGGCGCGCAGGTCGCCAGGGGAGAACTCCCGACCCCTGATCCGGACGACGAGGCCGCCAAGTACGAGCTGGCCGATGCTCTCCTCGGCGAGGCCGGGTATGCCTGGTACGAGATCTCCAATTTCGCGCGCGCGACCGACGCTGACCTGGCCTCGGGTCGCCCGTCCACGTTCTACGCGCACGCGTCGGCGCACAACCTTGCCTACTGGCGCGATTGGGACTGGTGGGGCCTGGGCCCCGGTGCACATTCCCACGTGGGACGTATGCGCTGGTGGAACGTCAAGAACCCCGCAGCGTACGCCGCTCGACTGCGCGATGGGCGTTCCCCCGCCTACGCGGGCGAGATCTTGGACGAGGATACGCGCGAGCTTGAACGCGTCATGCTGGGTGTGCGCACGTCCGAGGGGATCGAGTTGGTCGGCCTGCCAGGGACTCGGCAGGCGGACGAGGCCGGGGCAGCTCTGGGGGCTGGCGCGGTCTCTGGTGGGCGTGTTGCCGCGCTCGTCGCGGACGGCCTCATTGATGGTGCCGCCGCGCTCAGGGGACGAGCGATTCTCACGCTGCGCGGCCGGCTGCTCGCCGACTATGTGACCCGTGAATTGATGGGGTATTGAGTCGTTTTTCGTGGCAGTGCTCCGTAATCTGCATGCGGTGGTAAACGATCGTTTGCTCCACTAAGTACCGCGATGTCGCTTGTATATAGTTTGATACAAGCAAAAGTGTGGATGCTTTTGTGGGGTGTTCATAAGTGATTGGGTACTGTGAATGTGACAAGCTTGGATTACGTGGCAATACTGTTGACATCATGGTTGAAATATGTTTGCCTAGGTATGTCATGTGAAGCCGTGCTGTCTGCTGGCCGTCTCCTTGAGAGGGCTTGTGGAGGGTCAGATACAAGGAAAAGTGTGGTATTGTGACTCTGCGATACGCTGTCATTGCTGACATCGTGGGCTCTCGTACGTTGACCAATCGTGCAGACGCTCAGAGAATCTTTGAAGCAGCCTTGGAGCGGGCCAGTGAGGGGCTGGCTCTCCTGCAGGCTCCGTACCCGACGGTGGGCGACGAGTTCCAGGCGGTTGCCTACACGCTCGAGGATGCTCTCCTCCTGACGCTGCGCGCGCAGCTTCTCCTTCCCCCGCAGCTCCAGCTGCGCTTCGGCATTGGTGCCGGTCGGATTGAGGAGTTTGCGTCGGGCGTGCATCGCCAGGCGCCGGCCCGTGGTCGCGGCGCAGAATCGGCAGCTCTTCAGGACGGATCTGCGTGGTGGGCGGCCCGCGCCGCGATCAATCGCGCGCACGATGTGCAGGATTCCTCCAATCCGTTCATCCGCACGTGGTTCATGGCGCACGCGTCCGTTGAATCCGAGTTCTCCTCGCACTGCCAGACCTGCATCAACGCCATGCTGAGCCTGCGCGATCATTCGATTCTCAAGCTGTCGGCGCGTCATCGCCGCATCACGGCCTCGCTGCTGCTGGGTAAGACGCAGGTGGAGATCGCCCGCGTCGAGAAGCTGTCGCAGCAGGCCATTTCGGACTTTGCCCGGGGCACGGGGGCGGGTCTCATTCAGTCTTCACTCATCATCGCGGAGGCTGCTCGTGCATGAAGTTCTTCTCCTGGGCATCGCCGCCTCGGAGCTGACCGTACTTCTCACCTCTGACCCGCGCCGCTGGTCGCGACGTCTGTCGCTCTTTCTGACGCTGCTCCTCGCAGTGATCTGCTACTCCTGGTTCATCCTGGGAGTGAGTGCCGTTGCGAATGCGATCGGCGCGACTCTCGCGCTCGTGTGGTTCGCTTGGGACCTCGTCGATCCGTCGGCGCGCGGCGTTCTCGCTCGCTGGGCATTGGCATCCGTTGGCTTTGTTGCCCTGCTGAGCCTGGATCCGTTGAACTTCCCTCTGCTGTCGCTGCGCTCAGGGCGCCCCATTGACCTGATCATCGCGGTTCTCTTCCTGGTGACGGGTCCTGTGAATCACCTGATCACGGCGATCCTGCAGTGCGCGCGCGGCCGTGCCTCCGCTCCCGTGCCCGGGTGGATCAATGCTCCCGTTCTTCCAGCGATGCCGGTGGTGGACGCGGAAGGCGGCGAAGAGGACGCGGAGGAGTCTGCGGAACCCGACGTCATCTCCGGTGCACTACCCGTCTTGGGCGCGCAGGCGGAGGAAGAGGGTGTGACGGCTCTGCGTGGCGGGCGGTGGATCGGTCCGCTTGAGCGTCTGCTCATCATCGTCCTGGCCGGTGCTGGCGCAGAGGTTGCGATCGCGGCTGTCGTTGCTGCCAAGGGTGTCATTCGATTCCCCGAGATCTCGCAGGACTCGACGGGCGAGAAGGCCGAAGAGTTCCTGATCGGCTCGGTCTCCTCGTGGATCCTGGCCGCTCTCGTGTCGATGCTCATTCGTGTCGTGAGCCTGCACTGATTCTCCTGCCGCTAGAGTATGCCGGGTGAATAGCTCAGACCCCTACGGCCGCAACATTTTCGCCCACGACCCGCACCGCGACGGGCCGGGAGCGCGGCGTCCGCGTTCGCAGGCCGTCCATGTCGAGATCGGCATGGTCCTCGAAGACGTGGCCTCGGGCTGGGTTGGCGCAGTGACGCGCGTGGAGAAGTCTGGCGGTATTCACCTCGTTGAACTCGAAGATCGTCGAGGCGTGCGTCGATCCTTCCCGCTCGGCCCCGGCTTCTGGCTCGAGGGGCGCCCCATCGAGGCGCTGCCTCCGCGCCCTGCCTCCGCCCAGGCCTCGCCGGGTGCTCAGGTGAGCGCGTCGGGGCGGCGCATCACCAACTCCGGATCTTTCGCTCCCGCGTCGAGCGGGCCTAAGGTTGCCAAGCGCTCGCGCATCTGGGTCGAGGGGCGCCACGACGCGGAGCTCGTCCAGCACGTGTGGGGCGAGGACCTGGCCGAAGCCGGGATCGCCGTGCAGCTTCTCGAAGGCGTTGACAACCTTGAGGCGATCCTGGAGGTTTTCGATCCGACGGACACTGCGCGTGCGGGCGTTCTCGTCGACCACATGGTTCCCGGTTCGAAGGAGTCGCGCATCGCCGAGGCAGTGTCCGCGCGTTGGCCGGGTGCGGTCCTCGTCCTCGGCCACCCGTTCGTTGACATCTGGCAGGCGGTGAAGCCCGCCAGCGTCGGCCTCGAGCGCTGGCCCGACGTTCCACGCGGCACCGATATCAAGCATGGAACCCTCGAGGCCCTCGGCTGGCCGCACGCCGACCAGCGTGACATCGCCATGGGGTGGAAGCGGATCCTGTCGACCGTGCGCACCTACCGCGACCTCGAGCCGGCGTTGCTGGGGCGGGTCGAGGAGCTCATCGACTTCGTGACCGTGCCCTGGGCGCAATGACTGCCGTCAGCCCAGTGTGAGGTTCGCGCTCGGCGCACACCTGGCGCGGCCCTCGTGTCGCCCCCGATTGGCTGCGAGGAGTAGCATTGGCACTCAGGAAGTAGGAGTGCCAGAACGGGAGGAGATGGCATGACACGCAACAGCGCACAAAACCGCAGGCTTGACGTCCTGCGCGCCATCGTCACCCAGTACGTGGCCACCCGTGAACCCGTCGGCTCTAAGGCCATCGCCGCCGGAGGCCTCGGCGTCTCATCCGCGACCATCCGCAACGACATGGCGGTGCTGGAGGAAGCCGGCCTCATCTATCAGCCCCACACCTCGGCGGGGCGTGTGCCGACCGACCGCGGCTACCGCGTGTTCGTCGATCGACTCGCCGAACTCAAGCCAATGAGCGGGCCGGAACGCCACGCCCTCGAGACCTTCCTGGCCGAGTCCGTCGATATCGACGACGTCGTGGAGCGCTCCGTTCGTCTCCTTGCCCAGGTCACGCATCAGGTGGCCCTCGTGCAGTACCCGGGGGCGCGCGTGCGCGTTCTCAAGCACCTCGAGGTTATCGCTCTGGCTCCCGGTCGCGTCCTCGTCGTCGTCATCACCACGGACGGCGAGGTCGGGGAGCGCAGCCTCACTCTTCACGCGCCCCTCGATGATGGACAGCTGCGCGAGGTGCGCGAACACCTGCGTCAGCACTGCGACGGTGCGACCTCTACGACCGCGCAGGCCTGCGTTGACGAGGCCACGGCCTCGGCCCGGCCCGATCTGGTGGGGACGGTCGCTGCGATCGGTTCGGCCCTCACGGACGTCCTGAGCGGGCAGAGCGAGTCGAAGATCGTTGTCGCGGGTGCCGCGAACCTGGCCCGCGGAGCCCTCGACTTTCACGACATTGCCCCCGTCCTCGACGCTCTCGAGGAACAGGTTGTCCTCATGCGTCTCTTTGCTGAGGCCGACCCGGGCGCTGACGTGCACGTGAGTATCGGCGCCGAGAATCCCCACGACGGCCTGGCGGAAGCCGCCGTCGTCACGGGCACGTACCGTGCCGGCGCCGACGACTCCGTCGGATCAGCGCACCTCGGCATCGTTGGCCCCATGCGCATGGATTACGCGCGCACCATGAGCTCCGTGCGAGCAGTCGCCGCCTACCTGTCACGCTATCTCGCCTCCCAGCACGGCGACTAATGTCGCCCCACAGACGTTGATGAACATCCCCCACGAGAAGAAAGAACAGCCGTGAGAGACTACTACGAGGTTCTCGGTGTCGCCCGTGACGCCAGCCAGGACGAGATTAAGAAGGCCTACCGCAAGCTCGCGCGAAAGCTTCACCCCGACTACGCGGGAGCCGACTCCGAGGAAGCCTTCAAGGAGCTGTCCGTCGCCTACGAGACGCTCTCGGATCCCGAGAAGCGTCAGATGTACGACATTGGTGGTCCTGATGCTCTGCGCGGCGGTGGCGCGGGTGCGGGCGCCGGCTTCGGTGGATTCTCCGATATCTTCGAGGCCATGTTCAGCGGCGGCTTTGGTGCCTCGGCTGCTGGCCCGGCTTCCCGCGTGCGTCGCGGCAAGGATAAGCAGGTAACCGTCGACCTTACCCTGGAGGACGCCGCCTTCGGTGCCGCCAAGGAGGTCTCTTTCGACACCCACGTCCTGTGCGACGCCTGCAACGGCTCGATGTGCCAGCCGGGCACGTCGCCCGTGCAGTGCACCACCTGCCACGGCTCGGGCTTTGTCACCCAGATTCAGAACTCGCTCTTCGGCCGTATGCAGACGCAGGCGCCCTGCCCGTCGTGTCAGGGATACGGCAACACGATCGCGACCCCGTGTGCCGAGTGCTCGGGAGCGGGCCGCGTGCGTACTCGCCGCACCCTCAACATCAACATCCCGGCCGGTGCCAGCGAGGGTACCCAGATCCGCGTCAGCGGCGAGGCCGAGGTCGGCCCGGGCGGCGGCCCGAACGGCGACCTGTACCTGCTGATTCGCGAGAAGAAGCACCCCGTGTTCGATCGCCGAGGCGACGACCTGCACACGTGGATCACGATCCCGATGACCACGGCAGCGCTGGGCACGGAGTTTGAGCTCGAGACTCTCGACGGTAAGAAGACCGTGACGATTAATCCGGGCACGCAGCCCAACGACGACATCGTTCTGGAGGGCCTGGGTGTCGGCCACCTGCAGCGCTCGGGCCGCGGCTCGATGCACGTGCACGTGGACGTTCAGATCCCCAAGAAACTCGACGACAAGTCGCGCGAGCTGCTCGAGGAGCTGGCGAAGGTGCGCGGCGAGGTCCGCGTGGAGCCCCATCGTCAGCAGGCCTCGTTCTTTGACAAGCTCCGTGACACCTTCATGGGGTGATGCACCGTGACGCTGCCCGTTTTCCTCGCTGAGGACCTGACCCCGTCCCTTGAGTCCCTGTCCGTGGGGGACAGTGCGACCCTTGGGGGAGCCGAGGGGCGTCACGCAGCCTCCGTGCGCCGCATCGGCGCGGGGGAGTGGGTCGACGTCGTCGACGGCGACGGAGCGCGCGCGACGTGTGAGGTGAACGGGAGCGATAAGGCCTCGCTGTCCCTCATCGTGCGTGAGCTCGTGCGCGAGGATGCCCCGAATCCCGAGGTGATCCTCGTTCAGGCGCTCGCCAAGGGTGGGCGCGACGAGGCCGCCGTCGAGATCTGCACGGAGATCGGCATCGACCGGGTGATTCCCTGGGCATCGCAGCGCGCGATCGTCCAGTGGAAGGGCCCGAAGGCCGAGAAGGGGCGCGCGAAGTGGGAGGGTGTGGCCCGCTCGGCCGCCAAGCAGTCCCGACGCGCCTACGTCCCGGTTGTTGAGGACGTCAAGGATAGCCGCGAGCTCGCCTCCTGGGTCGCCTCCCTGATCGGCGAGGCCGGGGTGGCCTTCGTCTGCCACGAGGAGGCCACGGATTCGCTCGGGGCTGTGCTCGCTCAGGTCCAGGAAGCGTCCACGGATGGGGCTCTTCCCGCCCGCATTGCTCTCATCGTGGGCCCCGAGGGTGGCATCGGAGCCGAGGAGACGGCGCAGCTGGTGGACGCCGGTGCCCGCACGATTGGGTTGGGAGGCAACGTTCTGCGTTCCTCCACGGCCGGCGCGGTCGCACTCACGCTCATCCGCGCCGCCGCGGGGAAGTATTAGCCACTTGCAAGAGTGATACGTCTCTAGCCACTCCAACTCTTGCCTGCTACCTTCAACTGATGGTGTGCCGGGGTAGGATAATGCCGGCATTATCGGGCTGTGATCGGAAGGGGAGTGCGCTGTGTCGAATATTCGCGCGATCGATCTGTTCTGTGGAACAGGCGGTCTGTCTCTCGGTTTGCAGCAGGCAGGTATCGAGGTTGTTGCTGGTATCGATCTTGAGCGCCGCTGCAAGTACCCCTATGAGCACAATCTGAACGCTCAGTTCATCGAGGCGTCGGTGGTTGACGTGACTGCAGAGACGCTGAACGAGCTGTGGGGGGAAGGCACACTTCGCCTCCTCGCCGGATGTGCCCCGTGTCAACCTTTTTCCAGCCAAAGACGGGGAAAAGATCCTTCTCAGGACAAGAACTGGCGCCTGCTCGATGAATTCGGGCGCCTTGTGCGCGAGACACATCCTGACTATGTGACGATGGAAAATGTTCCTTTGCTCGCGCGGGATGCGATGTTTGAGCGTTTTGTCCAGACTCTTGAGGGGGAAGGATACTCAGTCGACTACGGGGTTCTGTACGGCCCTGACTTTGGTCTTCCTCAGAAGCGTCGCCGTCTCGTTCTTGTTGGAGCGCTGGCTGCTGAACCGAAGCTACCAAAGCCCACGCATACACCCGATGAGTACGTGACAGTGGAAAATGCGATTGGAACGCTACCGCGGTTAGCATCGGGGGAGCATGACCCCCAAGACCCTCTACACTATGCGCGCCGCCTGTCCCCGATGAATCTGAAGAGGGCACAGCATTCTCGCCCGGGAGGAACATGGCAGGATTGGCCGATGGAGTTGCGGCTGCCGTGTCAGATTCGTGATGTGAATGCGAACTTTGGGTCTTTCTATGGACGTATGCGTTCTGATGAGCCGTCGCCGACAATCACGACGCAGCCGTATAACACCGGTGCGGGACGCTTTACGCACCCGACCCAGGATCGCGGCCTCACCCTGCGCGAAGCCGCGATCCTTCAGGGATTCCCGAAGGACTTTATCTTCACTGGACCGGACGAGAAGATAACCCTGGAAAATGTCGGTCGTCTCATTGGGAATGCTGTTCCTCCAGTCTTCGGTCAATTAGTAGGTAAAGTATTCCAATGCTGATAGGCTGATGTGCTCAAGCTATGTAAAAAGTGCTGAAGGATTATTCACTTGTTGCGAACTCAATCATTTCTTCAATCAGATGCTCGTATAGGCGCATAAATTCTTGGCGTCCATACTTAGTTAGGGTGCAGCAGTGCATGATGATGTTGCGCAGACAAAGTATTTTGTCGATATTGCGAGTGGATTCGGGTGCGACAGCTCTGAATGAAAGACCATTGCTATTGGTCTTGTCGGCAAATCTTAGAAGATCGCTAAGAAGTAGGTAGTCCAAATCACTTATCGTGTGACGTATACTAGTTCGACCGCTATATCCTTGCTTAGCTTCCTTGGTGCGGGTTTTCTGTACAATATTCTTCCAAATTGAACCTTTGTGTTGTTGAACGTTTGAGGAATGGCCAGTGATCATATTCGAATTTGGTGTTGTTGGGTTCGGATCCTCGTATAAAAGTTGCTGAATGTGAGTTGGATAGTCAGATCTGTGCTGATAACCGGCGTCGATGAGTATGTGTCGCAGCAGGTTTTCTGCGAAAAAAGCGCGTGTATAAAATCTTGAATTGAGTGATGCGCGATCAACAAGTTCATTTAGTGTTTTGTCCCAGTATTCTCGTTCCATAACTGGAAACTTGTCGCGAATCTGTTTCATGGTTGCTTTGGCGAGCTGGTCGGCCGCGCGGGTATCCTTTGATGCATTCTTAGTCGTTGGGTCACCTTCCTCTTTGAGTTGTATACGCATGATGTCCCAGTGGTCGTATATGTTCTTGAGGATTAACTTAAGTTCAGCAAGGACAGCTCGATAAATGGGGTCATTCGCTATCACCTGTTCACGAGCTGATGTAAAGGGGTCGGTACCGGCGCGATCGAGACCGTTTACATGAATCTGGCCATAGATGTATTGTTCAGGCACTCTTGATGATGGAATGTGCTGGAGGATGTTTCGTTCCCTGATGCGTCCATTGACAAATAGGTCAAGAGTGGCGCGCTCGTCGCTTCCGTAAATGTGTAGATCTCGTGGCTTATTTGTGGATGCTATAAATCCAGTAATTTGAATATCGTCAACTGCTGGATCGTTTTCTGCTCCTGCGCTATTAGTATGCAATACAGTGATCGGTATTGTATACTCCTTTTCTGGCACTGTATTCCGACATCTTTCAATAGCGTGATCTAACTGATCTGTAAAATCGTCCTTTGTGCCAGGAAATAGCCAGGCAAACTGTGTTTTAGAGATCAGCTTTCCTAGATCCTGTACCGTGACTTCTACTTTGTTGTAGTAGATGTGAAATTCTGGATCGATCAATGAAAATCGGAAGCCCTGAGCAATTGAAGATCGTAGGAATTCATCACCCGAATTGGCGGTTCTCATGCCATTAAGGATCAGTGCGGTTCCGCTATTACTTGGCAGTGTGTCAAGTAGTTTGTAAGCTTGAGGGATTGCGTCGCTGAGTATAACTTCTTCAGTTGTTAGATCATTCGTAATAGCTTGGTCTAGTTCAATGTTGCTAATTAGGCATCCGGTGGGCCCTGTGGATGTTGTTTTTGAAGCAATGGAAATTGTGTCTGCGCAGGATAGTAATGCTAGTTTCCCGATTCCTTTAGCGCCGATGTATGGACGCCCTGTTGCACTGTGTCGCTCTGTTCCCTCGCGACCTCGTTTTGTATATCCTATCTTGAGAAACTTATCGTCGAGGTCCTTAGAGGACATTCCGTGTCCGTCGTCGAGGATTGATAGCGTTTGAGTAGAACGGTCTAGTTCGATCCATACATTCTGTGCGTCAGCATCCCATGCGTTCGAAATGGCTTCACCGATTACGGTGATAAAGTTGCGATAGAGTTGTCGTCCCAGGTGGTCGAGAATTGTCATTGAAATTAAGAACTTATGCTCTTGTGACATTGTTGTTACCTCCTCGTAACTGGAACGGTATAGTCACTCTATCATGCATTTGTCAGTTACTGGCCAGTGTCACGGTAATCCGCGCGCTTAGCGTGTGGGTCTCGCCCGCGTTCAGGGCGATCACGTCCGTGCCGGAGTTGAAGGCGTTGGGCGGGCAGCTCATCGGCTCGACGGCCACGCCCACACGGTCGATGTAGTCGGCCGAGTAAACCTGCAGCCAGCGCGCATCCGAGGACAGTGACACGCCCACGCCAGAAGACGGGTCGCGCAGCGTCACAGCCCATGTGCCCTCGGGAAGGCCTGCGAAGGCGTGGTCCAGTTGGGAGGCGCCGATGATGGCGGGGGAGCGGAAGTCCAGCCCGAAGGAGGCCACATCGTGGGCGGCCACCGGGATCATGGATGCGTCGGCCTCGTAGATGATGGCGGCGGGATTCTCCAGCTCCAGATCATCCGCCTTGACGCTGTCGACGGCCAGGTATGGGTGGAAGCCGACGCCGTAGGGGGCTGTGCCCTCTCCGATGTTCGTCGCCGACAGCTCGACGGTGAGACCCGCGTCCGCGTCCAGGCTGTAGCGCGCGTGCGCGAGAAGCGTCCATGGGTAGGAATAGCGCGCTGCAATGAGGGTGCGCAGGAGGACAGAGGAAGAGTCGGCCTCGGCGATCTCCCACTCCTGGAAGGCCACAAAGCCGTGGAGCGCAGTCCCGAAAGCGGGCTCGTCGACGGGAAGGTTGTAGGAGCTTCCCTCCCACGAGTAGGAGCCACCTGCGACGCGATTCGGCCATGGCATCAGCACCTTGCCCAGGTATCCCGGGGGGCACTCGTTCACGGCGTGGGAGACAATGAGCTCGTGCCCGCGGTAGCGCAGGCCAGCCAGCCCGGCTCCGACGGTGACGATCCGCGCCTCGTAGTCCCCGGCCTGTAAAACGATCTCGCGCCCCGATGCACTCCGGTCCAACATTGATGCTCCTTCGCATTCACTGAACATGAATAACACTCATTCTAAACGGAGTTGAGTCGTCTGCGTCACTACGAAAAGCGTATCCTTATAGAGAATGAATCTCGATTGAAAGGAACGCGCCGTCCCATGGCACACGAAATCACCGACGAATTCGTCGCCTCCCTGCACGCATCCTCAGACTCCGCCCGCGCGGTCGCACGCAACGCCGTCGCCCACGCCGGCGTCGAGCCGGTCGCCTTCGACCGTGCCAAGGTGGTCGCCACCCCCACGGTCGTGTCCCACAAGGTGGATGACTGGAAGGTGACGTCGCAGAAGAAGTCCGGCCGCTGCTGGCTCTTCTCCTCCCTGAACCTGCTGCGCTCGACCGCGCGCACCCGCCTGGGCCTCAAGGACTTCGAATTCTCGCAGAACTACGTACTGTTCTGGGACAAGTTTGAGCGTGCCAACTTCTTCCTCACCGATGTCATCGCGACCGCGAAGACCGAGGACCTCGACGGCCGCCTGCTGCAGTTCCTGCTCGGTGACGTTCTCTCCGACGGTGGTCAGTGGGACATGGCGGTGTCCCTCTATCTCAAGCATGGCCTCGTCCCCAAGGTCGCGATGCCCGAGACCGAGTCCTCCGGCCACACCGCCCCCATGAACGCCCGCCTGAAGGTCGTCCTGCGCCGCACCGCCCTCGAGCTGCGTTCCCTCGTCGAGGCCGGCGCCTCCGAGGAGGAGATCCTCGAGGTCAAGGAGGCCGCGCTGGCCGACGTGTGGCGGATCCTCGTCATCTGCCTGGGCGAGCCCCCGGCCTCGTTCGAGTGGGAGTGGCGCGACGACAAGGGCGAGTTCCACCGCGACGGCGTCCTCACCCCGCGCGAGTTCTACGAGCGCTACGTGGACGTGGACCTCACGCAGTACGTGTGCCTCGTCGATGACCCGCGCGCCGAGCACCCCAAGGGCCACACCCTGACGGTCGACCACATGGGCAACGTCGTGGGCGGGCGGCCGATCCTCTACGTGAACACCCCCGTCGAGCAGATCCGTGAGATCACGGCCTCCATCCTGGCCTCGGGCCGCGCCGTCTGGTTCGGCGCTGACTGCGACCAGCAGTCCGACCGCGCCTCCGGCCTGTTCGTCGAGGGCCTCTACGACTTCGACAACCTCTTCGGCGTGGACTTCTCCACCTCGAAGGAGCAGCGTGTCAACACGGGCGAGTCCGCGATGAACCACGCGATGCTCTTCACGGGTGTCGACATCGACGAGGAGGGCAACGCCCGCCGCTTCCGCGTCGAGAACTCCTGGGGCGAGGAGCCCGGTGAGAAGGGCTTCTTCACGATGGACGCCGTCTGGTTCGACGCCAACGTGTTTGAGGTGGCTGTGCACGTGGACGACCTGCCCGCCGAGCTGCGCGCGGTCATCACCGAGGAACCGCTGCACCTGCCGGCCTGGGACCCGATGGGGGCGCTGGCCTGAGCCCAGTAGCCTGACACACGCAGCGGGGCGTGAGCATCGTCCTCGTTCGCAATATGGCCTCCGTGAGCGCGGGGCGGGTGGAGTGGGACAATTGTTCCGCGATACCCGCCCCGTTATCTGTGGAGGTCACATGAGCACTGACGTGACCCGCGACTTTGCGTTCGGCCTACCCAAGGCCGAGCTGCACCTGCACCTGGAAGGCACCCTCGAACCCGATCTGAAGCTGGCCCTCGCCCGTAAGAACGGCGTCGACATCGGTCAAAGCACCGTTGAGGAGGTTCAGGCCACCTACCAGTTCAACGACCTCAGGCCCACACCTCGCGCGGCATTTCGATTGAGACGGTCATTCGCGGCTACTACCGCGCCGTCGTCGAGGCGCGCGAGTCGGGCCTTTCGTCGACCTGATCCTGTGTTTCCTGTGCGATGTGAGCGCGCAGGCTGCCCTCGAGACGCTGCAGGCTGGCTGCCCTACAAGGACATGTTCATCGGCGTGGGCCTGGACTCCGACGACCCCGCTTACTTCGGTGGCTACATCGCCGACTACTACTTCGCCCTCGCCGAGCGCTTCGGATTGGACTGCTCCGCCCTAGCGCGAATCGCGCGCAATTCGATCGAGATCAGCTGGGCGCCGGACCAGGACAAGGAACGCCTCCTGGCCGGGCTCGAGGCGTTCGAAGCGGGGGAGGGGCTCGTCTTACCCCTGACACGGGGCCCCCGCCTTGCGCCGTGCACGGGACGGGTACGGCGCGGGGAGGACTTCGTGATTCAGTGAGAAGTATTGAGTTATCGCCATAGGGGGAGTTAGACTGAAATGGTCGTTGCACATAATCCCGAGAATGGAGAGACAATGACTGATTATATTGCAATCGCAAGTTTCCCGACAACCGCGCAGTCCTACGAGGCGTTCTCCAAGTTGACTGCCCAGGCCGACCGACTCGGCATCGTGTCCGGCGCGATCGTCGAAGTGGACGATTCGGGGCACGTATCCATTCCTGAGGCCAGTGACTCCGCATCCTCTTTCGGCTTCGGAACTGGTTCGGTGATTGGTCTGGTCATTGGCGCCCTGGCCGGCCCCATTGGCATGCTGCTGGGGTGGGGTGTGGGCGCGCTCGCCGGATCCACCGCAGACCTGGCGCGTGCGGATGCGCACGAGTTCGCGCTGTCCGAGGTGGCCTCGCGCATGGTTCCGGGATCGAATGTCGTTGTCCTTCAGACCACTGAGGACAATGTTGAGCTGCTCAACGGCGAGGTGGCGCGTCTCGGTGGCGCCGTCATCCGCCGTTCACTGCAGGAGACGATCTCTGAGATCGAGGCCGAAGCCGCAGCCATCGAGGCGGCGGACGAAGCGGCCCGCAAGGCGTTGCGCGAACAGCGCCGGGAGGAGGTGGAGACGGCGCGGAAAGACCGCGTCGCCGACCTCAAGGAAAAACACGAGACGTTCGTCGCTGGTGTGAAGGAGAAGGTGAGCGGTTTCTTCCACGGCGACGCCAAGTGAACGCGTGTGTTGTCCGGGATTGATATTCCGGTTCTGGACGACGCGGTGGGCACCGCCGCCAGAGGTTGAGAGGCCGTTGCCAGACCCCGGTCCCGTTGTCACAATTGGCCACGGCGTGGACGCCCGTAGGGCACCGCGCCGTGGCCTGTCATTATGTAGTCATGAATTCCCACAGGCCGACGTTGTTGATTTCCAACGTCCTGCCGGCACGCCCGGGGGACGAGGCATACAACAACATCTGCATGCGACTGTGGGATCGTCTCCTTGAGGCCGCGCTGCCGAACTGGAACGTCATCCGCGAGTACGCGCAGGAAGATGGTGCCGAGGGCGCCGCCCTGCGCGCCCAGCACGCGGACGCCATCATCATGGGCGGCGAGGACGTCCACCCCAGCCTGTACGGCGCCACCCAGGGCTACGAGGCCGAGGGGCGTCACTGGTACCGCGCCGACCGCGGACAGATCGCCCTCGTCGACTACGCCGTGCGCACGGGCACCCCGCTGCTGGGGATTTGCCGCGGCATGCAGATCATCAACGGACGCAAACCCGTCCTCAAAGCAACCGAGACGCACGACCGCGCCTACAGGGAACGCGACCAGCACCTACAGTGGCGGCAGGCTGCCCTCGGTTTCAACGGGTACGGAGGCGCGACCAAGAATGACGGCGAAGGCGAGTATGAGCGCGTCCACATGGACAACGACAGCCTCTACAAGGGATACGCGCGCTCGACTGGCGCTCACGCTGGACGCACCCCCGGACAAGCACACAAAACGCCCGGCGTGAAGCCACCCGAACACATGCGCAAACCCGGCACCGACAGTGGTGAACTGTTCGCCGTGTGGGAGGGCCGCAAACGGTCACTACCACCCGACTGGGAGAAAAGCAGCCTACGCGCAACCCTAGAGGCCACATCCGCGCCTCCCCCTCCGCCGCCCGTGACCGGGAGCAGCGTTCCACCGCCACCGCCCCCACCCGCGCCTCCCGCCCCGCCGGTACCACCACCGCCCGCACAGTAACCGGCAACACAAAAGGGGGGGGGAGACCACGCGTCCACCCCCAACCGGCAAGGCCGGAACACACAGCAAAAGCCCCGCAGACACACCCAACACCCTCATCAAGGGGGCTGGGTGAGCGTCTGCGGGGCTTTCGCACGCCTAAGCGCACTCGCCCACGAAAACGCGTCAGAAGCGCATACAGCGAATCTTATGGCAACGGTGAGCGCCACGTGTGAGACGTGACCGAACATGCGGAGACATCTAAGTCACGCCACCATGCGCGAGCACGCCAGACACGCGAGCGCATCCACCTAGTTCTCGAACCACGTGAACGGTCACCGCCGCGTCGGGCCGTTCGCTATGTGACCTCCCTCAGCACGGGGCGGGTGGAGTGGGACAATTGTTCCGCGACACCCGCCCCGTTATCTGTGGAGGACACATGAGCACCGACGTGACCCGCGACTTCGCCTTCGGACTGCCCAAGGCCGAGCTGCACCTGCACCTGGAAGGCACCCTCGAGCCCGACCTGAAGCTGGCCCTCGCCCGTAAGAACGGCGTCGACATCGGTCAAAGCACCGTTGAGGAGGTTCAGGCCACCTACCAGTTCAACGACCTCACGTCCTTCCTGGCCGTCTACTACCCGGCCATGGACGTCCTCCAAGACGAGGACGACTTCCACGACC
Source organism: Xylanimonas cellulosilytica (assembly GCA_001072465.1). Classification (GTDB taxonomy): domain Bacteria; phylum Actinomycetota; class Actinomycetes; order Actinomycetales; family Actinomycetaceae; genus Pauljensenia. The sequence goes on along the minus strand of JVKM01000015.1, from coordinate 54,369 downwards.
TGGCCGCCGCCTACTTCGAGCGCGCTCGCGCGAACGGTGTCGTGCGCGCCGAATGTTTCTTCGACCCGCAGGCCCACACCTCGCGCGGCATCGCCATCGAGACGGTCATCCGCGGCTATCACCGCGCCGTCGTCGAGGCCCGCGAGGCTGGCCTGTCCGCCGACCTCATCCTGTGCTTCCTGCGTGACATGAGCGCGCAGTCCGCGCTCGAGACGCTCCAGGCGGCCCTGCCCTACAAGGACATGTTCATCGGCGTCGGGCTTGACTCCGACGAGCGCGACAATCCGCCCACGAAGTTTGCCGAGGTCTTCGCCCTGGCGCGTGAGGCCGGCCTGCACGTGACGATGCACTGCGATATCGACCAGGTTGGCTCGATCGACAACATCCGCGCGGCCCTGATCGAGCTGGGCGCCGAGCGCCTCGACCACGGCACGAACATCGTCGAGGATCCCGAGCTGGTCGCCTACGCCCGTGACCACGGCATCGGCCTGACCTCGTGCCCCCTGTCCAACTCCTTCGTCACTGAGGAAATGAAGGGAAAGGAGATCGTCGAGCTGACCGCCGCGGGCGTCAAGGTGAGCGTCAACTCGGACGATCCCGCCTACTTCGGCGGCTACGTCGGCGACAACTACCTGGCGCTTGCGCAGCGTTTTGGCCTCGGCCGCGCGGACCTGGAGCGCATTGCCCGCAACTCGATCGAGATCGCGTGGATCTCGGACGATGAGAAGGCCGAGCTGCTCGCCCGTGTGGACCGCTTCGCGAACGAGAACTGACCATCGACGAGCGAGGCCGGGGCTCAGGGCCGTGAATGCACGGATCCGCCCCGGCCTCGTCGTGCGTGGGGCAGCGTTACTTTCCCGTCGTACGCAGGGATGGACACGCGCTGTCACAATTGGCCACCCCGTGAACGCACCCGGCGCGGTGGCTGCGAGACTGCAAAGATAGTAACCATGACGAACCACACGAAGCCGACGTTGTTGATTTCCAACGTCCTGCCGGCACGCCCGGGGGACGAGGCATACAACAACATCTGCATGCGACTGTGGGATCGTCTGCTTGAGGCCGCTCTGCCGAACTGGAACGTCATCCGTGAGTACGCGCAGGAAGATGGTGCTGAGGGTGCCGCCCTGCGCGCCCAGCACGCGGACGCCATCATCATCATGGGCGGCGAGGACGTCCACCCCAGCCTGTACGGCGCCTCCCAGGGCTACGAGGCCGAGGGGCGTCACTGGTACCGCGCCGATCGCGGACAGATCGCTCTCGTCGACTACGCCGTGCGCACGGGTACCCCGCTGCTGGGGATTTGCCGCGGCATGCAGATCATCAACACGGCGCTGGGCGGCACGCTCGAGCAGCACATCGAGGGCGCCCACGGCACCCACACGAACAACCGGATCCTGTCCGATCACCGCTTCATTCGCCACAGTGTGCGCGTCGGCGAGGGAACGAACCTTGAGCGCGCCCTGGCCCCCGTCCTCACCAACTCCGAGCTGATCATTTCGTCGGCGCACCACCAGCGCGTGGATCGCCTCGCGGAGGGCCTCCAGGTCAGCGCGCAGGCCCCCGACGGCACGATCGAGGCCATCGAGTCGATCGACGCCCCCGTCATCGGCGTGCAGTGGCACCCCGAGGACCCCGCCGCCGACATCTCCCAGCTGCACGCACTCCTCGGCCACCTGGATGCGCGCCGCGCTCCCCGCCTCGAGAGGGCCTCGACTACCCTGGTCGCATGACCATCTCCCCGGGAACGAACTTCGACGATCCCCGATTCCGCGACGACGAGCGCACGCCCGCGCAGCGCCTGGAAGCCGGCGCCTACTACGTCGCGGACGATGAACTCTCCGCGCTCACTAAGCGCGCAGTTCGTCTCCTGAGCCTCTACGAGCAGGCGCATCCCAGTGACCCTGACATCGCCCGCTACCTGCTCTCTCAGGTCCTCGGCCGGGTGGGGGAGGGCGTCGACATCCGGCCTCCGCTGCGTGTCGACTATGGGTACAACATCTCCATCGGCGACGGCTCCTGGGTCAACTACGGACTGACCGTGCTCGACGTCGCCCCGGTCGTCATCGGGGCGGATGTGCTCATCGGCCCCAACTGCTCGCTCTACACGGCGATCCACCCGAGCGAGCCCGGGCCTCGTCGAGCGAAATGGGAGTCCGCAGCACCGATCACCATCGAGGACAACGTGTGGCTAGGCGGCTCCGTCGTCGTCTGCCCGGGAGTGACCATCGGGGAGAACTCAATCATCGGCGCGGGCGCCGTCGTCACCCGGGACATCCCCGCCAACTGCATTGCGGTCGGTAACCCCGCCCGCGTCATCAAGGACCTGGACCCCGCCACGCCGCGCGCCATCGATGCGGCGGGCGTCGGAGTCATCGCACACGCGGGAGATCAGGCATGAGCATCCTACCGATCTGCATCACGGGCGAGCCGGTCCTGCACCGGGCCGCGGCGCCAATCGAGTCCTTCGATTCTGAGCTGAGCGACCTCGTCGCCGACATGATCGAGACGATGCACGCCGCGCCCGGCGTCGGTCTCGCCGCACCCCAGGTGGGCGTCGGCTCCCAGGTCTTCGTGTGGAGGTACGGTGGCTCAGGATCCTTCGACATCCAGTACCGCGATGTTCTCCAGCTCGACGAGGGCCCCGCGCGCGGCTTCAACACGGCGCTGCACGGCGTGGTCGTCAACCCCACGCTCGACCTCGTGTGGGATACCGAAGGGGCGGGAGCCATCCTGCCCGAGGAACCCGACGTCGCGCTCGAGTCCGAGGGCTGCCTGTCCGTGCCCGGCTACGGATACCCCCTGCGCCGCGCGCTCGGTGCGGTCCTGCGCGGCTACGACGTCGAGGGCAACGCCATCGAGGTCAGCGCCCGCGGGTGGCTCGCGCGCATCTTCCAGCACGAATACGACCACCTGCAGGGCACCCTCTACGTCGACCGTCTCGAGGCACCCTACGCCGACGAGGCCCAGCGGGTCATCGCCGAGCGCGGATGGGGCGCCAGCGGATACACGTGGACCCCGGGGGAGCGGGCTTAGGCCGCTTCCTCCCGGGGTCCCGGTACGTTCGCGTCAGTGGACCAGGAAGCCCAACGAACGGAAGTAGTTGCGGACCTCCTCGGTGGCCTCGGGCGTGGGGGCCTTCGTGTCCTCCAGCTGATACTCCAGGCCGAGGGAGTGCCACTTATCCTTGCCCAGCTGATGGAAGGGCAGGACCTCAATCCGGTCGATGACGTCCTTCCAGCGCGAGGCAATCTCGCCGACCTGGCGCACGTTCTCGGGGTCGTCGGTCAGACCCGGAACCAGCACGAAGCGGATCCACATGCGGGTCGTGCCACCGCGAGCCGCGATGCGGTCACCGAACTCGATCGTGGGCGCCAGGGAACGCCCCGTCGCCTTCTTGTAGGTCTCCTCGTTACCGCTCTTGACGTCCAGGAGCACCAGGTCGATAGCGTCGAGCATCTCGTCATCGCAGTTCGCGCCCAGGAACCCGGAAGTGTCGATGCAGGTGTGCACGCCCATCTCCTTGGCACCCATGAGAATGCGCTTGGCGAACTGTGGCTGCATGAGAACCTCGCCGCCGGACAGGGTGATGCCGCCGTTCGTCGTGCGGAAAATGCGGCGGTAGCGGGCAATGCGGGAGAGCAGCTCCGTGTCAGACACGGGAGCGCCGTCCTTCATGAGGAACGTGTCGGGGTTGTGGCAGTACAGGCAGCGCAGCGGGCAGCCGTTGAGGAATACCGTCATGCGCGTGCCGGGGCCGTCAACAGCGGTGACGAGCTCCCACGAGTGAATGGAACCCAGCGTGCCCTCACGCATGCGGCGCAGGCGCTCGGAGCGCTCCAGGTCCGTGATCTCCTCGAGACCTTCGACGCCGGCGCCGACGGTACGGGATTGGGGAGCTTGGAAGTCCTGCTCACGGAACGTGGGGAGAGCGAGGGGGTGCGACATGATTCCTTCTTCGCGGTTGAGTGGGAGCGGTGGCCGTGATGGGAACGAGGCCGGGCGGCGTCAGCGGTGCGCGCCGACGTGGGCAGACATAGTAGTGGGGCGCCGAGCGTTGCCCGACGCCCCACTCCAATCAGCTATCAGGCCGAGTGGTGGAAGGTGCGGGACAGAACGTCCAGCTGCTGCTCACGGGTGAGCTTGACGAAGTTAACGGCGTAGCCGGAAACGCGAACGGTCAGGTTCGGGTACTTCTCGGGGTGCTCCATGGCGTCCTTCAGCGTGGACTCCTCGAGAACGTTGATGTTCGCGTGGTACAGGCCTTCCTTGTCGCCGCGCTCTTCGCGGGCGGCCTTCATGTCGGCGAGGCGCTCTTCGTAGGTCTTGGTTGCCATAACATTTCTCCTTTTGTGAGATTCCGGCGGTGCCGGCTTGGGTGGGTCGCGGTGCGGCTCACCCACGAGTGGTGGGTGGCGGGGATCAACACGGGTGGCGCATCGATCCCCGCCGATGGTGGATCAGTAGCCCTTGGTGCCGTCGTAGGCGCAGGAATCGTCCGGAACGAAGCCGGCGTCGAGGATGCCGACCAGGTTCTGGATCTGCTCTTCCTTGGAGCGGCCCAGGCCCTGCGGGGTGATCGTGTTCGTCAGCGAGATGCCGTCGAGCGCGTCGTTGTAGTCCAGCTTGCCGACCGACAGCATGGAGGCGACCATGCCGTGAGTGTCGATGCCGTTCTCCGGGTTCGCGCCGGGGGCGAAGGGGGTGCCCTTCTGGTGGCCCGACGGGAAGGAGCCGGTGGCCTTGCCGTAGACGACGTTCGAGGTGATCGTCAGGACCGACTGGGTCGGGATCGCGTCGCGGTACATGGGGATGGCGCGGATCTTGTCCATGACGGTGTGGACGACGGTCGCGGCGATGTCGTCGGCGCGGTCATCGTCGTTGCCGTAGGTCGGGAAGTCGCCCTCGGTGCGGTAGTCGACGACCAGGCCGGTCTCGTCGCGGATCGGGTAGACCTTCGCGTACTTGATGGCCGCCAGCGAGTCGGCAACGATGGACAGACCGGCGATGCCGCAGCCCATGGTGCGAATGATCTCGGAGTCGTGCAGCGCCATCTCGATGGACTCGTAGGCGTAGCGATCGTGGCAGTAGTGGATGATGTTGAGGGCCTCGACGTAGGTGCCAACGACCCAGTCCAGCATCTCCTCGTAGCGCTTCCACACGTCATCGAAGTCGAGCGGGCCGTCACCCTGGACGGGCTCGTAGCCTTCCATGACCTGCTTGCCGCTCATCTCGTCGCGGCCACCGTTGATGGCGTAGAGCAGGGCCTTGGCGGCGTTCACACGCGCGCCGAAGAACTGCATCTGCTTGCCGACCTTCATGGGGGAGACGCAGCAGGCGATGGCGGCGTCGTCGCCCCAGTGGGCGCGGATCTGCGGATCGGACTCGTACTGGATCGACGAGGTGTCGATCGAGATGAGGGCGCAGAACTCCTTGTAGCCGCGGGGCAGGTTCTCGTCCCAGAAGATGGTGATGTTCGGCTCGGGGGCCGGGCCGAGGTTGACCAGCGTCTGGAGCAGACGGAACGAGGTCTTGGTGACCAGCGTACGGCCGTCGTCGCCGAAGCCGGCGTCCGACCAGGTGGCCCAGTAGGGGTCGCCCGAGAAGATCTGGTCGTAGGCGATGGTGCGCAGGAAGCGGGTGATGCGCAGCTTGATGACGAGGGCGTCGATGATCTCCTGGGCGCCGGACTCATCCAGCGTGCCGTTCTTCAGATCGCGCTCGAAGTAGACATCGAAGAAGCCGGACAGGCGGCCGATCGACATGGCGGCGCCGTCCTGGGACTTCACGGAGGCCAGGTAGCCGAAGTAGGTCCACTGCACGGCCTCGTGAGCGTTGGTGGCCGGGCCGGAGATGTCGTAGCCGTAGGACTGCGCCAGGTTCTTCAGCTTCTTGAGGGCCTTGATCTGCTCGGAGTGCTCCTCGCGGTAACGTGCCCAGTGCTCGGAGAAGGGCTCGTTCGCGTAGCGATCCTTGTCCTTTTCCTTCTCGGCGATGAGGTGGTCAACGCCGTAGAGGGCGACGCGGCGGTAGTCGCCGATGATGCGGCCGCGGCCGTAGGCATCCGGCAGGCCGGTGATGATGTGGGAGGAACGAGCAGCGCGAATACGCGGCGTGTAGATGTCGAAGACTGCGTCGTTGTGGGTCTTGCGGTACTTGGTGAAGATCTTCTTCACCTCGGGGTTGTACTCCATGCCGGCCTCGTGGATGGCCGTCTCGACCATACGCCAGCCGCCGTTCGGCATCATCGCGCGCTTGAGGGGGGCGTCGGTCTGCAGGCCGACGATCACATCATCGTCCTCGCAGATGTAGCCCGGCTTGAAGGCGTCAATGTCAGCGGGGGTGTCCGTGTCGATGTCGAGGATGCGCACCTTGCGCTCTTCGGAGAGGTACTTCTCTTCGAGAGTGTTCCACACGCGCAGGGTCTTCTCGGTCGGCCCTGCCAGGAACGAGGCGTCGCCCTCGTAGGGGGTGTAGTTCAGCTGGATGAAATCACGAACGTCGATTTCATCGCACCAGTTACCCTTTACGAAACCTTCCCAGGCCTTCTGGTCTGCTGTCGTCATTCTTCCTCTTCTCGGATGTCCGTATCCCGTTGTGGGGACGGTATGTTCGGAGCGAAGCTCCATGTGCGTCGGATTCCAACGCTTAGGCCCATTGTCCTACGGCTTGGGGGGTCTCCACAACCCATATCAACCGACAGTCTATGTTCTGCGTCTCAGGATATGGGCCTAAAGTCTCCGTCGGTCAAATTGTGGGACCAAGGTCCTTAAAAGAAGGGAGGGGCTTTGACCACCTACACTGGTAGCAGTGCCCGTCCCACAAAGGAGAAAAAGTCCTATGTCTGCACCCCGTCCTGTCCTCGGAGTTGGCGTTCTTGGAGCCGGAACCGTCGGTAGCCAGGTCATTCGCATCCTTCAGTCGAGCCGCGAGGATTTCGCCGCTCGCTCGGGCGCGGAAATGGAGGTTCGCCGCGTCCTCGTCCGCAATGTGGATGCCCCGCGTGACGCTCCGATCGACCGCGAGCTGCTGACGACCGACCCGGCCGAGGCGATCGACAACATGGACCTCGTCGTCGAGCTGATCGGCGGCATCGAGCCCGCGCGCACCCTCGTGCTGCGCGCCCTCAACCGGGGCATCTCGGTCGTCACCGGCAACAAGGCGCTCCTGGCCGCGCACGGCCCCGAGCTGTACGAGGCCGCCGCATCCAACGGAGCCGACCTCTACTACGAGGCCGCCGTCGCGGGCGCCGTCCCCGTCGTGTACGGCCTGCGCGAGTCCCTCGCCGGCGATCGCATCACGACCGTCATGGGCATCGTCAACGGCACGACGAACTTCATCCTGGACGCGATGAGCACCAAGGGGCTGAGCTACGAGGATGCTCTCAAGCAGGCGCAGGACCTCGGTTTCGCCGAGGCCGACCCCACCGCAGACGTCGAGGGTTTCGACGCCGCGGCTAAGTGCTCCATCCTGGCGTCCCTGGCCTTCCACACGCGCGTCGGCATCGATGACGTTGCGGTCGAGGGAATCTCGAGCATCACCAAGGAAGACATGGAGGAGGCCGCTCGCGTCGGCCACACCATCAAGCTCCTGGCGATCGCCGAGCGCCGCATCGGCGAGGACGGCCGCGAGGGCGTTGCCATGCGCGTCCACCCCGCGCAGGTCCCCTCCGATCATCCTCTCGCCTCCGTCGACGGCGCCTTCAACGCGATCCTCGTCGAGGGCGAGGCTGCGGGTCGCCTCATGTTCTACGGCCAGGGTGCGGGCGGCGCTCCCACGGCCTCGGCGGTCCTGTCCGACCTCGTCGCCGCGGCGCACCACCGCGCCTTCGGCGGGCACGCCCCGCGCGAGTCGGTCTACGCCCACCTGCCGATCCTCGATCCCGGCTCGACGCACACCCGCTACCAGATCCGCCTCCAGGTCGAGGACCGCCTCGGCGTCCTGTCAGACGTTGCCGGAATCTTCGCCCGCCACGGCGTCTCCATCCAGTCCGTACACCAGCGCAACGACGAGGTGCCCGGCGCCTGCGTCATCGTCGTGACTAGCCACCGCGCCCGCGAGGCCGACCTGCGCGCCGTCGCCCGTGCGCTGTCCGTCTCCGACGCGGTGCGCGAGGTGACCTCCACGATCCGTGTTGAGGGTGAGTGACGTGCGCCTGCGTGATGACTTCGTCGCGGTGAAGGTTCCCGCGACCAGCGCGAACCTCGGCCCCGGATTCGACTCCATGGGCCTGGCCCTCGACCTGTGGGACGAGGTGTCGGTCCACGCGACGACGGGGGCCACCTCGGTCGTCGTCGAGGGAGAGGGAGCTGGGAACGTCGAGCAGGGCGAGGATAACCTCGTCGTGCGCGCCCTGCGCCTCGCGCTCGACCGCGCCGGCGCGCCCCAGGTGGGCGTGCGCATGCACTGCACGAATCGCATTCCCCATTCTCGAGGTCTGGGTTCCTCTGCGAGCGCCATCGTCGCCGGCGTGACGCTGGCGCGGGCCCTCATCGGTGACGCCGACGTGCTCGGCCGCCAGGAGATCCTCGAGATCGGCTCGCAGATGGAGGGCCACCCCGACAACGTGGCTCCCGCCGTCTTCGGCGGTGCGACCATCTCCTGGATGAACGAGGAGACCTCCGAGGTGGGCAGCGTACGCCTGACCCCGCCCGAGGGCATTCACCCGGTCGCCTTCATCCCGGACTTCGAGCTGCGGACCGCCGCCGCTCGTGCCGCGCTGCCCGCAACCGTGCCCCACGGCGACGCGAGCTTCAACGTCGCCCGCGGCGCCCTGCTCGCCGCCGTGCTCTCGGGCAATGCGCAGGCGAGCGGGGGAGCGGACCTGCACGCGCTCCTCATGGAGGCCACGCGCGACCGCCTGCACCAGGAGCAGCGTCGTGCCGCCATGGAACCCTCTCTTGCCCTCGTCGACTGGCTGCGCGGCGCTGGCTTTGCCGCCGTCGTCTCCGGTGCGGGCCCGACGGTTCTCTCCCTGGAGTCCGTCGGCGCCGACATCCGCCGGGATGCCGCGGCTGCCGGGTGGCGAGTCGTCCCGATGGGCGTGGCTCCCCAGGGCGTGCAGATCACCCGCGGAAGCCTCTCGAAGGTGGAATTCTGAGCATTTACGCGCTGTGAGTTTCTGCGCAAGCACCGCCAGCCGTGCCGTCTGATCGACAGCGGGCTGGCGGTCTTGCTATATTTTTTTCAGGTCGAGACGAATGTTCGACTTCGGCCTTCGCGATGCGCCTCTTTTGCGCATCTTCCTGATCAAGCTTTTTCGTGTGCTTGAGCAATCACCTCGCCCGCTGTGGGCGCATTTCAGTAAGGATCACTTCGTGAGCAACGAAACCTCCGCCGAGACGACCGCGTCGCTGTCGGCGATGAAGCTGCCTGAGCTGAAGGCTCTGGCCGCCTCCCGCGGCCTCAAGGGCATCTCCCAGCTTCGCAAGCCCCAGCTGATCGAGCTGCTGAGCAACGGCGCCGGCGCCTCGACCTCGCAGAATAAGGCTCCCCGTGAGGAAGCCCCGGCCTCGTCCAAGAAGAAGGCCGAGAAGGCTGAGAAGCCGGTCGCCGAAAAGCCGGCTGAGCAGGCTCCCGCCTCCGACGCGCCCGCCGAGGCGCCGCGTCGCTCTCGCCGCCGCCGCGCGGTGAGCCAGGGCGCCGTCGAGCCCGCGCACGTCACCCTCGACCTGCCCCTGCCGGCCGCCGAGCGCACCGAGCCCACTCCGGAGCCCGACACGAGCGTCGTCGAGACCGTCCTGAACATCGAGCTGCCCGACGGCGATGACACCGAGGCACGTCGCCCCCGCCGTGAGCGCGGCCGCCGTGGTCGTCGCGACCGCGAGAACCGTGAGAACCGTGGCGAGGGCCGTGAGAACCGCGAGAATCGCGAGAACCGCGGCGAGGGTCGTGAGAACCGCGAGGCCCGCTCCGCGCGCGGCGGTGAGGACAACCTCGCGCCGATCGCCGGCATCCTCGACATCCAGGAAAACCACGCCTTCGTGCGCACCTCCGGCTACCTGCCCGGCCCGAACGACGTTTACGTGACGCTCGGCAACGTGCGCCGCTGGGGCCTGCGCGCCGGTGACGCGGTCGCCGGTGCCGTGCGCCTGCCCCGCGAGGGCGAGCGTCAGCGCCAGAAGTACAACGCCCTCGTGCGCGTTGACTCCGTCAACGGCATGACCATCGAGCAGGCACAGGCGCGCCGTGAGTTCGGCAAGCTGACCCCGGTCTACCCCTCCGAGCAGCTGCGCATGGAGACCTCTCCCAAGGCCTACACGCCGCGTGTCATCGACCTGGTCGCCCCCGTCGGCAAGGGCCAGCGTGGCCTCATCGTCTCCCCGCCCAAGGCCGGTAAGACGATGGTCATCCAGCAGATGGCCAAGGCCATCGAGCTGAACAACCCCGAGGTGCACCTCATGGTCGTCCTCGTGGACGAGCGCCCCGAAGAAGTCACCGACATGCGCTCGATCGTCAAGGGCGAGGTCATCGCCTCCACCTTCGACCGTCCCGCATCGGACCACACGACCGTCGCCGAGCTCGCGATCGAGCGCGCCAAGCGCCTCGTCGAGCTGGGCCAGGATGTCGTCGTGCTCCTCGACTCGCTCACGCGTCTGTCGCGCGCCTACAACCTGGCCGCGCCCGCCTCGGGCCGTATCCTTTCCGGTGGCGTCGACGCGTCCGCGCTGTACCCGCCCAAGAAGTTCTTCGGCGCTGCCCGCAACATCTCCGAGGGCGGCTCGCTGACGATCATCGCCTCCGCGCTGGTGGAGACGGGCTCGAAGATGGACGAGGTCATCTTCGAGGAGTTCAAGGGCACCGGCAACATGGAGCTGCGCCTGTCGCGTCAGCTTGCCGAGCGCCGCATCTTCCCCGCGATCGACCTCAACGCGTCGGGTACCCGTCGCGAGGAGCTGCTCTTCAAGCCCGAGGAGCTGCGCATCATGTGGAGGCTCCGCCGCGTCCTGGGCACCCTCGATCAGCAGCAGGGCCTCGAGCTGGTCCTCGACAAGCTCAAGGAAACCCAGTCCAACGCTGAGTTCCTCATGCTCATCCAGAAGACGACGCCCTCCGAGTGATCGGCGGGTGAGAGCGGGGCGAGTGGCGAGAGCCGCTCGCCCCGCTTTCTTTTCAGTCCGCGCCTGAGTACCGGACAACTGATAACGGCCTGTGTCAGACTTGGGGCATGGTGAACATGGCGCCGAATTCGATCAATGCGCAGGCGACACGGGAGTCCTCGCGTCGGTCCTGGAGTGCTGTGCGCGGATCTCTGCGCCTCGTTCTTGGTCTTTTTCTCTTGCTGGTGGCTCCCCTTCAGCTGGCGATCGCCATCTATGACCAGGCCCATCACGGGATGGGAGAGTCTGTGGATTGGCCGAATTGGACCGGCTGGGTCATGGTGCTCTGCGGAATCGGAGTGCTGTGGCGCGGCGCCGGTCTGCGGCGCTCGGGGCGTCAGAAGATGGCGGAGATCGCCGAGAAATGGGCTGAGTTGGAGAACCAGCGGGCAGAGGTTGAGCGCGTGTTTTCCACGCTCGTCGGCGCAGGCCACTACGAGACCGGGCTGACGGCGCGCCACGAGTGTGCCCGAGCCGAACGCGTCAGGGTTGGCGCTCGGATCGCCGAGCACACGCCTCCGGGTTTCTTCGCGTCGCTCAGCGAGGCATCGGCAGGAGCGGGGGATGAGATCCTTGCGCGGATGGAACGCCTGGCAGACGCGGATGCCGCGATCATGGCTGCGCGCGACTTTTTCGCGCTCGCGCCTGGCTGGCGTGACGTCTGGAAGACCGAGGTCGGCCCGATCATCGAAGACCTTGACATACTCGACGACGTCGCAGATACCCTCGAAAGTGTCAACACGGACCCGCGAATCCTGATGGACATTGAGGCTTTCAGGGAGCGCGTGGGGGATGACAAGGACACGGTGAACGAACTCGGGACACGCCTGGAGGGCGGGCAGATCGCCCCCGCTCAGGCCCTCGAAGAACTCGACCGGATCACCAACGAGGCGCGAGCGCGCACCGCCGAGCTCATCGAGGCAACTCTCGCAACCGATGCCTCGGCGCGCGGACGGCAACGCTACGCGCGATGGAAGAGCAGGGGCATCAGGCTCACCGCGGCGAACGCGGAATACGACGCGGCCTATTGGAGCCAGGACGCGGACACTGACATCGAGTACAACCCGGCGGCCACGATTCGACTGACCGCGAACTCCGCGGGCGTTGACCTGGAAGGGCTACCCGCTCCTGCCACCGGTGTCCTGACGGACGGACGATCCTCCGTCTATCTGCTGCCGATGTATCTCGAGCGATACCTGACTGACGAGGTGGATGAGGCGGGCGGCTCCTCGTCGACCTGAGGGTGGAGGCGACAGCTCATCCTCGTCGCCGCGGGCATCAGAGTGCTGAGCCACCGCGCGCATGTGGCGTCACCGTGACACAGTGGATGCATGACTTCAGTGACGACCGATTCGGAAAATGAGGAACACGGACGCATGACGCTGCGAGACGTGAAGCGCTCGCTGCGAGGGGTGGGCCGGATCCTGCTGGGGGTCGTCATGGCGATCTGCGTTCCCGTGTGGCTGGCATTCTCTCTCGTTGATTTCACCCGGCCAACGGTGCCAGCAAACGACCTCGTCGCTCCGTCCGTCGAGGTGCACGACGAGACGGGTAACTTCGGGCCGGTCGATGGTCGTCCGCTGACAGAAGCCCTCGGTGACGTCAAGTTCACGCGTCCCATCCACCTCGTCATCCTGTCGACGGATGACCTGGTGGATGACAACCTCGACGAGGCGACCCTGAAGTACGCGCGGGCCGGGCATAAGGAGTGGATCTCACCCAATGGGTACAAGTGGGCCGACGGCTACCTGATCCTGTCGGTGTCGCCCACCCACCGCAAGGTGGGGACATACTTCGGCGAGGACATCGCGCCGCTACTGTCTGTTCAGGCGGAGATTCAGGACGCCGCTAAGGATGACTTCCGCGCGGGCCGCTGGAGTGCGGGGATGGTCGCGGCGGCCACGAAGGCGGCCACTTATATTCCGAACGAAGCTGGCCAGAGCATTAAGAACCGGGTGGTCTGGCCACACTGGACGGGATGGCTGGTCTCGCTTACGGGCATCGGCGTCCTCTTGCGAGGCCGTAGCCTGCGCCGGACGGTGCGAGAAAGCTCCGAGCGTATTGTCGAGGCGTGGAAGGAGATGGAGGGGCGTCGCTCGGAGGTGGATCGAGCCTTCCACTCGATCGTCGATGCCGGTCAGTACAGCAAGGGGCTGACCGCGCGCTACGGGTGCGCCAACCAGGAGCGCAAGAAGGTGCGTGAGCGTGTCTCTGTTCTGCGATCCCCAGGGTTCTTTGGATCCCTCAGTGCCGGCGCGGCGAGCGAGAGGGAGGAACTGCTCGAAGACATCGAGCTGCTGTCGGCAGCTGATGACGCGATCTTTGCCGCGCGCGACTTTTTTGCGCTGGCACCACGGTGGCGCGACCTGTGGGACAACGAGGTGGGACCGGTCTTCGAAGACCTGTTAGCCGCGGATTCCATCTCAGTCAAGGTGCGCAACCGCGTCAAGAAGCGTCAAGTGAAGAACGCCGTGGAGGCCTTTAATCGCTGGACGAACGAGCAGCGGGACATCATCGTCGGACTCGGAACCAGCCTCGAGCGCGCGGAGATCACTCCAGTGCAGGCTCTCGTCGAGCTGGACCGAATCGCGGATGAGTCTCGCGCGCGACTGACGAAGCTCATCGGGCAGGCACTCGTCGCCGACACTTCCTCGTCGGGGCGTCAGCGCTACGAGCATTGGGAAAGCAACAAGGGCGGTACCGTCAGCGCCAGCGAGGTACTCTACAAGGGCACGTACTTGAGTGGCGGGGATCGCCACGAGTACAACCCCGCCTCGACGATCCGCCTGACTGCGAACTCCGCAGGCGTTCGCCTGAAGGGCAAGGCTGCGGAGAAGTCCGGTCGTTTCCAGGCGAATAACGTGTCCGTCTGGGCCTACCCGACGTATCTCGACCGCTACGTGGACTACGATCCGTCCAGCTCCTCGACCAGTTCAGCGGACTACGGATCATCCTCGGGTGGTTTCTCCGGCTCCGGCTCGTCCTCGTCCTTCTGAGTCCCATCGGGATACCGGGCAACTGATGGCTATTCGTGCCAGAGTGGAGGCATGACGTCTCAGGCAACGGAAACGATGAGTCATGCACCCCGGCATCCTCGCGCGGTCATGCGCAGCGCGCGAGGCTGTGCGCGCCTCCTGGCGGGTCTCGCCCTCTTTCTGGTGGCCCCCGTGTGGCTCGGCATCGCCGTGTCCGTCGGCGCATCGCACAGCATGCTGTGGCCCACCTGGTACGCGTGGGTGGCGACGCTCGCGGGCATCGGCCTCTGGGTGCGCGGGTGGATGTTGCGCGGCTTCGCCCGCGAAAACATAAGGAAGGCTTCCGATGAGTGGGAGGCCCTCGAGAAGCGTCACCTGGAGGTCGAGCGTGCCTTTCTTCCACTCCTCGTGGCCGGGCGCTACGACCGTGGTCTGACCGCGCGCCTCGAGGCAGCTCGGGCCGAGCGCGAGAACCTGCGCGCTCGTATCGCTGCGGACGCTTCGTTTCCTCTCCTTGCTTCGCTCAGCGCCGCGACGGCTCGGGAAACGGAGACGATCGTGGGGGATTTCCACACTCTGATGGACGCGCACGTCGCGATGTTGGCCGCGTGCGATCTCTTCACTCTGACTCCCGCCTGGCGCAGGGTGTGGGAGAACGAGCTGGGGCCGGTGTACGAGGACCTGACCGTCGTTGAGACCATCACGCAAACTGTCCAGAGCCGAAGCATGGACCCGATGGTTCTCAGTATGGCGGCATCCCTCATACTGTGGCTTGATGAGCAGCGCCTGGCCGTCAACGACCTGGGGGCGAGCCTCGAACGCGCGCAGATGGATCCCGCCGAGGCACTCACGCAGCTCGATCGGATCGCCGACGAGGCCAGGGTGCGCCTCGTGCGCCTCGTCGAGGCGGCTCTCGGTGCTGACACATCCATGATTGGGCGGAGGCGTTACAAGCGCTGGAGGAAGGGCGCGGGGGAGAAGCTGCGCACCAACGAGACACGATACCTCGGCGCGTACCGGATCGCCGGCGTGACGTACACCTACAACCCCGCCCAGGCGATACGGCTGACCGCAAACAGCGCGGGTATCGACCTCAAGGGGAGTGCGGCCCATTCCACCGCGCGCTTCATGGCGTTTGGCGCGGAGCTCTACGTACCTCCCGCGTACCTCCATCGCTACCTCGTGTGGGACGGAACCTCGCGGTACGGATCCTCGCGGGCGAACTACCTGACGTCGGCCGCGAACGTCGGTCCGCTCGGGCGCACGCGCTGAGCGCCGTGCCCTGCGTCCGCCTCTCGTCCGCGGAGTCGTGGACGTGAGCCTCTCGTCCGCCCATAGCCGATGTCACGCCCGCGGGAGCCTTCCCTCGTTGAAGGGGGTGGGGGCGTGTGCGATAATGTCGTGTCGGCTTACCGGTTCACCGGCATGCCCCAGGCGCTTGTTGGCGCGCTGGAAGGTGAGTCCCCGCCAGATGCGGGGGACGCTGCATGTCCGGACCCGGGGCACCAAACGATCCAGGAGAAACTCCATGAAGCAGGGTATTCACCCCGAATACGTGGACACCGTCGTGACCTGCACGTGCGGCAACTCGTTCCACACCCGTTCCACCATCACCTCCGGTGAGATGCGCGTGGACGTGTGCTCGGCCTGCCACCCGTTCTACACGGGCAAGCAGAAGATCCTCGACACCGGCGGCCGCGTCGCCAAGTTCGAGGCTCGCTACGGCAAGCGCGTGCGCCCCTCCAAGTGAGGGTGAGCGGCTAGCTCAACGGCGGTGTCGTTGGCCTTATGGCCGACGGCGCCGCCGCTTTGTCAACTGTATGGAACGAAGGAAGTGGTGAATCGTGGCCGCGACGGATGAACTCGGTGCCCTGGGCCCCCTGCTGCAGGAATACGAGCAGGTCGAGGCGCAGATGGCGGATCCCCAGACGCTGGCGGACCCGCAGCTGATGCGCCGAGTCGGCCGACGCTACGCCGAGCTTGGCCGCGTGAAGGCTGCTGCCGATCGGCTCTCCTCCGCTTCGGGAGACCTTGAGGCCGCCCGAGAGCTGGCCGCCGAAGATCGTTCCTTCGCCGACGAGATTCCCGCCCTCGAGGAAGAGGAAGCGGCTGCCCACGAGGCGCTCGTGAAGATTCTGGCTCCCCGCGACCCCGAGGATGCGATGGACGTCATCCTCGAGATCAAGGCGGGTGAAGGCGGCGAAGAATCCGCGCTGTTCGCCTCCGATCTGGCCCGCATGTACGCCCGCTACGCGGAGGCGCACGGCTGGAGCGTCACCGAGATGAGCGCGACCCACACGGAGCTCGGTGGCTTCAAGGACATTACGCTCGCGATCCGTGCGAAGGGCACGCCCGCACCCGACGAGGGCGTGTGGGCGCACCTGAAGTACGAGGGTGGCGTGCACCGCGTGCAGCGCGTGCCCGTCACCGAGTCGCAGGGCCGCATCCACACGAGCGCCGCAGGCGTTTTCGTCATGCCGGAGATCGAGGACGATGAGGAGATCGTCATCGACCCGAACGATCTGCGCATCGACGTCTATCGGTCCAGCGGCCCCGGTGGCCAGTCGGTCAACACGACCGACTCCGCCGTGCGCATCACGCACATTCCCTCAGGCATCGTCGTGTCGATGCAGAATGAGAAGTCGCAGCTGCAGAACAAGGAGGCCGCGCTGCGCGTGCTGGCCTCGCGCCTGGCCGCCGAGGCGAGGGCGAAGAAGGAAGCCGAGGCATCGGCCCAGCGCCTCTCCCAGGTGCGCACCGTGGACCGCTCGGAGCGCATCCGCACCTATAACTTCCCAGAGAACCGCATCGCGGATCACCGCACGGGCTTCAAGGCTCACAACCTGGATGCGGTCCTGTCCGGCGCGCTCGACGCAGTGATCGCTTCGCTGCAGGAAGCCGATGAGGCCGAGCGCCTGGCAGCCGCCGCTCAGTCATGATTGGAGGAGACATGGGGACCTGGACACTGACCGACGCGCGTGCGTGGGCGCGTGAGCGCCTGACGACGGCCGGCATCGACTCGGTCGATGCGGACGTGCGTGAGCTGCTCGAGTGGGCGTGTGACGCCTCGTCCCAGTGGGACCTGCCGGCGGAGCTGAACGAGGACCAGGCCGAGAAACTGCGCTCGGCGGTGGGGGAGAGGGCCCTGCGCATTCCCCTTCAGCACGTCACGAGTCGCATGTATTTCCGCGGCTTGACCCTCGCCGCCCGCCCCGGCGTGTTCGTCGTGCGCCCGGAGACCGAGGTCCTTGCTGGCCTCGCGATTGACGAGGCCATGGCGGTCGTCGCCCGCCACGGTGAGGCACGCGTCGTCGACCTGTGCGCCGGCTCCGGCGCGATCGGGCTGGCGGTGGCTACCGAGACCACCCGCACGGAGGTATGGGCCGTCGAGAAGGAAGCCGAGCCCTTCGCTCTGGCCTGCCAGAACCGCGATGCTGTGGGCGTTCCCTGCCTGCACTTGGAGCGAGGCGATGCGACGGATCCGGCGACGCTTGCGCACCTGGACGGGATGGTCGACGTTGTCGTGACGAATCCGCCCTACGTTCCCGCTGATGAGATGCCCACTCAGCCGGAGGCCAGCGCTGATCCGCACGTCGCCCTGTACGGGGGAAGCCCGGATGGGACCGAGATCCCCGCGCGCATCGCGCGTCGCGCGCTCACCCTCCTGCGTCCCGGTGGTGTCCTGCTGATGGAACACTCGCCCTCGCAGGAAGAAGCCATGGTGGCGATCGCCGCGCAGCTCGGAATGACGGATATCGCAACCCTGCCCGATCTGGCTGGCAGGCGTCGTTTCCTGAGCGCCCGCGCGCCCGAATCGACGAAGCCCACTGCATCCGTGACACAATGAACACGATGAGTACTGAGACGATCCTGAGCGCCGTTCCTTCGCTGAGCGAGGCCGACCTGGCGTGCGCCCAGCGGGAGCTGCGCGACGGCCATCTCCTCGTCGTACCCACGGACACCGTCTACGGCATCGGCGCGGACGCGGCCAACCCCGAGGCCGTCGCCGCCGTCCTGGCCGCCAAGGGCCGCGGACGGCAGATGCCGCCGCCCGTGCTCGTCGCCTCCGTCGACGCGATCGACTCGCTGTGTGTTGATGTGCCCGAGGCCGCCCGCGCTCTTGCGCGTGCCTTCTGGCCCGGCGGACTCACCCTCATCCTGCGTGCCCGCCCCGACCTCGGGTGGGACCTGGGCGAAACCGGCGGCACCATTGGCGTGCGCATGCCGAACCAGGCGGCCCTCCTGCGCCTCCTGCACGACTTCGGACCATTGGCCGTCACCTCCGCGAACCTGACCGGTCAGCCTCCCGCGACCTCGGTCGAGCAGGCCGTCGGATACTTCGGAACCCGAGTGTCCGCCTACCTCGACGGAGGCCCCACCCAGGGATCCACGGCCTCGTCGATCGTTGACTTCGCGCACGAGGATCCCCGCGCACTCCGCCTGGGGACCATCACCCTGGATGAGCTCAGCGCCGTCGCCGGCGTGCCCATCGCCCCCGTCGAAGGGGCCGCTTCGTGAAGGTCTACCTGCTGCTGGGGGCCATCGCGATGGCCCTGACGATCCTGCTGACGCCGGCCGTGCGCTGGGCGTGCCTGCAGTTCAACATCTTGCCGCCCCTGCGCGGACGCGACCTGCAAAAGAAGCCCATCCCGCGCCTGGGCGGCGTCGCGATGACCATCGCATTGATCGTCACCATGCTGCTCGCCTCGCGGATCCCCTACATGGCGCCACTTTTTACGACAACGGTCCCGTGGGCAGTCATGGCCGGCGCCGGTGCCATGTGCATCCTCGGCATCATCGATGACATCATCGAACTCGACTGGATGGCCAAGCTCGGTGGGCAGGTCCTCATCGCGGGCGGCATGGCTTTCGGCGGCGTGCAGCTCGCTTCGTTCCCGATTTTCGGCCTAACGCTCGGATCCTCCCGACTGTGGCTCTTCGTCTCCGTCTTCTTCATCGTCGGCATCATGAACGCCGTTAACTTCATCGACGGACTCGACGGCTTGGCATCCGGGATGATCGCGATCGGCGCAGGGTCCTTCTTCGTCTACTCCTACATCATTACCCGGCTCATGGGTGCGGCCTCCTACGCGACGACCGCCAGCCTCATCGTGATCGCGCTGCTCGGGGTGTGCGCTGGCTTCCTCTGGTTCAACTTCCACCCCTCCTCGATCATGATGGGCGGGGGAGCGGAGACCATGGGCCTCGTCCTGGCCGCCGCCGGCATCATTGTCACCGGCAAGATCGATCCGTCGTTGCTCGGACGCCAGCAGATGATCGTGTCCGCGCTGCCGCTCATCCTCCCGCTGTCGGTTATCTTCATGCCCGTCCTGGACCTGGTCGTCACCTCGATTCGCCGCATGAGCCGAGGGAAGAGCCCCTTCGTTGCCGATCGCTCCCACTTCCACGACCGTCTCCTCGTTGCCGGGCACTCTCACCGCGGGGTCGTCGCGATCCTGTGGATGTGGACCGCCATTGTCTGCGTCCCCGCGGTCGGGCTCCTCGTCTTCGAGTGGTGGAGCGTCGCTCTCGTTGCAGTCACTGCTGCGGCCATCGGCGTGGCCGTCACGACCCGAGAATTCCCCAAGGAAGAGCCCACTCCCGAGGAGGTTTCCGCATGACCTACGTGCTCGCCCTCGCCATGGTCGTCGTCATCGTTGCGGCGCAGTGGTTTTTCACGTCGCGCGCCCTGCGATCGCCCTCCCACTTCATCGGATGGGTGACCGGCGGATACGCGGCGAAGATCGCTCTGCTCGCCATCGGACTGTACGTTCCGCGCGCCCTGGGCATGGACGTCCGGGTGGCCGCAATCGCCACGATCATCGCGATTATCGTGTCCTCGACGGTCGAGATGATGGTCATGATGCGCAAGCGCACGATGAACGTGGATGCGCCGAGCGACACTCAGTAACCCTTGCGCGCGCTAGGCGGCCCCTTCTCTGTATAGAATGGATGAGTTGCCCCGGCAGCAGACACAAACCAATGGAGTTGAGATGAAGGAGGCACATTCAGTGTCCGATCACGCGCCTGCTCGCCGCACCGCGTCCAAGCCGCGTTGGTATTGGGTGAGCCTCGCGATCCTTCTCATCGTCATCGCACTCACCGCCTACCCTGCGTTCACGCAGCACCCACACCAGCCGGCCCTTGAGGACTTTTTCCCGACCGTGATTTTCGGTGAGGGAACGTTCTTTGAGTTCAACCGACTGACTCTCGCCCGCGTCATCATGGGCGTACTCGTCTCGCTCATCCTCGTCGCAGTCGCGCGCAAGCCTCAGCTGGTGCCGAGCCGCGGCCAGATGGCCGTCGAAGCAATCGCCGGCTACATTCGCGACAATGTTGCCCTCGACATGCTCGGCCCCAAGACCGGCCGCAAGTTCTCCGGCTTCATTGGCTTCCTGTTCTTCGGCGTCCTGTCCATGAACATTGCGGGCATCATTCCCGGCATCAACATCGCGGCCTCGTCGGTCGTCGCCATCCCGATGGTCTTCGCTCTCATCACGTACGTGACCTTCATCGGTGCGGGTATCTCCAAGCAGGGCGTCGGCGGATTCTTCTCCTCGCAGCTTTTCCCGCCGGGACTGCCCGTCCCCATGTACCTGCTGATCACGCCCATCGAGTTCCTCTCGAACTTTATCGTTCGCCCCGTCACGCTGACCCTGCGTCTTCTGTGCAACATGATCTCGGGCCACCTCCTGCTGGGTATGACCTACTTTGGAACGGCGATTCTGCTCCACGAGCTCTCCGTCCTGTCTGCCGCGTCCGCGCTGACCGGTGCCGCCATGTTCGTCATGACGGGCTTCGAGGTCTTCGTGGCCTTCCTGCAGGCGTACATTTTCACGATCCTGTCGACCGTCTACATCAAGCTTTCCGTCGAACATCACTGACCCCCAACGCCACCCGGCGTTACTAACAGAAGGAAACCACTATGGGAACCGCAGCATTCGCCTACATCGGCTACGGCCTCGCCACCCTGGGCCCCGGCCTCGGCATCGGCCTCATGGTCGGCAAGACCCAGGAAGCGACCGCCCGTCAGCCCGAGGTTGCCGGCCGTCTCTTCACCAACATGATCATCGGCGCCGGCATGGTTGAGGCCCTCGGCCTCATCGGCTTCGTTCTGCCGCTCATCGTTAAGTGATCGCCATGCACCAGATTGTCGCCGCGTCGGACCAGGAGGTCGGCGGCCTCGCCGTCATCCTGCCGCCGCTGTACGAGATTTTCTGGTCGGCTCTCGTTCTGCTTATCGTCCTGCTCCTCGTCGGACGCTACGCGCTGCCTCGAATCTACAAGACGATGGACGAGCGCGCTGCGAAGATCGAGGAGGGCCTCGGCGCCGCCGAGCAAGCGAAGGCCGATCAGGCTGCCGCTGCGCTCAAGCGCGAGGAGATCATTCGCGAGGCGCACGCTGAAGCGCATACCATCCGTGAGCGCGCCAACGACGAAGCGAAGGCCATCGTGGCCGCTGCCCGTCACGAGGCAACCAGCGAGGCCAACCGTATCCTCGAGGCCTCCGAGCGTCAGATCCTCGCCGAGAAACAGGCTGCGCAGATTTCCCTGCGCTCCGAGGTGGGTCTTCTCGCCTCCGAGCTGGCAGAGAAGATCATCGGTGAGCACCTCACCGACACGGCGCTGACTTCTCGCGTGGTCGATCGCTTCCTTGACGAGCTCGAGGCCGACAGCGCTCGGGTCGAGGAGAAGCGATGACACAGATGCGCACGATCGAGTCCGTCCCCTTTGCGAAGGAGCTGGCGGCGGCCCTGGCCACGCCCGGCACCGACCCGATGCGGGTTGCCGAGGATTTTTTCGGCCTGGCCGACCTGTTCAAGGAGAACACTCGTCTCGCGCGTGCAGCGACCGACCCGGCGCGGTCGGTCGCAGATAAGCAGGGGCTCGCCTCCAGCGCGTTCGCTTCGCACGTGACGGCTGCGACGCTGTCCGTCGTGAATGCGGTCGTCGCCGACCACTGGCGTCATCCGGCGGATGTTGCGGACACGCTCGAGGTGCTCGGCATCCTCGGCGTGCTCAATGCAGCCGGTGCCCAGGGAGCACTCGAGCAGGTCCGTGAGGAGCTGTTCCAGGTGCGCTACTTCCTGGCACACCAGCGCGAGGTCCGCGTGCGCCTGTCGGATAAGTCCAAGGGCGACGCACACGAGCGCGGCGATGTCGCGTCGAAGCTCTTCGGCGGGCACGTCAGCACCTGGACGATGCGTCTCGTGCGTCGGGCGGTCGGACGCTCGAACCACGGTCGTCTGCTGCACAACCTGCGTCGGTACGCCCAGTGGGCAGCGACTATGCAGGACCGTCTCTTCGTCACCGTCGCCACGGCGACCCCGATGAGTGAGGCTCAGGTTGAGCGCCTTCGTTCCATCCTCTCGAAGCGCTACGGCACGGACGTTGACCTGGCGATCTCGATTGATCCCGAGGTCGTGGGCGGATTCCGCCTGCGCGCGGGCATGACCGCGATCGACGCCTCGTTGGCCAGCCGCATCAGTGCAGCGCGCGACGCGATCGCCAGCTAGCACTTCTCGTACACACATTAATTTCTTTTACCTAGTTAGGAATCCTCATGGCTGACCTCAGCATCTCCCCGGAGGAAATCCGCGGAGCACTGGACTCCTTTATGGAGTCCTACCGTCCGGCGGACGTGGCCACCGAAGAGGTGGGTCACGTCATCGAAACGGCCGATGGTATCGCGCACGTCGAGGGCCTGCCCGGCACCATGGCGAACGAGCTGCTGCGTTTCGAGGACGGGACGCTGGGCCTGGCCATGAACCTCGACCAGCGTGAGATCGGTGCCGTTGTCCTCGGTGACTTCGGCGGCATCGAAGAGGGCCAGGTCGTGCACCGCACGGGCGAGGTTCTCTCGGTTCCCGTCGGTGACGGCTACCTGGGCCGCACGGTTGACCCGCTCGGCCGCCCGATTGACGGCCTCGGCGAGATCACGGACCTGGACGGGCGCCGCGCGCTCGAACTGCAGGCGCCCGGCGTTATGGCGCGTAAGAGCGTCCACGAGCCCCTCGCCACCGGCCTGAAGGCCATCGACTCGATGATCCCGGTTGGCCGCGGCCAGCGTCAGCTCATCATCGGCGACCGCAAGACCGGTAAGACCGCGATCGCCCTCGATACGATCCTCAACCAGCGCGAGAACTGGAAGAGCGGCGACCCGAACAAGCAGGTGCGTTGCATCTACGTCGCGATCGGCCAGAAGGGCTCGACGATCGCATCGGTGCGCTCCACGCTCGAGGATGCTGGCGCCATGGAGTACACGACCATCGTCGCCTCCCCGGCCTCGGACCCCGCCGGCTACAAGTACATGGCCCCCTACACGGGTTCCGCGATCGGCCAGCACTGGATGTACCAGGGCAAGCACGTCCTCATCGTCTTCGACGACCTGTCCAAGCAGGCCGAGGCCTACCGTGCGGTGTCGCTGCTGCTGCGTCGCCCGCCGGGCCGCGAAGCCTACCCCGGCGACGTCTTCTACTTGCACTCCCGCCTGCTGGAGCGTTGCGCGAAGCTCTCGGACGCCCTGGGTGGCGGTTCGATGACCGGCCTGCCGATCATCGAGACCAAGGCGAACGACGTGTCGGCCTACATCCCGACTAACGTCATTTCGATCACCGACGGTCAGATCTTCCTGCAGTCCGACCTGTTCAACTCGAACCAGCGTCCCGCCGTCGACGTGGGTATCTCCGTGTCCCGTGTTGGTGGCGCGGCCCAGCCCAAGGCCATGAAGAAGGTCGCCGGTACGCTCAAGCTGACGCTCGCGCAGTACCGCTCGATGGCCGCCTTCGCCATGTTCGCTTCCGACCTGGATGCGGCGACTCGTCGTCAGCTGACCCGCGGTGAGCGCCTCATGGAGCTGCTCAAGCAGCCTCAGTCCACGCCTTACGCGATGGAAGACCAGGTCGCTTCGATCTGGATGGGCACCAAGGGCTACCTCGATGACATCGAGGTCGAGGACGTCCTGCGCTTCGAACGCGGCCTGCTCGACCACCTCCACGCGAACTCCACCGTGCTTGATACGATCGCGGCGACCGGCGACCTGACCTCCGAGACGGAGGAGGCGCTCAAGAACGCCGTCGAGGAGTTCCACCACCAGTGGATCAGTGCCGGACGTGGCGCCGCCGGACTCGAGGACGGCGAGGTCGTGGCTGAGCGCACCCGCGAGGAAATCTCGCGCGGTCGCACGAGCGAGAAGGCCTAAGCGATGGGTGGACAGCAGAGGATCTACAAGCAGCGTATCGCCTCGACGACGACGCTCGCGAAGGTCTTCCGCGCCATGGAGATGATCGCTGCGTCTCGCATTGGCGCGGCGCGGCGCGCTGCCACCGAGGCGGGGCCTTACGAAAAGGCCCTGACCCAGGCGGTCGCGGCGGTCGCGGTCCACACGGACCTCGACCACCCGCTGACTGAGGAACGCGAGGACACCAATCGCGTGGCCATCCTGGTCGTGGCATCGGATCGCGGTATGGCCGGAGCCTACTCGGCGACCATCCTGCGCGAATCGGAGAAGCTCATCGCGGACCTGCGTGAGGACGGCTACGAGCCCGTCGTCTACACCTTCGGCCGCAGGGCCTCGGCGTACTTCCGCTTCCGCGGCGTTGACATCGAACGCGAGTGGGAAGGGGAGTCGGATTCTCCGTCTCCCGAGACCGCGCGTGAGATGGCGAATGTGCTGCTCGAACGTTTCTTGGACAAGGACCCCGATACGGGTGTCGGCGCCCTGCACCTCGTGTACACGCGCTTCAAGACCGTCATGAGCCAGGTCCCCGAGGTGCGCCAGATGCTGCCGCTGACGGTTGTCGACGCCCCCGAATCGGACGAGGAGCGTGCCACCGAACGCGGCTTCGCGGACGATCCGTCCTTGGCCCAGCCGGAGTACGAGTTCATTCCGTCTGCGGAAGCTGTCCTGGACACGCTTCTTCCCCTGTACGTGGAGGTGCGTATCCACAACGTGCTCCTTCAGTCGGCAGCGTCCGAGCTTGCATCGCGCCAGCGCGCCATGCACACCGCGACGGACAACGCGAACGAGCTCATCACCAAGTACACGCGTCTGGCGAACTCGGCCCGCCAGGCGGAAATTACCCAGGAAATCACCGAAATCGTGGGCGGGGCCGACGCTCTTAACGCGAGCTAAGCCCTTCGAGACACGGAGTAACACCATGACTGATACACATGCAATCGCCGAGGGACGCGTCGCACGCGTCGTCGGCCCTGTCGTCGATGTCGAGTTTCCCCCGGACCGCATCCCGCCGCTGTACAACGCGCTGACCGTCGAGGTGAACCTCGCGGGCCAGGGCGAGGGCGAGTCGACCTTCACGATGACCCTCGAGGTAGCCCAGCACCTCGGTGACAACCTCGTGCGTGCCATCGCGCTGAAGCCGACCGACGGCCTCGTGCGTGGCGCCCCCGTCACCGACACCGGCGCCCCGATCACCGTCCCCGTCGGCGACGTCACCAAGGGCCACGTCTTCAACGTGACCGGCGACGTGCTGAACCTCGAAGAGGGCGAGACCCTAGAGGTCACCGAGCGCTGGCCGATCCACCGCCAGCCTCCGGCCTTCGACCAGCTCGAGGCGCGCACCAAGATGTTCGAGACCGGCATCAAGGTCATCGACCTCCTGACCCCCTACGTGCAGGGTGGCAAGATCGGCCTCTTCGGCGGTGCGGGCGTCGGCAAGACCGTCCTCATCCAGGAGATGATCCAGCGCGTGGCCCAGGACCACGGCGGTGTCTCCGTGTTCGCCGGCGTCGGCGAGCGTACCCGTGAGGGCAACGACCTCATTGGCGAAATGGAAGAGGCGGGCGTCTTCGACAAGACCGCCCTCGTCTTCGGCCAGATGGACGAGCCGCCGGGCACGCGTCTGCGCATCGCCCTGACGGGCCTGACCATGGCGGAGTACTTCCGCGATGTTCAGCACCAGGACGTCCTCCTGTTCATCGACAACATCTTCCGCTTCACCCAGGCGGGCTCCGAGGTCTCCACGCTGCTGGGCCGCATGCCCTCGGCCGTGGGCTACCAGCCCAACCTGGCTGACGAGATGGGTCTGCTCCAGGAGCGCATTACGTCGGCCGGTGGACACTCGATCACCTCGCTGCAGGCGATCTACGTTCCCGCCGACGACTACACCGACCCGGCTCCGGCGACGACCTTCGCCCACCTGGATGCGACGACCGAGCTCTCCCGTGAGATCGCGGCCAAGGGTATTTACCCCGCTGTGGATCCGCTGGCCTCGACCTCGCGTATCCTCGACCCGGCCCTCGTCGGCCGCGAGCACTACGACGTCGCCACGCACGTCAAGGCCATCCTGCAGAAGAACAAGGAGCTGCAGGACATCATCGCCATCCTTGGCGTCGACGAGCTGAGCGAGGACGACAAGGTCACCGTCGCGCGTGCTCGCCGTATCGAGCAGTTCCTCTCGCAGAACATGTACATGGCCGAGAAGTTCACGGGCGTGCCCGGCTCGACCGTGCCGCTGTCGGAGACCATTGAGGCGTTCAAGCGCATCGCCGAGGGCTACTACGACGATGTTCCGGAGCAGGCGTTCTACAACTGCGGTGGTATCGACGACCTGGAGCGCAACGCTCACGAGCTGGCCAAGGAAGCCTGATGGCATCGGGCAAGTCCTTGCAGGTCGAGGTCGTCTCCCACGAGGGACGCCTGTGGCACGGCGCGGCCGCGTCCGTCCAGTTTCCGACGGTCGACGGAAGCCTCGGCGTGCTGCCGGGTCGTCAGCCCCTCCTCGCTCAGCTGAGCGTGGGAACTGTGACGGTGTCGCGCGCGGACGAGGTCGTGTCCTTCCAGGTCACTGGGGGATTCGCCTCAGTCGATTCGGATTTCGTCACGGTCGTGGCCGACCACGCTACAGTGGCAGAACAGTAAGTCGACGCAACGCGAGGAGGACCTCATGAGCCTGATGACGATCGTGATCTGGTGTGCGGTTCTCCTCGCGTGCGCGGGGGCGATCCTGTGGGCGTACATGAATGTGCGTGCCCGCAGGATCGTTTCGCGTTTGGGGGCGTTCCGCTGTTGGTCGCGCCCGGACGTTCATTCGGGATGGACGGCCGGTATCGGCGTGTATGGCGTCGAGGAGCTGTCCTGGTATCGGCTGGTCGGGCTGACCTTCAAGCCGGTGTATTCGATCCCGCGTCGGGGCATGGAGGTCTCGGCCCCGATCGCGCACTCGGCGGATGGTTCCGTCGTCGAAGTGCGCCTGGCGTACGGTGACCATCGTTACGAGGTGGCCGTAGAACGCTTGACATATAACGGATTGGTCTCCTGGGTGGAGTCCGGTCCTCCGCGCCTCGTGTGAGCAGGATTGGTAAGCTCACGGGGTGCGTATTGTTATTGCTACCTGCACCGTTGATTATTCCGGTCGTCTGAGCGCCCACCTGGACCCTGCCAAGCGCGTCATCATGCTCAAAGGTGACGGCTCTGTCCTCATCCATTCTGAGGGCGGTTCCTACAAGCCGCTTAACTGGATGACCGCTCCCTGCACGGTTTCCATGGGGGAACCCGGCGAGGACGAGGAAGGCGTCGAGCAGGTCTGGACGGTTCAGGCCGACAAGACTGACGACAAGCTGATCATCCGCATCCATGAGATCATCGCGGATGTCGCCGAGGACCTGGGTGTCGACCCCGGCCTCGTGAAGGATGGCGTCGAGGCACACCTGCAGGAGCTTCTCGCGGAGCAGGTGCCCCAGATCCTTGGCGAGGGCTGGGAGCTGGTGCGCCGCGAGTTCCCCACGCCCGTGGGCCCGGTGGACCTCATGGTGCGCGACGCCGACGGCAATCACGTGGCGATCGAGGTGAAGCGCCGGGGCGGCATCGATGGCGTTGAGCAGCTGACGCGCTACCTGTCGCTGCTGGGGCGCGACGCCCTCCTCGGTGACGTGACCGGCATTTTCGCAGCCCAGGAGATCACCAAGCAGGCGCGCACCCTCGCCGAGGATCGCGGTATCCGCTGCGTGGTCCTGGACTACGACGCGATGCGCGGGGTTGATGACCCCGAGTCTCGACTTTTCTGATGGAGGCATCCCGTCGGGTGAGCCTGGGGAGAATCATCGCCCAAGGACTCGTCCCTGCAACCGCGGCGCGCTCGCCGCTGGACGCTGTGGAGAATCTGCTGGCACTGCAAGGCCAACAGGCGAGCGCGATCCCGTGGGCGATTGGCGTGCGCTGCACGGGTGTGTCGCGTGCTCGCGTCGAGGAGTCGTTCGCCCGCGGTGAGCTGGTTCGATCCTGGCCGATGCGCGGCACCATTCACGTGACGAGCGCCCGCGACCACCACTGGCTGCGCCGCCTGCTGCGTCACCGCCGTGCGGCGTGGGAACGCCAGGCCCTTTCTCTGGGCCTCACTGATGCTCTCGTCGAGCGCGCGGCGCAGGTTGCGTGTGACCTGCTCGAGACCTCGCCCCAGGGAGTGAGCCGCGCCGAGCTTGTCGCGGCGTGGGGCAGTAGCGGGATCGATACAGTGACGGCTTCCTCCTCACAGGACGGACTACGGCGCCGCCACCTCATCATGCGCCTTCATTTGGATGGTGTGCTCACCGCAGGTCCTGTGCGCGCAGGAGAGCACCTGATCGTTGACGCGCGCGCACTTCCGGCCGCCCCTGGGGTCGCGAAGGGAGAGTCCGGGCACGAAGAAGCCCTCGTGGTCCTGGCAGCGCGTTACGCCTGGGGGCACGGTCCCGTCGACGAGGCCGACCTGGCTAGGTGGACCGGGTTGACTCTCACCGAAGCCCGTCGAGCGTTGGCTGGAGCGCGCGCGGTGGGGAACAATATCGGCCTGCCCATCGCGGAGTTTGAAGGTGGCCTGGCTCGCGCTGACCTCGCTGACCTCGTGGAAGCCTCCAGCGACGAGGCCGAGGAGATGTTCGCGCTGCCCTCATTTGATGAGCTGCATGTCGGTTATAAGGATCGTTCCTGTCTGACGGACGAGGCGGGCGAGGCTTTGATCTGCCCGGCGAAGAATGGGATGTTCCGTCCGATTGCTGTTGCAGGTGGACGCTTGGTTGCCGTGCGCGCCCCCGGCGGCCGGGTCGTGACTATCGACGGCTACGGGACCTATGAGGAATCGGCGCGACGGGCGTTCGGCGACTGGGAGAAATGGTTGTCCGAGACGCAGCAGTGAAGTGTCATTTGTGCCACAATTAATGCATGACTACTTCTGTGTTGCGTGGCCGTCTGGTTCTGGAAGATACCGTCGTTGAGGACGGAATTATCGAGTTCGACGGCGCGACTATTACCCGTGTGTGTCCCGTTTCCGAGTATGAGGGCGAGGTGCCCGAGGCCAGCGATGCGACCTACCTGCCCGGCCTCGTCGATGTGCACTGCCACGGCGGCGGCGGAGAATCCTTCCCCAACGCTGAGACCGCCGAGGCCGCTCTCGTTGCTGTCCTCGAGCATCGCCGTCACGGCACGACCTCCCTGGTCGCATCCTGCGTGACCGCCTCCGCCGAGGTGCTGCGTGCGCGTGCGAAGACCCTGGCTGAGCTGGCGAAGGCCGACGAGCTCGCCGGCATCCACTTCGAGGGTCCCTTCGTCTCCCACGAGCGCTGCGGCGCCCAGGACCCGACGTTCATCGTCGATCCCGACGCTGACCTGACGCGCACCCTCATCGAGGACTGCCAGGGGTACGCGTTGTCCATGACGCTGGCCCCCGAGAAGCCGAACGCGTACGGCCCCGGCTCGGTCGCCGAGGCCCTCATTGATGGGGGAGCGCTGCCGTCGTGGGGACACACCGATTCCAACTCGGTGAAGGCTCGCGAGGCCCTGGCCTACTCGCGTGAGCGTTTCGCGCAGGTGGAGACCAAGCGCGGCCCCCGCGCGACGATCACCCACCTGTTCAACGGCATGCGCCCGCTGCACCACCGCGACACCGGCCCGATCGCCGAGTTCCTCTCGGACGCCGCACGCGGCGGTGCCGTCGCCGAGCTGATCTGCGACTCCGTCCACGTCGATCCGTCGCTCGTGCGCGACGTGTACGAACTGGTCGGCCGCGAGCACGTCGTTCTCATCACCGATGCGATGGCGGCCGCCGGCATGGCTGATGGTGAATACACGCTCGGCCCCCAGGACGTCATCGTGAAGGACGGCGTCGCGCGCCTGGCTCACGGCAACTCCATTGCAGGCGGCACGGCGCACCTCATGGACTGCGTGCGCGTGGCCGTCACCAAGGGCGGGATCCCGCTCGTGGACGCCGTGTACATGGCCTCTGTTCAGGGAGCCACGATTCTGGGTGACGACACGATTGGCTCGCTCGTGGCTGGAAAGAAGGCAGACATCGTCGAGGTCGACTCTGACCTCGTCGTGCGCCGCGTCTGGCGACGTGGCACTGTGGTTGCGTGAGAGGCAAACGAAGCAAGAAACGACCGTGGGGCGAGGCGCGTCCATTGCAGATGGACCGCCTCGCCTCCGTGCCGCGTACGGAACGCGGCCCTGACGGGGGTGATTATCAGGTGCGCCGCCTGCCCGGTTCGGCGAAGGAATACACCTGCCCGGCCTGCTTGCGCCCGATTCCCACGGGCACCGCGCACGTGGTTGCGTGGCCCGAAGAAGCGCCGTTTGGTCTGCCTCAGGGGGTCGAGGGGCGTCGCCACTGGCACTCGGAGTGCTGGCGGCGAGGATTGCGTCCCCTGTGACGCGTGGATGTGATGCATCACTGCCCTGCGTGCGAATTCGGCCGTCATCGGGGTTAGCACGTAAAGTGGAGCCTGAAGAATGCCCGCAGTGTGGGTGTTGGACGTGAGGAGCAACCGTGGAACTCTTTAAGCGATACGTGGCGGCATCGTCGATGGGCGTTGTGGCTCTCGTATGCGTGCTCGTCGGGCTGCTCGGTGTGACCGTGCTGCGGCCGCCGACGCATCAGGTCTCGTCGGTCGTGTCTTCGACCGATCTGATCATGACGCGCGGCAACGTGCTGTCGATCGTGAAGGATGACGTGACGGTCACAGCGACGTCGAAGTCGGGTGCACCCGTGACGCTGAGCATCGGCACCACGCAGGACGTCAAGGGCTGGATTGGCGACGCCGCCTACACCGAGGTCATCGGCGTCGAGTCCGACCGTACGAAGCTGAAGGCCGAGTCGCACGATGCGATCGGCCCGTCTCGCGTCCCGTCGCCCACCCCGACCCAGCCTGGCGCACAGTCGGGGGCTCAGTCGGGCGTGCAGTCCGGTGCGCAGCCCCTCGCCGAGCCGTCGTCGGCCGACCTCGTGCAGCAGCTCGCCTCCTCGGACATGTGGTTCAAGCAGGCCAGCGGTGAGGGCACCGTGAGCCTGGACCTCGAGAACGTTCCGTCGGGCCGTTCCGCTCTCGCCGCGTCGGCCGCTGGCCCCGACGACCTGACCCTTACGCTGACCTGGAAGGTCGAGCAGACCAACACCCTCGCCATCATCGCGTTCCTTGCCGCATGCGTCTTCGCCCTGATTGCGCTCGCGCTCTTCCTTACGCGCTGGCAGCTCCTGCGTCTGCGCAAGATTCGCGAGGCCCGCATCGAGGAGCGCCGTAAGGCCGACTCCCTCGAGACCTCCTCGATCAACTCCGCCGCCGTCGCCGAGCGCATTGCGGCCGCCCGCGAGGCTGCCCCTGCGGCCGTCGCGGCATCCGAGCCGGCAAAGGCCGACGAGCCTTCCGTGGATGAGACGGAGCAGCGTGAGGCTGAGGCCGCCGAGCAGCCCGACGACAACGCTCCCACGTGGGGCGCCGCCGCCTTCGCGTCCGGCAAGAATGATGCCGAGGACGCCGAAGCTCCCGTCGCAGACGCCGACGAGGCCGTGGCCGAGGATAGTGCCGAGGCTGAGCCCGCCGATGAGGCCCCCGTGGAGTCCGCTGAGGCCTCGGACGAGAACGCCGAGCAGGCACAGCCTACCGTTGATGCCTCCGAGGAGTACGTCCCGGACCCGCTGACCGATACCTTCGAGCGTCGCGGCCGCCACGGCCTCGACAATGGTCCGATTGACGAGGACCCGCCGGAGCACGCCACGACCGATACCGGCGTCATCGACCTGTCCGGTATCCGCGGTGGTCGCACGCTGCCGTCGCGCCGTGCGCTGCGCGAGGCACGCAACAACGGCGAGCAGGTCGTCGTCGTCGACGGCCAGGAATTCAACACGGGCCTGATCCCGGTGACGCGTCCGCGTGCTGCCGAGCAGGCTCCCGCGCCGACGTCGGCACCCGATGATGACGCGTCCTCGACGGGCGGCTGGACCTCGATCATGTCCGGCTGGCTGAAGGACCGCCAGGAAGGTAAGTGATGAAACGACGCACTCTCGCCGCCGCTGCGGCCGCCCTGCTCATGACCTCTGCTCTAGGAATGAGCGCATGTTCGAACGAGATCGTCGCCCAGTCGGGTGAGGAGGCACAGAGCGCCGCCAACCTCGACCTCGAGCGCATCTCCTCTGTGCTCGACGCGACCGGTAAGGCCATGACCACTGCGGATGCGTCGCTGGATGCCTCGGACCTGTCGGGACGCGTCTCGCAGGGTGCCCTGGCGTACCGCACTGCCCAGTACGCTTACGCGAAGGCCTCGGGCCAGACACCTCAGGCCCTGGACTTCACGCCTGCCTCGCTGGCCATCACGAACTCCGACTCGTGGCCTCGTGCGATCTTCAACATCTCCGCGTCCTCCTCGACGGCGCTGCCCGTGCTGCAGGTCTACGTGCAGGATTCCGCGCGTTCGGACTACCAGCTGACGAACTACGCGCGCCTCCTGGGCGGCACTCAGCTGACACTGCCTCCCGTGGGCACCGGCTCCGCCTACGTCACCGGTACCTCCGAGGGCTTCACCGTGAGCCCCGAGGCAGCGCTCGCTCAGTACATCACGATGCTGAACTCCGGCAGCCAGGACACCTCGCAGTTCGTGGCCGACGACTTCACGAAGACCTACCTGTCGAACGTCAGCGATTTGAACTCCTCGGTGAGCGCGGCCGGTAGCGTGACCGCCGCGGCAACCGCGACGGACTACCCGGTCTCCGGCCTGGTTCTCCAGGACGGTTCGGCTCTGGTTTCGGCCAACTTCAAGTTCACGCTGACCTACCAGCGCACGGTCGCGGGCGCGACCATGAACCTGGCGGGCCAGACCGCAACTATGAGCCCGGACGCCACGACAGTCGAGGGGACCGCCACCGCGGAGTACCTGGCGACGATCCTCATGCGCATCCCGTCGAAGAATGCGGGCGGCCCCGTGCAGATCGTCGGCGGTGAGCGGACGATCGTGTCCGTTGCGCTTGATCCCTCGACGAGCCCGGGCTGATTTTCACCAACAGCGCACACGTCGTCCCCACGGCTTAGAGTCGTGGGGACGACGCATATCATCGTTCCTAGCACCAACTGTTTTGACGAAGAGGACACCATGACTACGCCTGACCCTCGTCCCGCATCCGAGGCGACGCCTATGCCCGCAGACTCGCACGGAGCCGTCGACCTGTCGGCACGTTCGAGCGCACCCGCTCCCGAGGAGTCCGCCGCTCCCGCAGCGGGGGAGGGCCTGCACATCCCGCTCATCACCACCACGGACGAGGAGAACTTCCAGGACGTCATGTCCACCTCTCAGGCCGTGCCGGTCATCATGATCATGTGGTCGCCGCGCTCGCTCGAGTCCAAGCCCGCACTGGCCATGCTCGAGGAGATCGCGCGCGAGCAGGCGGGCAAGTTCCAGCTGGTCGAGGTCGACATTGACAAGGCGCCCGCGATCGCCCAGGCTTTCCAGATCCAGGGCGTGCCCACGGTCGTCGCCCTTGTCGGCGGGCGTCCGGTTCCGCTGTTCCAGGGCGCTGCCGCGAAGGAGCAGGTGCTCCCCATCGTGACGCAGGTTCTGGATGCCGCTGCGCAGATGGGTGTCACTGCGCGTATTGCTGTGGCTGCCGAGGATACCGTCGCCCCCACCCCGCCCGAGCACGAGGCACCCCTGGCCGCCGAGGCCGCCGGTAACCTCGACGAGGCCATCGCCGGCTGGGAGAAGGTTATCGAGCTGAATCCGCGCGACGAGGACGCGAAGTCTCACCTGTCCCGCGTGCGACTGGCGGCCCGTAGCACGCAGGCCGATGCCACCGATCCCGCGGCCCGCGCGGACGCCATGTTCGCTGCTGGCGACGCCGCCGGAGCTTTTGACGTGCTGCTCGATCTATTGGCCGCTACGAAGAATGACGAGGAGCGCGACGCTCTGCGCTTGCGTCTCCTGGACCTCTTCCGGGTCGCGGGATCGACGCCCGAGGTCTCCAAGGCCCGCACGCGCCTTGCAATGCTCCTCATGTGATACCCTCGCGCCAACGCACAGTCGCGGAAAGGGGCCGTCATCATGGCAGCATGGATCATCGTCGCAGTTGTGTTCGTCTTGGTCGTCGTGTGGTACGGATGGCATTCCACGCACAACGAACTGACGAAGAAAATCGACCGTGAGTCTGACCCCGAAGCGAGGCGCGAACTCATCAAGCTGCAGGGACAGATCGACCGGGGCAGGGCGGGCTTCTAAACATAGACCCTGCTTATGCCGCAGCGCGGTGCAGCCGCAACGAGCAGATAACGAACGAGGCCGGAGCAGGAAACCCTGCCCCGGCCTCGCCGTATCAGCCTATGGCGTCAGCGCACCTGCGAGGCGGGCACCAGCCACACGGCGCCCAGCGGCGGCACGCGCAGCGACGCGGAGACCGGGCGACCGTTCCACGGGGTGTCCTCGGCGATGATCGTGCCGACGTTGACGACGCCCGAGCCGCCGAACTCCTCGGAGTCCGTGTTCAGGATTTCGACCCACTCGCCGCCGAACGGCAGGCCCACGCGGTAGCCCTCGTGCGGGTTGCCGGCGAAGTTGGAGATGCACACGACGACCTCACGGTTGCCCGCATCATCCGAGCCCTTACGCAGGTAGGAGATGAGGTTGTGGTCACCGTCCGAGGCGTCGATCCACTCGAAGCCCGTGTAATCGTCGTCCCACATGGCGGGGGAGGAAGCGTAGATCTTGTTGAGGCGTTCCACCAGTGCCGCGACGCCGGCGTGGCCCTCCTGGTCCAGCAGCCACCAGTCGAGGGAGTAGGACTCGTTCCACTCCTGCTCCTGACCGATCTCCTGGCCCATGAAGAGGAGCTGCTTGCCGGGGTGGCTCCACTGGTAGGCGTACAGGGAACGCAGGCCCGCCAGGCGCTGCCACTTGTCGCCGGGCATCTTCGAGATCAGCGAGCCCTTGCCGTGCACGACCTCGTCGTGCGACAGCGGCAGCACGTAGTTCTCGGAGAAGGCGTAGACCAGTGAGAAGGTGAGCTCGCCGTGGTGCCAGCGTCGGTTGACAGGATCCTCGCTCAGGTAGCGCAGGGTGTCGTTCATCCAGCCCATGTTCCACTTCATGCCGTAGCCGAGGCCGCCGCCGGAGGTCGGGGCGGTCACGCCTGGCCACGCCGTGGACTCCTCGGCGATCATGATGATGCCGGGGTGACGACGGTACGCGGTCGCGTTGGCTTCCTGGATGAACTCGATGGCCTCCAGGTTCTCGCGGCCACCGTACTGGTTGGGACGCCACTGGCCGTCCTTGCGCGAGTAATCCAGGTACAGCATCGAGGCCACAGCGTCGACGCGCAGGCCGTCAATGTGGAAGTCTTCGAGCCAGTACAGGGCGTTGGCGACCAGGAAGTTACGCACCTCGCGGCGGCCGAAGTTGAAGACGTAGGTGCCCCAGTCGGGGTGCTCGCCGCGCAGCGGATCCGGATCCTCGTACAGCGGGGTTCCGTCGAAGCGAGCCAGCGCGAAGTCGTCCTTGGGGAAGTGGGCGGGGACCCAGTCCAGGATGACGCCGATGCCCTCGCGGTGGAAGGCGTCCACCAGGTAGCGGAAGTCGTCCGGGGTGCCGTAGCGCGAGGAGGGCGCGTAGTAGGAGGTCACCTGGTAGCCCCACGAGCCGCCGAAGGGGTGCTCGGCCAGCGGCATGAACTCCACGTGCGTGAAGCCCATCTGCTTGACGTAGGGGACCAGCTCGTCGGCCAGCTCGCGGTAGCCCAGGCCCTGACGCCAAGAGCCCGCGTGGACCTCGTAGATGGACATCGGGCCGTCGTGGACGTTGCGCTCACGGCGCGCCTGCATCCATTCCTGGTCGCTCCACTC
Source organism: Xylanimonas cellulosilytica (assembly GCA_001072465.1). Taxonomy (GTDB): domain Bacteria; phylum Actinomycetota; class Actinomycetes; order Actinomycetales; family Actinomycetaceae; genus Pauljensenia. Next base: position 18,209 of record JVKM01000015.1, on the reverse strand, counting down.
GTGGAAGTAGTCGGTGACGACCGAGGCCGTGGCCGGGGGGATCTCGGTGGCGCGAGCCATCGGGTCGGCCTTCTGGAACCAGTTGCCGCCGGGGCCCTGGATCTCAAACTTGTAGCGGGCCCCAACCCCGACCTCGGGAACGAAGATCTCCCACACGCCGGACGAACCCAGCGAGCGCATGGAGGTCTGCGTGCCGTCCCAGTAGTTGAACTCGCCGACGACGCGCACGGCGCGGGCGTTGGGTGCCCACACGGCGAAGGCGGTACCGGTGGTCTCGCCCAGCTCGTCGGTGTAGGTCTTCACGTGTGCGCCCAGGACCTTCCACAGGTCCTCGTGGCGGCCCTCGGAGATCAGGTAGGTGTCCATCTCACCCAGGGTGGGCAGGTAACGGTAGGGATCGTCGCGCACGGTCGTGTCTTCGCCGTAGGTGACGGACATGCGGTAGGCGGTGATCTCCTTGCCGGGCAGGGCAGCGACCCAGATGCCGCCGCGCTCGTGCGTGGCAGCGTAGGCGCCGGTGGGGGTGATGATGTCGACCGCGTCTGCCAGGTGCGCGACGACACGGATGGTGACGCCCTCGTCACCGAGGTGGGCGCCCAGCACGGAGTGGGGCGAGTAATAGGAGCCTGAGGCAACGGCGTCGAGAATGTCGTCATTGACCGGGATCGGCGTAAGTTCGAAGCTCATGGATGTTCCTTACTCCAGAAGGGTGAACTGCTCAGTTCACTGGTGTTGATAAGTCTAACGTCTGACCGGCAAAAAGGGAGCCGGGTCTCATTTTCATGGGGGTTATGGAGGGGCGTCGTGCGCCCGGCGGTACGACGTGGTAGCGCCGGGCGCACGAGCCTCGTTAGGCCTGTGCCCAGGGCGAGGAGTGGGCGGGCTCGACCTTGAAGACGTGGCCCAGGCGCGTCACGGGGGACAGCGACACCCAGTTGGACGAGCCCCACACGTAGGAGCGTCCGTCCAGCTCGTCGACGACCGTAATGTGACCACCTGGGGTAGCCAGGCCCATCGCCTCCAGATCGAGCTCGACCGAGGCATCCACGCCGTTGTGCGGATCCAGGGAGATCACGCAGATGACGGTGTCGGGCTTGCCGTCTGCCGTGAACTTGCCGGGCATGTGACGCGAGAACGCGATGAGGCGATCCGAGGACGTCGGGTGGATGCGGATCTGGTGGAGCTGGCGCAGCGCGGGGTGCTTGGCTCGCGCTGCGTTGAGCAGCGTGAACAGGCGCGAGATGCCGATCGGCTCGGCGTCCTCCCAGCGGCGCGGGCGGAACTCGTACTTCTCGTTGTCGTTGGGCTCCTGGTAGGTGCCGCGCGGCTCGTTCTCCACGAATTCGTAGCCGGAGTAGATGCCCCACGTGGGCGCGCCCAGGGCGGCAAGCATCGCGCGGATAGCGAAGATCGCGGTGCCGCCGTCCCACATCTGCGGGGTGAGGATGTCGTGCGTCGTGGGCCAGAATGCCGGGCGCATGAGGTGCGCCGTCTCCTCGGAGACCTCGCACAGATACTCTTCGATCTCCTGCTTGGCGGTCCTCCACGCGAAGTAGGTGTAGGACTGGTCGAAGCCGATCGCGCCGAGCGTGCGCATCATGGCGGGGCGCGTGAAGGCCTCCGCCAGGAAGAGCGTGCCCGGGTACTGCGCCTTGATGTCGGCCAGGAGGCGCTCCCAGAAGGGGATGGGCTTCGTGTGCGGGTTGTCGACGCGGAAGATCGTCACGCCGTGGTTGATCCACAGCTCGATGACGTCGCGCACGGCCTGGTAGATGCCCTCCGGGTCGTTGTCGAAGTTCAGGGGGTAGATGTCCTGGTACTTCTTCGGCGGGTTCTCCGCGTACGCGATGGTGCCGTCGGCGCGCGTCGTGAACCACTGCGGGTGTTCCTTCACCCACGGGTGGTCTGGGGAGCACTGGAGGGCCAGGTCGAGAGCAACCTCCAGGCCGAGGCCTCGGGCACGCTCGACGAAGCGGTCGAAGTCGGCGAAGTCGCCGAGCTCGGGGTGAATGGCGTCGTGGCCACCCTCAGGGGAGCCGATGCCGTAGGGCGAACCCGGATCGCCGGGGGCGGCCTCCAGGGAGTTGTTCTTGCCCTTGCGGTGCGTCGTGCCGATCGGGTGGATCGGGGTCAGGTAGACGACGTCAAAGCCCATGCCGGCGATGCGCGGCAGTTCGTCGGCGGCGCCCGCGAGCGTGCCGGAGACCCACGTGCCGTCGGGCCGCTGGAAGGCGCCCGCGGAGCGCGGGAAGATCTCGTACCACGCGCCCGCCAGGGCCTTTGTTCGGGCCACGTCGAGCGGGTAGACGCGGGAAGAATCCAGCAGGTCGCGCAGCGGGTGGTCGCGGAAGATGAGGCGCACGCGCGAGGAGATGCCAGCGGAGAGGCGCTGCTGGGCGGAATGGCTGGTGTCGCGCAGGCGGCGCGCCGCGTCGGTCAGGACGTCAATGTCCGAGGCCGGGGGGCGCTTCTGGGAGGGGTTGCCGTAGGCGGTGCCTTCGGCCGCGCGCTCCATGAGGAGGGCGCCCTCCTCAAGCATGAGCTCGACGTCAACGCCGGCGCCGACCTTCACGGTCGCGTCGTGGCGCCACGTCGCGTAGGGATCCGACCAGGAGTCCACGCGGAAGGACCATGCGCCGGGAGTGTCGGCGGCCACCCAGGCCTCGTAGCGGTCGAGGCCTGGGGCGATGTCCACCATGCGCGTGCGGGAGTATTCACCTCCGTCCGGGCGCAGCAGGACGGCCTCGGCGGCGAATGCGTCGTGTCCTTCGCGGAACACGGTCGCACGAATGGGGAAAGGCTCGCCTTCGGTCGCCTTGGCGGGAAGCGTGCCGTCTTCGATGACGGGGAACACTTCAATGATCGGGATACGGGGCAACAGTTTCTCGCTCACGGGACCCACACTAGCCTATCGATGCGCGCACGTGAAAGTGAGGCCCACGCCTCGGCTCTGCGACTGATGTCTGAATGATCTGTCAAGATTTTAACTGTCGCGAAAATTGCTGGAATTCCGCCAAAAGTGTGGAGGGTAGCCCCTGGATGTCCAGGAACTACCCTCCGTTGAGAAGAGCGACGCTCAGCTGCCGCTGTTCTGCAGTCCAGCGAACAACGCGCTGCCGAAGAGGACGAACATCAGGATCGTCGCGACGATGCCGATGATCTGCCAGATGAACATAGCGCGCGCGAAGTTGCGCTTCGCAGGCGAGCCGCCCGAACCGAGGGCGAGCACCAGCAGGTAGACGAAGCCGACCAGCGGGATGCCGCACACGAAGAGCGTGAGCATCCACGAGCCGACGGAATCGTCGGGGTGCTCGGGGAACTGGTTGTATGCCATGAGTATCTCCAGGAAGGTGTGGGATCAGTAGACCATCTGCATGGCCGTGCGCACCTCGGACAGGGTCTGATCAGCCTGTTCGTTGGCGCGCTCGTTGCCGGCGTGCAGGATGGACAGCAGGTAGTCCTCGTTCGCGATGAGCTCGGCGCGGCGTTCGCGCAGGGGAGCGAGCATCTCGTTGAGGGACTCGGTGACGAGAGACTTGAGCATACCGGCGCCCGAGTCCCCGATGCGGTCCGCGATCGCCTCGGGGGCCTCGCCCGTCGCCAGGGAGGCCAGCATGAGCAGGTTGGAGACCTCGGGACGGCCCTCCGGATCGAAGGTGATGCGGCGCTCAGCGTCGGTCTTCGCCTTCTTGAGGATCTTCGCGGTCTCGTCCGCGGTCATACGCAGCTCGATCGTGTTGCCGCGCGACTTCGACATCTTCTGGCCGTCCGTGCCCAGCAGCAGCGGGACCTCGGAAAGGAGGGCCTCGGGGCGGGGGAAGACAGGGCGCTCGGGGGTGGCGCGGCCGTAGCGCTTGTCGAAGCGCTGGGCGATCAGGCGAGCCTGCTCCAGGTGCGGGAGCTGATCCTGGCCCACGGGCACAATGTTCGCCTTGCAGAAAAGGATGTCGGCGGCCTGGTGGACCGGGTAGGTCAGCATGAGGCCCGTCATCGCGCGGCCCTCGGTTGCCTCCAGCTCGGCCTTCACGGTCGGGTTGCGGTGCAGCTCCGACTCGGTGACCAGGGAGAGGAAGGGCAGCATCAGCTGGTTGAGGGCCGGAACCGCCGAGTGGTTGAAGATCGTGGAGCGCTCGGGGTCGATGCCCGCGGCCAGGTAGTCGGCGACGAGGCCGAGGACGCGCTCACGGATCGGGCCCACGCCGTCGCGGTCGGTGATCACCTGGTAGTCGGCGACGAGAACCCAGGTCTCAACCCCGCGGTTCTGCAGGAGCACGCGGTTACGCAGCGTGCCGAAGTAGTGGCCCAGGTGCAGGTGGCCGGTCGGGCGGTCACCCGTGAGGATGCGGAAACGCGAGGGGTCCTGGTCGATCGCCAGGTCGATCTCGGCGCTGCGGGCCTTCGAGCGGGCCAGCGAGGCATCAGAGGTTGCGGTTTCCAGGGCATCTTCACTGCGAGTCATGCGTGAATCCTATCCAATGTGTGAGTGACGGGGGGAATGGAAGAATGGTCAGCTCTCGGGCTGGAATGCCACGTCGGAGAGCAGGATGGTGACGGAGAGAGGCTCGATCGTCAGCGTCGAACGCGGGGTCACGTGCTCGACCTCGAGAGAAAGCTCAGCCGGGTTGAGCGTGGAGCCGACGCCGCCCTCGGCAGGAGTGGCCCACACGGTCGAGTAGGCGACGAGCCAGTCAAGGTCATGGCCCTCGGGCAGGGTGACCTCGGCGCTGTCCAGGTTCGCGTTGATGATGATGAGCGCGTCGCGGTCGCCCCACGTCACGCCCGAGCGCAGCATCTGGAACGTGCGGTGGCGCCAGTCCGTCCAGCCGTAGTCCGGCATGGGCGTGCCCTGGGCGGTGTACCAGGACAGGTCGGCGATCGTGTCGCCGTTGTGGGGGGTGCCGGTCGCGAAGTGGTCGGGACGCAGAACCGGGTGGGCCTTGCGTAGCGAGATCAGCCAGGAGACGGCGTCGATCTGCGCCTGCTGGCTCTCGGCCAGGTCCCAGTCGACCCAGGAGATCGGGTCATCCTGGCAGTAGGCGTTGTTGTTGCCGTACTGGGTGCGGCCGAACTCGTCGCCGCCCGTGAGCATCGGCGTGCCCGAGGAGACGAACATCGTCGCCAGGATGTTGCGCTGGGAGCGGGAACGCAGGTCGGCGATCGTCATGTCGGAGAGGATCGTGTAGGGGGTGTCGGCGCTCGGGTGCGTGCCGTTCGAGGCAAGCGTGCCCTCCACGCCGTGGTTCCACGAGCGGTTGTCGTCCGACCCGTCCCGGTTGTTCTCCAGGTTCGCCGTGTTGTGCTTGCGGTCGTAGGCGGTCAGGTCCGCGAGGGTGAAGCCGTCGTGGGCGGTCACGAAGTTGATCGAGGCGCGGGGACCGCGCAGGCGGCCCAGGCCGTGTTCGAAGACGTCCTGGGAGCCGGACAGGCGGGTCGCCAGATCGTTGGGGCCGGAGACGACATGGCCCGAGGCCTGGGCGCGCACGTCCGCCAGCCAGAAGTTGCGCAGGGCGCCGCGGTAGTGGTCGTTCCACTCGGAGAAGGGGACGGGGAAGTTACCCGTCTGCCAGCCGCCCGGACCCACGTCCCAGGGTTCGGCGATCAGCTTCGAGTGGGCCAGTACCTCGTCCGTCGCCATTGCGATGAGGAGCGGGTGCATGGGGCTGAAGCCCGTCGAAAAACGGCCGAGCGTGGCCGCCAGGTCGAAGCGGAAGCCATCCACGCCCATCTCGCGCACCCAGTAGCGCAGCGAGTCCATCACCATCTGGATGGACTTCGGATGATCCATGTTGACCGTGTTGCCCGTTCCGGTCACGTCGATCGTCTGGACCGGGCGCGAGGTGGTGTGGCGGTAGTACATGTCGGAGTCCAGGCCTCGCCAGGACAGGGACGGACCGGCGTCGCCGCCCTCACACGTGTGGTTGTAGACGACGTCGAGGATGACCTCGATACCCGCCTGGTGCAGGAGCGAGACCATGCCGCGGAATTCGTCGACGACCGCCTGGGCGCCGCGTTCGCGCGAGGCCTCGGTGGCGTAGGAGGGCTCGGGGGCGAAGAAGGAGAGGGTGGAGTATCCCCAGTAGTTCGTCAGGCCTCGTTCGGTGAGGAAGGGCTCGTCGCACTTCGCGTGGACGGGCAGGAGCTCGACGGCGGTGATGCCCAAGTCCTTCAGGTAGGACACGGATGCCGGGTGAGCCAGGCCCGCGTAGGTGCCGCGCAGCTCCTCGGGTACGCCGGGCATGTTCTTCGTGAAGCCCTTGACGTGGATCTCGTAGATGACGGTGGTCTCCCACGGCGTGTGAGGCTGCGGCGCGATCGGGAAGGAGGGCTCCACAACGACCGAGCGCGGCATATACGGCGCGGAGTCGATGGGGGAGCGGCGCAGCGGGTACTCGGAGGGGTAGAGGTCCTCATCCACGCAGTGCGCGTAGACCGCAGGCTTCATGTCCACCACGCCGTCGAGGCCTCGGCCGTAGGGGTCGAGGAGAAGCTTGTGCGAGTTATAGAACTGGCCGCCGTCAGGATCCCAGGTGCCGTGCACGCGGAAACCGTAGCGAGTGCCCGCACCGTATCCGGGGATGTGTCCATGCCAGATGCCGGTCTTCGGGCCGAGCAGTGCGAAGCGGGTCTCAGACCCGGCCTCGTCGAAGATGCACATGTCCACGCCGGAGGCGGCCCTGGCGACCACGGCGACATCGAGACCGTCGCCCGACGGGAAAACCCCCAGACGGGTGGGAACGGGATTAGGTTCGGTGACGCGCACGGTGGGGACGCTGGACGAGCCGGAACGCTCGGACATATAACAGTGCCTCTTTCTTACAGTTTATTGGCTGCACCGTAGCCTGATAGATACAGCCATCATCCATCATACGTGACCGTTAATTCAGCGGTCGGATTAGGGGGTGGGCGCAGGGTATGAACAGTGGCACGCGCTGGTGAGGCAACCCTCATATATATGGGCGTGCTGCGCAGAATGTGGCACGCTAGGAGTCATGAGAATTGTCGTGTGTGTGAAGCATGTCCCCGACATGCAGTCCGAACGCCGTTTTGAGGGCGGCCGCCTGGTGCGCGGTGAGGACGATGTGCTCAACGAACTGGACGAGAACGCCATCGAGGCTGCCGTCCAGCTCAAAGAATCCGAAGAGGATGCGGGTCGCGAGGCCGAGGTCGTCGCGCTGACGATGGGCCCCGAGGACGCCGAGGACTCCCTCATGCGCGCCCTGCAGATGGGCGCCGACCGTGCGTACATCGTCTCCGACGAGTTCCTCGAGGGCTCCGACGTCATCACGACCGCCTCCGTTCTATCCGTCGCGATCGCAAAGATCGCCGAAGAGTGCGGCCCCGTCGACCTGGTGATCACCGGCATGGCCTCGCTGGACGCGATGACCTCCATGCTGCCCGCCGCCCTGGCCGCCAAGGCCCACATGCCGTTGCTGGGCCTGGCCCGCTCCCTGAGCGTCGAGGACGGTGCCGTCACGATCGAACGCGCCGTTGACGGCTACACCGAGACCGTGCGCGCCGCGCTGCCCGCCGTCGTCTCCGTGACCGACCAGATCAACGAGCCGCGTTACCCGGCCTTCGCCGCCATGAAGGCCGCCCGCAAGAAGCCGCTGGACCAGTGGGGCATCGACGACCTTGTCGAGGTTCCCGGTGGCGAGGCGCTCGTCATGCGCCGTGCGCTGACCGCCGTCACCCACGGCGAGGAGAAGACCCGCGATGGCTCGGGCACGATCATTCAGGACGCCGGCGAGGGCGGGCGCGCTCTGGCTGACTACATCCTTTCGGTGGTGAAGTGACATGACGCAGCAGATGAGTTCCCCGATTCTCGTTCTGGCCGACCAGGCGGGCGATCACCTGACGCCCCTGGCTCGTCAGGCGGTCACGCTGGCCGCGTCCCTGACCTCCGCCGATGTCGTCGCCCTGTCCCTGGCCGCCACCCCCGACGTGGCCGCCCTGTCCGAGCTGGGCGCGACCCAGCTGCTGCATGCCGACCTGGGTGACGCGGCGCGTTCGTCGGTGGTCGCCTCCGACGCGCTTGTGTCCGCGCTGGCGACCGGCAGTTTCGGCCTGGTGCTCCTGTGCTCGGACTACCGCGGTCGCGAGATCGCCGGCCGCGTCGGCGCCCTCACTGAGGCCGGCGTGGTCTCCGGTGCGTCCTCCGTCGGCTTCGACGGCGGCGTCCTCCAGATCGGCAAGACCGCCCTGGGTGGCTCCTGGTCGATGCGGATCGTCCTTGAGGGACAGACCCCGATCGTCGGCATCGCCTCGGGTGTCATCGACGAGGCCCCGGTTGCTTCTCCCGTCGCCCTCACCCCGCAGACGCTGGCCGTCGAGCTGAGCCCCGAGGCCGCCTCGATTCAGGTCGTCTCTTCCGTTCCCGACGAGGAGGAAGGCGTGTCCCTGACCGACGCCTCCACCGTCGTGTGCGGTGGTCGTGGCGTGGACGGTGACTTCGAGCTGGTGCGCTCCGTTGCTCAGGCACTCGGTGGTGCCGTGGGCGCGACCCGCGTCGCCTGCGACGAGGGCTGGGCCCCGCGATCCGAGCAGATCGGCCAGACTGGCCTGACCGTCACCCCGAATCTCTACATCGGCCTGGGCGTCTCCGGTGCGATCCACCACACGGTGGGTATGCAGTCCTCCCACCACATCGTCGCCGTGTGCGACGACCCGGACGCCCCGATCTTCGAGATCGCGGACTTCGGCGTTGTTGGCGACGTGACCGAGGTTGTGCCCGCGGCCCTGGCCGCCATCGAGGAGGCGCGCTCCCAGGCGTGAGTGTCTATCTCGACCACGCGGCCACCACGCCGCTGCGCGAGTGCGCCCTTGAGGCGTGGACGCGCGCTCAGCGTGACCTGGCCGCACACCCCGGCAATCCCGCCGCCCTCCACTTCGGAGGGCGGCGGGCCCGTCGCATGCTCGACGACGCGCGCGAGCAGGTCGCCGCCGCCCTCGGAGCCGACATTCACGAGGTCATCTTCACGTCCGGCGCCACCGAATCCGACGCCCTCGGCGTCATGGCAGCTGCCCGAGGAATGCGCGGACGTGACGGCGTGCGCGACCTGATTGTTGTCTCGGCCCTTGAGCACGACGCAGTCGCCCATCAGCGCGAGGTTGCCTCTCGTGAGGGCTTCTCCTGGGAGGTCCTACCCGTCGATGCGGGCGGCGTGTCCATCCTGCCCGGCGTTTCCGGTCACGATGCTCCCGCCTCGTGGGACGGTCGCCTCGCGCTTGGATCCATGACCCTCGTGTCCTCCGAGGTTGGCACGATCCAGCCGGTCGCAGACTTCGCGCAGCTCGTGCACGCCAGCGGAGGCCTCGTCCACTCCGATGCCGCCCAAGCCATCCCCACGCTGGACGTGTCCTTTTCCGGCCTCGGCCTGGACCTCATGAGCGTCGGCGGACACAAGGTCGGTGCCCCCGCGGGGATCGGCGTTCTCCTCGCCCGGCGCGGCATCCCGATCGCGACCGACCGTCCCGGCGGCGGCCACGAGCGATCGATTCGCTCGGGCACGCCCGACGTCGCGGGCGCCTGTGCTCTCGGGGCCGCCCTCACCGAGGTCGTTGCCGAGCGCTCCGCTTTCGCCGCCCGCGCGGCCGACCTGCGCGCGCACCTGCTGTCCCACCTGCCGGAGAGCACCTCTTCGACGGTGGGGGAGACGGCCTCGTCGAGCGCGATCATCCACCTGTCCCTGCCCACCGCCCGCCCCGAGGCTGTCCTCATGGCCTTCGACATGGCCGGGATCGCCGTGTCCGCCGGGTCCGCCTGTCATGCGGGGGTGACGCGCCCTTCCGAGATCGTCATGGCGATGGGACGCAGCGAGGAGCAGGCGCTCGGCGTCCTGCGCGTCTCGCTCGGCCACGAGACGACCCGCGATGATATCGACGCCTTCCTGGCCGCCCTGCCCGTGGCTATCCGCGCGGGTGCCGCCCTGGATGGCATCGCCCACGTACGCAACGAACGAAACGAGGAGCGCTAGATGCGAGTTCTGGCTGCACTGTCGGGCGGGGTGGACTCCGCCGTCGCCGCCGCGAAGGCCGTCGAGGCCGGGCACGAGGTCGTCGGTGTCCACATGGCCCTGTCCTCCCAGCCCCAGGAGTGCCGCATCGGCTCGCGCGGCTGCTGCTCGATCGAGGACGCCGGGGACGCAGCGCGTGCCGCTGAGATCATCGGCATCCCGTTCTACGTGTGGGATCTCGCCCAGGAATTCGAGCAGACCGTCATCACTGACTTCGTTGCCCAGTACAAGGCCGGGCGTACCCCCAACCCGTGCGTGCGCTGCAACGAGTTCGTGAAGTTCCGTGAGCTCGCCAGCCGCGCACGCGCGCTCGGTTTCGACGCGGTGTGTACCGGCCACTACGCGGCCATTGTCGACGGGGAGGCCGGGCCCGAGCTGCACCGTGGCGCCGACAACCTCAAGGACCAGTCCTACGTGCTGGCCGTCATGGGTCCCGAGGAGCTCTCCCGCGTCGTCCTGCCGCTGGGGGATGCCCCCAACAAGGCGTGGGTGCGCTCCGAGGCCGAGCGCCTGGGCCTGGGCGTGTCCAACAAGCCCGACTCCTACGACATCTGCTTCATCCCCGACGGGGACACGCAGGGCTTCCTGCGTGCTCACCTGGGAGCGGCCGAGGGGGAGATCGTGACCCCCGACGGCGAGGTGTTGGGCCACCACGAGGGCTACTGGAACTACACGGTCGGCCAGCGCAAGGGCCTTGGCATCGGCGCGCCCGCACCCGACGGGCGCCCCCGCTACGTCCTCGAGACGAGGCCGGAGAGCAATCAGGTCGTCGTCGGGGCTTCTGAGCTCCTGTCGATCTCGCGCATTACGGCTACGGACGCCGTCTGGCTCGCCTCCGACGACGACGGCTCGGACGCCACCGACCTCTTCGTGCAGCTGCGTGCGCACGGCACGCCCGTTCCCGTCGCATCGCTGACGCACGACGAGTCGGCAGGAACCATCAGCGTCGTCCTCGCGAGCAGTGCGCGTGGCGTCGCGCGCGGCCAGTCGATGGTCGTCTACCGGGGGAGCCGAGTCCTCGGCGAGGGGACAATCGACGCGACCGGGCGTTGAGCGCCTCGGGTGTGCGCGCCGCCGGCAGACGTGGGCGAGGGCATGCAGACGCTTCGGGGTACATCGGTTAGACTGGGGTGCGCGCGCGAGTGGCGGAATTGGCAGACGCGCTGGATTTAGGTTCCAGTGTCTTTGACGTGTGGGTTCGAGTCCCATCTCGCGCACAGTTGCCCGTGCCCGGTCGCCCCGGGGAGGTAGCGGTCGATAGACTGAGGTCATGAGCGCTTTGGAAATTGGCTGCAAGGCCCCCGACTTTACCGCTGAGACCACCCAGGGAACCCTCTCCCTGTCGGATCTGCTCGCCGCCTCGTCGCGCGGCGTCGTCGTCTACTTCTACCCGAAGGCCTCCACGCCCGGCTGCACGAAGGAGGCCTGTGACTTCCGCGATTCTCTGGCCTCGCTCCAGGGGGCGGGCTACTCGGTGATCGGCGTGTCCGCCGACTCGATGGCCGCCCTCGAGCGTTTCACCGAGAAGCAGTCCCTGACCTTCCCGCTGGCCTCTGACCCGGATCACGAGATTCTCGAGGCGTACGGCGCGTGGGGTGAAAAGAAGAACTACGGCCGCACCTATGTGGGCATCATTCGCTCGACCGTGGTTGTCAACCCCGACGGTACGGTTGCCCTGGCCCAGTACAACGTGAAGGCAACGGGTCACGTGGCTCGTCTGCGTAAGGCGCTCGGTATCGACTAATCCCGTTGCTTTTCGAGTAACTAGCACATATGATTGTCAAGAAACTGACAGCTAGTTACTAATGGAGGAGTTATGGGGGCCAGGACGCCTGACGCGTATCGAATCGGTGCGGGGCAGGTGACGCAGGAGTATCCGGCCGATGCCGTGCCCGCGCGTGCGCGCAAGCAGCCCAGCCTGCCCACGATGTCCCGTGCGCCCGAGGCCTCTCCCGCCGAACAGGCCGTCACCGCCGAGGTTGCGGTGGTTCGACGCAAGGCTTCCGGTGTGCCTCGCTCCTCGAATGATTCTCGTCCCTCGAAGGACGCTGCTGCGGCGACGCAGCGCCAGGTAGCTGCCCGCGAGGCCGCCCCCGCGCAGGCCGCACCCGTTGTGGAGTCTCCCGCGCGCGAGTACGCGCATCTGGACGAGGCCGGGGTGGCCTTTGAGGGCGATCAGCGCCCTGGCGTTCCCGTCCATCGCGACTGGCACCGCACGACGATGCGTGTCGTGAATGCGGCAGGGGAACAGGCGGCTCAGAAGCGGGGCGCGTCCGCGCCGGCATTGCCCGCGCCAACACAGGCCGAAGAGGCCTCTGGAGTCGGCGGCGCGTCGCGTGCCCAGCGCGCGACACGACGCTCGGGTGTCGGTGCCTCGCGCATGGATCGCCGTGAGCGTCCCACTCGCCGAGGGCAGCGATACCATGGCCTCCTGATGTTCCTCCTCGGCTTCATCTCGGCGCTCCTTGTTGTCGTGGCTGTGGTTGGTGGTCTGTTCGTTGCGCGCTCGACGGGTTCTTCCGGCTTTGCGAACGCCGTCGACTCCTGTCACGCACGTGGTTTACACGCCCGCCTGGCCAGCGATGAGACCTCGCTGACCCTCGAGGCCTTCTCCGACAGCGGGGATAGCCTGACGACGCCGATCTTCCAGTGCGTGCTCGGCAAGCTCGGCACCCCTGCGGCGGTGCGCGAGCGCATGTATGCAACCCGCGCGATCGATGGCACCCAGTCGGAGCAGTGGGGCTCCTATCAGGCGACCTGGACGTACGAACCGGATCAGGGCTTGACCGTCGTCGTCAGCTCCCGCTAACGACGTCGTCGGCCCGGGGGAGGGTCATCATCTGAGATTTGTCCTACCGCATTGCCTTGTATCGCTCGTAAAATGAGCGAGTATTTCAATGCGTGAAGGAGTATCTCGTGTCCGATTCGCAGCCCGCCGTGCCCGCCGCCCCCGTGGGGGATGATGTCGCACTGGCGATCCGAGGCCTCGTCAAGATTTATGGCAACCTCGTCGCCGTCGCGGACCTATCCCTCGACATCCCCACCGGATCCTTCTACGGGATCGTCGGTCCTAACGGCGCCGGTAAGACAACGACGCTGACCATGGCCACAGGCCTGCTCACCCCCGACCGTGGCACCGCCTACGTGCACGGCGTCGACGTGTGGGCGCGAACCCAGGAGGCACGTGCCCTCCTCGGCGTCATGCCCGACGGGATGCGCCTCCTTGACCGGCTCTCCGGCCCCGACTTCCTCGTCCACGTGGGCATGCTCCACGGCCTGGATGCCTCCGTCGCCCGCGAGCGCGCCCACGAGCTCCTCGCGGCCCTCGACCTGGCCGAGGCCGGCAAGAAGCTGATCAGCGACTACTCGGCGGGCATGACGAAGAAGATCGCCCTGGCCGCCGCCCTCATTCACTCCCCGCGAGTCCTGGTCCTCGACGAGCCTTTCGAGGCCGTGGATCCCGTTTCTGCGACCAACATTCGTCAGATCCTCACCGACTACACGCATCGCGGTGGCACCGTCATCCTGTCCTCGCACGTGATGGCGACCGTCCAGCAGCTGTGCACGCACGTCGCCATCATCGACAAGGGGCGCGTGCTCGTCGCCGGAACCACCGACGAGGTCGCCCAGGGCGGCGACCTGGGGGAGCGCTTCACCTCCCTGGTCGGTGGCGTCCACTCCGAGGAAGGCCTGTCGTGGTTGGGCAACTGATTCGCCTCAAGCTCCGCATCATCTGGAACACGGTTCGCAAGCAGACGGTTGTCCTTGTTCTCGCGGTTCTCGGTGTCCTGTACTTCGGCGGAATCTACGGCTCGGTGCTCCTGGGCACTGCTTTCCTCGCTCGCTCCGACGAGGCTTCGCTGGCCGCGCCCGTGATGCCGATTGTCGGGCCCTTCATCTTCTTGCTGTGGTTGGTCCTTCCGATCATCTTCGCTTCGATGGACAACTCTCTCGATCCCGTGCGCCTGTCGCCCTACGTGGGGCCGAGTAAGCGCCTCGGGGCGGGGTTAGCAGCTGCGACTGCGGTTGGTCCCGGCGGACTCCTGTCCGCAATGATCCTCTTCCTGCCCGTCTGGTTCGCGCTGTGGCGCGCCCAGTGGATTGAGGCGCTCGGTTGGTTCATCGCTGGGCTCGTGACGCTGCCTCTCGCGGTGCTGTGGGCGCGCGCGGTTGGGACCTGGTTCGCCGTACGTCTGGACAGCTCGAGCAAGAAGGATGCCGTCACAGCGCTGGGCGCCGTCGTCTTCATGCTGGTGCTGACCCCCTTGGGCTACTGGATGTCTTTGCTGACCCGGAACTTTTCCGTTGAGGCCTTCAAAGCGGGCTTGAACGTCGCACTGTGGACTCCTTTCGGAGCACCTTTCGGCGTTGTTGCCTCTTTGCTCGAGGGTGCGTGGGTGGCCGCGGCGATCCGTGCTCTCGTCACGGTCGTGACCGCCGTCGTCGGTTGGCGGGCATGGCTTGCCGTCCTGCGCCCCGTCATGAGCGGCTACGCCGGTGAGATCAGCGCCGACGCGCAGCGCGCCATCGACGAGGGACGCCACCTCATCGACGAATCCCTCGAAGAAGAAGCGCGCAGTCGCCGCTCCGAGCAGTCGCGCGCCGCCGGCCTGCGTAGCGTCGACCTGTTCACGCGCCTCGGCCTCGGGGTGCGCAGCGCTTCCCTGGCCGCGCGCACGCTGCGCTACTGGATCGTCGATACGCGCCTGAACATGAACATGGCGCTCGCGCTGCTGTTCCCGGTTGTCGCGATCTTCATGGGGCGGCTGGTTGCTGAGGGGCAGTCGTTCGCGTTCTCGGCGGGTATCTTCCTCTACCTGGTGCCCATCACAACGGGCCTGACGACCGGTGCGCTCATGCAATACGACTCGACGGGCGCCTGGATCGTGGTGTCGTCGGGGATGAGCGGTCGCGAGGAACGTCGCGGACGCCTCGTTGGTTCGCTCATCGTGTTAGTACCTCAGGTCATCGGTTATCTCATTCACGATGCCGCGACCGGAGCGAGCGCCTCCGGTTTCGTGTTCCACCAGGTGATGGGCGTTGTTCTTTTCGCCGGTGCCGCTGCGACGACCCTCGTCGTGAACGCGCGGTGGGTGTACCCGGTCCAACCTCCGGGCACGTCCCCGCTCGCGACGAAGGGAACCGGTTCCTTCCTGATGACGATGCTGCTGCAGCTCGTGGGCTTCGCGGGTACTGCGGTCCTGCAGATCCCGTCCTACGTGCTGCTCGTGCTGGCGTCCTTCGGCTTCGTGCCGGACTGGGTCGCCTACGTCGTGGCCCTCGCGTGGTCGGTGCTTGTCCTTGAGGCCGCCGTCCGGATTGGCGGGCGCTTGTGGGACCGCTACGCTGTCGCCGCACTGACGTCGATCCGCAGCTGGCCGGGACACTGATCTCGCCTGCACTGCATGTACGAGGCCGGGGTTGCCCACTGGGGTGCCCCGGCCTCGTTGTCGGGTGCTGTGGCGCACTGTGCCGGAGGGGTAGTGGTGTTTTGTCCTTTCACCCAAATTAGGCGGGG
>JVKM01000015.1:0-2672 GCA_001072465.1 Xylanimonas cellulosilytica | reverse complement strand
CCCCGCCTATGACTATGACACACGAATTAAGAGCGCTTCCTCCGCATTGCCGCGGCCCCGATAGTGCCCGTCACGGCTGCGAGGGCAAGCACATTGCCGGTGAGAGCACCGGTCTTGGCAAGCTGCGTTGCAGGCGTAGGAGGAACCGAGGGCGTGACCGTCGTCGGTGTAGGCGTCGGACCAGGCTTGAAGGACAGCCGCGTCACATCGGGATGCGCCTCGATGGTTGTGAACTTCAGGTGGTGTTTCATGAGCGGAGCTTCATCCCATCCGGCAGATGGGCCGGTCATGGGGAGCCTCCATCCGGCGGAAAAAGGGGTGTCTGGGGGACATGCGGGCGCTGGAGGATCAAATACTGTTCCAACAACAGAACGAGGCTCGGCCGGTTTGACAGCGTCGTAGTCATCCATCGTCGGAGGGCATGCGGGTGACGGCTGCCCGGGCCTGACCATGACACCGAGTTGTTTCTCAACATCAACCGAGATAACGCCCTGTGTGAGGTGATCGATCTGGTAATCCGTATCGGCAGTCGCAGATTCAGTGAAGGCAATCTTTTCGACGGTGATCTCCGCTTCGCCCTGAAGCGCAGCCATCGCGTCCTTGAGGGCTTCGATGGTGGTGATCTGATCGGGGTTATCGAAGTCAACGGTAACCGTTGCGGTCTGTCCGTTAACTGCCACTGTGCTCGCTGAAAAGCCCTGGGGAAGCCCAGTCACCGAGATGGCCGAGGGATCAGAAAACTTCAGCTGCGCAGGAAGAGTGATCTGCGTTGTGAAGCCCAAGTGAGCATTCTTCAGTGCAATATCGTCGAAAGCGTTGGGCGTCTCGTCGTATTTCTGGAGGAGACCAGCAATGCGTCCACCGCGAAGGTTGTTCAAGTGAACGACGTTCTCAATGGTCAGAAGAGAATCTCTGCTCTCGGCGTAGATCTTTTCCGTCTGAGTCGGAGTGTTCCCCTCCAGGCCGACCTTAAAATCGGTGTCGATTGTCGGGTCCTCGCCGTTGACCGGAAGGGAGCCAAACACCTTCTTGTACTTGTAAATACCTGTCATGCGATCCGAAGACAACTCCCACGTGGAGAATTCGTAGTCGGGAATTCCCGCGGCATGAAAGAAGTTCGGCCCGGTCTTCGCGGGCTGTAAGTCGTGGCCGTCCTCTTCATCAACCCAGCGAGTTGTGCGGGTTGGTGCGGACGCGAAGCAGTCGGTAGGCGACTGTGCGAGTGCCAGGGTCTTTGTATCGAAGTTAAAGACTTGGGCGGGGGTGCTCGATGATGCGAAGAAGTTGAACGTACCTGTCACGGTAACCTGTTCGCTGGCCAGTCGAGTCGCTTCCGCGGGGTCAATTGCGCCAACGGCATAGGGGACCTGGACCTTGATCGTGTGCTGATCGGGGTTGGCTTTCTCTGCATCGTAGATATCGAGCAGCTGCTGCCAGTTCAGATCCCTGAGGTGGATGTTCGCAGTGACCTGAGTGCGCTCAGCGCCCGGGGAGAACGAGGTGTAGGCGAGCATTGACGAGGTGGATTTCGCGCGAGAGGTTCCCAACGTGACTGCTTCAGGGACACTCACGGTCAGCGTGATATCGGAGGTGTCGTTGCTGCCGGAGTCATGAGGGGAGAGCCCCTGTGCAGCCGCAGCGCGGATTTCTGCCTCGTGGCCTGCCAGAAGCGTAGTGATCGGAATGTCCAACACGACGGTACCGTGATAGGTCGTGATCACAGGGGTCGTATTGCACACCGTCGTGCTTGTTGATGAGACGTATTGTGAGAGGGAGAAGGGCTGGGCATCGGCTTGTGCGCTGCGTGGCGCAAACATTGACACCGTACCTGCAGCGACAAGAGCCAAACCAGCACCCGTAGCTAGAACTCTCCGGCTTTTCCTCATGATGTTCCCCAGTCGTAGGTGAGCGAATTAAACGGAATGATTCATGATTTTTGAGTATACACATTGTTGTCGACAGTAGATCGTCTCTTGCGAGCTCAGCTTTGGTTTCACTGCTCTATCAGGTGTGGTCACATTGCGCGCAAGCCCTGAATGTGCGTGCGACCCCTTGATACGCACGTAAACCCCTAGATGTGCACGTGGGCGGCGTTGCCCACGCGCAGGTTATGAGGCCCGCGGGTAGATCATCGGGCTAACGTGCGTATCGTCGGATCCACGTACGCTCCCAAAGGCCCGCACATGGGTATTGGGCTTTCGTGAGGAGCGGTGTGGCATGTCATGGCGCGAAAAAGTTCGCCCAGCAAGCAAGAAAATGCTCATTTTGGGGGTGTTTTCCCGGTGCTGGGCGAATTTTGTCGCGGGTGCGCGATAGAAGGGGAGATGACGGTATGGCAAGTGTGCAGTCTCCGCCCGATTGGAGGCTGCCGCGAGGCCTGCGGGGCCTGGCCGGGCTTCGAGCCGACGGGCCGAGCGAAGCTCGCAGCGCGGGCAGGTCTCGCGGCGGCCGGAGATCTGGCGGGGCTGCGGCGGTGGCTGGAGATTGGGCGGGGCTGCGGGAAGGCCGGAGATCGGGCGGGGCTGCGGCGGTGGCCGGAGATCTGGCGGGTTACGGCCAATACTGGAAAGCAAACGGGGGCACGGATGCGAAAAAACCGGCGACCCGAAGGCCGCCGGTTGTCTGTGCGTCATGGGGGACTTGAACCCTCAACCCGCTGATTAAGAGTCAGC
>JVKM01000014.1 GCA_001072465.1 Xylanimonas cellulosilytica | reverse complement strand
CTTAACTATACATCGCGCGCGACGCATAGTGCAACCTGGAATGAATGTGATCTACAAAACAATAGCACTCAGATAAGGACGTGCGAGTCCATACGTGCCGCCAAGGCCGCGTCGCGCTCGCGGGTCGCATGCTGGTACCGCAGCGCGACGTCGACGTCGCTGTGCCCGCCACGGTGAAGCAGCTCGGCGAGCGTGGCGCCCTGCTGCGCGAAGATCGTGAGGCCAGTGTGCCGCAGATCATGGAATTTGAACCAGGGGATGCCCGCGTCCTGGCGTGCACGCTCCCAGGCCCCGCGCAGGCTATTAGGGTGCAGCGGCAGGCGCGGCGATCGCTCGGAGGCTAGAAGCCAGGACGTGCCCGAAGGCTCAACAAAGGACTCAAGGTGAGAGCGCAGCGCCGGAATCAGCGACGCGGGGATGACTATCTCGCGGACGCCGGCGGCGCTCTTCGGCGGCAGCTCGACCGGCCCCTCCCCCGCTAGATACTGGACCTGTCGCTCGATACGGAGAGTCGCGGGCGTGGAGTCGAGGTCGAGGTCGCGGCGTTGCAGGCCGGTCAGCTCACCGAGCCGCGTCTGGCACCACGCGGCGAGTAGGACGGCGATGCGCAGGCGTGCGGGCATGGCGTCTGCGGCGGCTCGGACCTCCTCGGGTGTAGCGACCTGGCGCTCGCGCTCGCGGACGGGCCGATGCTTCTGTCCCTCGGGCACCTTGCACGGGCTCGCCTCAATGAGGCCACTCTTCACCGCGGCGTTCATACAGGTCGACAGCGTCATATAGAGAGGCCGCACGACGCCCGGACCTTTGGCCTGCCAGACACTCTGATACCAGGTATCGACGTCGTCGACGCTGATCGCCCCGAGGGGCTTCGCGCCGAAGGTGGGGACGAGATGCCGCATCCGATAGGTGTGCGTCTGGATCGTCTGAGGGGTCCGGCCTAGTCGCTCGAGCGACGCGAGCCACCTCTCCGACCACGCCGCGAAGGTCATCGCCGCACGCTCAGCGGCGAGTTCCTGCGCGCGCTCGCGCTCGCGGCTCTCCTTTGGGCTGGTCCAGGTGCCCTCGCTGATCTCTGCCTCGACGTGTGCGAGGAAGGCGCTCGCGTCGGCCTTGCGGACGAACGACCGCCCGGCGGTGTACTTGCCGCCGTCCGGCCCTGTGTATCGAACCTCGAAGCGCCCGCTTCGAGCCTTCCTGATCGAGCCGAAGGCTCTGCGTCCGCTCATGTATGTCTCCTCGTCGGGGAAGTGGCGCAGAATCTTTTTCCACACACTGCGCCA
Source organism: Xylanimonas cellulosilytica (assembly GCA_001072465.1). Lineage (GTDB taxonomy): Bacteria > Actinomycetota > Actinomycetes > Actinomycetales > Actinomycetaceae > Pauljensenia. Next base: position 101,245 of record JVKM01000014.1, on the reverse strand, counting down.
CGCCTGCGCCACTGCCAATGATATATCCTGCTGCATCCTGATATATAGATGAGCGCATGGGTAGACGGCGAAAATCGCATGAGGGCAACGAAAACCCCGGAATCTCAATGAGACTCCGGGGTGTTTGTGGAGATGGGGGGAATCGAACCCCCGTCGCACGGCATAGCAAAAGGGGCCGGCATCAGCCGACCCCTTGCGCGAGTGCCCTCACTCATCCATGAGGGACACCTTGACGCCGCCCACCAGCGAGGCGACGACGTTGTAGAGCATGGCTCCCAGCGTCGACAGGGCGGTGAGCAGAACGACGTTGATGACCGCGACGATGGTCGCGTAGGAGATGACGCGCGGCAGGCGAGCGTAGTCCAGAAGGTCCGCGTAGCGGCCGGCGCCCATGGTCTTGAGGAATTCCTCAAGCTGGCTGAAGACGTGCATGGCGTCGACCATGAGCCACAGGACGATCGTGGCGACAACCATTGCGATACCCAGGGCGACGGACAGCAGGAACGCCACCTTCATGACGGTCCACGCGTCGATGCGCGCGATGGCCAGGTCAACTCGGCGGGGAGCGTCGCTGCGGGTGCTCGAGACGTGGTCGCTCATGGGTTTCCTTCCAGGTCGCACTTCCTACCTGCCAGGCTACCGCATCGCCTGGCACCGGCGCTGGTTCCGCGCCGGTTTGGCAGATTGATCACGGGACGAGGCGGGGGCCTCGTCCCGTGATCACGCGTCACTTGTCAGCGTCTGCGGTGTCGTCGCCACCTGCGGGGGCCGAAGCCTCGTCCGCGGGGGCGTCGGTCGCCTCAGCAACCTCAGCGCCCTCGACAGACTCGGTGTTCTGGGAATCGTCGGTTTCGTCCTCGTCGCCCGAGTCGGAGTTGCGGGCGATCGCGATGATGCGGTCGCCGTCGTCCGGGCGGGCGAAGATGACGCCCATGGTGTTGCGGGCGGTCGGTCGCACGTCAGAGGCGTTGACCTGGACGAGCTTGCCGGACTCGGTGATGACCATGACGTCCTCATCGGGTCGCACGACGAGGGCGCCGACGAGGCCGCCACGTTCGTCAACGAGCTTGCCGACGCGCACGCCGAGGGTGCCGCGCGACTTGGTCGGGTATTCCTCGACGGGGGTGCGCTTGGCGTAGCCGGACTCAGTGACGATCAGCAGGTCCGTGTTCTCGCGTGGGACCTCCATGCTGAGCAGCTCGTCGTCGCCGCGGAACTTCATGCCGCGCACGCCGGACGTGGAGCGGCCCATGGAGCGCAGCTGGTCGTCGGTGGCGGTGAAGCGCACGGCCTGGCCGTCGCGGGAGACGAGGATGAGGTCTTCGTCGGCCATGATGGTCTGGGCGGAGACGAGCTCGTCGGGCTTGCCGTCCTCGTCCTCGCGCAGGTTGATGGCGATGATGCCGCCGGAGCGGGGCGAGTTGTACAGGCTCAGCGGGGTCTTCTTGACGAGGCCGCGCTTGGTGGCCAGGACCAGGAAGTCTGCGTCCTCGTAGGTGCGGATCGCGAGGACCTGTGCGATGTGCTCGTCGGGCTGGAAGGCCAGCAGGTTGGCGACGTGCTGGCCCTTGGCGTCGCGACCGCCTTCGGGGATCTCGTAGGCCTTGGCGCGGTAGACGCGGCCGAGGTTGGTGAAGAAGAGCAGCCAGTTGTGCGTGGTCGTGACAAAGAAGTGCTCGACCACGTCGTCGCCGCGCAGCTGGGTGCCGCGCACGCCCTTGCCGCCGCGCTTCTGCGAGCGGTAGTTGTCCGTGCGGGTGCGCTTGGCGAAGCCGTCGCGGGTGATGGTGACGACGACGTCCTCTTCGGGGATGAGGTCTTCCATCGACATTTCCCCGTCGAAGGGGAGGATGCGGGTGCGGCGCTCGTCGCCGAACTTGTCGACGATTTCGCCGAGTTCGGCGGAGATGATGGCGCGCTGACGCTCGGGCTTGGCGAGGATGTCGTTGAGGTCGTCGACGCGTGCCTTAAGTTCGGCGTGCTCGTCCATGATCTTCTGGCGCTCGAGGGCGGCCAGGCGGCGCAGCTGGAGGGCCAGGATCGCGTCGGCCTGAATGGCGTCGACGTCGAGCAGCTCGATAAGGCCGGCGCGGGCCTCGTCGACCGTGGGGGAGCGGCGGATCAGGGCGATGACCTCGTCGAGGGCGTCGAGGGCCTTCAGGTAGCCTTCGAGGATGTGCAGGCGCTCGAGGGCCTTGCGCAGGCGGAACTTCGTGCGGCGCACGATGACGTCGATCTGGTGGTTGATCCAGTGGCGGATGAAGCCGTCGATCGACAGGGTGCGGGGCACGCCGTCGACGAGCGCGAGCATGTTGGCGGAGAAGTTCTCCTGCAGGCTGGTGCGCTTGTAGAGGTTGTTGAGGACGACCTTGGCGACGGCGTCGCGCTTGAGGACGATGACGAGGCGCTGGCCGGTGCGGCCGGAGGTTTCGTCGCGGATGTCGGCGATGCCGCCGATCGCTCCGTCGCGCACGAGCTGGGCGATCTTGTCGGCCAGGTTGTCGGGGTTGACCTGGTAGGGCAGCTCGGTGACGACGAGGCACTGGCGGCCCTGGATCTCCTCGACGTTGACGACGGCGCGCTGCGTGATAGAGCCGCGGCCGGTGCGGTAGGCGTCTTCGATGCCCTTGTGGCCCAGGATGGTGGCGCCGGTGGGGAAGTCGGGTCCGGGGATCAGCTTGATGAGCGCTTCGAGGAGTTCCTCGCGGGACGCGTCGGGGTGCTCGAGGGCCCATTCGACGCCGCGCGCGAGCTCGCGCAGGTTGTGCGGCGGGATGCGGGTGGCCATGCCGACGGCGATGCCTTCGGAGCCGTTGGCCAGCAGGTTCGGGAAGCGCGCGGGCAGGATGGTGGGTTCCTGGTTGCGGCCGTCGTAGTTGTCCTGGAAATCGACACATTCTTCGTCGATGTCGCGGACCATTTCCATGGCCAGGGGCGCCATCTTGCACTCGGTGTAACGGGGTGCGGCGGGGCCCAGGTTGCCGGGGGTACCGAAGTTACCCTGGCCGGCGACGAGGGGGTAGCGCAGCGACCAGGGCTGCACGAGGCGCGCGAGGGCGTCGTAGATCGCGGCATCGCCGTGGGGGTGGTAGTTACCCATGACCTCACCGACGACGCGGGAGGACTTGGAGAACGAGGAGGTGGGGCGGTATCCGCCGTCGTACATGGCGTACAGGACGCGACGGTGGACGGGCTTGAGGCCGTCGCGCACGTCGGGCAGGGCGCGTCCGACGATGACGCTCATGGCGTAGTCGAGGTAGGAGCGCTGCATCTCCTTTTGCAGGTCGACCTGGCGGATGCGCTCGGTGTCCGAGATGTGCCGCGCGTCAGTTGTCTGCTCGTCGCTCACGTTTTTCCTTACGTTGTTTCTGCTCGATCAGGCCCGCCCGGTACGAGGCCGGGGCTGGGCTGGTCGTGGGTGATGTCAGATGTCGAGGAAGCGCACGTCGGTGGCGTTGCGCTGGATGAACGTGCGGCGTCGGTCGACGTCGTCGCCCATGAGGATCGTGAAGGTCTCGTCGGCGTCTGCGGCCTCGTCGAGGGTGACCTGCTTGAGGATTCGGCTGGCCGGATCCATGGTGGTCTCCCACAGTTCGTGGTCGTTCATTTCGCCCAGACCCTTGTAGCGCTGGATGCCACCTTCCTTGGGCAGGCGGCGGTTCGCGGCGGCGCCGGCGGCGAGCAGTTCGTCGCGTTCCTTGTCGGAGTATGCGAATTCGTGCTCGGCGTTGGTCCACTTGATGCGGTACAGCGGTGGCATGGCGATGAAGGTGTGGCCGCCCTCGATGAGGGGTCGCATGTAGCGGAAGAGGAGGGTCAGCAGCAGCGTAGCGATGTGCTGGCCGTCGACGTCGGCGTCCGCCATGATGACGATCTTGCCGTAGCGCAGCTTCGAAATGTCGAAGTCTTCGCCGATGCCGGTGCCGAAGGCGGTGATGAGGGAGCGGATGGTGTCCGAGGACAGGGCTCGGTCCAGGCGCGCCTTTTCGACGTTGAGGATCTTGCCGCGGATCGGCAGGATGGCCTGACGCTCGGGGTCGCGGCCGCCGACGGCGGAGCCGCCTGCGGAGTCGCCCTCGACGATGAAGATTTCGCACTCGGAGGGCGTGCGCGAGGAGCAGTCGCGCAGCTTGCCGGGCATGGAGGCGGATTCGAGGACACCCTTGCGGCGGGTGGCCTCGCGGGCCTTGCGGGCGGCGACGCGGGCGGCCTGGGCGGCCTGGCCCTTGTTGATGATGGCCTTGGCGTCGGCGGGGTGGGCGTCGAACCAGTCGGTGAGCTTGGAGTAGACCTGCTGGGCGACGAAGGTGCGGGCCTCGGTGTTGCCGAGCTTGGTCTTCGTCTGGCCCTCGAACTGGGGCTCGGTGAGCTTGATCGAGATGACGGCGGTCAGGCCCTCGCGGACGTCGTCACCGGTAAGGTTGTCGTCCTTGTCGCGGATGATGCCTTTTTCGCGGCCGTAGCGGTTGACGAGGGAGGTCAGCGCGGTGCGGAAGCCCTCCTCGTGCATGCCACCTTCGGTCGTGTTGATCGTGTTGGCGAAGGTGTGGACGGACGAGGAGTAGGCGGTGGTCCACTGCATGGCGATTTCCACGCTCATGGTGCCTTCGTCGTTTTCGGCTTCGAAGTCGATGATCTCGTTGTTGATCGTCTCGGACTTCTTGGCGGAGTCGAGGTACTCGACGTAGTCGCGTAGGCCGTGCTCGTAGCAGTAGGTGACGGTGCGGTGGCCCTTGGTCTTCTTGTCCGAGGCCTCCTCGCCGCCGGCGATCTCGTCGCCTTCGTCGGTGGCGAACTCGCGCTCGTCGGTCAGGGTGATGCGCAGGCCCTTGTTGAGGAAGGCCATCTGCTGGAAGCGCTGGCGCAGGGTCTCGAAGTCGAATTCGACGGTTTCGAAGATCTCCGGGTCCGGGTAGAAGACCTGGGTGGTGCCGGTTTCGTCGGTTTCTTCGCCGCGCTCGAGGGGCGTGATGGGGGTGCCGCCGTTTGCGAACGACATGCGCCACACGTAGCCCTGGCGGCGGATCTCGGTGTTCACGCGGGTGGACAGGGCGTTAACGACGGAGATGCCGACGCCGTGCAGGCCGCCCGAGACGGCGTATCCGCCGCCGCCGAACTTGCCGCCGGCGTGGAGGATCGTCATGACGACCTCGACGGTGGGCTTGTGCTCGGTGGGGTGCTCGTCGACGGGGATGCCTCGACCGTTGTCGACGACCTTGATGCCGCCGTCTTGCTGGATCGTGACCTCGATGTGGTCGGCGTAGCCGGCCAGGGCCTCGTCCACGGAGTTGTCGACGACCTCGTACACCAGGTGGTGCAGGCCGCGTTCGCCGGTGGATCCGATGTACATGCCCGGGCGCTTGCGGACGGCTTCCAGGCCCTCGAGGACGGTGATGTCCGATGCGCCGTAGGACTGCTCGCCTTCGGCGGTCTTCTCGTTGTCAGCCACGTGGCTCCCCTCGCAGTGCGCGAAAATAGATGTTTAACCTTGTAGATTCTACCAAAAGTGGCGCTTGTTCCCGGGATTGACAGGCTCGGAGGGTTACTTTACAAACTGCGTGATTCCAACGAAAAGTCGACTGTGATCAGTCACATGCCGATTGTGGTTGCGGCTGGGACGCACGGGGCCGCCCTCCCGGCTGGGAGGGCGGCCCCGTCACTCACTCGTCAGCAGCAACAATTCGCGCGCCAGGAGGCTCCGTACGACGCAGATACAGGGCTCTGAGCGGATGCGTGCGCGACGCCTGATCAGTGGATTACTTCGGCTGCCAAGTCCACTTTTGGTAATCCTTGCCCTGGCCCTGGAGGATGGGCCAGAACGGGTCACGGAACTCGATGGGGTCCCTCTTGTTCTCAATCACCCGGTAGACGACGACTTGTTGCGACTGTCCGGCGGGAAGGTCACCAGCAGTCGGCACATACGAGAAGTCGTCGGGTTCCTGGGTCATGAAGAAGTTAGGAGTGTGAAGCTGCTCGTTGTTCTGGTACGGCAGCGGCATCAGAGTGCAGGATTCCGTGGCGTTTCCCTTGTTGGTGACATTAAAGGTGTATTTGAGCGTCTGCTCGTTGTTGTCGGCCTTGGGCCCGTAGGAGATGTCGGTCATCTCGTAGAGGCAATTGGTGTTTTCCGCAACCATGCTGAGCATACCGTTGGCTCCCGTTCCGTTTCCCTGCGCGGGTGCGGCGGACGGGTTGGTGTTGTTCGGCGCCTGAGGGTTGCCGGGCGCGGGGTTTGCCGGGTTTGCGCTGCCATTCCCCGGGTTCGCCGGGGCGGAGGTGCCGGGTGCCGGGGTGGAGGTGTTCGAAGAGTCGTCGGAGTCAGATCCCGACATCGCCCAGATGACGACACCGACGATGATCGCGATGACGACGACGGCCGCGATGATGCCGATGATGAGCGGCGTCTTGGACTTGCCGCCCTGCTGGGGCGCACCCTGGGGGAATCCACCCTGCCCGCCGTAGCCACCCTGCGGGTTCCACTGGCCGTATCCCTGCTGGGGCGCACCCTGGGGGAATCCACCCTGGTACTGGCCGGGGGCGTACCCGCCCTGCTGGCCAAATCCCTGCTGGTATCCGCCCTGGGCGGCGCCGGGGTATCCGCCCTGCTGGCCAAATCCCTGGGCGCTTCCTTCGTTCCTGGCGAATGGATTGCTCATGATGTCTCCTTAACAAGCCCTCACGCGCGGGCTAACGGAACAGCGTATCAGAGACCGCGCGGTCAGAAACATCATTCGGACGCAGACGTGCGCGGCGCTGTCACCCGTAGTCTGCGCGGGGGCCTCGGCCGCGCACGACGTATGGGCCTTTGCGCCACGAGGGGGCGACGGGGCCTCGGATAATGACCTGCTCGACGACGCCGGATCCGACCTCTTCGGCGATGCGCCGCTCGATGGTGGGTAGGAGCAGCTGGAGCTGTTTGGCCCAGGCGGTGGAGTCAGTGCGCACGACCAGGCGGTGCCCCTCGAAGGTCTCAATGCGGGCGTGTTCGGCGACTTGGGGGCCGACGATGTCGCGCCATTTCGCCATGATCGACCCCATCTTGGTGGGGGTGTCCCATTCTCGGGTTTTGATCGTGCGGGCCAGGATGGCGCCCAGGGAGTTGGCCCTGCGGTAGCGCGGGCGCATGGCTGCCATGCCGGGGGCGCGGCTCCACGAGGCGCCGGTTCCCTCCAGGGCCTGGCGCAGGGCCGCGAGGTCGCCCTTGGGGTCTTCTTCTGTCGACGAGGCCGGGGCTTCGATCCCGTTGGCGTGGCGGTAGGCGGCGGCTCGGGCTGCGGCGCGCGCGGAGACCTTCTCCTCGTCGGCGAGGCGGCCGAATCCGTCGGTTTCGATGGCGGCGTATTCGCTGGATCCGTCGAGGCTGCGGCGGGGACGTGTTTCGTCGAGGCCCCACGAGGGCAGGGTGGACCTCGTGTAGCCGTGCGTGCGGGCGACGCTCTGTGCCCGTTCGAGCGCGCGGACGACGAACTCGTCTGCGTCGACTTCTTCGCCGGGGGCCTCAGATCCGCTCAGCTCGTCGGCGGCCACGTCTTCGCGCTCACTCATTGTCGGCCTCGTCGATGACGGTGCCGCGCTCGGGGTCGAGGCGCACGTGGAGCGCGTGGTGGTCGAGGGAGGCGGGCAGATCGCCAGCGACCGCGCAGGTAACGATGATCTGTTCGGCCTTCGAGGCGAGGGCGGCCAGGCCCTCGCGACGCGAGGAGTCGAGTTCGGCGAAGACGTCGTCGAGGATGAGGATCGGTGTGTCGCCGTCGTCGCTGAGCAGCTCAAAGGCGCCGAGGCGCAACGCGAGGGCAACCGACCATGATTCGCCGTGCGATGCATAGCCCTTGACGGGCATCGCACCGAGGCTGAGGGTTAGGTCGTCGCGGTGTGCGCCGACGAGGTTGACGCCGCGCTCTGTTTCCTTCTCTCGTACCGACGCGAGGGCCGCGAGCATACGCTCGGTTTGGGCCTCCACGTCGGTGAGATCAGCGCTGGCCGGGTTGTCGGGGTCGGTGCCGATGACGCGGTCGACCGAGGCGTCGAAGGCGAGGCGCAGGTGGCGCGGGGAGTCGGCGACGTCGTCGTAGGAGCGCGCGGCTGGCTCTTCCAGGCGCGATGCGATGGATGCGCGAGTGGCAGTGATGCGCGCGGAGAGGGCGGCAAACTGCTGGTCCCAGATCTCGAGGGTCGACAGGTCGGGGGAGTGGCCGCGGCGGAGCGAGGCCTGGGCGGCCTTCATGAGCGCCGCACGCTGGCGTGCGACCCGGTCGAAGTCGGAGCGCACGGAGGCGTGTATGGGGGAGAGCTGCGTGGCCAGGTCGTCCAAAAACGAGCGGCGCACCGACGGGTCGCCGCGCACGAGGGAGAGATCCTCAGGAGCGAACACGACCGTGCGCACAATGCCCAGAATCTCGCGGGGCTTGACCTGCGCGCGGTTGATGCGTGCGCGATTGGCCTTGCCGCGAACGATTTCGAGCTCGATGACCTGCTCGCGGCCCGAGGCCACGACCCGCGCGCGGATGACGGCACCGCCCGGGGCGGCCTCGGCCTCGTCGATGGGGATGCGCACGAGGGCACCCTCCGCGCCAACCCTGTGCGACGAAAACGTGGACAGGTAGGCGAGCGCCTCGACGAGGTTTGTCTTTCCCTGGCCGTTCGCGCCTACGAGGACCGTGGGGCCCTCGGGCAGCTCGACGACCCCGTGCTTCCAGGAGCGGAAGTCGTCGAGGGCCAGGTGGGAGACGCGCACGTCAGATGCCGAAGCGGATGGGCATCAGCAGGTAGCGGAACTGCGTGACCTCGCCCTCGTCGGCCTTCTTCTGGCCGGTAATGACGGCCGGCTTCGTGGGGTGCGTGAAGCCGAAGCGCACGTAGTCGGTGTCCAGGACCTGCAGGCCGTCGATGAGGAACTGCGGGTTGAACGCGGTCGAGATGTCGTCGCCGTTCAGGGTCGCCTCGATGGCTTCGGAGGCCTGGGCGTTGTCGCCCTGGCCGGCCTCGAGGACGAGCTGACCCTCGGTGAAGGCCAGGCGCACGGAGGTCTTGCGCTCGGCGACCAGCGACATACGCTTGACGGCTTCGAGCAGAGCGTGGCGATCGACGACGGCCTGGATCGGCGTCGTTTCGGGGAAGAGGCGACGCACGGCGGGGTAGTCGCCGTCCATGAGGGTCGAGGTGGTGCGGCGACCCTGGGCGGTGAAGCCGATGAGGGACGAGGCGCCGGGCTGGGACTCGCCGGACAGGCCGACCTCGACCTTGGCTCCCGAGGTCATCGACTTGGCGACGTCCTGGAGGATGCGGGCCTTGACCAGGGCAACCTCTTCGATGGAGGTGTCGGTGGGCTCCCAGTCGAGCTCGCGCATGGCGAGGCGGTAGCGGTCGGTGGCCAGCAGCGTGATCGCCGGGCCGTTGATCTCGATACGCACGCCCGTCAGCAGGGGCAGCGTGTCGTCGCGCGACGCGGCGATCGACACCTGGGACACGGCCTGCGACAGCGTGGAGGAATCGATCGCGCCGACTCCCGTGGGCTGCGCGGGCAGCAGCGGGTACTCGTCGAGGGGCATGACCGCGAGCGTGAAGTGCGAGGAGCCACAGACCAGGTTCACCTTCTGGCCATCGAGCTCGACGGAGACGGGCTTGGAGGGCAGCGACTTGGAGATGTCGGCAAGCAGACGGCCGGACACCAGGACCTCGCCGGCCTCGTCGACGGTCGCGGGAATGTGCGAGTTCGCGGAGACCTCGTAGTCGAAGGAGGACAGGGTCAGCTCGTCGCCCTCAGCCTTGATGCGCACGCCGGCCAGGATCGGCGAGGCCGGACGCACGGGGAGCGCGCGGGCGGTCCACGACACGGCTTCGGCCAGAACATCGCGGGCGACGGTGAACTTCATAGCTGCCTCCAAAACACAAAACGGAACGGACACTACTTTACCCACAAGTGTGCCCACGTGGGGCAGGAAATTTGCCTCGCGCGTGCCATCGCGTAGCGTCGGCGGTGACGTTGTTGTGCGGAGGCCTGTGAAAAAATTTTTGTCATTTCACTGTCCCTCCATCATAAGGGCTGTGAGTTCTGTGGATAACTCCCTTATTCGTTGGAATTTCAGTCAAATCTCTGTGCTGTTATTCCGGGACGAGGCTGTGGATTCGTCACGAGCGCCTGTGCACGAAGCAAATGACAACTTTTTGAGATCCACAGGCGAGGCCCTTTTCTCCACAGCCGACGCGTATTCGTCCACCGGCTGTGCACAACTCCTGTGAATCTCGCGCGGGCGCCGACTTTCGTCAGCGCCCGCGCCAATTTCACGACTCCCTGGCCTTCTGCTTAATCCTGTTTGTAAGCTCCGACACGTGGTTGAAGGTCTCGCGCTTCTCCTTCATGAGCTTCGAGATCTTCTTGTTCGCGTGCATGACCGTCGTGTGGTCGCGGCCGAAGGCCTGCCCGATCTTGGGCAGCGACAGGTCGGTGAGCTCACGGCACAGGTACATGGCGATCTGGCGGGCCTCGACGACGTTGTGGCTGCGCTCCGAGGAACCCATTTGTTCAATGGTGACGCCGAAGTAGACGGCACACTGGCTCATGATGAGACTGACGGTGATCTCGTTGTCGTCCGGGTTGGACACGAAGTCCTTGAGCATCATCTGCGCGAGGTTCAGGTCGATGCGCTCCTGGTACAGCGACGCCCACGCGCCGATGCGCACGAGCGCGCCCTCGAGCTCACGGATGTTGGAGGAGATGCGCGAGGCCACGTATTCAAACACCTCAGGGGTCACCTCGAGGCCCTCGGCATCCGCCTTCTTATGGAGGATCGCGATGCGGGTCTCCAGGTCCGGCGGCTGAACATCCACGAGCAGGCCCGAGGAGAAGCGCGACCGCATGCGGTCTTCGAAGCCCTTGAGTTGGGCCGGGGGCAGGTCCGAGGTCAGGACGATCTGCTTGTTGGCGCTGTGCAGCGCATTAAAGGTATGGAAGAAACCTTCGACCGTCTGTTCCTTGTCGCCGATGAACTGGATGTCGTCGATGAGAAGGATGTCGAGTTCGCGGTAGCGGCGGTGGAAGGCCTCGACCTGGGAGTTATCCGTCTTATTGAGGCGAATCGCGTTGATGAACTCGTTCGTGAATTCTTCGGAGTTGACGTAGCGGACCTTGAGGTGAGGCATCATCGACAGCGCGTTGTGGCCGATGGCCTGGAGCAGGTGTGTCTTACCCAGTCCGGAATCGCCGTAGATAAAGAGGGGGTTGAAGGCGGTGCCCGGGGTTTCCGAGGCCGCCAGTGCGGCCGCGTGCGCGAAACGGTTCGACGGGCCGATGACGAAGGTGTCGAAGGTGAACTTCGGGTTGAGGTGGGTCGGGCCGGAGTCGGTGGGCGCGGTGACGAGGGCGGGGGAGTGGTGTTCCTCCGGTGCTTCAAGAGATGAGGCCGGGGCGGCTGCAGGCGCGGCGGGTGCGGCGGGGGTCGGCTCTTCCTCTTCCTCTTCCTCCGTGACGACCTCGAGCGTGGGGTCGACGGTGATGGCGATGCGGACGGTGCGGCCTAGGTGCACGGACAGGGCGGTCGTCAGCTTTGACTGTGCCTTGTCTTCAATCCACTGCTTGGTGAAGTCGTTGGGGACGGCGAGCAGGATCGTGCCTTCGATGTCGCCGAGGGGCCGGGCCGAGCGCAGCATCGACGTGGCGACGGGCCCCAGCTCGTCGGTGGGGACTGCATCCAGGGCCGCAGCCCACGCGCGTGTGAGGGAATCCGACTCCACGGCAACCTCCGGTCACAAATTCTGGTGAGTTCGGTCACGACTTCTCGGTGATGTGCGTGACGCTCGTACATTGTCGCAGTGTAGTCCGCACACATGTTATGCACAGACTGGGGATGAACCTGTGGAGAACTATCACAGAATCACAGCTTTGTAGTTACAACTTTGGGTCCGCAGCAGCGTGCGGAAAGCAAAAATACGCACAGCCTGTGGATAACTGTTGTCGTCCACCCTCTGTGGACGGATGAGATCCACAGTGATTTGCACAGCTGTGGATACTGTGTGTGACGCGGTGGGTAACCTTGCCGCGTTGACGTGTGGCCCCAATCCGCTTAGTCTTGGTCTTTGTTTGCGCCCATTTCGGGCGTGCGTCCCCGCTATCGCGCGTGCTTACGTGTCGATAGCCCAACCGATACCGAGTGGGAAACCACTCCCCGCCGAGGAGAATTGCCGTGACCACCAAGCGGACCTACCAGCCCAACAACCGTCGTCGTTCCAAGACGCACGGCTTCCGTCTGCGCATGTCGACCCGCGCCGGCCGCGCCATTCTGGCTGCCCGCCGCCGCAAGGGCCGCGCCAAGCTGTCCGCCTGAGACACACCGGTGCTGCCGCGCGCGCACCGCATGGTTGACCCAGCGGACTTCGCCGCCGCGATCCGACAGGGAACGCGAGCAGGAGATCCGCTGGTCGTCGTCCACGTCCGAGCCGACGAGGAACGCAACAGTCGCCTCGTCGGTTTCGTCGTACCCAAGCGGGAAATCAAGCGCGCCAACGGACGCAATCGCGTCAAGCGGCAGCTGCGCCACCTCATGCGCGAAAGGATTGCCGAACTCCCCGAAGGATCCAGGGTCGTCGTGCGGGCCTCCTCCAAAGCCCTCGGCGTTCCCTCCAAGGAACTCGGCGAACACCTCGACCGCGTGATGGCGCGAGCGTGGCGTAAGTGGGACGCACGATGAACCTGGCGGGCCGGGCGCTTCGCGCTCTCGTGTCCGCACCCATCGTCGCCTATCAGCGCTACATCTCCCCGGCCCTCGGCCCCCGGTGTCGATACGCACCCAGCTGCTCCACCTACGCTCTCCAGGCCATTCGCGTCCACGGACCCATCAAGGGACTCATCCTCGCGAGCTGGCGGTTGCTCAGATGCAACCCCTGGAGCCACGGGGGAGTGGACCACGTACCAGAGCGTGGACGCTGGAAGCCCGACCCCTGGATCCCACCCGAGGATTGGGCTGGGCACGACAACTGGGTCCGCCCCGACCCCATGGGACTCGACCCGGAGCACGACCTGACCGAGCCGGACACGGCCTCGGGACTCTAAGGAACAACGAAACAGCGGCGCTTCGGCGCCACGGCGAAAGCGAAAACTATGTTCGACGCAATTCTCCACCCCTTCGCGTGGGCCCTCGCGTGGCTCTGGGTGTGGATCCACGATCTCCTCGTGCTGCTCGGAATGTCCTCCGGCTCAGGCATGGCGTGGGTCCTGTCCATCGTGCTGCTCACCGTCCTGGTGCGCATCGCCATCATCCCGCTGTTCCTCAAGCAGATCCGTTCCTCGCGCGCCATGCAGGCTATTCAGCCCGAGATGCGCAAGATCCAGGAGAAGTACAAGGGCAAGAAGGACCAGGTCAGCCGTCAGAAGATGATGGAAGAGACCCAGGCCCTCCAGCGCAAGCACAAGGTCTCGCCCTTCGCCTCCTGCCTGCCGATGCTCGTGCAGATGCCCGTCCTGTTCGGCATGTACCGCGCCATCATCGCGGTCTCCTCGATCTCCGCCGGCACCTACACCTACCGCGGCGATGCCACCGATCACCTCGGCCCGCTCACCGAGTCGGTGTCCTCCGAGATCGTCAACTCCACCATCTTCGGCGTTCCGCTCTCCCACACCCTGCGCGACTCCTGGGGGCAGACCGGCGCCGTCACCGTCTTCATCTCTGCAATCGTCCTCATGGTCGTCCTGCAATTTGCCTCCATGCGCCTGTCCTTCTCGCGCAACATGCCCGACATGGGCGACAACCCGATGGCTCAGTCGCAGCGCTCCATGATGTACGTGATGCCGCTGATGTTCATCTTCTCCGGCGCGTTCTTCCAGATGGGCGTCGTCATCTACACCGTGACCGCCTCCTTCTGGGCCCTCGCCCAGTCCTTCTGGACCATCAAGGTCATGCCGACCCCCGGCTCCCCGGCCTACGCCGACCTGCTGGCATCGCGCGAGTCCGCCTACCAGGAATGGGCCAAGCCCTACTTCCAGAACTACGACCGTGAGCGCGCCGCCCTCGGCAACAGCGCCACCGACCCGCGCGTCGACGAACTCAACGAACGCACCCTCGCCGAGGTTCGCTCCAAGGCCAAGAAGCAGCACGTCGCCTCCGACTTCCCCGCTTCCATGAGCGCCGGCGAGATCGTCACCGTCTACCGCAACCTAGCCACGCAGAAGTGGACGACCCTGCCCGACGAGCAGTGGATGCACGGCCTCACCCTGGCTGTCGAAAAGCGCCTGGCCAAGCAGGAAGCGTCCGCCCAGCGCGCCGAGCTCCAGAAGCAGGTCCGCGACCGCCGCGCCCTCGAGCGTGAGTCCGCCAAGGCCTCGTCGAAGGATGCGTCCGACGCCAGCGAATCGACCTCCGGCCACGGCTCGCTGATTGCCGAGGAGATCGAGCGCCGCCGCATCGAGCGCCGCAAGGCCCGCCGCCGCGGCAACAAGCGCTGACCACCATAGATTCACGGTTCCAGGCCCCCAGCCGGTAACCTGGACACCAGCAAGACCCCATTCCCCACTACGGAGGACACGTCATGAGTGACGACAACGCAGACAAGCTGACCCGCCTCGAAGAAGAAGGCGAAATCGCCGCCGACTACCTGGAAGAGCTGCTTGATATCGCCGACCTCGACGGCGACATCGAGATCGACGTCGAAAATGGCCGCGCCTCGGTCGAGATCGTCGCCGACGACCCCGACGCCCTCGACCGCCTCGTGGGCGACGACGGCGAGGTCCTGGACGCCCTCCAGGAGCTGACCCGTCTGGCCGTCCAGACCGAGACCGGTGAGCGCTCGCGCCTCATGCTCGATATCGCCGGCTTCCGCGCCGAGCGCAAGGAAGAGCTGCAGGACATCACTCGCGAGGCGATCGCCCGCGTGCGTGCCACCGGCGAGGCCGTCAAGCTCGATGCTATGAACCCGTTTGAGCGCAAGGTGTGCCACGATGTGGTCGCCGATGAGGGCCTCACCTCCGAGTCCGAGGGCGCCGAGCCCCACCGCCGCGTGGTGATCCTCCCCGAGGGCACCGACGGTGAGTGAGAACCCGAACGGGACGGGAAGGGGTCGCCAGGTCGGCGACCCCTTCGTCCCAGAAGAGCCTACGCAGGCCGTCCGCGACTTCTTCGGACCGGCCTTCGCCGAGGTCGCCGAATACGCGCGCATGCTCGAGGAGGAAGGCGAGATTCGCGGTCTCCTGGGCCCGCGCGACATGGAGCGCATCTGGTCGCGCCACATCGTCAACTCCGCTGCCGTCCTGGACTTCATGCCCCGTAAGGACGGTCGTCAGGTCCTCGACGTCGGCTCCGGATCCGGCCTGCCCGGCATCGTGATCGCCGCCTGCCGCCCCGAGCTCGACGTGCACCTGGCTGAGCCCATGGCGCGCCGCGTCGAGTGGCTGATGGACGTTGTGGAGGATTTGGGCCTCGACAACGTCACGATTCACCAGGCGCGCGCCGAGGAGCTGCGCGGCAAGGGCAAGGCCGACGTGGTCACTGCCCGCGCCGTGGCCAACATGAGCAAGCTCGTGCGCATGACGTCGAAGCTGATCGCCCCCGGTGGCTCGCTCGTGGCCCTCAAGGGCCGCCGTGCGCCCATTGAGGTGGACGAGGCTTCGGCGGAGCTCCGTCGTCACCACCTGCGCGCTGAGATCCACGAGGTGCCCTCCATCATGGAGGACGAGTCAACGTACGTGGTCGTCTGCACTCGGATCAAGTAACGCGTCCCCAGGGGGAGAGGAGCGTCGTGGCGGTTGCTGCGGCGCTCCTCTTAGTTAGTGACGCAGGCCACATTGGCGTGGTGTTGTGTCAAATCGATTCTGTCGATTGACGGTTTGTCGCGTTTTTTGTTTTCGCTGGGAGAATCGATCCTATAGAACGGAATTTTCATCGTTGTGCGGCGGTTCGCGGAGATTGTGTGCGCCTGGATGCATCCCGGGCTTTTCGTGCTGGAATTGTGTGCGTCTGCCCGTAAACTAGGGGCAGTATCTAGGAAGGTGTCACGTGAGTACCAACAACACCCCTTTGTCGAATCAGATCGAGCGCAACATGCGCGATCTGGCCATGCTCGAGCGCGCAACGTTCCCGCGCCCTGGGCACACGCGCATCATCGCCGTCGCGAACCAGAAGGGCGGCGTCGGTAAGACGACGTCCGCCGTTAACCTCGCGGCCGGTCTCGCGATGGGTGGCTTGTCCGTCCTGGTGGTCGACGCGGATGCCCAGGGAAATGCCTCGAGCGCGCTCGGGGTTCCGCACCCCGCCGGCACCCCGTCAACCTACGACGTCATTATCGGCGGAGCCAGCGTTGCCGACGTCGTGCAGCCGTGCCCCGACATCGACGGTATTGTCGTGTGCCCGGCCACGATCGACCTGTCGGGCGCTGAAATCGAGCTCGTCGACGTCGAGCGCCGTGAGTACCGCCTTCGTGAGGCGCTGCGCGAATACGTCTCCGAGCACGCTGATATCGACATCGTCCTGATCGACTGCCCGCCTTCCCTCGGCCTCGTGACGCTCAATGTCATGGTCGCCGCCGACGAGGTCATGATCCCGATTCAGGCCGAATACTACGCCCTGGAGGGCCTCAGCCAGCTGTGGAACACCGTCGAACGCATCGGCGTCGATCTCAACCCCGGCCTGCGCGTCTCGGGCATGTTGCTGACTATGGCAGATAAACGCACGAAGCTCTCCGAGGAAGTCGAGAGCGAAGTCCGTTCGCACTTCCCGGACCACACTTTTGAGACCGTCATCCCGCGTTCTGTGCGCATTTCCGAGGCGCCGAGCTACGGTCAGACTGTTGTCACGTACGATCCTCGTAACGTGGGTGCAATCGCGTATCGGAAGGCCGCTTTGGAGCTGTGCCAGCGCGTCGCAGCCTCTGAGGAGTGATTGTTTCACGTGAAACATTCGGAGTTTTCCGCATGTTTCCGCAGATCAGCACGTATTAGTCACCGTGTGTGAGCATTGGTGCAACAAAGTGATCAAAGACGCTTACTAGCTGAGCGCATGCCATTGTTTCACGTGAAACAATGAACCGACGCAATTGAAGGAGTATTGCAATGGCGGATGCAGCACCGAAGTCTGAGGGCCGTAAGGGCGCTCGCAAGCACACTGGCCTCGGCCGTGGTCTTGGCGCTCTCATTCCTCAGGCTAGTGAACAGACGCCGCAAAACGCACCCTCCGCGCCCTCTCGTCCCCTGGACGTGTTCTTCCCCGAAGGCAGCACCGCCGGCAAGCGTGGAGGTTCTGCGAAGGACCTTCTGCAGCCCAAGCGTGGCACTTCCTCGTCGAAGAAGAAGCGTCCGTCGATGCCGTCCGTTGAGGCGGCCGGTGGCAGGCGCGGTGCCGGCTCTCGCAGCGCCCTTGGCGGCGGAATCAATGGCTCAGATTCCCGCCAGAAGGCGGCTCGTGTGGCCGCGAAAGACGCTTCCGTGAACGAAGCGGATAAGCGCGAAGAACAGAATGTTTCACGTGAAACATCCGTCGATCACGAGCTTCTTCCGGTGCCCGGTGCATCCTTCGCTGAAATTGCGATCGATCAGATCGTGCCCAACACGAAGCAGCCTCGAGAGGTCTTTGATGAGGACGATCTGAAGGAACTGTCGGCCTCGATTAAGGAGGTCGGCGTTCTCCAGCCTGTCGTCGTTCGTAGTATCCCCGCGAAGGGCCGCTCCGAGAAGCTCACCGAGTTCCTCGCCGAGAAGCCCGAAGCGCGCTACGAACTGATCATGGGTGAGCGCCGCCTGCGCGCCTCCGAGCTTGCTGGCGAAACCACGATTCCGGCAATCATCCGGGAAACCGAAGACGGGGATCTGCTCCGCGACGCGCTCCTGGAAAACCTCCACCGGGCCCAGCTCAACCCGTTGGAAGAAGCGAGCGCATATCAGCAGCTCATGGCGGATTTTGGTGCGACTCAGGAAGAGCTCGCCAAGCGAATCGCCCGCTCGCGCCCGCAGATTGCGAACACACTGCGCCTCCTCAAGCTCCCGCCGTCCGTCCAGAAGAAGGTCGCCGCTCAGGTCATCACCGCCGGCCACGCCCGTGCGCTGCTGTCTCTGTCGACACCTGAGGAGATGGAACGACTGGCCGAGCGCATTGTCGCCGAGGGTCTCTCCGTGCGTACCACTGAAGAGATCGTTCGCCTCGGCAAGGCGAAGGCAACCCCGCGTCCGCGTGCCCGCCAGCAGCGTCCTCTGTCGCAGCTGGGGGAGAGCGTCGTATCGGCGCTGTCCGACGCGTACGATACGCGCGTGACCATTACTGAGGGACGTAAGAAGGGCCGGATCGTCATCGAATTCGCAGGATCCGAGGATCTTCAGCGAATTGCAGACCTTATTCTCCACTGATCTAACTTCATAGTTCTTTTCGCAGATCACGCGCAGTATGTTCCGTACGCGACATTTCCTGAGCTAATCTTCGGATGAATTAACGCTTAAACTACCTCTAAAGGGTCCGTCGTCGGATCCTCGCAGTACTAGAAGGAGCGAAAGGCATGAACGCTCAAGGCAGTTCGCGCACCGTGCTTTTCGATGTCGGTGGTGTCCTCGTGGATGCTCACCCGGACCCGCACACTATCGCTGAGTTGTTCGGTGATGGTTCGCGTGGTCTTACGACGCTCGTTGACCAGGCGATGTGGACCCATCGCGGTGAGTATGACGCCGGCATGTCCGACCGTGAATTTTGGGACCGTATCGCCGGAGATTGCGGTCAGCCCGAGCCCTCCAGTGCCCTTCTGAAAGAACTTGTTGCACTAGACGCGTCGCGCATGGCGACGGCGAACGAAGAGACACTGGGTCTTGTGCGTCAATTGCGGCGCCAGGCGGTACGCCTCGGTATTCTGTCCAATGCGCCGTATCCTATTGCGAAGGCCATTCGGCGCTCCGAGTGGGGAAGCCTCTTCGATTTCTTCGCGTTCTCATGCGACTACGGGATCTGCAAGCCGTCGCGCGGCATCTACCGTGACGTGCTCGTCCGTCTTGACGTGCCGCACGAGGATGTTGTCTTCATCGACGACCGCCGCGAGAACGTCCGCGCGGCCGAACTCCTTGGTGTTCAGGGCATCGTCTGGAAGGGCGTCGAGGACGCCGAAACGCGCCTGAAGGAGCTTGGAGTCCTTTTCTGAGAGGCTCTGTGTCGGCGAGACGAGGTCGCACTCGGAATCGCCAAAACGACACAGAGGCGTACAGGGAACGGAATTTTGCCCCGATTGAGCGATGCTGCCGTGTCGTCAGCACTACTCGTCGCGTATCGCCGCAACTCGTTGTCGCCATCGTGAGTGCAGCTAAGAATGTTTCACGTGAAACATGTGGGCCCGGGAGGATCATCCTCCCGGGCCCACAGTGCGTTGAATGAGTGATTACTCCTCGGTTGCCTCGGCATCCTCGGAGATGATGACGCCGGTGCCTTCCTCGTCAATGACGTAGTCGACGCTGTGCACGTCGCGGCCACCGGCCACGAAGTCAACGATATCGGCGCACAGTTGAGCGAAAGAGGAGTCCTCGAGCGCGTCTGCCGCTTGGGGGAGGAGCGACGTGTCCGTCATGCCCGGGGCAACATTCGCGTCGATGAACCAGCAGGTGCCCTCGTCGTCGACCACGAAGTCCATGCGGGACAGGTCGCGCAGACCCAGTGTCGTGTGGGCCTCAACGGCCGCGGCCTGCAGGTCCGCGAGGAGCTCGTCGGAGAGGCGTGCGGGAACGAAGTACTCGGTCTCGTCCGTGGTGTAGCGGGCGTCGTAGTCGTAGCGGCCACGATCCGTCGACACCTCGACCGGGGGCAGGGCCACGGGGCCGTCCCACAGGTCGACGACGGAAACGGCCACGTCGCGACCGTTGATGCGCTGCTCGACCATTAGGCGCTGGCCGTAAGCGAAGGCGTCCACCATCGCACGGCGCAGCGCCTTAGCGTCCTGAGCGGTCGAAATGCCGAGCGCGGAGCCGCCGTCCGTCGGCTTGATGACGACGGGGAAGGACACCGAACCCTCGAGCGCGGACAGCACGTGAGAGGCCCCTAGTTGGCGGAAAATCGCCTGGGGGAGCGTCACCCAGCCGGGCGTTGCGAGGCCCGCAGAGCCCAGCAGAGCCTTCGCCGTGGGCTTGTTAGAGGCGAGCATCGCCTGCACCGACGACGAGCCCACGAAGGGGATTCCCACTGACTCCAGGAAGGACTGCAGAGAGCCGTCCTCGCCGATCGAGCCGTGCACGAGCGGCCACACGACGTCGG
Organism: Xylanimonas cellulosilytica; assembly: GCA_001072465.1. Classification (GTDB taxonomy): domain Bacteria; phylum Actinomycetota; class Actinomycetes; order Actinomycetales; family Actinomycetaceae; genus Pauljensenia. The sequence continues at coordinate 81,050 of JVKM01000014.1, read as the reverse complement.
GGGAGAAGGACGTGATAGCGTCCGCGAGAGACGCGTCGACGTCGGAAATACGCACCTCGTAGCCGAACTGCGTCAGGATGTTCGCGACGCGACGGCCCGAACGAACCGACACGTCACGCTCGTGCGTTAGACCGCCGGCAATGATCAGAACTTTGGTAGCCATGGGGGTGTCTCCTCAGGTAATTCTTAGTGGCCGGACCCGGCCCCGGCCTCGTTGCCCGAAGCCGTACCGAACATGTCGACGATTTCCTTCTCCGCGTTGACGACCGTCGAGAGGCGGCGCACGCCCTCGCGGATCTCCTCGGGGGTGGGGTAGCAGAAGGACAGGCGCAGGTGGTTGGAGCCCGAACCGTCGTAGAAGAACGCCGTGCCCGACACGTACGCGACCTGGGCGCGCACGGCGCGCGGCAGCATGGCCTTCGCGTCGAGGCCCTCGGGGAGTGTCACCCACGTGTAGAAGCCGCCGTCGGGGACGGTCCACGTGCACGAGGGCATGTACTCCTCGAGCGAGGTCAGCATTGCGCGGCAGCGCTCCGCGTACATCGAGCGGAAGGACTTGACCTGGCCGTACCAGTCGTAGTTGCTCAGGTAGTCGGCGATCGCCATCTGGCCCACCATCGACGGGCACAGGATCGCGGATTCGAGGGCCAGGACCAGCTTCGCGCGGATGGCGTGCGGCGCGTATGCCCAGCCGATGCGGAAGCCGGGTGCGAACATCTTCGAGAATGAGCCGAGGTAGACGACGCCCTCGGGGCTGTACGAGGCGATGGCCGGTAGGGGATCGTTGTGGAAGCCGAGCAGGCCGTAGGGGTTGTCCTCGACGATCAGGACGTGCTCGCGCAGGCAGATCTCAGCGATGATCGGGCGGCGTTCGGCGGACAGCGTCACGCCGGCGGGGTTGTGGTAGTTCGGGATGATGTAGATGAACTTGATCGTGCGGCCCGAGGCTCGCACGTCGCGGATCGTCTCCACCAGGGCCTCGGGAATGATGCCGTTCTCGTCCATGGGGACGTGCACGATGTCCGCCTGGCGCGCGCGGAACACGCCCAGCGCGCCCACGTAGGAGGGGGCCTCGGCGAGGATGACGTCGCCCGGGTTCACGAAGAGCTCCGTGACGAGGTCGAGGGCCTGCTGGCTGCCCGTCGTGACCACGACGTCGTCCGGGTCGGCGCCGACGATGCCGTCATATGCCATGACCTCGGTGATGCGCTCGCGCAGCACCTCCCAGCCCTGGCCGCTGCCGTACTGCATGGCCTGCGCGCCGTGGTTGCGGATCAGCTTCTCCGCAGACGCCGCGAGCCTATCGAGGGGCAGGTCCTTCAGGTTCGGCATGCCGCCTGCGAGAGAGACGACCTCGGGGCGCGACACGACCGAGAACAGAGCTCGAATCTCGGATGCGCGCAGGTTGTGCGCGCGGTCCGCGTAGACGTCGTACCAGGGGTCGAGGCGGTTTCCCTGCGCGGGCGTGCGCCCGGACGAGGCCGGGGTGCCGCCGTTGGTCGAAGGCTGAGTCAAGGCATGCCATCCTTTGCATGAAGTTACATAGAACCGTATAGGTCAAGTGTGCCACTTTCCTGGCCATACGGGGTAACGGGGCCGGTGGTTGGGCAGATGTTTCACGTGAAACATCAGGGTTCGATGCACGCGTAGGGGAGGACGAGTAGACCGTCGTCGCGCTGGTAGGCGAACTCCCCTTGGCCCACGATGAAACCAAGGAAGGAAGGCTCGGAAGTTTGGGTCATAGGGTTGCCGGTCATGAGCGCACGGAACTTGTGAAGGCGTTCCACGGCACGATCAGTAATTCCCATCGACGATAGTTTGACCTCGAACGCACCCCAGCGCCCGTCAGCGAGTTCAATGATGAAGTCGACCTCGAGACCTTTGTCGTCACGGTAATAAGCGAGGGAGTTTCCGACACCAGGAAGTGTGTCGATGAACGTGAGGAGGTCGCGGCAGACAAGGGTTTCAAACAAGCCGCCGAGAGTTTGAGTATCACGTAGCAATTTGCTGGGAGATAGACCAAGCATGGCAGCGGGCAGCGAGGGATCGACGAAGTAGCGCTTGGGTTTGATGCGCACACGTTTCTTTCCTCGAGCTGCGGGCTCCCAACCAGACACATCTTCAAGGAGGTACATGGCGCGGAGATCGTCGAGGTATGCCTTGATTGTGTGGCGTGACTTGTCTTCTCCTTCACTGCCCATCTCCTTCGACAGCGTGCTCATTGTCGGAGCTTGTGCAAGATTCATACTGAGAGCGCGTAAGAGCGACCGTGTAGTGTCTGGGGATCGGCGTAGTTGAGGCATATTTACCTCAATGAGGTTGCGTAGGTACTGTGCCGGAGTTTCTAACGCGTCTTCGTCATCAAGATCAAGAATCGACGGCCATCCTCCTCGGCAGCACCAACGTGCAATGCTTTCGATCGAGCTGTCGCATCGTTGCGACGTGATCCCCTTGCCATCAAAAAGACCGTGGAGGCTCACGCCGCCGGGAGTTGCTCCGGCCTCGTATGAGGTCATAGGCCGCATGTGGACGCGCGCAATACGCCCTGCACCGCTGTGCCTGATTGTTTCGATATCGTGAGGAGCGGAGGAGCCTGTGAGGATGAACTGACCTCGTGTACCCGCGGAGGAATCGATACGAGAACGAACCATATCCCAGATCTGAGGCACCTCTTGCCACTCATCAATGAGGTGTGGATGCTTGCCAGAGAGTACGAGATCGGGAGATGTCTGAGCTGCTCGAAGAGTTGCTGGGTCAGTCAGCGAGTCGGCGCTGTCGGCATGTGCAAGTGAGGTCCAGGTCTTTCCACACCATTTAGGCCCGGCGATTTCAACGGCGCCGAAGGATCGCAGTAGTTGGTCGATACGCCGGTCGATTGCTCGAGGGCGGTAGTTCTCCGGACGTACAGCCTGCACCTGAATCTCCTATGATCAGCGAATATGTAGATCATTATACATTTTCCACCGATTTCATTATACATTTTCCACCGATCTCAGTAGACATTTTCCACCCATATCAGTGTCACGCCCACTGGCAGCACAGCCGGGCCCAGGGCGGTGGCAGGCCTCGTCGTACCCTCTGGAATACGTCGCCGATCGCTGCCCATGGGCTCCACGGCCTCGCCCGGCAGCCGTGGCATGTCCCCGCGCCGATGCGTTGGTCGAGCGCGGCGTAGGGGAGCGGTGTCGCGTGCCCGCGAGGGGATGCAAAAAGTCCGCAGCCCCTGCGGGTCTGCGGACTTGCGTGGAACTCCGGCGTGGCCGGAATTCGCTCAGTGGCGGTCGGCCTTCACCAGGTGCTTGGCGTCGGCGAGCTCGTTGAGCTGATCGATGTGGGCCTGGGCAACCATGACGTCGATGGTCGAGAACATGAGTGAACTCCTTGTGGGATCGTATTGTGTATTGATTCCCTGCTTGACGAGGCCGAGGATCACCCGGTCTGTAACGAGGAGTGCCAACGCGGGTAGCGTCGGCGCGACCCTGCGTTTCAAACAAGAAAAGCGCCGGACCAGCTTGGCAGCTCTGTCAGGCGCTTGATGGTTATAGTTTATCCCTCCCAAAACGCGCAATCAACCGTTCGGCCAGTAATTTAGATCGCATCAAAAACCAAGCAATTGCAAAGCAAAGTGGCTACGTGCACACCACCTGCGCAAACGTGCGCATGCCATCACAATTCGTCTGTTGGGTCGACTGCGCTCGCCTGCAGATCGAGAAATTTCAGAAAATTTGATGTCGTTTCGTGCGAGTTCGTCGATCGAGTACGCGTGTCGACCTGTGTGGGTCGGGGTAGCTCGGCGGTGGACATTGGGGGAGTGGGAGGGGGGCTTCGGGATAGGTGTGATGCTTGGTGAAGAGCTGAGGTTGACTTCCGAAGCTCCTCACCAATTTCGCACGTAATTCGGTGATCAGACAAATGAGCAATGGTGAGAAAACCGCAGAATTCCAACGATGTGAATTCAAGGTTTGAAGGAGTGGCGAGGGAATTACGTGCGAAATTGGAGTGGGGGACTGGAGCTCCCCAAGGTTTTCGCTTCGTCAGAGCTATTGGCCGCGATCAAGAGTTTCGGGTCGTAGAACTTTGCGCGGCGTGGGCCACGGGCATAGAATGATAACGATTCTCATTCATATACACGTGCGAAGCACCTAGAGGACCCCCTCATGAACCCCACGAAGTACCGGAACCCGGGCCGCGCAGCTGCCCGGGCTTTCGCCGCAATGGCCCTCGCGGCCACCTCCTTCCTCGTGCCTGGAGCGGCACACGCCGCCGACGAGGCCACCGCCGGCCCCGACACCACGGACGCGGTAGCGACAGAGGAGGCCACCACCGCCGAGGCCGACGCCGTGAACGCAGCAACGGCCTCGTCCGAGGCCGACGTGAGCACCTGCGCCGTTATGCGCACCGCCCCCGCCGGCACCACGGCCACCCTGGACCGCGGCCACGCCGACATCTTCGACCTGACCTCCGACGCGTCCGGCGCCCTGACCCTCCGTATTAAAGAGGACGCGACGGGCTCCGGCGTCATGCGTGAGCCCGAGCAGACGCTCCTCGCCGTCAACAAGTCCACGCTCACGCAGATCCCCGCCGCCGTCAGCCAGGCGACCGGCGCTCCCGCCACTGCGTACCTGCTCGGCCAGTCGGGTGATAACCAGGCCACCGTGCTGTGGCCCGGATGGGACACCCTGGGCGTCGCGACCGGCGGCTACGACGCCGCGCGCTTCCACATCTCCTACACGGGCCCGGAGAACGGCCGCATTTACGCCTTCACCTCCAGCTTCACCGAGGGCACCAAGGCGGTCACCAATGATGGCAGCTTCGACCTTGCGCCCGAGGGCGACGACATCGACCAGCCCTACGCCGCCCACAAACACGTCAACTGGCTCTTCACGCGCGCCGGCCGCTACACGCTGACCGTCCAGGCCAGCGCGTGGACCCCCGGCAACACCGGCGCAGCCAACGCCCAGTCCGCGGTCCACACCTACACGATCGACGTTGCCGACGAGGCCTCGTGCCTTGCCGAGTCCGGATCGGCCCCCTCGACCGACCAGGCGCAGCCCGCCCCCGCCCCCGGCGTGGGTCCCGGCTCCGTGAGCTCCAACAACAACCAGGCCGCCCAGGACCAGGCCGACAACGGTGCCACGGGAACCCCCAGCGCCCCGGCCCCCGCCCCGTCCTCGGGAACGACCGGCACCACCGGCACGACGACCGGCGCGAACCCCGCCCCCTCTTCGGGCGCGCGCACCACCTCCGGCACGACCGGCGGTGAGCCCTGTGTCGCCACCCGCATCACCCGCGAGGCCACCGAGGCCGAGGCCGCCACCCTGGCCTCGAACAGCGCGCCCGCGAACACCGCGCGCACGACCCTGACCGTGAGCGTCGGCGACGGCGCCTCCGGCAACGCCACCGACGGCCACTTCGACCTGGGCCCCGCCATCGAAAACGGCACCCTCGTCGCCCGCGTCAAGGACGATCGCAGCCAGCCTGCCCAGTGGGTCGATCCCTCGTCCCTGACCTTCGCCCTCGGTGACGCGGCGCGCATCACCGCGCCCGCCGACCTCGGCTTCGTCGCCACCCCCGGCTCCAGCGTCTGGCTGATCCCCTCCACCCAGATCGCGGGCGTGCCGTGGCTGGGTCTGAACTCCCAGCGCGAAGAGATCGTCACCGGCACGACCGGCCCCGTCCAGTTCACCCTCGACGCCGTCGAAGGCCCCGGACGCGTCGCCGTCTTCAACGCGGGCGCGCTCGGCTCCGGCGTCGGCGAGCACGTCTTCGACGGCCCGGGCACCGGCTACACGCTCGGCGCCAACACGCACGCCCACCAGAACTGGGTGTTCACCGCGCCCGGCACCTACACGCTGACCATCACCATGCGCGTCACCCCCAACGGCGCGGCGCTCGCGGGCAGCGGCTTCGGCTCCGGCGGCGACCTCACGGCCACCGGCGCGACCGGCCCCAACGGGCGACCCATGGTCTCCCAGGTCGTCGGCCGCACCGCGTCCGGCAAGGACTGCGACCTCTCCCTGGCCACCACCGGCGCCGACACCATCCCGCTGACCGTCGTCTCCCTCACGTGGGCGCTCACGGGCGCGGCCTGCGTGTGGGTGGGTGCGATCGGACGTCGCCGCAACCTGCGCGCAACGCTGTGACCCCTCATTCACGAGGCCGACTCTCCTTCATCCCCCGCCTCCCCTTTCGTGGGTGGCGGGGGAGTGGGTGTGTGCTCGCTGCCTCGACGTTAGCGCTCACGGCGACCCTGGCCGGCTGCGCGCCCGCGCCCGACCCAGCGAGCGACGGTGAACTGCGCGTCGTCGCCACGACCGGAATCCTCGCCGACCTCGTGCGCAACGTCGCCGGAGACCGCGTCCACGTCACCCAGATGGTGCCGAACGGGGCGGACCCGCACTCGTGGGAGCCCTCCCTGCGCACGGTGCGCGACGTGGCCTACGCGGACGTCGCCTTCTCCAATTACCTCATGCTCGAGGAGCACGCCCTCATCCGGGCCCTCGACTCCAACCTGCCCGCCGGCTCGCGTTCCGTCTCCGTCGCCGAGGAGGCCGCCAAGAACGGCGCGACCATCCTCCCCCTCGTCGAAGACCGCGCCCTCGACACCCCCTGGCTCGGCATGCGCGTGTGGGGAGACGGCGCCGACATGGGGGCCACCCGTGCCTCGCAGATCGACCTGACGACCACCGGCGTCGACGGGCCCGGACAGGCCGCCGCCTACCTCACTACGTCGTTCGGGCAGCCTGAAATCGCCTTCGCGACCTCGGACGGCTTCAACGCCGCAGGCGGATACGAGACCGACACCGCGCAGCTGCCCGCCGACGCCCACCAGCACATGAGCTGGGCGTTCACCGCCCCCGGCGTGTACCGCGTCCACTTCCGCGCCAACCTGCGCACCACCCCCGGCGCCACGCCGGTCAGCGTCGGGGAAGGCACCGCCGTCTTCGCCGTCGGCACCCCGCCCGAGGACATCGCCGCCAGTGAGGGCCGCCGCGTCCTGTCCGCGGGCCACGCCGACATCACCGTCAACCTCACCACCAAGCGCGTCGAACTCGCCTCCGACGCCGGCGCACTCAACGGGGACGAGGCCTCGGCCCCCTGCTTGGGCGCCGGGACCACGGGAGCGGCCGTCGCCTCGACCATGGAATGCACCGACCTCGACCAAGTCGTCATCGAAGTGCCCACCCGCGCGCTCACGACGATCCCCGGGGAGGCCTCGTTCCGCTTCATCGGCGAGCCCGGCGCGAACGTCTACATGCTGCCGCAGGCCGTCCTCGGCAAGCACGTCCACGGCGACATCGACCCCCACCTGTGGCACGACGTCCACAACGCCCAGGCGTACGTGCGCGTCATCCGCGACTCGCTGATCTCCGTCGACCCCGACGGCGAGGCCACCTACCGGGCCAACGCGGCCGCCTACCTGACGCGCCTCGACGAGCTTGACGCCACCGTCGCCTCCACCATCGCGACCATCCCCGAGGAACGCCGCAAACTCGTCACCACCAACGACGCGTACGCGTACCTGGCGAATGCCTACGGGCTCACCGTCGCCGGCTTCGTCGCACCCAACCCCAGCGTCGAACCCTCCATCGCCGACCGCATCAAACTCCAGGCAACACTGTCCGACTCCTCGATCCCCGCGGTGTTCCTCGAACCCAACCTGGCGCGCACCCGCTCCACCCTGCGCACCGCCGCCACCGACGCTGGCGTGGACATCTGCCCCCTGTACGGCGACACCCTCGACGACCAAGCACCCACCTACATCGACATGATGGAACACAACGCCCGCTCACTGGCACGCTGCCTGGGCGGCAAGGAGATGCCATGAAATCCTTCTCTTCTCGCCAGACTTCCGGCCGAGGCGTCGTCCGCCAGGACGGCCGCCGGCTCTGCGCCCCGGGGGCGGCCTTGAGGTGGCCAATCGCCGCTTTGCTGTGCGCCTTCGCCGTCATCGCGGGTGCCCCCTCTTCTTTTGCTGACCCGAGTCCCGACCCCGACCTCGCGCAGAGCGTCGCCGCGCACGAAGAATGGTCCAACGAGGCCAGCGAGATCAGCGTCGGGCACGTCGACCTCGGCCCCCGACTGATCGACGGACAGTGGAGGGCCGGCCTGCGCCACGACGCCGAGAGCGGCGCCGTGTGGCGCGACCCCAACCAGACCGTCCTGCGGGTCAATGATGCGGCCATCATGACCGCGCCTAACTCCGCCGACTACCCGTTCCTGGCCGACGTCGTGGGCAAGCCCGTGTACGTCGTTCCCCAGACGCAGAACCCGAGCGTCGTGTGGCTCGGCTGGAACACGCAGGACCCCGCCGTCACGGCCACCATCGACCGCGGCCTCACCATGCGCGTCGGCCCCGTGAGCGGCCCCGGCCGCGCGTGGCTGTTCCTGCAGTCCGGCACCTTCGGCAAGCCCCTCCTGCTCGCCGACTCGGGCGCGGCGCCTGGCGACGTGTGGATCGACTCGGGCACGCACGTGCACGCCAACTGGGCGTTCTCCGCGCCCGGCACCTACACGGCGACCGTGACCTTCCTGGGCACGACCACCGCCGGCGAGGCCGTGAGCGCCTCCACGACCCTGCGCTTCGCCGTCGGTGATGCCGCCTCCGCGTCCGAGGCCCTGGCCATGGCCGCGCCCGCCGCTGCCCCCGCCGATGGTGCTTCCGCTTCCTCCTCCGCTTCTTCCTCTGGGGCTGCGCCCGCTGCTTCCGGGGCCGCTGACCCCGCCGGTTCCTCCTCTGCCGACGGCGCCGCGTCGGGCGGACTGCCCGACTGGGCCTTCCTCGCGATCATCGCCGTCGCTGCGGCGTCGCTCCTCGTGATCGGCGCCCTCGTCGTGGCGCGCTTGCGCCGCAGCCGCGCCGAACAGGCCGCCGCCATCGCCGAGGCCGACTCCATCCTCGCGCCCCTGCCCACCGCCCAGGGTGAGGGATCGGGCGAACGCGGCCCCGGCCTCGACGATCGGGGAGGGGAGCAGTGAGCCAGCTGCGCGTCACCGGACTGGGCGCGTCCCTGGGCGGGCGCAGCGTCCTCGAGGGCGTCGACCTGGAGGTCGAGGCCGGGGAGCTCGTTGGCCTCATCGGACCCAACGGCGCAGGGAAGACCACGCTGATTCGCTCGATCCTCGGCTTGATTCCCTCCAGCGGGCGCGTCGAGACCGACGGCGCGATCGGGTACGTGCCCCAGCGGCACGAGTTCGCGTGGGACTTCCCGATCAGCGTGCGCGACGCCGTCCTGCAGGCCGTCACCGTGCGACGAGGCCTGCTCGGGCGTGCTCGGACCCCGCACTTCCGCGCCGTCGAGGAGGCACTGTCCCTCGTGGGCATGCGCGACCTCGCCAAGCGCCCCATCGGCGAGCTGTCCGGCGGGCAGCGCCAGCGCGTCCTCGTCGCCCGGGCCCTCGCGATCCGGCCCGCCGTGCTGCTCCTCGACGAGCCCTTCACCGGCCTCGACATGCCCACGCAGGAGATGCTCATGGACCTGTTCCGCGCGCTCGCGGACGGGGGGCGGGCCCTCCTCATGACCACGCACGACCTCATCGGCGCGCGCGCAGGCTGCGACCGCCTGTACCTGCTGCGGCGCACGATCGTCGCGTCCGGGCGGCCCGACGAGCTCGCCGACGCCGACCCGTGGATCCGCGCCTTCGACGTGCGACCCGACAACCCGATCCTCGACGCCCTAGGAGTGCGCGCATGAGCACCGTGATCCACGCGGCCGGACGTGCCCTCGTCCCGGCGGCGGATTTCCTGAGCCCCTACGACTTCTTCCGCGACCTGACGAACCCCGCGCTGGCGTTCCTGCCGCGCGCGCTGCTGATCGCGGTCGTCGCCGCGCTCGTGTGCGGCAGCGTCGGCGTGCACGTCGTCCTGCGTGGCATGGCGTTCATCGGCGACGCCGTCGCGCACTCCGTGTTCCCCGGCCTGGCGATCGCCTTCGTGTGCGGCGGATCCCTGGTGCTGGGCGGCGCGCTCGCGGGCGTCGTGACCGCCGTGCTCGTGGCCTTGTTGGCGCAGAACCGGCGGCTCAAGGAGGACTCTGTCATCGGTGTGCTCTTCGTGGGCGCGTTTGCGCTGGGCGTCGCGATTATCGCGCGGGCGCCCGGGTACGCGGGGAGCCTGCAGGACTTCCTGTTCGGGTCGATCACCGGTATTCCGGCGTCGGATGTGCCCGTGGTGCTGGCTGGCGCGTTGTTTGTGCTGCTCATGCTGTTCCTGGCGCACCGACCCATCGTCGCAGTGACTCTGGACCGCGAGAGTGCCCGTGCGGCGGGCGTGCACGTGCTGCTGGCTGACTTGTCTCTTTATGTCGCCGTGGCCCTGGCCGTCGTGATCTCCGTGCAGACGATCGGCAACGTCCTGGTGCTTGCTTTGTTGGTGACCCCCGCGGCCACCGCGCGGCTCCTGTGCGACCGCCTGGGGACCATGATGATCCTGTCGCCCGCGCTCGGCGCCTCCGGGGGCCTGGTGGGCCTGTACCTGTCGTGGGCGCTGGACGTGCCCACGGGTGCCACGATCGTCCTGGTGCTGACCGCGTGCTTCGTGCTCGCGTGGGTCTTCGCGCCGAGGCATGGCCTCCTCGCGCGGAGCTTGCGCGAGAGGCGGGGGTGAGGGCTTGAGCGTGTGGCGCCTGCGGGTTCGTCTTGCTTGAGGGGCACCCGTGTTCGGGTGCGTGCGTGCGTGTGTGTTCGTGAGCGTGAGCCGGTGTGGGTGACCGTAGTCCCGTCTATACGAGTACCGTTTCGCTTCTGATCGTGCGGATCGTCGGTGATTGTTTCACGTGAAACACTGACGCTGAGGCCCCAGCCCACGATGGTGGGCTGGGGCCTCAGTGTGCTGAATCTGGTCGTGTGTGAGCGCTGCATGATGCCTCGTGGGCATCCTCGCCGAGGGTGAAGCGAGTCGTTGGGAACTATCGCTGTTGGAGAGAACCTTCGTGGGAGACGTCCGCTTCTGTCGGGTTCTACTCCTTATGTGTCCAGAAGTGTTTGACGACCCACGTATCTCCATCGGCTACAAGCAGCATGGTGCCTTCGTAATGGTCGACAGCTTCATCACTCTTCGAAGAAAAAGAGATGGTGGAGTAGTCAGGTTTAGTTGCGTCATTGTCTTTACGAATAGCGGTTCCACTCTGCTCGGAGTAGTCGAATGTAATGCATGTTCCGCTAATTTGATCTGGCGTAGATGTACAGTCCCATATCTCTTTCGTCATGAGGTACTTGATTGTTATCGGTCGCGTGACAATTCGATCTGCATGAAGTGCCTGGACGTCGTTATTTACTCTGGTGCAGTAATCGTCGTTCTGGCATACCTTCATGAAATCTTCTGTGTTTCCGGTATTGAATGCATATGCCCATAGGTCGACGTACCACTGTGATGTCGCTTGGGCACCAATTTGTCCACCCGCGTAGAGGTGTGGCGGGGGAGTGGGCTTCGTAATTTCGGCCGGTGTTGGTTCCGCGGATTGAGGAGTGTCTCCTGATTGGGGGCCAGATTGTTCGGTGCTGTCAGACTGGGGTGACTGTGCCCCGGACTGAAGCTCCGCGTTCGCATGGGCTCGAGCGTTGAACGTGTGGAAGCCCAGAAATGACGCAGTGACGATAACGATGGCGGCGCCGATCCACTTGCCGATGGTCGAGAGTTTGGTGGTCATGGTGCATCACTCGCTTAGTGACCTTGTTTTTCTTCTGCGGTGTCGGTGTTGTTGACGATGAGTTGCCCCAGCGGGAACGGGCCGGTTGTTTCGGTGGTGGTCACCAGGCCATTGATGGTCTGGGTGTCGCCCGTGAAGGGGTTGGTGGCCGTGCCCGCCCACGTCGTGGTGAGCGTGATGGTGCGCGTGGCGTAGGGGTATGGGCCATCCAGGAAGGACTTCCACCCGTTGGGAGCCTTGTAGTAGTGGCGGATGAGGGCTGGGTCGGTGTTGGGGTCCATGCCCTCTTGCCAGGGCATCCCCGCCGAGGTCGTGGTCACGTCCGGGGTGCCGTCTCCCCAGCTCCACGTGTAGGACGTGGCCGTGAGGGTGACCGTGATGTCGTGGCCCAGCAACGTGACAGTGTGGGCCTGCGTGGGATGGGTGGCAGCGACGAGCGTGGGAATGTACTTGTTCGTGTACGACACACCTTCGGGCCGCTTGTGCAGACCCGCGCCGTCTGGGTGAATGGTGGTGGCTGCCATGTAGAGGATGTCGCGCGTCGTGGGGATCCGGCCAGGATCCTGATCGGGGCCTCCTTCAGGGTCTGACGGGAGCGGACAGTTGTCGACCGTGTCATCGTCGGAGACCGTAGGGCTGTTGGGGGCCTTGTTCACGTACAGGTTCTTACAACGTGCAGAGTCGCTGTAAGAGGCGGCAGCGGGATCAACTTCCCCTTCAGCCGTCTTGAGGGGCCGTTGATCGCCAACAGTCGAGTTGTTATCGTCTTGCTGAGAAGAATCTTGCTCGTGACCCCGATGCCAATTTTCGATATCTATGCCGTTAGGCCCAGCTGTTGCACACTGTCCTTGATGTTCTCCGATAATATTTGCGCACCCACCTTCTGCGGGAACGATGTTGTTGACCGCATGTGCAACCGATGCTTGTGTGCTACAAATCGTTATGCTGATAGCAAGTGCTCGAAAAAAGCGTTCTCTATTGTTTGTTAACACGATCAACACTTCCCCCGGTTATGACCCAACGGTCGCCCTTCCATGTGACGAAAAGTGCAAGGCTTGAGTCATATTCAGTTTCATTAGAAAGAATCTTCTGGCCGATACACGTGACACCATCGGTCGATCGAATATGGAATAACACGCCGATAGTGTCATTCTGAGCTCCCCATTGCTCGGTAGATACGGGTTCAACGGTGACAATCTCCGTTATTGTTGCGTTATTCCCATAGGCCCAGCCGTTTGAATACACCTGTTTAATTGCAGTTATGTATGAGCCACTGAAGTTATCTCCGGGCTCGGACATGTCAGCAAGTGGCTGTGTGTCACCCGTGTTCCATGCGTAGTTCTCGAGAGCTAGGAAGTGCTCAGCTGCAAGCTCTGCTCCTCGCTCGGTATTTTCTTTGGCTTCTTCGGGTAGTTCGGGTTTGGCGTAGGTGTCTGCCGCAAACTCGGCGGGGCGTACGAGGACTCCGTCGGGGCCGATCGCGTATCCGCCTGACATCGGAGGTTCGCTGGACTCTGACGGCATGGGCGCTGGGCGCACGGTGGGTGTTGCCGCGGTGCTGGGGCGATCGTTCCACGAGCTGATGCTCGCGCCCAGCGTGTAGGCACCAACAGCTGCCACAGCCACCAGTACGGTGAGTCCGATACCCATTGCCCACGGGCGTAGTGCTGCTCTCCTGGCTGCTAAGGAGCGCTTCTTGCGGCGCGCTGGCGGGGTGAGGAAGTTCTGCTCTTCTTCCTCGGTGATGGGTCGCTCGGATAGGGGTGGGACCTTCATGGTGTGTGTGCCTCCACGGTGAGGTGTCCTCCGGCGCGCCCCCACCGTTGGGGGCGCGTCTTTTCTCATCAGGGTACGCGCAGAACCGATACGAAATACTAAGAATGCTGCGCAACCATCACGCAAATCCTCCCACCCAAACTCCGAAAACCGCACAAATGTGCGTGTGCAACCTACGCGGATTGGGGTCGATGAGATGGATTAGGCATGCCAGATCGGCAGCGAGCAGCAGATATGCGAGTTTGACGCAGCAATCGCACGCAAGATGAAATCAGTAGCCTTAGCGCCGGACGGTACTCTAGCCCCTCAAGCTATAGGCTCCGAATGTTATTAGCATTGTGGGTCTCGTTATCTTCTCCCATATCGAACTATGAAGAGCCAGTTACAGTCATGCGCCCCTTTCGTTGAAAGTGCGAAAGGGGCGCGGCAAGCACCTAGTCCTGCTCACCAGTAGCTAGGTGTTCTGCTTGTTCGATGACGAGCTGTACGGCTTGTTCACGCTTGTCCGGCGGGTACTTGTACTTGGCAAGTAGCCGTTTGATGCGCGAACGCATGCGGGCACGCACTGATTCTTTGACTGTCCAGTCCAAGGTGGCAGATGAGCGGATTGTAGTAACCAGTTCCCGAGCTATCGTCTTCAGGGTTTCATCACCCATCTCGAGGATTGCGGAGTCATTCTGGATGATGGCGTCGTAGAGGGCGATCTCCGCATCACTCAGTCCGAGCTGCTGGGCGCGTTCACGTTCTGCACGCATGTCCTTGGCCAGGTTGACCAGCTCAGCGATAATCTCTGCCGTGGTGAGCGATCGATTGGTGTAGCGCGTCAACGCCTCATTAAGCATCTCGGAGAACTTGCGGCCCGTGACCAGGTTCTTCCGGCTGACGGTGCGGATCTGGTCCCCCAACAGTCGCCGTAGTAATCCCAGCTGGAGGTTGGGGGTGGTGGAGTGTGTGACGGAGTCTAAGAACTCATCGGAAAGTAGGGACAGTTCCGGGGTTTCCATCCCCGTGAACTGGAAGACGTCAATGACTTGGTCCGCTGCGACTGCATCGTTGAGCATCTGCCCAAGGACCGTATCGAGGTTGCTGCCCCCGCGCCGCGATTCACCTGAGTCGGGGCTCTGTAATTTCAATACTGCGGCACGCACATCAGTAAACAGGCGTACGTCGTTTCGGATGGCCTCAGCTTCAGGACGCGAGGCCACGAGCGCGAAAGCCTTTGCTAGGGCGAGCACGTGATCGTTGTACCTGGCAGTGAGGTCAGGGTTAGACAATACGTGATCCAAAACGATGGCGTGCTGAGCCAGACGTTCCTTCGCAGGCAGGTCCGGAGAAGAATCGAAGGTGACGCCGTGGAGCATACCATGCACCACGTCATGCTTTTCTAGCATGACGTCAATAAGCTCTTGGATAGGTACACCCGCCTGCTCACGGTCTGAGGGCGAATACACGCCAAGTGCCTGCTGGAGAGATGTGAACAAGCCGATGTAGTCGACGATGAGCCCGCCGGGCTTGTCCTTGAAACGTCGGTTGACTCGGGCGATGGCCTGCATGAGTCCAGCCCCTTGCATGGGCTTGTCCACGTACATCGTGTGCATGGACGGCGCATCGAATCCGGTGAGCCACATGTCGCGAACGATGACGATCTCCAACTCGTCATCGGGGTTCTTTGCCCGGAGCTTGAGGTTGCGTCGTTCATCTTTGGAATGGATGTGCGGCTGGAACTCCGAGGGGTCAGCAGCAGAGCCCGTCATCACGACCTTGATACGGCCTCTGTCGATATCATCGGAATGCCACTCGGGGCGCAAAGCCGTGATCTTGTTGTAGAGAGCAACGGCAATGCGCCGACTCATCGTTACGATCATTGCCTTGCCAACCATGGAGGATCGACGTTTCTCCCAGTGGGTCACGATGTCCGAGGCAATTGCATCAAGCCGAGCGTCCGCGCCGACGAGAGCCTCGAGGCGAGACCACTTGCTCTTGGCTTCCTCAGATTCTGACTCGCTCGCCTCAGTGGTCTCGTCCACCAGCGCGTCCAAGCTCTTGAGCTGCTCATCATCGAGGGTGACTTTCGCCAAGCGGGACTCGTAGAAGATCTTGACGGTGGCTCCGTCCTCCACAGCGCGGGTGAGGTCGTAGACATCGACGTAGTCACCGAATACTGCGCGCGTAGAACGATCGTTGGTCTCGATCGGGGTGCCGGTGAAGCCGAGGAAGGTGGCACCTGGCAGTGCGTCACGCAGATACTTGGCCAACCCCGCTTTCAACCTGCCCTCGCTGTCGAGGCTTTCCTCGAAACCGTATTGGGAGCGGTGAGCCTCGTCCGCGACGACCACCACGTTACGCCGGTCAGTGAGGATCGGGTTGGTGTCACCATCCTGGCCGGGCGCGAACTTCTGCAGCGTGGTGAAGATGATCCCACCCGAGGCACGGCTCAGCAGGCGGCGAAGATGATCACGGCCAGTTGCCTGGGCAGGAGTTTCGGGCAGAATTTGCGCTGGCGCAAATACCTCACCGTATAGCTGATCATCAAGGTCGTTGCGGTCGGTGATGAACACGAGGGTAGGATTGGCCATGCGCGGGTCGCGCATGAGCTTGGCCGCGTAGAAGACCATCTCGAAGCTCTTGCCTGAGCCTTGGGTATGCCACACGACGCCGCCACGCTTGTCTCCGCCTGGGCTCGCAGCGCGAACTGTTGATTCTACAGCCGCGTTGACAGCCCAGTACTGGTGGTACTTCGCTATGCGTTTGATGATGGCACGGCGCCGCTGTCCAGTTGTCTGATCGGTGATCGACTCGTCGGAGTAGACGACGAAGTTGCGCAGAATATCGAGGAATCGGTGGGGATCGAACACTCCCTTGAGTAGCACTTCGAGGGCAGGTCGGTTTGTGATGACATCTCGCCCGTCAATGGTCTTCCATGGAGCGTAGTGCTCAAACCCGCCAGTGAAGGAACTCATCGCCGCGCTGGTCCCATCGGAGATGACGGTGACGACATTGGGGATGAACACGCTGGGGATTTCACTCCGATAGGTCTGGATCTGATTCCAGGCTCTACGGAGTTTGGCGTTTATATCGGCTGAGTTCTTCAGCTCCAGTAAGCCGACGGGCAAGCCGTTGAGGAAAATGAGCATGTCGGGGCGGCGGTTGTGGCCGGCTTCGATAATGGTGAACTGGTTGAGTGCCCGCCAGTCGTTGTTCTCGGGTGAATCAAAGTCGACGAGCCGCAGGCGTACGGTGGAAGGCCTGCCGTCGTCACCAGTCGTTTCAACCGGCACCCCGCGCACCATCAACTCATAGAGTCGCTGGTTCTCAGTCATGACGTCCTGTGACTCCGCGCGCTGAATTCGCGCTACGGCAGAACGAATAAGATCAGGATCAGCGCCAGGGTTGAGGCGAGTAAGCGCATCAGTTACATGCTTCCACAGGATGCATTCACTCAAGGAATCCCTAACATCCTTTGGCGCAGCATCCACAGGCGCGTAACCGGTGTGGAAACCAATCTCAGCGAGCCATTCTTTCGCTGCCTGCTCCACAGTCGACTCGTCGAAGTGATCAGTGCGCATCATCATCATTACCTGGATCAATGGCTTTGGCTGCTTCAATGGTGAAGCGGTCGAAGTCGGAGACGTAGTGGGCGTCCTGAACCTCACGGAACACCGCGAACTCCCGCAGGGCATGGTCATCAGCCATCTTCTTGCTGATGGTCCCTGCATTGTCGAGAATCTCGCGTGCATCCAGTGTGAGAACTTGGTCGAGAAATTCCACCCAGTCTTCCATTGTGGTGGCGATCTGGCGGCGTGCTCGTGATTCTGCCAGATTAAGATATGCCTCCACCAGGCGGCCCAGATCCTTGAGTTCATCGGTAGTGAGGTAGTTCTTACCGACGGTGACATCGCTCCGAAGAATTTTTCCGTCTGGGCTGTTCTTCCACGAGGTGAGACCCATATACGGTTGGGACGCATCCGCACGCTCTTTGATGAGTTCGGCGGCGGTGTGACCGTGGACCGCGTAGTGCATTTTGTTCTGCACGGTGGCGAAGAACTGTTTTGCAACCGGCGAGGAGGACTCGTAATCGACAGCGGTGGTGAAAATATCGGTCACCTTCTGGTAGAAGCGCCGCTCGGAGAGACGGATCTCCCGGATCTCCTCGAGGAGCTGCTCAAAGTAGTCCACTCCGAGGATCTCACCCTGTTCCATGCGCGCACGATCGATGACGTAGCCGCGCAGTGTGAAGTCTCTGAGCACCTTGGTTGCCCACTGCCGGAAGTTTGTGGCACGGATGGAGTTCACCCGGTATCCGACCGAGATGATGGCGTCGAGGTTGTAGTGGTCGATGCCGCGCGTGACCTGCCGCGACCCCTCGGTTCGAACCATTCGGAAATTCCGAACAGTTGCCTCCCTCACAAGCTCTTGGGAGTCGTAGATGCTGGCGAGATGCTCATTGATGGTCGGCGCAGAAACACCGAACAGCTCAGCCATGAGCTTCTGGCTGAGCCAGATGGTGCCGTCCTCATAGCGCACCTCGATCGCCCCGTTCGCCTCACTGGTGAAGACGAGGAACTGCGAGGCGGAGACCTCCACGTGTTTGTTCTCAGACATCCGCGACCTCCTCATCTAGGGCTTCACTGACCAGGCACCCAGCCTCATCCACTCGCATGCGGCCACTCATGAGCTCAGGCAGCAGAGCGTCGCGTAATTCGGCTAGGCGCATAGACTCCAGTTGTGCAGAAATAAAGCGATTCCAGAGTGGTACGCATAGGTGATTGAGCTGCTCGAGCTTCGCAATGGGAACTTCTACAAAGGTTTCATCCAGGTGTTTGCGCTGAATATGTCCCATCGTCGTAGCCTTGTCTGCGGCTATTGCTCGAAAACCATGTAGCGCGACATTCAGTCGATTGTGAACTAGCCATGCAGGGAAGTCGGTGAGGATCACTTTAAAAATATGTTGATTAACGATGGCTTCCTCGCGAACCCACACATAGACACCCAATGAACCAGACCACGACATCAAAAGATCACCGAAATGCGCCAATCGATCGCCTGGCACGTCGATATCGTTGTAGATTGTGCTAGCTCCCGGCCCAGTGTTCAAATCTGCGATTCGTATCACCATGCGCCCAGTGCCAGAAGCCTCTTTGGTATAAGCCCCACCATTAACAAACTTCGCCAGTTTGCTGACAGGAATTGAATCCCCTGAGCCGTCTGAAAGCGCGTGATGAATCTTAGCGTCTATGAGACTAGGAATAACCTCTGCCAGGTTTTGGTTAGATTCGATTTTGTTGTCCAACGTTCCTAGCAACTCAGCGATCCGCCGTTGCTCCGCGAGCTTAGGTAATCTCAGAGGGATCGACAGAAGAGCTGCCTGACTGAGCTTCGGTTGTGTCGATCCGGTGATAAACCCACTTAGATCAAGAGACTCAATCATGTAAGAAAGAAAACGTGTGTCATTTTCGTCGTTCGCACGCAGAACGTGTGCGTGATTGTTGACCCAGAATCTGCCGTCTGCAAGGTATGCAATCGGCAATTTTCTCGACCGAAGATTCTCGCCATCTTCTGCAACTAATACATGGAGCCCTTCGAATATGTAGGAATCTACGTAATCAACAATGCCAGACGCACCATAGTATGGATAGGGACCAAGGACTCTATCTTTTTTGGTAACAGGGCGTCGACAACTGTCGAATACTTCAATGCATGAGCCTAGAGGTTTGGCTTTCCAATTCATCGCTGTCCCCCCAGCAGAGCTCTAATTTGTTCCTCGAGTTCACGGCCGCGGTCGAGTTCGGCGAGGAGTTCGGCGGTGAGGCGCTTGATTTTCTGCTCGGCGGGCTCGGCGTCGGGATCTTCTGTCTGGTCAAGGCCGACGTAGCGTCCCGGGGTGAGGATGAAGTCGTTGTCGCGGATCTCCTCGAGGGTGGCTGCTTTGCAGAATCCGGCCACGTCCTCGTAGTTCGCGTGCGCGTCGCGGGATCGCCACGTGTTGTACGTGCTGGCGATACGTTCGATCTCCGCTTCGGTGAGTTGCCGTTGCGCACGGGTGATCATCTCACCCATGTTGCGAGCATCGATGAAGAGCACCTCATCGTGGCGGTCGCGGTGGCCGTTACCGTGCCGGTTCTTCGAGAGGAACCACAGGCACGCTGGGATTCCGGTGTTGAAGAAGAGCTTGTCGGGTAGCGCCACGATGCAGTCCACGAGGTCTGCTTCAACGAGGGCTTGGCGGATGGTGCCGTCTGTCTTCGCTTTGGATGACAGTGCGCCGTTGGCCATGACAAAGCCTACCGAGCCTGAGGGGGCGAGGTGGTAGAGGAAGTGCTGGATCCACGCGTAGTTCGCGTTGGAGTCGTTCGGGGTGCCGTAGGCCCAGCGTGGATCATCCTCCAGGACGGCTGACCAGTAGCCTTTGAGGTTGAAGGGCGGGTTGGCGATGATGAAGTCCGCGCGCAGGTCTGGGTGTTGGTCTTCAGTGAAGGTTTCAGCGTCCCGTGGGCCAAGGTCTGCTTCGATGCCTCGTAGTGCCAGGTTCATCTTGGCTAGACGCCAGGTGGAGGCAGCTTTTTCCTGGCCGTAGATGGACAGTGCATCCCGGCTGCCACCGTGGGCTTCGACGAAGCGGGCCGACTGCACGAACATGCCACCACTACCACAGCATGGGTCATAGACACGGCCACTAAACGGCTGGAGCATTTCGACGAGCAGATTGACCACGCTGCGCGGCGTGTAGAACTCGCCGCCGTCCTTTCCCTTCTCTGCCCCGGCAAACATGCCAAGGAAGTATTCGTAGACGCGGCCGAGAATGTCGTCAGCCCCATGATCGCTGTCCGCACCGAAACCGATAGAGCCGATGAGGTCAATGAGCTCGCCGAGCATCTCGTCCTTGAGGTCCTCGCGGCCGTAGTTGCGCGGCAAGACACCCATCAGCGTGGGGTTTTCACGTTCGATGAGTCGCATCGCCTCGTCAATGGCCTGGCCGATTCCTGGCAGTTTGGCCTTGGCTTGCAACTGCTCCCAGCGGGCACCATCAGGAATCCAGAAGACGTTCTTACCTGAATATTCATCTCGGTCTTCCAGGAATGATGGGATCTGGTCCTCGTCGATACCCTCGTTGATCAGTTCCTGGGTGAGCTCTTGGCGTCGCTCGGAGAACTTGTCGGAGACGTATTTGAGGAACACGAGTCCGAGTACCACATGCTTGTACTCGGATGCCTCCTGATTGCCTTTGGCGCGCATCGACTCGGCGGTCTCCCAGAGAGTTCGTTCGAGAGTCATTTCATCGCCCTTTTTACTCGCCATATGAGTCATCCAAACCTGTAGTTTTCTTGATACAGCGATTGTGTAGGAGGCTTCAGTTCATTGATCTCCATCAACTGGCAGTTCAACGCTTCACAGATATACACAAACGCTGCGGTCGTGACGGTCTCATCCTAGCTGAGCTTGCGAGCTTCGGGGTGGCGGTTTTCACTTGCTCCCGGAAGTCTTGCTCAAACGATCATCTATCGACGAACATATTCCACAACGGTCTGGTTGGTTTTGAGGTCGCTAGTCAGGCCAATCATGAGGGTTTCTTTTGCTTCGTAGGACCCTCAAGATTGTTGTAGTGCCTCTGCTGCGGGCCCTTGCTGAATCGGATGGTGGTTGCGTTCCGAAGGACGACTGGGTCCAGTCCGTTGAGGAAGCTACAGTTCCCAACCAGGATGACTTGCCGTTCGATGGGTATGCTCATGTGTCAGATGTTGCAGGCGGCTCTGGTGCATGATTCGGTCCTATTGGTGGCGCATCAGTTTGTTGACTGCACGTGCACCCACGGTCATTTCTGTGCGTTGTTTGGTGCGATGGGCGCAGATGAGCATGGCCCTCCTTAACGTTTTGTTTGTCGACCATGGCGGTCGGCAATGTGACCCAGAGGAGGGGACGGGATGTCTCAGAAAATTGCCAACAATGGGGATGGCAACCAGATCGCGCAGTTCGGTGGGGACCTGAACGGAACGCTCAATCAGATCAACGGAACTCGGACGTTGGCGTCCCTGACGCTGCCTGAGCTTGGCGAGGAGTATCTGCTGGCCAGTTCGATTGTCTCAAGGGAACGGAAGGCGCGACTCAAGACATCAGCGATCGCTGCGTTGGTGTGCATCCTGTGTTGTGGCATCACTGTCGTCATGTATTGGCTGTTCGGAAAGCCGTCTCTTAGGGAGATTGTCTTCAGCCCGACAGAAGGATCGAAACTCGAGTTGAGTATGAATCTGACGCTAGCGATCCCCGTGGTTGCGGCTGCTCTCTCAGGGGCAGGAGCATATGGAAAGGTGATAAACCCGAGTGAGCTCGAGGTTGATCGGCAGCAGCATCGAAGGAATGCTTACATGGTGGCCCGCCAGAGGGGCCTCACCGAGCGAGAATGGTACGAGGTTGTCGAAGCCGCCAAGCAGAGCTAGACCTTGGTAGGCGCGGGAGGGGGTGCGTGCCCACGCCCTGCACATCCTCCCGCGCCCGCGCATAGAATCGCACAAATGTGCAGTTATGATGCGCGTCACCGCACGAGTGTGCGCCGCTCCAGCTAGCAATAGTGCGGTTCATAGCAGTCCATCTTGGACAGTATTTGTCTGGACTAACGCCCCCGCCCATACGTCAGACAAATCAGCTCAAAACCGCCGCAACCGCACCCCAAAAACCCGCCCCGGCCTCGTCCAAAACAGACCCGGAAAGTGAACGCCACCACCCGCGTGGCCTAGGATTGGGGGCACGCCGACGCGCCCCCAAAGACGGGAGCACCCGGCACGCAGCAGCACCGCACACGCGGCACCGCAGGGTGGGTCCAGCAACGAAGACGGACACGCCTGGCACCGCCGCACCCCAGCAGAGCCGCCGCACAACCACAACCTCAACACCGACGTTGATCCACACAGAGGAGACTCCTATGAAGCCCCGCCTCGCAGCTACAGCCCTCGTCGCCGCATCCGCATGCGCCCTCGCCCTCGGCGCCTGCACCCCCGGCGACACCGCACAATCCTCGTCCAGCCCCGCAGCGAAGGGCGGCGGAGACGGCAACTACACGATCGCCGTCGTTCCCAAGGACGCCACCAACCCCTGGTTCGTCCGCATGGAAACCGGCGTCAAGAAGTACGCCGAAGACACCGGCATGAACGCCTTCCAGAAGGGCCCCGCTGAAACCGACGCCACCATGCAGGCCCAGGTCATCCAAGACCTCATCGCCCAAGGCGTCGACGCCATCTGCGTCGTCCCCGTCGACCCCGGAGCCATCGAGCCCGTCCTCAAGCAGGCCATGGACGCAGGCATCGTCGTCGTCACCCACGAAGGCGCCTCCCAGCAGAACACGATGTACGACATCGAAGCCTTCAACAACAGCGAATACGGCGCGTTCATCATGGACAACCTCGCCCAAGCCATGGGTGAAGAAGGCGTCTACACCACCATGGTCGGCCACGTCACCAACGCCTCCCACAACGAATGGGCAGACGGCGCCGTCGCCCACCAGAAGGAGAAGTACCCCAAGATGACGCTGCTCGAAGCCGAGCCCCGCGTCGAATCCCAGGACAACGGTGAAACCGCCTACCAGACCGCCAAGGAAGTCCTCAAGAAGTACCCCGAAGTCAAGGGCATCCTTGGCACCTCCTCCTTCGACGCGCCCGGCACCGCCCGCGCCATCGAAGAACTCGGCCTCAAGGGCAAAGTCTTCACCGCAGGCACGGGCATGCCCGCCGCCAACGCCCAGATCCTCAAGGACGGCTCCGTGTCGACCCTGACCCTCTGGGACCCCGCGGACGCCGGCTACGCCATGGCATCCCTGGCTACCAAGGTCCTCAACGGTGAAAAGATCGAAGACGGTGTCAATCTTGGCGTCAAGGGATACGAATCCATGCACTTCTCCGAAGGCTCCACCAAGGTCCTCGAAGGCAACGGCTGGATCCAGATCACCAAGGACAACGTCGACTCCCTCGGCTTCTAACCGATTCACCGCACACGACCACCCGCGCGCCACGGCCTCGTCCCAATGAACGAGGCCGTGGCCCCGGGTCGGCACCACGCGTCGGAAAGGACACCACATGGACACCCCAGTGCTGGCGGTACGACACGTCAGCAAATCCTTCGCAGGCGTGCGAGCCCTGGTCGACATCGACCTCGACATCGCGCCCGGAGAAATCCACTGCCTCGCCGGAGAAAACGGGTCGGGCAAATCCACCCTCATTAAAGTCATCTCCGGAGTCCACACCCCCGAACAGGGCACGGTCTCCATCGGGGGCCGCGAGTTTACGCGCCTGACACCCGCCGACGCCATCGACGCGGGCGTACGCGTCATCTACCAGGACTTCTCCATCTTCCCCAACCTCTCCGTCATGGAGAACATCGCGCTCGGCAGCGAAGTCGCCGCCGGACGCCGCCTCGTCAACCGCTCGCGCATGCGCGAAGTCGCCCGCGAAGCCGTCGCGAAGATCGGCTTCCAGGTCGACCTAGACGAACTCGTCGGCAACCTCTCCGTCGCTGACAAGCAGCTCGTCGCCATCAGCCGCGCACTCATGGGCGATGCGAAACTCATCATCATGGACGAGCCCACGACCGCCCTCACCAAGAAGGAAGTGCGCGCCCTCTTCAACATCGTCGCCGACCTGCAATCACGAGGCATCGCGATCCTCTTCGTGTCCCACAAGCTCGAAGAAGTCTTCGAAATCGCGCAGCGCTTCACCATCCTGCGCAGCGGACACAAGGTCATCACCTGCCCGAAGGAAGAGCTCGACCGCGCCAGCTTCGCCCGCCACATGACCGGGCGCGACTTCGACGAGGAGCGCTACCAGCCCGGCGACATCACCGATGCCCCGATCCTCGAGGTTGAGGGCGCAACCGTGAGCGGCGCCTTCGCTGACGCCTCCCTGAGCGTGCGGCCCGGCGAAATCCTCGGCATCACCGGCCTCCTCGGCTCTGGGCGCACCGAACTTGCCATGTCCCTCTTCGGGATGCTCCCCCTTGACTCTGGGCGCATCCGCGTCAAAGGCCAGGATGTCACCCTGCGAGGCGTGCGCGACGCGATCGCCGCCGGCATCGCCTACGTCCCCGAAGACCGACTCACCGAAGGCCTCTTCCTCTCGCGCTCGATCGGCGAAAACATCACGATCTCCGAGATGGAATCCTTCACCAAGGCCCTCGGATTCATCGACAAGAAAGCCATCCGCGACGAAGAGAAGAAGTGGGTGAAGCGCCTCGACGTCGTCACCCCCGACCCCGCCAACGCCGTCAACACCCTGTCGGGCGGCAACCAGCAAAAGGTCGTCCTGGCCAAGTGGCTCGCCACCAAGCCCTCCGTCCTCATCCTCAACGGGCCCACCGTCGGCGTCGACATCGGCTCCAAATTCACGATCCACTCGATCCTGCGTGAACTCGCCGCGCAAGGCATGGCCGTCATCATCATCTCCGACGACATCGCTGAAGTGCTCACCAACTGCTCGACCATCGCCATCATGCGAGCCGGGCACCTGAGCGACCCGATCAACCCCGACACCCTCACCGAGGCCGAACTGACCCGGCTCCTGTCCGAAGACCAGGCCCCGGCCTCGTCGACCGAAGGGGGAGAGAACTAATGCCCCGACTCATCACGAAAGTCCTGCGCGCCAACGAATTCTGGGTGTTCCTGGTCATCGCCGCGCTCACCCTGGTCATCCAGGCGCGCTCCGGACAGTTCTACACGGCCAACAACCTCGTCGACCTGGCCGGTGCGATGGTGGTGCCCGGCCTCTTCGCCGTCGCCGCGCACCTCGTCCTCGTCTCCGGCGGCATCGACGTGTCCTTCCCGGCGCTGGCCTCCCTTGCGGTCTACGTGACCACGAAAGTCCTCGTCGACAACGGGTGGAACGGGCCCGTCATCGTGCCCTTCCTGATCGCCGCCGCCCTCGGCGCGGTCCTCGGCGCATTCAACGGCATCTTCACCTCCAGGCTGACCGTGCCCACGCTGATCATCACCCTGGGCACCGCCAACGTGTTCAACGGCGTCATGCAGGGCGCGCTCAAATCCGTGCAGATCAACACGATCCCCGAGTCCATGCGCTCCTTCGGATCCGCGTCCCTCTTCGTCGCCCGCAACGAAAGCTCCGGCCTCCAGTCCTCCATGCCCGTGTCCTTCCTGATCCTCGTCGCGGTCGTCGCGGTGGCCTTCTTCGTCACCCGCTACACGATGTTCGGACGCTCCCTCTTCGCCCTCGGCGGCGACGAGTCCGCGGCCGCCCGCGTCGGCTTCAAGGTGCGCGCCACCAAGTTCTGGCTCTACGTCCTCGTCGGCGTCATCGCCGCCCTGGCCGGCATGGTCCGCACCTGCTCCATGGGACAGATGCACCCGACCAACCTGCTCGGCATGGAAATGATGGTCATCGCGGCCGTCGTCCTGGGCGGCACCGCCATCACCGGCGGCAAGGGCTCGCTGACGGGCGTCATGCTCGGCACGCTGCTCATCGTCATCGTCCAAAACTCCATGATCCTCATGGGAATCCCGACGTTCTGGCAGGGCTTCGCCCTGGGCCTGCTCATCATCGTGGGAACCGGCGTCTCCGCGCTTCAGGTCATGCGCGCACGCCGCAACACACACTAGGAGGACCACATGTCAACGCTTCTCGCCTCCCCGCGCCTCGCTTTCCTCAAAAAGGACAGCTATATGACGCGCCTTGTCATCGTCTTCGTCCTCCTGCTCATCTTCTTCGCCGCCGTGCGCCCCGGCCCCTTCTTCGCCGTGCGCACCTGGCAGTCGATGGCCGTCCAATTCCCCGAATTCGGCCTCATGAGCCTGGGCGTCATGTTCACCATGTTTACCGCCGGCATCGACCTGTCCGTCGTCGCCATCGCCAACGTCACCTCGATCTGCGCGGCCCTCACGCTGCGCTCGATGCTCGGCTCGGCCGTCACCCCCTC
This sequence comes from Xylanimonas cellulosilytica, assembly GCA_001072465.1. Classification (GTDB taxonomy): domain Bacteria; phylum Actinomycetota; class Actinomycetes; order Actinomycetales; family Actinomycetaceae; genus Pauljensenia. The sequence goes on along the minus strand of JVKM01000014.1, from coordinate 54,720 downwards.
GTCCATGGCCATGGCCACCCTCATCGCGCTGGGTGTCGCCCTGGTGGTTGGGGTCGTGTGTGGACTCATCAACGGTACGCTCGTCGCGGTCCTCAAAATCCCACCCATCCTCGCCACCCTCGGCACCCTCGAGCTCTTCGGCGGCGTCGCCCTCATCCTCACCCAGGGCAAACCCGTCTCCGGCGTCCCAGCAGCGTTCGGAGCCGTGTTCACGGGGAAGGTGGCCGGCCTCGTTCCCATCCCCCTCGTCGTGTTCCTCGTGTGCGCGGCCGTCGCCGGCGCCATCGTCGCCTTCACGGGCTTTGGGACCACGATCCTCATGCTCGGCACGAACGACACCGCGGCGCGCTTCTCGGGCCTGAAAGTCAAGAGCCTGCTGATCCGCACCTACGTGCTCTCCGGCATCATGGCCGCCATGGCCGGCATCGTCATGCTCGCGAACTACAACTCCGCGAAAGCCGACTACGGCGCCTCCTACACGCTGCTCACCGTCCTCATCGTCGTCCTCGGCGGCGTCAACCCCAACGGCGGATCCGGACGCCTGAGCGGCGTCCTCCTGTCCATCCTCATGCTCCAGGTCCTCTCCTCCGGCCTGAACATGTTCCCCGACATCTCCAACTTCTACAGGCCCCTCATCTGGGGTGGCGTGCTCCTGCTCGTCATCTGCATGAACGAGGGCCTCTTCTCCTTCTCCAAACTGCGCAAACTCAGGAAAGGACACGCGCATGCTGACAGCTAAAGACAAGCACGTTGTCGTCGGCGCCGACTTCGCCGGGCACCCCCTCAAGGAAGCCGTCAAAGCCCACCTTGAGGAGCGAGGCTGGACCGTCACCGACCTGACACCCGACGCCGACACCGCGCCCATGTACCACCGCGTCGGCTTCGCGCTCGGCGCCCAGATCGCCGAAGGTAAGTTCGAACGCGCCCTCGCGTTCTGCGGCACCGGCATGGGCATCCACATCGCCGCCTCCAAGTGCCCCCACGTGCACGCCGCCGTGTGCGAATCCGTGCCCGCCGCGCGCCGCTGCGCCGCCGCCAACAACGCGAACCTCCTCGCCATGGGCGCCTTCTACGTCGCCCCGCGCACTGCGATGGCCATGGCCGACGCGTTCCTCGAGTCGTCGCTTGGGTCCGGGTACGAGGACTGGGACGGCTTCTACGAGTACCACCGCATCGGGTACGACGAATGCGAAAACTTCGACTACGAGGCCTACAAGGCCAACGGATTCGAGGTCGTTGATCCGGGCTTTGCAGTGCTTGCGGAGCAGCCGAAGGGGTTGGCGTACTGAGGTTGTGATGCTGTGGCATGGGTGGGGGGCTCCCGGCTGGGAGCCCCCCACCTTATGCTGTGACGCTCAGCCCTCCGCTTCGAGAGCCTTCTGCTCCTCGGGCGTGAGCTTTGCGATGCCGATGCCCGTCGCCGCCCACACGAGGGCGAAGAAGATGGCGATCCAGTTCGAGATCGCCCAGGGCATGTAGGCGAGGGTGGCGACGCCCAGGGTGCCGGCCATGTAGGCGCCCGCCGATGTCCACGGCAGGATGGGCTCCCACACGGTGGCCGCGTCCTCGATGGTTCGCGACAGGTTCTTCGGGTCCAGGCCCCTTGGTCCTCGGCAGTCATTGAGGTGCTGCCGGATTCTGCGTCGCTGACGGTTCGGGGTGCGGCGTTCCGAGTGCTGGATTCACTCGTGGACGACCCCGCCGCCTTCGTGAGTTAAGCGCGTTCTATCGGAGCGCTCACCAGTTACCCAAGCCCAGGTAATACAGCGGGTGGGTGAGGACTGCGACGACGCGGTCGCGGTATTCGAGGGGCAGCATCGGGAAGATGACGATCGCGGCCAGGACCGCGACAATCAGGGTGACGAGGATGCGTTTCTTGGTGCTCATGCGTGGCTCCTTTGTTGGATTATGAGTTCCATGTGGGTCTCGGCGAGGATGTCGTTCACGAGGCCGACGCCCTCCGGTGTGGCCAGGAGTGGACGGTCCTCGGGGTGCTCGTTGAAGTGTCGCATGAGGGCGTCGAGGCCGGTGAAGGGGATGCCGATGCGCTCGGAGGAGATGCTCCACGGCCCGCCGTATGTGTCGGGGTTTGCGTTAAGAATAATCGTTGGACTGTTGACGCTGTGGATGGTGACGTTATCCTTCCACAGGATGGTGACATCCCGGTCGTGTGAGTCTTCCTCGACGGACAGCAGCTCCGGGAAGTGGAAGGAGATTCCCTCGGGGGTCAGAGTTGTCTTTTGCTTGTCAGTCAGGGCGATGACGAGGTCCTTGCCGGGATTACGGCTGCACTCGAGATAGGCCATGGACGCAGCGGCGAACACATATATCGCGGCGTGGAAGGGCTGTCCGGTCGTGAAACCCGCCGCCATCGTCCCTCCCGCGAAGGCGTAGAGCAGGAATCCAGTCGTGACGAGCGCAATGGACTGGTGGTTGCCCCAAATGACGATGGAGCCGTCCTCGTAATGGGGGTGCGATGACCAGAACGGGCGCACAGTCATTTCGATGAGGTGGGGGAGTGCGGCGGCCAGGTATAGGGGGAACCAGATGAAGAGCAGCTGTAGTGGGCCGATGCGAATGAACGAGAAAACCCAGTAGGCGCCCACCGCCAAGACGGCGTTGACGACAATGGTGATCGCGGTGAGCTTCCACAAGTCTCGCGCAGCCAGGTCCACGCCCCGAGGAGAACTGTCGTGGGGTCTTCTTGCCAAAAATGAGGAAGGCCGAGCCACGCTCACCACCCCAGGCCGATGTAGTAGGGCCAGTGCCAAAGAGTAGCGTCAACGCGTTCTCGGTATTCAAGGGGAAGCTGTCTGTAGGCCCATGCGACGCCCTCCGTGATCGCAATACCTGCTACCACTCCGACCGGTCCACCGAGCGCTGCCCCGAAAATAGCGCTCCCACCGCGCCGGACGACGGCAGCAGACACCCAGGACGCAACTTCCGCGCCTCCAATCATCCCAGCGATACCTGAAACGGCCTTCTCGGATGGATTATCAGCAGTTGCAACATCGTATGCGAGAAGCAGGCTACCAGCAGCCGTCGCTCCAGTGCTGACCTTAGAAGAAAGTGAGGCTGCAGATCGAGCCTCTTGTTGCGCTCTAATTGCGTCTTGGAGTGCTGAGTCGATCTGAGGGCGGACTTGAGCTGCCCCGGGAGTATGCATTGCCTCGCTGAAATCGTTCACCGCAGCCGTGAGCTTGTCTTGTCGATATGCTGCACGAATGGCAAATGATTGATCGACTAAATCAGGGAGTAACTGCCAGGGTCTTTCCACGAGTTCGTTCCGCTGGTCGTCGACGAACTTGATGAAAGAAGGGGGCGGATCCGATTGAACATTTGATAAATGTTTCCTCACCCATTCTTCGAGATCGTCTCTAACTTCCTGCACACGGAGTTTTAATCCTTCGAAATCCTCGATGCGAAGCTTGCTTTGCTCGTACTCGTAATGATCAGCTCGATAAATGCTGTGCTCGCTCTCGGGAGCGTCGTATGGCGGCATTATTGGTTCCTCGCCGGGCGGAGGAGGTGAGACGATGTCGTATCCATTAATGATCGTAAGGCCACAGGCTATCGCATTATGTCGAATGGTCTCCATATCGCGGTAGTGATAATCAAGCTGTTGTGCGTATGCGCGCATCGCTTCCCAGACGTTGTATGTATAGCTAGAGTTTTCTCCAGTGCATGAACGAAAGGCATTAAGAAGTTCCTCATACGCGTTAGCACTCTCGCCTCCCCAGTATTCGGGGAGTGGGACGAGTGAGTTGCTCATCTCGATGAACGCATCGTTGAGTGCCTCGTAGATTTTTCGCACCGTTGCGGCAGCATCACGAATGTCGTCAGGATTTCCATAAATGCGTGTGTCGATGAGTGAGGAGGAATTATGTGCATCAAAGGAAACACTGGTCATAGGTGCCATTATTTCATCTGCTTTCCAAGTGCTTCCAGATGCCGTGTAACTTCTTCCTCATTTTCTTTATGTTGGTTGACTAATGTTCGTAGGTTGGTAGAGCATACATTGCAGTTCTGTGCAAATGCTGTTCCGGCATAGTCAAGGACTCCAAACATGTCCATGATTATCGCTGTTGCAATGCCAGCGTCAACCTCAAGCGGCAATTGTGCAGGCAGATCTTTTATTGACTCTTCCAGACGTTCGAACGTTTTTGCCATCTGAGTGAGCATATCTTCGGTGATAACCAGGTCGGCGGTCATTGAGCTTTCCGTTCGCGAGCATCGGGTTCGATGTAGCGGTCAATTTCAATTTTGTCGAAATTGGTTTGTTCCTGAACCTCTGGAAGTCGTTTTGTCTCTAGGACACCCCATCGTTGTGTTTCGCCCAACCCATCAAGGAGTCGGTCGAGAGACGTGTATGCCAAAAGTACGGTCGTTTGATCGAACATGTGGGCGAGCGAAAAACCGAGCTCCCCATCGGCTCGCTCATCGACTGGCACATACAGGACCGGAGGCACGATCTCCGGATGCGTGTTGATAGACATGTGTTCCATGACTTGACGCTAGCAGGCGTGTGATCGGGGACGCAAGTATAGGCGAAGGGTGCAAGCAAGCATGAGCGCATGAAGCGACCCCGGCTTCGTCCCTGATAAGAGAAACGAGTCTGTCCCAACCGCGCCGTAACCGCGACAGTCAGCGGCCAGACGCGAGCGTCGCGCGGGCGACCTCCTCGAAGGTGAGCGGGTCGCGGCCCGTCACGTCGCGCACGGTCGTGGACACGACGTCCATCTCGCCGCGCGCGATCGACATGTTGGAGCTCGAGTAACTAATCGTGCTCCTTGGGGCAGCTGCGAGAGGTTTAATGAAACCAGCGACGCCTTTGCGGGAGGAAAATGGTTTAAATTGGCGGTTTCGTGTGGAGGGGTCTGGGTATTTCGGACCGTCTGTTTCGAGAGGGTTATTCTGAGTAGTCCCGATTGTTGAGCGACATTCGGCTGAGCGTACCGGATAAATCGGAAGGTACCAAAGCCTGTTTCCTGGTGCTCATGCGTGCCTTCACTTCGAGGTAAAGAGTCCTGCGCGGGCTTCGGCGAGGATGTCGTTGACGAGGTCGACGCCCTGCGGTGTGGCCAGGAGTGGACGGTCCTCGGGGCGCTCGTTGAAGTGCCGGATGAGGGCGTCGAGGCCGGTGAAGGGGATGCCGATCGTCCGGCAGCACAAGCTCCATGGACCGTCATACGTGTCGGGGTCAGCGAAGAGAGTAACGTGGTAGCTCGTCGTGCTTAGATCGTAGATCTTGACGTTCTGGTCCCACCGGACGGAGGAGTCGTTACCGCATCCATCGGAGGCGGACTCCAGATGCTTATGGATCGACAGATGAGGAGCCGCGTGAAAGTCAATGCTATCTGGGGATAACGCCGTCATTGAACGATCCTTGACGGTGTTTTTCAGGTCTTCGAATGGATTCTCGGAAAAGAGATAATAGGCAAAAAATGCTGCAACCACCGCAATACCGATAGTTGTCTTGAAGTTATGTGATAGGAAACCGAGCACGAGTGCTCCTACGACGATCATGCAGAGGATCAGGTAGCTAGTGAGGTATCCGATGTTGGTGAGACGCTCACCTTGTATCACAACGCGGCCATTGACGAATCGAACATGGGGACGCAGATAGGGAACTATCGAGTTACATGTCACCTGAGGCACTCCAGCTACTAGCGGAATTGAAGCCAGATAGACAGCGAAACGGAAATCGCCATAGTGTGTCAGTCGATAGATTCCTTCAACGATCGCTATCCCGAGAGAGACGATGACGATCGAAACTAGTGCACGTTTCCACTCGTTGCGCCGCCATCTGTCTTCACCCACGAGCGACTCGGTGCGATTGGAAAAGATGCTGGAGAGGAATCCGCCGATCCCCCGACGTCGCGATCGAGCCACGGTCACCACCCCACCTGTGCACCGGTGGTCTGCCTCCGAAGGGTGCAGAAAGGCTCGTTGTTCATGATCCGACGCTACCAGGAGTGTGATGGAGGCAGCAAGCATGAGCGTCTGAGCGCCTTGCTGTGAATCAGAAGCCTTGATTCGACGTCTGATGAAACCAGCGACGCCTTTGCGGGTGCTCGGTGAGGGGTGCATGAAACCCGTGACACCTTTGCGGGCGGAAAACGGCCTGAAATTGGTTCTTTTGTGCGAGCAAAGGTGTCAGTGGTTTCATTTCGTGGCAGTGATCCACCCGCATTGGTGTCATCGGTTTCAGGCGAGGTGGTTGGCGGGTGTTGTGAGGCGGCTGTGGCACCCATCAGCGCGAAAAAACTCGCCCAGCAGGAGTCGATTTCGGGCCAAACCGCGAAAAAGTTCGCCCTGCGAGTGAAAATAGGCTGATTTTGGGCAGTTGTGGCGGTGCTGGGCGAATTTTGTCTCGTCTGGGCGCTGGTGGAGCCGAGCAGGGCGAATTTTGTCGCGCTTGTGGGGCCTAGATGCGGGTGGCGAGGCCTAGCCGCGGTGCCTGTGGGTGGCAGCACGGCGTTGCCTCCGAAAAGTCGCACGTAATTCGATTGGCTGAAGTTTCAATAAAGCCCAGAAACGTTGCAATTCCAACGATCTGAATTCAAAACTTGAAGCAGTCACAGGGGAATTACGTGCGAAATTGGTTGTGGGCGCAGGAATGAGGGGAGCGAGGATAGGCTGCGGTGTTAGTGGGTGGTGGCGGGGCCTGGCCGGGCTTCGAGCCGACGCGTAGAGCTGCCGAACAGCGACCCAGTCCCACTGGTGTGGAGGGCGCCGGAGGGACCGGAGGGCACGGGCGGGCTTCGAGGCGCGGCGCCGAACGAAGTGAGATCGCCTAGCCTCGCGGGCGGCCGGGCCCTCCGGCGCCCGGAACACCCGTGGGACCACAAGCAACACCATCAATGAGGCGGGCCGCCGCCCACGGGCACTCAAAGCAGCCCGGCCGAACAAGAGCGATGATCCGGCGATTGGAGGTTTGGCGACTCGTGTAGCGATTGAAAAGTGCGTTGGATTCATAGCGAGAGAAACCGCAGAAAAACGCTGAAAAACGCCCGCCCAGCCACCAGTATTCACAGCTTCACAGCAACACTCCCAAAAGTCATATGAGAAATATGAGAGCTTCATAGGTTCTTCATAGGGTCGCGTGGGGAAATTGGTGCATCGACAAAAGGAGATCCCAATGACCGCCCTGATTCTGATCGCCATTGACCTGGTTGCCATGGCCGCCCTCGTGTTCGGCCTGTACTTCCCACGGCACCGCCGCGCTGACCTGGTCGCAGCCTTCCTCGGTGTGAATGTCGGCGTCCTCGCCGTCACGATCATCCTTGCGAACTCGACTGTGAGCGCGGGACTGGGCCTCGGCCTCTTCGGTGTTCTCTCGATCATCCGACTGCGTTCGGATCAGATCTCGCAGACGGAAATCGCCTACTACTTCGCCTCGCTGGCCCTTGGCCTGCTGACGGGCATGTCTTCGGCGGTGACCCCGCTGCTCGGTGGCCTCATTGCCCTGATCCTCGTGGCCCTGGCCTTCGGTGACTCGAAGCTGGTTTTCGGCCGCTACACCTCGCAGACCGTCCAGCTGGACCGCGCGATCGCCGACCCCGCCGAGCTGAAGGCCGCCCTCGAGCAGCGCCTCGGCGCGTCCGTCGCCTCGGTGAATGTCGTCAAGCTCGACCTCGTGAACGACCTGACGCTCGTGGACGTCCGCTCGAAGGTCGCCTGACCCGCCGGCCCGCTGGCCCACCAGCCCGCCGGCCCGCCAGCCCACCAGCCGACACAACCGCCACCCCGCAGACTGCCAATACCAAGGACACGACTCATGAACGCCACCCTGAACTCGATTCTCGCCGACCTCGACGCGATCGGCCTCGATGAACTGAATAAGCGCGCGGCGATGCTGACCCGAGTGGACCGCAAGTACGCGCTGGACGCGGCCACGGCCTCGGCGATTTTGAGCCACCTCCCTGAGGATACGAAGGTTCTGCAGATCGACGGCCAGGTCTCCCAGGGCTACGCCTCTACCTACTACGACACCCCCGACATGGATTCGTACCTGCTGACTGCGCTCAAGCGCCGCCGTCGTTTCAAGGTCCGCACCCGCTCCTACCTCTCGTCGGGCGCGTCCTTCCTGGAGGTCAAGACCCGCGGCCCGCGCGGCGTGACCGTCAAGAAGCGCATGCCGATCTCTTGGGACGAGGCCGGGGCCCCTCTCGCGGGTGAGCGCCGCCAGTGGGTGGCCGGCAAGGTTGAGAAGACGGGATATGGCCACCTGGTGCCAGCCCTCGAACCGGTCCTGGCTGGGTCCTATGAGCGCAACACCCTGCTCCTGCCTGGTGGCGTGGGACGCGCGACGGTGGACACCGACTTGAAGTGGCGCTCGCTGCGCACGGATGGCACCGAGGTTGCTCGCCCCGACCTGGTCATCATCGAAACGAAGTCGGGCGCGACCCCTTCGATCGTCGACCACCTCCTGTGGGAGGGCGGCGTGCGCCCCGTGAAGATCTCCAAGTACGGGACCGCGATGGCCGCCATGCACCACCTGCCCGCGAACAAGTGGCACCGCACGCTGGATCGCTACTTTCACGAATATGTGGAGGTTCCCGAGCTCGCGCACTCTGCGCCCCTCGCGATGGCGGCCTGACAGACCTCATAACGGCGCCCGCAGTTTCGACAGAACGCGAAACGAAAGCGCTGAGCATAAGAAACACAAGCTTTAATCACACGAAAGAAACAGACACATGAAAGCCCTGCAGAAAATCTGGACCCCCGCCCGGACGATCGGCGCGATCGCCCTCGTCGGAACCCTCGCGCTGGGAGCCTGCATCTCCTCGGGCGTGACCTCCTCCGGCTCCGGCTCCACCACGGCCACCGCGACCGTCGCGGCCGCCGGCACCAACGGCGACATGACCGCGCCGCCCACCGCGGCCGACGCCCTGGCCTCGAACGCGAAGGCCTCCTACGTGAAGGACAGCGACTGGAAGGCCTCGGACGCCGTCGACGTGACGCTCAGCGGCACGACCGCGACCTCCTCGTCCGACGCCGTGAGCGTGAGCGACGGCGTGCTGACCATCTCCAAGGCCGGCGTCTACAAGCTCAGCGGCTCCTTCACCGGCAAGGTCGTCGTGGCCGCGGGAGCTGAGGACCAGGTCGTCCTGATTCTCGACAACGCGACCATCACCTCCTCGACGGGCGCCGCGATTGAGGCGACAAGCGGCGACGACCTCGTCCTGTCCCTCGAGGGCACGTCGACGATCACCGACGGCACCTACACCGGCACCGAGGACGCGAACGCCGCGATCTACGCCGACATGGACCTGACGATCACCGGCTCGGGCACGCTCAACGTGACCTCCGGCGCCTCGGATGCGATCACCTCCAAGGACGACCTCTACGTCCTGAGCGGCACGATCAACGCCACCGCCTCGGATGACGGCCTGCGCGGCAAGGACTCCCTGACGATTGCCGGCGGCACCGTCACCGTGAACTCCGGCGGCGACGCCCTCAAGTCCGACCAGGACAACGACGACACCAAGGGCTACGTGTCCATCGTGGACGGCACCGTCACCCTGACCTCGGGCGGCGACGGCATCGACGCGTACACCGACGCGATCATTACCGGCGGCACCCTGTCGATCACCTCGGGCGGCGGCGCCTCGGCCGGCAAGCCCTCCTCGGGCTCGACCAAGGGCATCAAGGCTCAGACCTACATCATCGTCGACGGCGGCACGACCAGCATCGACGCCGGGGATGACGCCATCCACTCCAACGGCGCCCTGCGCCTGAGCTCCGGCACGATCACCGCCGCCTCCGGCGACGATGGCGTGCACACCGAGGTTGCGGCCGTCCTCGATGGTGCAACCGTGACCGTCACGCAGTCGAACGAGGCCCTCGAGGGTGGCCTCATCACGATCTCCGACGGCACCGTCGACCTGACCTCGAGCGACGACGGCATCAACGCCTCGGGCTCGATCACGGTCGAGGCCGGCCTGGCCGCAGTCGCCGAATCCAGCTCCGATACGACCACCACCGACACCACCACGACCACCCAGCAGATGGGCCCCGGTGGCATGGGTGACGGCGGCGGCTCGATGGAGGACACCGGCGAGCAGCTCACCATCAGCGGTGGCACCGTGACCGTCAACGCGAACGGCGACGGCCTCGACTCCAACGGCTCGCTGACCATCAGCGGCGGCACGACGACCGTCTACGGCCCGGCGTCCGGCGCGAACGGCGCCCTGGACAGCAACGGTGCCATGAGCATCACGGGTGGCACGGTCATCGCCTTCGCGACCAACGAGATGGTGGAGACGCCGACCACGACCGACGGCCAGGGCTGGGTTTCCGCCTCCGCGACCGGCTCCGCCGGATCCACGGTGACGATCACCGACTCCTCCGGTTCGGTTCTGGGCACCTACACCTCGCTGAAGGCCTTCGGTAACGTCATCTACTCGACCTCCGGCATGACCAACGGCTCCACCTACACGGTGAGCGTCGACGGCACCGCCACAGAGGCGACCGCCGGCCAGGGCGGCGGCATGGGGATGGGCGGACAGCCCCCGGCTGGCGGTCCGGAACAGGGTGGCCAGCCGCCGGCTGGCGGTCAGCCCCCGGCGGGCGGTCCGGGACAGGGCGGTCAGCCCCCGGCCGCTCCCCAGGGCTGAGGCTTCCTGAATAGTGCGCCCCGCGTGATTGTCGACACGCGGGGCGCACGCATGCCTGCATCGCGTCTTTTTCGCTGAGGCCCCAGCCGGTATCTCACACCCGCACCCTCACTTGCCACCCCCGGGATCAGCGCAACTAAACTGGAACCGGAGGACGAGGCCCCGGCCTCGTCGATCACAACGAAAGGACCCCTCATGCTGCCCTCCGAGAAGCTCGCCGAGCTCGGCCTCGAACTGCCCGCCGTCGCCACCCCCGTCGCCGCGTACGTGCCGGCCGTCATCGACCGTGGCGTCGTGCGCACCTCCGGCCAGATTCCCGTCGTGAACGGCGAGCCCGTGTGCATCGGCGCGGTCGGCGAGGACGGCGCGGACCCCGAGGATGCCAAGGACGCGGCGCGCGTGTGCGCCCTCAACGCCCTGGCCGCGGCGGCCTCCGTCGCGGGCGGCATCGACAACCTCGCGGGCGTCGTGAAGGTCGTGGGCTTCGTGTCCTCGCGCCCCGACTTCTACGGCCAGGCCGGCGTCATCAACGGCGCTTCCGAGCTGTTCGGCGAGATCTTCGGCAGCCAGCACGCGCGCAGCGCCGTGGGCGTCGCCGCGCTGCCCCTCAACGTCAGCGTCGAGGTCGAGGCCGAGTTCCTCATTAAGTGAACGCGCGTGCGCGGCTGAGGCATGCCTACACTGGGTAAGGTTCGCTGAAATGGCCCGTCGGGCCGAAGGATAAGGAAAAGACATGACTGACCGTCAGATGTTCAAGCTGGTCGATGCCAACACCGTCCCCTCCAAGGATGGCGGCTGCGGGTGCGGCTGTGGTGGCGAAGGTAAGGAGGCGCGCGCCGAGCAGGCCGTCGCCGAGCAGGCCCCCGAGCAGGGCGGCTGCGGCTGCGGCGGACACGGCCACGGTGGCGGCCACGGCCATGCCGCTGAGGCTGCCGAGGCCCCCGCCGAGCACGCTGGTTGCGGCTGTGGCGGACATGATGCCCCCGCCGAGCGTCCCCACGAGATGGCCGCCGAGCCCATCGCCTCCACGGCCGGTGGCTGCGGCTGCGGTGACGGCGCCCCCTCCGCGGGCAACGTCCACGCTGGCGGCGCCGGCGTCATCCACCGCCCGGGCGCGGACGAGCTGGTCATCCACTCGATCCCCCGAGTCGTGCGCCACGCGGTCCTCTTCGCCGCGGTCGACAACCTGCCCGTCGGCGAGAACATCCAGATCTGCGCGCCCCACCAGCCCGAGCCGCTGTTTGCGCACCTGCAGGATTCCGAGCAGCACTACCGCGTGGAGACCCTCGAGGTTGGCCCCGTGGATTGGCGCTACCGCATCACGCGTCTCGCCTGAGGCTCTTTGACACGACGAGGCCGTGGCCGACTCTCGCTTCCCCGCGAGGCTGGCCACGGCCTCGTCGTATGCGCGCGAGCAACGCGGCGTTCCAATGCCTCGTGCATGTGTGTACGGAAGTGCTCGCACGGGGCCCTCTTCCCATGACTGATGGGGTGCTTGCCGACGTGCGCAAACGGGCGCGCGTTGGGGTGTCCATTCGCGTGCCTGGGAGCGTCCGACCCGGTACCGTTGGTGTATGAGCTTCTTTGACATGACTTCTGACGCCGACGTTGAGGACGACCTGGATCGCGTCGAGACCGACGTGGTCGTGGACTGCGACATTGAGGCCGCGTGGGCGCTCGTGTCGGAGCCGGGCTGGTGGGTCAACGACGGCCCGCTGGGTGACCACGAGGTGACGCTCGGGGACGACGGCATCTATCGCGTGAGCGACCCGGACGCCGGCGACTGGCTGATCGAAAAGGCCGACGAGGATCCGATGGATGTCGTCGCCTTCCGCTGGTACCCGCTGGCCGACGACGAGCTTCCGGACGAGTACGCGACCCGCATCGAGGTCTCCCTGTCCGAGGAGCGCGGCGGCGTCGCCATCCACGTGGAGGAGTCGGGTCTGGCGTCGGTCTCCGACGACGAGGCCGAGGCCCGCCAGGCGTACGATGACGAGCTCGGCATGTGGGAGCAGGTCCTGCATGCCGCGAAGAACTACCTCGAGGGCCGCTGAGCGTCTGAGTTTCCGCGCTGGCATCCGTTGATGTCGGCGGTTGTCGTTGCGGTGTGTGTGCGTGGTCGCTGGGTATGTCGTGATTCCGGCGATCGTCCCCAAATTTCGCACGTAATTCCCCCGTGAGTGTTTCAACTTTTTGAGTCAGAACGTTGGAATTCTGCGGTTTTTGAGACGCTAACACGTTCGGTGGTCAGGGAATTACGTGCGGAATTGGTGAATGTGGGGACGGTGGTGCGGCGTTGGCTGCGGGCCGCCGGACGTTCGCCGCGGCCTAGCTTGTTACCGATGGGGTGTTACACCCGATCGGGAAGATTCAACCCCTTCTGATCGGGTGGAATCTTCCCGATGAGGTGGAATGTTCCCGATCGTGTTGAACCTTTGCTCACCTGGAGGAGTGAGCGGGGAGCAATGCGCTAGCTAGGGGAGCATTGCACTGGATAGTAGCTAGTGCAATGCCCTGCTAAGTAGTGCAATGCCTCCCGGTGCTGAATGGTGGGGGGAGCTGTATCGACATCTGCCGGGAGCGGGCGTCAGTGCCCCGAAATTTCGCACGTAATTCCCCTGCGATTGTTTCAATGTTTTAAGTCAGAACATTGAAATTCTGCGGTTTTTGAGGCGTTAACGCGTCCGGCCGTCGGGGAATTGCGTGCGGAATTGATGGGCCTGCTGCGTGCCCGGATGTCGCGTGCCCGGATGTCGCGTGCCCGGATGCCGAGCACAGTGTCTCGCCTAGTGCGCCGCGCGTGCCGTGCGTGGGTGCCCCGCCGGTCCTAGTTCTCCGCGAGCGCTGCGACTACTCCGCGTGCCCGGCCTCTTGCGCCGCCTCTCGCGCCGCCGCCTCGCGGGCGGCCTTCTTGGCGCGGGCGTGCGCCTCGACCTCTTCGGGGGTGAGGGGGCCCTGCGTCGAACCTTCGCTGTCGTCGGTGCGCTCCCATGAAATAGTGAGGCTGTCGCGTGCGCCGAAGCGCGCCAGGTGGATGCCGACGATGAATTCGAGGCGATCGGCGCGCTCGGGCTCCGTGCGCAGCTCAAGCCTCAGATCAGACGCCGACGCGATCACGTCGAAACGCCCCAGGATCGGACCCTCGCGGTCGAACAGCAGGTATCCGTTGCCCGCCTCCTCGTCCCAGGAGCCCGTGATCTTGTGTGCCATGTGGCTCACCAGCTGCTTGCCGTAGCGTGCGGCACGCTCGGTGGTAACCGTGGCCACGGAGATCAGGGGGTACGAGGCCTCGGCCGTTGAGGGGGTGGCGGTCTCGCCCGTCGAAGGCGTCGAATTCTGCGTCATAAGGCAAACCTAACTTGAATGCGCGGCCTCTGCCATGCGTAGCTCTGGATTCGGTCATGCGCCTACCTGTGCGGTAGCGTTGGATAGTCAAGCGCTTCGCGAGAGCGCGCAAAGACCGCGCAAAAGCGCCCCCGGGATGGGAGCTGGCGGAAGGAATAACGATGACAGTTGAGAACGTCGAACATGGTGAGCCCCATCAGGGTGGCGAAAAGCTCCAGCGCACGCTGAAAAACCGCCACATTCAGCTGATCGCCATCGGTGGCGCGATCGGCACGGGCCTATTCATGGGATCGGGTAAGACGATCTCCGTCGCGGGCCCCTCGATTCTGCTGGTCTACATGATCATCGGCGCGGTCCTCTTCCTGTTCATGCGCACCCTCGGCGAGCTGCTGCTCTCCGACCACAAGTACGCGACCTTCGCGGACATCGCCCGCGACCTCATCGGCCCGTGGGCCGGCTTCGTGACGGGGTGGACCTACTGGGCGTGCTGGGTGGTCACCGGCGTTGCCGACATGATCGCGATCACCGGCTACACGCACTTCTGGTGGCCGGACCTGCCCGCGTGGATCCCCATCGGTGCGACGACGCTGCTGCTCTTCGCCCTCAACGCCATGACGGTCAAGGCCTTCGGCGAGACGGAATTCTGGTTCGCGCTTGTCAAGATCGTCGCGATCATTGCCCTGGTCATCGTCGGTTTCGGCATGGTCGCCATGGGCACGGTTGACGAGGAGGGCACAGCGGCCGCGGTCTCGAACCTGTGGAGCCATGGCGGCTTCTTCCCGACCGGATTCATCGGCTTCCTCGGCGGCTTCCAGATCGCCCTCTTCGCCTTCATTGGCATCGAGATGGTCGGCACGACAGTCGCCGAGACCGATGACCCGGACAACACCCTTCCCAAGGCCGTCAATTCCATTCCCGTTCGCATCATGCTCTTCTACGTGGCGGCGCTCGCGGCCATCATGATGGTGACCCCCTGGGATCAGGTGAGCCCCGAGAAGTCCCCCTTCGTCACGATGTTCTCGCTGACTGGCCTGGGTGCCGCGGCCACGATCGTCAACCTGGTGGTCCTCTCCTCGGCCGCGTCGAGCGCGAACTCGGGCATCTACTCCACCTCGCGCATGCTCTACGGCCTGGCCCGCCAGGAGCAGGCGCCCGGTGTCTTCGCCCGCCTGTCCAGCCACCATGTGCCCCTCAACGCCCTGTTCCTGTCCTGCGTGTGCCTCCTGTCGGGCATCGTCATCATGGGGATGGGCGGTTCGATCTCCGCGGCCTTCACACTGGTGACCTCCGTGTCGGCCACGCTGTTCATGGGCGTGTGGGTGGTCATCGTCGTGTCCTACCTGGTGTACCTGCGTAAGCGCCCCGACCTGCACACAGCCTCGAAGTTCAAGGCCCCCGGCGGCGCGATCAGCGCCTGGATCGTCCTGGCGTTCATGGGCTGCATGGGTGTCATCCTGGCGATGTGGGACGATACTCGCCCCGGCCTCGTCTATTCGCTGATTTGGATCGCGTTCATCGTGGGTGCGGCCTTCGCGAACCGCCATTTCCTGCTGCGTCGCGCGTCGCGGGGCGTCCTCGGCGACGGCGGCACGGGAGAGGGCCCGCATACCGGCCCCCACCTGCACGAGTAGCGCAATGAATACCAAGTGACTATGCTCACCAGAGTGCCACGGGAGCTCGAACCGAGCTGAGAGGGGATCATCCCCCGACCGTAGAACCTGATCCGGATCATACCGGCGTAGGAAGGCTCTTCCCTCGTGGCCGTCGTGCAGCATGAAGGGAGTATTTTCGCATGGCATCCACTGCTCCGTCCCTCCGCTGGAGGGTCATTGACATCGTCACCGCCGCCGTCCTGGGCGTCGCGTGTGGACTGATTTTCGTCGTCTGGAACCAGGTGGGCGGCGCAAGCTACGAGTTCCTCAAGACCATCGGCCCCGGCGTCGGTGGCCTGGTGACGGGCGTCTGGCTGCTGGGCGGCACGCTCGGCGGCTACGTCATCCGCAAGCCCGGCGCCGCGCTCTTCGTCGAGCTGATGGCTGCGACCGTCTCTATGGCCCTGGGCTCCCAGTGGGCTGTCGAGACCATCTACTCGGGTCTCGCGCAGGGCCTCGGTGCGGAGGTCGTCTTCGCCCTGGTCGCCTACCGCCGCTACAACGCGACGATCGTGTGCGCTGCGGGTGCCGTGTCCTTCGCGTTTGAGTGGGTCCTCGAGCTCTTCCTTGCCGGTCACCTCGCGAAGGGTGTGCTCTACAACGCGATCTACCTCGTGTGCGGCATGGCGTCGGGCATCGTTCTGGCCGGCCTGCTCGCGTGGGCGCTGACGAACGCGCTCGCGAAGACGGGCGCGCTGGATCGCTTCGCTTCCGGACGTGGAGCGCGTGAGCTTGTCTGATTTCCGATCCATGGACGAGGCCCACTCCGCCTCCTCCCGCCCCGCTTCTTCTCCCGGTGCCTCGGCTGCGCCGGGCGAGGGGGCGGGCGCGCGCGTGTGCGCGCGAGGCTGGGGGTGGCGTCACGCCGGGCGTAAGAACGCCGCGCTGTCGGACGTTGATCTCGATATCGCGCCGGGCGAGCGCGTGCTGGTGTTGGGCCCGTCCGGGTCGGGCAAGTCGACGCTTATGGGCGGCTTGGCCGGCCTGCTGGGCGGCGCCGAGGAGGGCGAGGCCACCGGCACGCTCACCGTGGACGGGGTCGCTCCGGCCGAGGCGAGGGGCCGCGTGGGCCTGCTCATGCAGGACCCTGAGGCCCAGGTGGTCCTCGCTCGCGTGGGCGACGACGTGGCCTTCGGCATGGAAAACATGGGGGTCGCGCGCGAGGAGATTTGGCCGCGCGTGGAGAATTCGCTCGAGGCCGTGGGCCTGAGCGTCCCCCTCGATCATTCGACGACGGAGCTGTCGGGCGGGCAGAAGCAGCGCCTGGCCCTGGCGTCGATCCTCGCGATGGGCCCGGGCCTGCTGCTCCTGGACGAGCCCACCGCGAACCTGGACCCGAGCGGCGTCGCCGAGGTGCGCGCCGCCGTCGAAACCGTCGTCGAGCGCACGGGCGCGACCGTGGTCGTCGTCGAGCACCGCGTCGACGTGTGGGCTTCTCTCGTGGATCGCGTCATCGTGGTCGCGGACGGCGCGATCGCCGCAGACGGCCCGCTCGACGAGGTCCTCGCGCAGCAGGGCGAGGCTCTGCGTGAGCGCGGCATCTGGCTTCCCGGCGACGACGTCGCCGCCGAGGTCGGCCCCGCCCCCGAGGTCCCCCCGGCCTCGTCTGAAGGCCCGGAAGGGGGAGCGCGAGGCGCCACCCCGATTGCCCGCGTCACCGACCTGACGATCGGCTACGACGCGTCCGCCCCCGTGCGCAGCGGCATCGACCTGACGATCGAGCGCGGTGTCTCCACCTGCATCGTTGGCGCTAACGGCGCTGGAAAATCGACCTTTGCCCTGACGCTCGCGGGCCTCCTGCCGCCCCTGGAGGGCGCCGTTGAGGTCCAGACCTCCGACGGCACGGCCGGCGACCCGCACGAGTGGTCCAGCAAGCAACTCCTGGGCCGCATGTCCATGGTCTTCCAGGAGCCCGAATACCAGTTCCTGGCCGCCACCGTCGCCGAGGAGCTCGCAATCGGCCCGCGCGCCGCCGGCATGACCGACGAGGAGATCGCCCCCCTCGTCGACGAACACCTTGAGGCCCTGGGCCTCACCAAACTCGCGCGCGCCAACCCCATGACGCTCTCTGGCGGCGAAAAGCGTCGCCTGTCGGTGGCGACCGCGCTCATCAGCGCTCCTGAGCTGCTCATCCTCGACGAGCCGACCTTCGGCCAGGATCGCGGCACGTGGCTCGGCCTTGTGCGCCTCCTGCGCGCCGCCCTCGAGCGCGGCGTCACCCTGGTGTCGATCACGCACGACCCCGCGTTCGTGGCCGCGATGGGCCAGCGCGTCATCGACCTCGGGCAGGTCGGCACGCGTGGCGCGGCCCCTGCCGATCCCACGGACGAGGCCGAGGCCGCCCCCGCCGGGAACGTTCACGATCGCGGCCCGAAGCGCGGCGCCCGAGGCCTCCTCGCGCGTACGAATCCCGTCGCCCGCGTGCTCGCCCTCCTGGTCGCGACAACGCCCCTGCTGATCACGATTGACCCGGTGAGTGCGGCCGTTGCCGTCATTCTTGAGCTCGCGCTCATGCCCCTGTCTGGCGTGTCCGCGCGCAGCTTCTTCCTGAAGGCGACGCCGCTGCTGCTGGCCGCGCCGCTGGGCGCGGCGTCCATGCTGCTCTACGCCTCACCGGGCGGAACCGTGTACTGGCAGTTCGGGCCGGCAGCGATCTCGGACCACTCGATGTGGCTGGCATTGGGCATCGGCCTGCGCATGTGCGCGATCGTCCTGCCTGCGATTGCTCTGCTCGACCGCATCGATCCGACCGACATGGGCGACGGCCTCGCGCAGATCCTGCACCTGCCCGCCCGCCCCGTGCTGGCGGCCCTCGCGGGCGCGCGCATGATGTCGCTGATGGCGGCCGACTGGAAGGCCCTCGAGCGGGCGCGCCGTGCCCGAGGCGTGGGCGACTCCTCGCGCATCCGTTCCTTCCTGCGAGGCTCCTTCTCGCTGCTGGTCTTCGCGCTGCGTCGCTCCGGCAAGCTGGCCACCACCATGGAGGCCCGAGGCTTCGGCGCGGCACGCAAGCGAACGTGGGCGCGCCCCTCGCGCCTGCGTGCCGCCGATGCTGTCCTCATGCTCGTCGCCATCGCCGTGCCCGCGATCGCGCTGGCCGTGAGCATCTGGGCGGGCACCTTCGCCCTGGTGGGCCGATGAGTGGCCTGACCTGGGAAGACGTGAGCGGGGGAGTGGGCCTGCGGGTCACCGTCCCCGTCACTATGGGCCCCGATGAGGCCGCCCGCGAGCTCGCCCCCCGCCTGAGTGCCCTGGCGGGGGAGCGGGCCACGGCCTCGTCTGGTGGGGCGGGCGCGCGCCCCGGCGTCCCGGTCGTCACGATCGACGGCTACTCCGGGTCCGGCAAGTCCACGCTGGCCGCAGCACTCGCGCCCCTCCTGCCAGGCTGGCAGGTGCTGCACCTCGACGATTGGTACCCCGGCTGGGATGGTCTCGAAGCAGGCGCCCACATCGCGCGTCGAATTGCCGCCGATCTGCGGGGAGGACGTGCCTCCTCCTACGAGGCTTGGGACTGGGAGAACAGCACAACTGGGGCGAGGATCAGCGTCCCCCTCGCCCCGACGATTATCGAGGGCTGCGGCGCCATCGACGCCGAGGCCGACCTCAGCGTGTGGATCGCCGACCCCGGCGAGGACGAACGACGCAGCAGGGCGCTCGCGCGTGACGGGCAGACCTACGCGCCGCATTGGCAGAGGTGGGCCGACCAGGATCTGGGGCGGCCGGTAAAATAGGCATATGATGCCGCCACATCCTGAACCGCCGCTGTGGGCGTGGCTCCTCTTTGGGGCTTTCGAGTTCGCCATCCGCATCATTGCGCTCGGCATCGTCCCCAAGCATCGCCGCGCCTCGACGTCGACGGCGTGGCTGCTGCTGATCTTCCTGTGGCCCCTCCTGGGTGTGCCGCTGTATGTCATCTTCGGTTCGTGGTGGGCGATGGGCCGCAGGCTCGACGACGACCCGGAGGCCCGCCAGCTGGTCGACGCCATCGTGGCCGGCTCGACCGCGCCCGATCCCGAGAACTACGAGGTGCCGGACGGCCCCGACGGCCTGCCCGCGGGCTCGGACGATGACACCGCCTCGATCATGCGACTGTCCGGGACTCTCAGCGGCTTCCCGGCCTCGGTGGGACGGGTTGGTCGCCTCTACAACGACACGGCCGAGACCTTCCGCGCCATGGCCGCCAGCATTGACGCGGCCACCCACCACGTGAACGCCCTGTACTACCAGACGTCGTGGGACGAGTACACGGCCCCCTTCTACGAGGCCCTCGAGCGCGCGGTCGCGCGTGGCGTCACTGTCCGCCTGCTCGTCGACCACCACGGCATGCGCACGATCCCGGGCCACAAAGACTTCCGCCGCCGCCTGAACGCCATGGGTATCGAGTGGCACGAGATGCTGCCCTTCGCGCCGCTTCGCGGGCAGATCCGCCGCCCCGACCTGCGCAACCACCGCAAGATCCTCGTTATCGACGGGCGCGAGGCCTACGTCGGCTCCCACAACCTCGTGGCCCCCGACTACGACACCCCCTCGTACGCGAAGGCCGGCATGCTCTACGACGACACGAGCGTGTCCGTCACCGGCCCGATCGTCGCGCAGATCCAGGCGGTCTTCGCCGTCGACTGGTACTACGCGTGCAAGGAGATCCTGACCCCCGACGTCCTTACCCCGCCCGCCGCGCAGCCGGCAGGCGAGAACGAGGACATGCAGATCTCGGCCATGCAGATCATCCCGTCGGGCCCCGCGTTCAAGGACGAGCCGAACCTGCGCGCGTTCATCCACATGATCTCCTCGGCGCGCACGCACGTGTCGATCACGAGTCCCTACTTCATCCCCGACGAGGCCCTCATGACCGCGCTGACGAACGCCGCGCTGTCGGGCGTCGAGGTCGAGCTCTTCGTCTCCGAGCAGTTCGACCAGTTCCTGGTCGGCCACGCGCAGCGCTCCTACTACGGGCCGCTCCTGAAGGCGGGCGTGCGCATCCACCTGTACCACAAGCCGCGGATGCTCCACTCGAAGTACATGATCGTTGATGGGAGCCTGTGCATCATCGGCTCGTCCAACATGGACGTGCGCTCCTTCGGCCTCAACTACGAGATCGTGCTCGTCGCCGACAGCCCGCGCCTGGTTGAGATGCTGCACGGCAACGACGACCGCACGCGCGAGAAGTCCCGCGAGCTCACCTACGAGGAGTGGCGCGGCCAGCCGTGGTACGTCCACTACATCGATAACGTGTGTCGACTGGGGAGTTCGCTCCTGTGAGCGTTCCCGATAACGAGGCCGTCGCTGGCACTATTAACACGGATTCCACAGCGTTATCGAACACTGTGTCCACCTCGCTCGAGGTCAATCCGTTTGTTGGGGAGGGCGGCGCCTACGACTCTGTTCGCCCCGCCTACCCGCACGAGGCCGTGGCTGCGTTGATCGAAGCCGCGCGGCGTGCTCGAGGTGCTGACGCGTTGGGGCAGGGTGGACCGCTGCGTGCCGCCGACATCGGCGCGGGCACCGGCAAGATGAGTGAGCTCCTGGCTCGCAGCGGTCTCCTCGTCGACGCGGTCGAACCGTCTGAGGCGATGCGTGCCCAGGCCTCGTCGATCGAAGGCGTGACGTGGCACGGCGGCGTCGCGGAGGAGACGGGGTTACCGAACGACATGTATGACATCGTCGTGTTTGCCCAGTCCTGGCATTGGATGGATCCGGAGCGTGCGGGCCTCGAGGCGGCCCGGATCCTGGCGCCCGGCGGCGCGCTCGCGATCGTGTGGAATCAGATGGCCGTGTCGATCCCGTGGGTGCATCGCCTGACGCGCATCATGCGCTCGGGCGACGTGCATCGACCCGACAGGCCGCCCATGCCGGGCGGCGGCTTCGCGCCGATGACCCTCACCCAGATAGCCTGGGAGGATCGGATGACCCCCGAGGAGATCCTCACCCTGGGGACGACCCGCTCCTCGTACATTCGCTCCTCCGAGGCCGGCCGGGCCCGCATGCAGGAGAACCTGCGCTGGTACCTCTACGACCACCTCGGGTATGCGCCCGGGGAGCAGGTCACCATCCCGTACGCGACGCTCGTGTGGCTCACCCACCTGTGAGGGCTGGGCCGCTGCATGAGTCAGCGGAAGGAAATCTCTTTCTCGGTCTTGTTATCGAACCATCGCCGACGTCCGTCAGGTTCGACGACGAGTTGAATGTCGGAGCCGATCGGCAGGTCGTAGATGCCGATGCAGGCGGGCTCAAGGTTGCACAGCTCGTTGAAGTCAACGACGGTCATGTTTTTTGGATCATCCAGGTACTCGGCGGTGTCGCGGTCGGATAGCACGCGCCAGCCGGAGTCCTGAGGGGCGAAGGGTTCCTCGCGGGTCAGCCACTTGATGTTGCCTGTGCGCTCAACAATCTTGCGAGAGACGATGGCCGCGCCGGCGTTGTTAATGAACGTGATCATGCGTGTTCCTCTGTGTGTTTCTCGCTTCCGATACGACCACCTCGGGTATGCGCCCGGGGAGCAGGTCGTCATCCCGTACGCGACGCTCGTGTGGCTCACCCACCTGTGAGAGGTGGGCGAGCCGCGCCGTGGAACGTCAGTGAATGGGCTCCAGGAACCGGTCCGAGGACCCCTCGGGCATGGGGAGCGGCCGCTCCCGCGCGGCACGCAGGGCGGGGTCGAGGGCGGCCAGGACCGGGTCCCAGGTGTGCAGCGGATGAGCGATCGTGAATCCAGCGGACTGGCTGTTCAGAACGATTTCCTCGTAGACCTGGATCGTCACGCCGTTGTACTCGTGAGCGACGTGCTGAAGGAAGTAGGAGTTCGGGAGGTAGGTGACCTCTTGGAGGTTGAAGTTGGGAGCCCCCTGAAGGATCGGCGTGAGGTCGCGCCCGTTGGCGCCGACCACGATGGCCACCTCCGGTCGCGCCAGGTTGTTCGTCGCGATCTCGAGGCTGTGCGTCGTCGCCGTGAGCGCCGGCGAGCCGACGACCCGTACTCGGTCGACCGTGCGATCGACGTAGCCGCGGAAGGTGATCTGCGGCTTGGGGGGCAGCTTGTTGAGGACCTCGAGGAGCCCGCGGGTCTTGTCGGCGTAATTCTCGGTCATCGGTCTTCCTGGGTTGTTCGGGGCGTGTCGGGGGTCCGTCGCGCCAGTGTCTGAGCCGTCTTCGTTGGTGACGATGTCGGTGGTGATGTGCCCACGGTATCCGATCACGCCTCGATGGGCGACACCGAATGATCTTTGCGATGCGACAGCCTGGGCGAGGTGCAGGAAGGGTCCGTGTGTCAGCCCTCGGTGCGGGGGAGTCCGTGCCTCGTGCCGCTCTCGAATGGGGCGGGCGGGCCTGGCACAATGGGTGCCATGGCTGTGTCGTTTCTGGGAGTGATCGCCGCCCTCGCCATGTACGCGGTGAGTGTGGCGCCGTCGCTGATGGCGCGCTCGTGGGCGTGGCACGCGGTCGCTTCGGGCGTCCTCGTGTCCTGCGGGTACGTAGCCGGCGTGGTCGTCCAGAACGTGGGTGCCCGCGTCATCGCAATGACCGGCCTGACGATCCGCGCATCTGAGCCCGTCGAGATCGGCTTCCGTGTCTGCGTCGCCGCCCTCTTCGCGATCTGGTGGCTCTACGCGGTCATCCAGTCCTACCGACGGGCCCGCGTCGCCGCCAGGCTCGTCAACATGCCGGGGGAGACCTTCGGCGAGTACCTCCTGGGGACGGCCGGCACGGTCGTGATTGCCTGGTGCCTCATCCTGATTGTCGGGGCGTTGAACCGTGTGGGACGCATGCTGATCGGGGTGCTCGGCGGCTACATGCCGCGCCCGGCGGCGATCGTTGTGGGCGTCGCGATCCTGGCCGCCATCGTCTTCTTCCTGACCTCCAACGTGATCCTGCGCGGAGGAATCGGCTTCTTCCGCCACCATGCCGAGCAGATGAATACGCGTACCGCGCGCGGTATCTACAAGCCGTTCGTGCCCGAGCGCTCCGCATCCCCGGCCTCGCCCGTCACCTGGGAATCCGTCGGCGGTCAGGGGCGCGTCTTCCTGGGGCGCGGCCCCTCGCGCCTCGACATCGCCCAGGTCACCGGCGGCGAGGCCATGGAGCCGATCCGCGTCTACTCCGGCATGCCTACGGGTGGGGCGGGCATCGAGCAGGCCGCGGCGACGGTGGTCGCCGAGCTGCGCCGCACGGGTGCCTTCGATCGTGCCGTCATTCTCATCGCCGCGTCGACCGGCTCCGGCTGGGTTGACGAGTGGCAGGTCCAGCCCCTCGAGTTCCTGACGCGCGGGAATTGCGCCACCGCCTCGCTCCAGTACTCCTACGTGCCCTCGGCCCTCAACTGGCTGACCGGCCTCGAGCCGGCGCAGGAGGCCTCGGCAGCGCTCTTCCGTGCGGTGCGGGCCGAACTCGACACGATGGACGAGGCCGACCGACCCGCGCTCTTCGTCTGCGGTGAATCCCTGGGGGCTTTCGCCTCGCAGTCGGTTTTCTCCTCGGTCGAGGAGGCGCTCTCCCAAGTGGATGGGGCCCTGTGGGTGGGGACCCCCGCCTTCACGCCGATGCACGCCGAGCTGACGGCAGCCCGCCACAAGGGAAGCCCCGAGGTCGCCCCCGTCGTCTACAACGGTCGGCGCGTGCGCTTCGTGAACGAGCCATCCGACCTGCGTACCGACCTGTACGGGCGCGAGCTGGGGCCGTGGGGCTTCCCGCGCTTCGTCTACGCCCAGCACGCCTCCGATCCGGTCGTGTGGTGGAACCGGAAGATGCTCTGGATGCAGCCCGATTGGCTGCGTGAGCGGGCGGGCCGCGACGTGTCTCCCTTCGTCGAGTTCACGCGCTTCGTCACCTTCATTCAGGTGCTCGCCGACCTGCCCGTCGCGGGGACCGCTCCCGGCGGCCATGGCCATACCTACAACGAGGAGCTGATCCCCCTGTGGCGGGCGATCCTCGGCTTCGATCTCCTCTTCGACGAGGCCCCGACTCACCCGCGCTTGACCGCCCTGGATGGTGAGTGGGTCGACGAGGAGATGGTGGAGCGTATCGGTATCGTCGTGCGGGCGAACCTGGAGCTGTCGGACCGGCAGTAGGGCACCCGCGGCGTGCCGTGGCATGTTTGTCGAGGTCGTGGGCCTGCCATGTATCAGTTTGTGTTAGTTCGCTATGGTATTTACCGTGTCAAATGAATTCTGTATCATCTAGAATTTCAGTCTTTTAAGAGGGTTGTCGGTGAACATGTGTGCTTTTGTCACGGAACATATGTTCATTGGTCAGTCAATATGTTGAAATCCTGCTGACAAGAGGGTTGAGGGTTTCCTCATTTCCCCTCGCAATGCCTTGTAGCTACAGAATGGTAAGTCAGTAAAGCATTGCTAGGTATCTGGTTTCGCAGTATCGTGCGAATTGCGAGCAGATAACTTAACCGCGCGGTATAGCTCGCCTGAATCAACATTGGAGTGAGCATGTCATACACATTTCACAGGGCGTGGATAGCGGCCCTGGCGACCGGCGCGATGGCAGCGTCCGGCGTCGCCTTCGGCGCTCCCGCCCTGGCAGCAACCCCCGCGCCCGACGCGGATGGTCCGATGATCTCCGACCTCGCCACCACCAGTGAAGGTATTGGCGGTCAGGTCACCTTCTCCGTCGTCGACAATCCCGGCCTGTCCAGCATCGACTTGCGCGATCCAGCCTCCGACGCGATCTTCTATCGCCGCGTCGTCGACTTCCCCGGCAACGTCACCGCTGACGGGAAGCATCACTACACGTTCACCATCAAGTTCTCCGATATCCAGGCCGCCTGGGCCAAGGCCGGCCACACCGACGCCCTGCCCGCGACCGTCAAGCTCGTCGCATGGGGCAGCGACGGCATGCCGTCCAAGCGTGCCGATGTCGCCATCGAACCGGTCGCGATGACGTCCCTCGACTTTGGTATCGAGTCAGGAAAACTCGATCTGTACGTTGGCCAGCAGACGAACATTGGCGTCACGCGCATGCCGGAAAACGCCAACATGACGAAGGTCAATTGGTCCGGCGACGACATTGACGTCCTCAACGTCGATGAGAAGTCAGGCCTCGTGACTGCCCAGAAGGAAGGCTGCTCGGATGTGAGGGCTGTCGCCGACTACATGGATCCGACGGTCTTCGACCCGGTGATGGCCAGCGTCCAGGTCTGCGTCAGCGAGCTGGACAAGGACGAGATTGCGCTCAATCACCTCCGTGTGGACATGGAGGAGGGTGAGGCTGTTACCCTCAAGCCGTTGCTTCCCGAGAAGTTCAAGGATGCCACCCTGTCCTGGAGCCTGGAGTACGGTGGCGCGGTCATCCTGAAGGTGGCCGAGGACGGCAAGAGCGCGACGATCACTGGCGGCAACGTTGTTGATTGGGATCAGGTGAACCTGACCGCCACCCTGCCCGATGGAACCTCGGCAACGGCGACGACAATCGCTGTTGTGAAGGCTGTGAAGCAGGACGCGAAGGCACCTGCTCCGTGGGTTGAGCCTGCTCCGCAGCCCGATCCGCAGCCTGCGCCCGATCCGCAGCCTGCGCCGGACCCGCAGCCTGCCCCGGATCCGCAGCCTGCCCCGGACCCGCAGCCTGCCCCGGATCCGCAGCCTGCCCCGGATCCGCAGCCTGCGCCTGACCCGCAGCCTGCGCCTGACCCGCAGCCTCAGCCGGATCCGCAGCCTGCTCCCGATCCTCAGCCCGCGCCTGACCCGCAGCCTGCGCCCAACCCGCAGCCTCAGCCGGACCCGCAGCCCGCGCCTGACCCGCAGCCTGCTCCCGCCCCGATGGGCGCCTGGGTGATGGACTCGGTCGGCTGGTGGTACCGCAACGCTGACGGCACCTACCCGATGAGCACCTCCATGGTGATTGACGGACGCACCTACCGATTCGACGGACGCGGCTACATGCGCACCGGCTGGGTCATGGACGGTGGAGCCTGGTACTACCACGACGCCTCTGGCGCTCAGCTCACCGGCTGGCAGATGGTCCGCGGCTCCTGGTACTACCTGGGTGACAACGGCCTGATGCGTACCGGCTGGGTCATGGTCGACGGTGTCTGGTACTACCTGCATGGCTCCGGTGCGATGGCCACCGGATGGGTCAACCTGGGTGGCACGTGGTTCTACCTGCACGGCTCGGGCGCGATGCTCACCGGCTGGCAGATGATCGGCGGCTCCTGGTACTTCCTCGGCTCGGATGGCGCCATGCGTACCGGTTGGGTGAAGGATGGTAGCACCTGGTACTACCTGCACGGCTCGGGCGCGATGGCCACCGGCTGGCTCAACCTGGGTGGCGCCTGGTATTACCTGTCTCCCTCGGGGGCCATGGTGACCGGCACGCAGATGATCAACGGCCGTATGTACACCTTCGACGCCTCGGGTATGTGGATGCCGTGATCTGATATCCGCCTACCGCCAGGCAATACGCCGGGTCCGGGAACGCAGTAGCGCGCTCCCGGGCCCGGTCGTGTTAGACGCTTCAGCTGCGCTTCACATATCGGTAAGCAAGATGGTGATTGTCAGGTAGGGCACATGAGGTATGTTGTGAGGAGACGGCTGGTACGCCGACGTACCGGGTGCCACTGGCACTCCGTCCCCCAACATATCGGAGAAGGCTTATGTCAACGAAGAAACCGGCTGCCCTCCTCGCTTTCGTCGGCGCGTGCGCGCTCGCGGTGACTGGGCCGGCCACCCTGGCCTCGCCCCTGCCCCCGGGACCCACCGGAACGCACGATGGCGCAGCAACCTCCCTGCCCGTGGGCGACATCGACACGGCGCTGACCTCGAAGAGCGGACAGTCCGCGCCCTCCTCGACCGGCGCAGAGGCGGACCCGGCGCGCGTCGTCGGCGTCATCGTCCAGCTCGAGGATGGCGCGTCCCGCGAGGGTGCGATCAGTGAGATCAACGAGGCCGTGTCCGCCCTCTACCCGGGAACGCAGGCCCAGGTGGAGCACGAGTACGGCAACGTCATGTCGGGCTTCGCCCTCAAGGCACCCGTCGGTGCGCTCGATGCAATCCGCCGTGCCCCGGGCGTACGCGCCGCGTTCCTTGAGCGCGAGGGTCGCGTCAGTGATGTGGCCACGCCCGATGCCGAGGGTGGTATCGAGTCCTCGCAGACCGGCGGGCAGGACCCCGTCAACCTGAGCGCCCATCTCATGATGCACATCGACCAGGTCGCCCAGAAGGGCGAAGGAAAGGTCATCGCCGTCATCGACACGGGCGTCGACATGACGCATCCGGCATTCACTGGCGAGCTCGCGGGAACGCCCCCGCTCACCCCGCAGAAGGTCGCCGCGATGACCTCGCAGCTGGGTGAGGGCAAGACCGGCGTCTACGTCTCGCAGAAGTTCCCCTTCGCCTACGACTACGCGGACGGCGACAACGACGCGTCGCCGGCGAAGACCCCGTACGGTTCCCACGGGACGCATGTCGCCGGCATCGCCGCAGGTAACGCCGACAAGATCGTCGGCACCGCTCCGAACACCCAGGTGATCGTCGCGAAGGTGACGCGCAGCGAGGACGACGCGCTGCTGGACTCGGCGCTGCTTGCCTCCCTCGACGACATGCTCGTCCTGCATCCCGACGTCATTAACCTGTCGCTCGGCTGGACGGCCGGCATGGATGGCGAGGCCGACACGGTGTACGCGACCGTGTACAAGAAGCTGCAGGAAGCGGGCATCACCGTCAACGCGGCCTCGGGCAATGCCTTCTCCACCGGGTACGGCAACAACTCCGGCAAGGGCCTGCCCTACGCCTCGGACCCCGACTCCTCGGTTATGGACGAGCCGGCGACCTACTCCTCGGTGGTTGCCGTCGCCTCGGTCGAAAACGCCCTGATGCGCAACGCCTTCACCGTCAATGGGAAAGACATCGGATATCAGCGCGCTCGCGGCCTCAACGGCGAGAAGGTCGCCTTCTTCTCCGACCTGCCCGCCGGCACCTACGAGTACGTGGACGCCGGGTTCGCCTCCGAGGAGGACGCCGCCGCGCTCAAGGCGAAGTACCCGGACGGCCTCGCCGGCAAGATCGCGCTCGTCTCCCGCGGCAACATGACCTACCAGAAGAAGGTCGAGAACCTCTACGACCTCAAGCCCGCCGGAATCGTCGTCTACAACAACGTGTCGGTCGGATCGCTCATCGCCATGAATCTGACGACGCAGGACATGCCCGCGGCGTTCATCTCTCAGGCCGATGGCCAGGCCATGCTGGACGCCCCCGAGCACACGCTCTCGATCGCCGAGGGTCAGGT
Source organism: Xylanimonas cellulosilytica (assembly GCA_001072465.1). Taxonomy (GTDB): domain Bacteria; phylum Actinomycetota; class Actinomycetes; order Actinomycetales; family Actinomycetaceae; genus Pauljensenia. The sequence goes on along the minus strand of JVKM01000014.1, from coordinate 25,877 downwards.
CCTGCCGCAGTCCACCGTGTACGAGGCGTCGGAATTCTCCGCGTGGGGCGTGTCCCCGGACCTGCGCCTCAAGCCCGAGATCGCGGCGCCCGGTGGCGAGGTTTTCTCGTCGATACCGGACGGTGCGTACGAGCAGTCCTCGGGTACGTCGATGGCCACGCCTCAGATGGCGGGCGTCAGCACGATCGTCTTGCAGCGCGTCCAGTCCGACCCGCTCTTCGCCTCGATGAGTGCGCGTCAGAAGGCTGACGTCGTCCAGAACCTCATCATGGGCACTGCCCGTCCGCTGACGGATGCGGCTCAGACGACGGGCGCGTTGTACTCGCCGCGTAAGCAGGGCGCGGGCCTCGTCGACGCCCTGGCTGCGACGACTTCGTCCGTGTACCCGACCGTGGTCGGCGCCCCCGAGCAGTCCCGACCCAAGGCGGACCTGGGGGACGGCACGAAGGGGTGGCACTTCGACGTCACGCTGCATAACCTCTCGGGTGTTCCGGCCACCTACGAGCTGAGCTCGCAGGCCCTCTCCGAGATCGTGGACGGCGGATTCTTCACGCAGCACTCCTCTGATTGGCGAGGCCGTGGCGTGGAGATCGCGTACTCGGGCGCCGCATCCGCGTCCGCCGAGGGTGCGACGGTGACGGTCCCCGCGAGCGGCGAGGCCACCGTCGGTATCGACATCACGCCCGGCAGCGAGTTCGCCTCCTACGTCGCGGACAATGCGCCCAACGGTACGTTCCTCGACGGTTTCGTGCGCTTCGCGTCGAAGACCGCGTCCCAGCCCGACCTCGCCGTGCCCTACCTGGGCTTCTACGGCGACTGGGGCAAGGTCCCCATCTTCGACGCCCTCGCCTCGGACGGCGGCGCACACACCCGGGCCTCGGCCATCGTCAACGGCAAGACCGGCGACTCCCTCGGCTACAACCCCCTCGTTAAGGCGGCCGAGCGCACCGGCAAGCCCAACCCGCAGCGCTACGTGATCTCCAGGTCCACGGCCTCGGGCGCCCCGACGATCCTCGAACCCCGCACGGGCACGCTGCGCAGCGTCCACTCGCTGACCAGCACCTACACGAACGAGGCCGGGGAGACGGTCTTCTCGGTGACCAACCATCGGAACTGGAAGTCCCTCTACCAGACGAGCACCGAGGAGAACACCTGGGTCGAGGCCTACCACGAGTCCACGGTCTTCGACGCGAACGCGGAGAAGTTCTCGCACATGCCCGACGGCACGTACACGCTGCGGATCGCCGCGTCCAACGACGGCCCGTCGCGCGCCGAGCAGTCGATCTCCTACAAGTTCCGCCTCGACACGACGGCACCGGTCATCTCAGGAGTGACGTACGGCGGAGACGGGCCCGACATGGCCGTGTCCTTCAATGTCGCCGATGACTCGCCCCTGGCGGCGATCGACTTGCACGACCCGGCTGACGGCCTGTGGTTCTACCGCCACGTCTTCACCGAGAGCGAGGGTAGCGTTGGCCCCGACGGTCGGTACATGTACCACGTTGAGATCCCATTGATGGAGATCTCTGGGGCGTGGAGTGACCAGGGTGGCGTCGGCGGAGTCATCGACAATCCCTACCTGCTCGCGTGGGACTACGGGCTCAACCCCTCCGAGCCGGTGAGCCTCGACCTGCCCATCTCCGACGACAACGAGACGGCCTCGTGCAAGGATCCGACGGGCGGTCACTGGATCAAGGAAGTGCGGTACTGGCGGTACCAGTGCGCTAACGAGAGGGCGTACCTGGGAGGAGGCTGGTTCACGATCGGTGGCAGGGACTACCAGTTCAGCCCCTCCGGTTACATGATGACCGGCTTCGTCAAGCACCCCAGCGGTGACTGGATGTACGTGGATTCCGATGGCGTTCCCGTCGGCGGGTGGGTCCTCGACGGCGTGTACGGTGGCCCCTACTGGTACTACCTGGATCCGGCCACCAAGATCATGAAGACCGGGTGGCTCGCCGACGGCGGCTCGTGGTACTACCTCACAGGTTCCGGCGCGATGGCCATCGGCTGGGTGCACGATGGCGGCTCCTGGTACTACCTGTCCGACTCGGGCAAGATGGCGACAGGCTGGGTCAAGGTCGGTGGCACCTGGTACTACCTGGGCCCCGATGGTGCGATGTTCACGGGCACGCACGTGATTAACGGGCGTACCTACGTCTTTGACGGGAGCGGCGCGTGGGTCGGTTGACCTGAGTGCTTGCCCAGCGACGACGAGGCCCGGGGAGGGCGTCTCACCCGGCCCGGGCCTTGTTCGTCGTCGCACTGCCCTGCTGTCCGACGTGCTGCGCAATGATGCGTCGCAGCGCTGTCCTCACATAACGACCAATAGGTACGCGTTCGCTTCGTGCCTCTCGAGGTCCCCATTCACATTTTGGAGTTACGCACATGACAACGAAGAAACCAGCGGCGTTCCTCGCGCTGGCTGGCACCGCCGCTCTGGTGGTTGCCGGCCCCGCGACCCTCGCATCCCCGCCAACCCCGGCAGACACCCGACCCGACGCAGGCGCCACGGCCTCGTCCCTGCCCGTCGGCGACGTCGATACCGCGCTCACCTCGAAGAGCGGACAGACCACGCAGGACGCTCAGCCGCCGACGACCGACGAGGTCGACCCCGCCGCGGTCGTCACTATCGTCGTCCAGCTCGACGAGGGTGCAGACCGCGCGGCCTCCCTCGCCTCGATCAACGAGGCCGTGGCCGGTGCGTTCCCCGGCTCTTCCGCCCAGGTGGAGCGCCAGTACGACAAGGCCCTGCAGGGCTTCGCGCTGAGCGCCCCCGCCGGATCCCTCGACGCGATCCGCGCGGTGAGCGGCGTCAACGCCGCCTTCCTCGATCGCGAGACCCATGTCGATGGTGTCGATGACCAGGTCGCCGGAGAGGGCGCGACGAACTCCTCGCGCATCTCCACCCAGAACCCCGACAACCTCAGCGCCCAGCTGATGATGCACGCCGACCAGATCACCCAAAAGGGTAATGGCAAGGTCGTCGCCATCATCGACACGGGCGTGGACATGACCCACCCAGCGTTCGCGGGTGCCCTGCACGGGACCCCCGGGCTTTCCGAGGACAAGGTGGAGGGCCTGACCCCACATCTTGGCGACGGCAAGACCGGCAGCTACGTGTCGGAAAAGTTCCCCTTCGCCTACGACTACGCGGATAACGACCCGGACGCCTCGCCGACCGGCAAAGCCGGATCGCACGGCACGCACGTCGCCGGCATCACCGCGGGCAACGCGGGTGAAATCGTGGGCATCGCCCCGGACGCGCAGATCATCGTCGCCAAGGTCGCCAGCAGTATCAGCGGCGGCATCCCGGACTCGGCGCTGCTCGCCGCCCTCGACGACATGGTCGTCCTGCGCCCCGACGTCGTGAACCTGTCCCTCGGACAGACCGGCGGCATGGATAACGAGGCCGACTCCATGTACGCGACCGTGTTCAAGAGCCTCCAGGACGCTGGCGTCACCGTGAACGCGGCCGCCGGCAACGAGTACACGGCCGGATACGGCAACCTCTCCGGCAAGAACCTGCCCTTCGCCTCCGACCCCGACTCCTCCGTCCTGGGCGAACCGGCGTCCTAGTCCTCCGTCGTGTCCGTGGCCTCGGTCGACAACTCGCTGTCGCACAGCGCCTTCACCGTCGGCGACCGCGACATCGCCTACCAGCGCGCCGGCGGCGCCGACGGCCAGAAGATGCCCGACCTGTCCGACCTGACCGGCGGTCCCTTCGAGTACGTCGACGGCGGCATCGGTTCGCCCGAGGATGGCGCCGCGCTCAAGGCCAAGTACCCCGAGGGCCTCGCGGGCAAGATCGTGCTGGTCAAGCGCGGTACTCTCACCTTCCAGGACAAGTTCAACAACATTGCCGGCTCCAAGCCCGCCGGCTTCATCGTCTACAACAACGTGCCCGGTGACTCGCTCGTGGTCATGAGCCTGGCGACGGACGGCGTGCCCGCCGCGTTCATCTCGCAGGCTGACGGTGAGGCCATGCTGGCCGCCGCCGACCACCACCTGAGCGTCGCCCCCGGCAAGGTCGTGGCCCCGAGCAAGAAGTACTCCATGTCGAGCTTCTCCTCGTTGGGCGTCACCCCGGACCTGCGCCTCAAGCCCGAGGTCAGCGCCCCCGGAGGCAACATCTACTCGGCTGTGCCCGGCGGCACCTACGAGTTCATGTCCGGCACCTCGATGGCGACCCCGCAGATGGCGGGCGTGAGCGCCGTCGTCCTGCAGCGCGTTGAGAACGATCCGCTGTTTGCCTCGATGAGCGCGCGTCAGAAGATCGATGTCGTCCAGAACCTCATCATGGGAACGGCGACCCCCGTCGTCGACCCGCTCCAGGACACTGGCGCCCCGTACTCACCGCGCAAGCAGGGATCGGGCCTGACGAATGTCCTGGCGGCCACGACCTCGTCCGTGTATCCGACCGTGGTCGGCGCCCCCGAGCAGTCCCGGCCCAAGGTGGACCTGGGGGATGGTACGAAGGGCTGGCACTTCGACGTCACGCTGCACAACCTGTCCGGCGCGGAGGCCACCTACGCGCTGAGCTCGCAGGCCCTCTCCGAGATTGTTGAGGGTGGGTTCTTCACCGGCAAGTCCGCCGATTGGCGAGGCAAGGGCGTGGACATCGCCTACTCCGGCGCGGCCGTGAGTGGCACCGGTGAGGGCGCGACCGTCACCGTTCCCGCGAACGGCGAGGTCACGGTGGGCGTGGATGTCAAGCCTGGCTCCGACTTCGACTCCTCCGTCGCGCAGAACACGCCCAACGGCACCTTCCTCGATGGATTCGTGCGTTTCGCCTCGAAGACCGCGTCCCAGCCCGACCTGACCGTGCCCTACTTGGGCTTCTACGGTGACTGGGGCAAGGCCCCCATTTTCGACGCCCTCGCCTCCGAGGACGGGGCTCACACGCTCGCCTCCTGGGTCTACAACGGATCCACGCGCCAGCAGCTGGGATACAACCCCCTGGTCAAGGATGCTGATCGTATCGGTCTGCCCAGCTCGAGCAAGAACGTCCTCTCTCGCTCGGTTGCCTCGGGCGCTCCCACGATTCTCGAACCCCGCACGGGCACGCTGCGCAGCGTGCACACGATCAACGCCGCGTACACGAACGCTGCGGGAGAGACGATCGCGTCCTTCACGCGCTACCAGAACTGGAAGTCCGCGCTGGATTCGTCCGGAAGGATGACGTGGGTCGAGCGGGGACGTGAGCCGCTGGTCCTGGATCTGCGCGACGCCGAGTACAGGAACCTGCCCGATGGTGTGTACAAGCTGACGCTGTCCGCGCACAACGACGGCCCTTCGCAGGCCGAGCAGTCGATCTCCTACGAGTTCCGCATCGACACGGCCGCGCCCGTTGTCTCCAACCTGGAGTACAAGGGCGAGGGTGCCGACACGGTCGTGTCCTTTGACGTCACCGACGCGTCCCCGCTGGCCGCGTTCGACCTGCATGACCCGGCCGACGGCCTGTGGTTCTACCGCCACGTGTTCGCGGACAACGAAGGAACGGTCGGGGCTGACGGAACCTACACGTACCACGTCGAGGTTCCCATGTCGGCCATCTCGCAGGGGTGGGCCGATCAGGGTGGCTCCGGCGAGGTCATCGCCCACCCCTACGTCCTCGCGTGGGATTACGGACTGAACCACTCCAAGGCAGCGACCCTTGACCTGCCGTCGGATAACCCTGGCGTGTGCGTCACGGCTGACGGCGGCCACTGGGCGAAGGACTTGCGTGGCTGGTGGTACCAGTGCGCCAACGGGAAGGAGTACCTCAAGAACGGCTGGTTCACGATCGGTGGTAAGGACTACCTGTTCGGCTCCGATGGCTACATGATGACCGGCTGGCTCCGGCGCGATGACGGTGCGTGGGTGTACGCAAATTCCGAGGGCGCCCTGGTTGGCGGCTGGGTGTTCGACGAGAGCTTCGACGGTGCTTACTGGTACTACCTGGATCCGGCCACGAAGGTCATGAAGACCGGGTGGGTCGCCGACGGTGGTTCCTGGTACTATCTCACCGCATCCGGCGCGATGGCGACCGGATGGGTGCGCGATGGCGGCTCCTGGTACTACCTGAAGGATTCGGGCGCGATGCACACCGGATGGCTGAACCTCGACGGTGCCTGGTACTACCTGGGACCCGATGGAGCAATGTTCACCGGCACGCACGTGATCAACGGACGCACCTACGTGTTCGACGCGAACGGGGTCTGGGTGCGCTGACGTGCATCGCACCTGAATCACTGATTCGCTCATTCACGAGGCCGGGGCCCGGGAACGCTCACTGCGAGTGCTCCCGGGCCTCGTCTCGTCCACGGGTGTCCGCGTACGCGTACGAACGCCGCAACGTCGATCACCGCTGCGGTATGTTGGAAGCGTCAGCGCGACGGTGCATGCCCACAGCAAGGAGCAGATAACCATGAAGAAGCCAGCCGTATTCCTGGCCGGAGTGGGCACGTGCGCGCTCGCGGTCGCGGGCTGCTCTCCCGCCTCTACGTCGACGCCCGAGCCGCAGTCCAACCCGGGCAGCGACTCCGCCCAGTCCGCGCTGCGAGCCACGGCCTCGCCGACGATCGACCCCGACACCGCACTGACGTCCAAGAACGGGCAAAGCGGACCGAGCGCGCAGTCCGGCCAGGACATAGACACCTCGGTCGTCGTCATCGTCCAGCTCGCGGAAAGCGCCGACGGCGAGGCGACCCTCGCCTCGATCAACGAGGCCGTAACCGCCGCGTTCCCGGGCGCCTCCGTGTCCGTGGAACGCGAGTATCGCAACGCCCTGCGCGGCTACGCTCTGCGCGTGCCCACCGGGTCGATCGACGTCATTCGAGCGGTGAGCGGTGTCCAGGCGGCATACCCGGACGGCAACAACAACCTCCAGTAAACGCACATCCGGCTGCCTCGCGCCGGGACGCGTGACAGCCGGATGCGGATGCGCTCAGAGGGAACCTAGATCATGTCCTTCTTCTCCATGTACTTCATGGCCAGCCAGCCGAACGGAATGCGGCCGTAGAAGGTGACGAGACGGTAGAGCAGAGCCGTCGCGATGGCGACCGACGAGGAGATGCCCGCGACCGTCAGGCCCGAGGTGAGCGCCGTTTCAACGGTACCGATACCGCCCGGCGAGGGGATGAAGGAGCCTGCCGCGTTCGCCGTTAGGTATGTGAGCGACACCGTGGAGAAGTTCAGCGAACCGCCCATGGCGAGCAGGGCCGTCCAGAACGAGCCCACGTAGCCGATGTTCATCAGCAGGTTACCGCCCAGGACCGCAGCGAGGCGACGAGGCTGACCGATGATCCACAGGAGGCGCGGGTAGACCTGCTGCCAGGTCGGCTGAATCTTCGCCCAGATCCAGCGGCGCACCTTCGGTACGGCGACGATGACGCCGACCGCGACCATGACGACCGCGACGACACCCAGGATGGTGCCGTAGGGGACCGACACGGACAGCGACGATCCGGCGATCACCATGACGAGGAGCAGGAGGACGATCGTGACGAGAGCCTGAGAGATCTGCATGAGCGTCACCGTCGTCACCGCCATGGCGGTCGGGACGCGGCGCTTGCGCAGGTAGCGCAGGTTGAGGGCAGCGGGGCCCACGCCGGCGGGCGCCACGATCGTGATGATCGAGGCCGCGACCTGGGCGATGAACGTCTCCCGCAGGCTCAGCTTCTCGGGCGACAGAGCAACAAGCGGGACCGCGGAACCGACCCAGATGAGGCAGGCAAGCACGGCGGAAGCGAGCATCCACCACAGGTTCGCGCTCCTGACGGTGGTCACGATGTCGTTGAAGTTCAGCGAACCGACGACGATGAAGACGGCGATGAACGCCACCGCGATCGTGAAGATCGTGCGCGGGCGGAAACGCTGCAGGTCAGCGGTGGGCGCGGTCTCGGCCTCGGAGTCTCCCACGAGGGCGGCGCGCAGGTCACCCAGCAGGTCGGAACGGCGCAGGCGCTGATTGATCTCCGCAGGAAGGACAGGCTTCTGGATAACTGGGGCACACGCGATCAGCGTCTCCTCACCGACGCTGCGTCGACCGGCCTCGAGCGCGCGCTCGGGGCCCACGGCCAGCGCGGTCAGGACCAGCATCTGCGCGATGTCGATGGACTGGTTCAGCTCGGTGGTCGCAACCTCGCCGGAATCCCAGTCCAGCAGCCACACGTCCGAGGACGAGTCCACGACCACGGCCTCGGGGGTGAGAGCGCGGTGCGAAATTCCGCGCGAGTGCGCGAAGTGGAGCTGCTCCCACGCACGGTCCATGACCTCGTCCGATGCGTCCTCGCCGAGCTCCGTGAGCGGAGTCGTGGGAGGCAGAGCGGACATGACCAGGATGATCGAGTCGGAGGCCGAGGCGATGCCGATCGGCTCCTGTGTGAACACGCCGGCGCGCAGCGCCTGCAGCGTCGTGAAGGAGGAGCGCTCGGCCTGAGCCTTGAGCGAGGGCGACACCCAGCGGCTGATGCCGCGCAGGCGCAGGTTGTTCCACATTTCGAGGAGCGTGCCGGTCAGTTCCTGGCCGGGGTCCATCGCGATGATCTCGTAGGCGAGGCCGGTGTCGCTCCACGCCTGGTAGTGGCGGTGATGGTCGTGGCTCGGGCGGCGCGTCACCGTGACGCCCATGTCGCCCAGGTCGGCGGGCATCTGGGTGAGGTGGCCGCGCGAGTTCTCAGCGACGGCCCACGTAGCCAGGGGTTCCTCGGTCGTGTCGAGGTCGGTGCGCACGATCCGCGAGGGCGTAATCCCGATGTTGAGGAGCGCCTCGACGAGTTTGGCGCCCTTCGCCCGCTGGTCGTCGTAGCCCATGATCCACCGCGAACCCGAGCCGAAAGCGCGGCCCAGGAAGACGGAGATGAAGGCGACGGGCAGGGTCATGGACGAGCGCAGCACGCCGAGGATGAGAATGATCCACAGGCCCGTCCATCCCCACTTGATGGCCTTCATCGACTGGGCCTCGCCGGCGGAGGTGAACAGCGCGCACAGGGTGACGATGACCAGGTTGATGGCGATTGCGATGCCGGTCTGGGAGCCCTGCGTGGCAAGCGCGCGGTCCACGCTCAACGGCGCGGTCAGTTCGGAGGGCAGCAGGCCCGTCAGCAGGATGATGATCCAGCCGCCGACCGCGGCCACGAGGCTCGTCACGAGGACCTGGATGATCGCCTGGAGGCGTTTGCGCAGCGCGAGCGAGACGATCACGAGGATCGGCGTGATCAGGATGATGAGGCCTTCGGCGATGCTCACCGGCAGGATGAGGATCTGGCGGACGAGCTGGAAGCTCAGGACGTCCATGGTGACGCCGCGCGTGGTCGCGCTGGCCAGCGCGCCGATCGTCCAGATGAAGAGAATCGCGATGAGGGAGATGACGACGTCGACGAGGTCTTCGCGGCGACGGCGCACGGGCAGGATCCGGTCGGCGATGTAGACGGGGCGGGGCAGGCGCATGCGGCGCACGGGCAGGTTCGCGGCGATTTCACCGGTAGCCGGGGGCGCGGCGGATTCAATGTCCGCGTCCTTGTCGCCGCTGCTGGCCTCTGCCTCGGTCTCCGTGGTGGCCTCTGGCGCGCTGGCCTCGGCCTCGTCGGTGGGTTCCTCGGGGATGGCGGCGGCGTCATTGGCCGTGGGCGCGGGCGGGGGAAGCAGGGGATCCGCTGCACTCTCGTCATTTGACGACGAGGCCTGGGCGCCCTGGTCGGCGTCCGAGTCGCTGGGAGGAATGCTGGGCGGCATGGCTATGGGCGCGGTCGAAGCATCGGGCGTGACGACGGGCTCCATGACCTCGGTGCGTGCCTCCGAGGAAGGGACCTCCGGGGGCGGGGGAGCCTGCGGGGGTGCCCCGGCCTCGTCGATCATCCCCATGAGGGCATCCACCCCGGATGCCGAGGGGTCGGCGGAGGAATCGGGGACGAAGAGGATGTTCGTGTCCCCGACCGGAGAACCGTCGTGTGAATCCTTGCGCTTCCTCATGCCGCCTATCCTATATTCGTGGTCAACAAAGGTAGGGTTAGGGTGATACATTCCCGGCAGAAAAGGGCCCTATCGTGACCTGGTCGACACTCGTGACCGCATCAGATCCGTCGATGCTGCACACCGTTATCGAGTGGTTCAAAAATCCTGAGACACTGCTCGTCGCCATGGGGCCGTGGGTGCTGTGGGGAACGATGCTCATCGTCCTCATCGAGTCGGGTGTCCTGTTCCCGGTGCTGCCCGGTGAATCCCTGTTGTTCACCGCAGGCCTGCTCCACGATCGCCTCGGCCTGCACCTGCCGACGCTCATCCTCCTCGTTGTCGTCGCGGCCTTCATCGGAGCGCAGATCGGCTACTTCCTGGGCGCCAAGTGGGGGCGTCGCTTCTTCAAGCCCGACGCTCGCATCCTCAAGACCGCGCACCTGGAGAAGGCGGAGCACTACTTCACGAACTACGGTGGCCGCTCGCTCGTCATCGGACGTTTCATCCCCTTCGTGCGCACCTTCATTCCGATCGCCGCGGGCATGGCTCGCTACCCCTACCCGAAGTTCCTGGCCTTCAACACGCTGGGTGCCGTCGTGTGGGGCGCGGGCTTCATCCTCGTCGGTGCGCTGCTGGGCAACGTGCCTTTCGTGCACGACAACCTGACGCTCATCCTCGGCGTCATCATCCTCGCGTCGGTCCTGCCCGTCATCATTGAGATCGTGGGCAAGCGCCGCGCCGCTTCCGACAAGGAGTAATCCATGCTGGCCTGGTGGATGCTGCTCCCGACCCTGCTGGCCATGATGGTTGCCCTGGTCCTGCCGGGCTTCATGTGGCTGCGGGCGGGAGGTCGTTCGTCGCTCGTCGCGATCGGTGCGGCACCCGCGTTCACCTTTGGCCTGATCACGATCCTGTCGGTCGCCTACCCGGCGCTCGACATCGAGTGGGAGCCCTCGACGGCGCTGCCAATCCTCGGCATGAGCGCCCTGGGAGGCGCCGGCGCGTGGAGCCTGAGCTTCTTCCGCCGCAGCAACGACGGATTCTCCCTGCGGGGAGTTCCCCTGCGCGAGGCGATCGGCGTACGCAAGCCGATCGGCGGACGCCAGGCCGCGATCCGCGCGGCCACGTGGGGAGCGATCCTGGTGGGCTTCAGCCTCGCGGCGTTGCCCCTCGTGATGGGAGCGGCCCCATCGAACCCTGTTCAGCAGTGGGATCCGACGTTCCATCAGAACGGCGTGCACGCGATGCTGTACAGCAAGAACGCCAGTCCCTTCGGTGGCCTCCACGAGCTGTACGGCGGCCGTAACGTCTACTATCCGACGGGCTGGCACGCTTTCGTCTCGCTGTTCGCGCGCTACGACTCGGTCGTCCAGGCCTCGAACGTGTCTTCGCTGGCGCTCATGGCCGTGTGGGTGATCGGCCTGGCGGCGCTCGTCTCGGTGCTGACCGCCTCGCGCAGCGCGATCATGGCGGCGCCCATCATCGGCGGCATGCTGCTCAATATGCCCGCCGATGCGCTCACCATGTACAACCAGTGGCCCAACTCGACGGGCACCGCCCTGGTGCCGGGTCTGTCGGCCATCGCGATCGTCGCAGGGCGCAGGCTGGTTGCCGACCTGCGTGCGGGTGACGGGTTGCGTGCTTTCATGCGCCGTATCCCGCAGGCGTTCTTCCTCCTCATCGGTGCCATCGGCCTCGTCGGCGCGCACCCGAGCGCCGCCTTCTCGATCCTCGCGTTCCTGATCGCGCCGCTCCTCGCCTCCATCGCATCCCTCGCCCGACGCGCTTACGGTCGCGGTGGACGAGGCCAGCTTATTGCCCTCGCGTGGGGGGCCCTCGCGCTTGTCGTCGTTGCCGTACCGCTCCTCGCGCTGTCGTCGTCGAAGATTCGGGCCATGGGCAGTTACAACCGCAAGGGCAGTAACTGGGGCGAAGCCTTCATGCACGCCTTCCTGCCCTACCCGCCCTTCTCGAACACATCCGGCAACATTCAGTGGACGATCGTCCAGTTCATTCTCCTGATCGTTGGCATTGCGGCGACCGCTCGCCTGTACTTGCTGTTCCGTCGCAGGGATCCCCTCGAGCGTGCCGCCGAGCGCGCTGGTCTCACCGATGAAACTGATGCGGACGCGGAGGAGAGCACCCTGGCCTCGGCCCAAGAGATCGAGGAGTCCGAGGAGGAGGCGCAGCCCCTGCCGTGCTGGCCCCTGTTCTCCTACGCGATCCTTGCAGCCCTCACCGCCCTGGCGTACTCACCCGACTCGGCGCTGCGCACCTACCTGCTGGCCCCCTGGTACAAGGATGCCCGTCGCATTATGGGCGTCGAAGACATCGCGCTGACCATCCTCATGGCGGTCGGTGTCGCCGCCATCGTTCGCCTCATCCACGCCGCGTGGACAAGGTCCCTGCAGCGGATCCTCGCCGAACGCGGGGCCGACGACAACATTGAGGCGCCGCGCTGGCCAATCCAGTTTGCCGTCGGCCTGCTCGTGCTGGTCCTGTCCGGCTTTGGCGCCATCGACGCGCGAAACGCTGCGGTCGCCCAGGTGTATGACCCGAATCGCCTGGGTAAGCCGGGTATGGCCACGATGGGTGAGCTCGCCATGCTGCGCCGCATGCCGTACACGACCGCCCCCGACGCGCTCATCCTGGGCGACCCGATCGCAGGTGCGGCATACTCCGAGATGATCGGCGGACGCAAGGCCGTCTTCCCGCAGCTGAGCACCGCTAACAAGGATGTGGCCTCGCAGAAGCTCCTCATCCAGCGTTTCCACGATATCGCCACTGATCCCGAGGTGTGCGAGGTCGTGCGCAGGCTCGGCATCACGCACTTCTACGAAGAGGAAGACGGCGCCTACTACAACTTCATGCGATCCTCCCGTCACCCCGGCCTCTACAACGTCGACACGTCCACCGGCTTCGAGCTGGTCGACGCGGGCGGCACTGCGAAGCTGTGGAAGATCACCGCGTGCGGCGACGTGACGCCGGGCGGCGGACGCGAGGCCTTCGCGACCGGCGTGACAGGCGACCGCGACTGACGCACGCCCGGCCTCGGAACCCGCGCGATTGGCCACAATGCGCCCCCGTCCCCGAAACGAGGCCGCGCCACTCCCTTCGCTCTCGTTACCCTTGACACCATGACGACGAACATTCCCGGCCCCGCGCCTCTCGGTGACAAGCTTCGTATCGCCTTCCTCGGTCCCTTCGGCACGTTTACCGAGCAGGCCGTCCACCAGGTCGCTCCCGCCGGCGCGATCCTCATGCCCATGACGAGTGCCCCGCAGGCGCTCGCGGCCGTGCGCCGCGGCGAGGCCGACCGTGCCGTCGTCCCGATCGAAAACTCCATCGAGGGCGGCGTCAATGCGACGCTCGATTCGCTCTCGCACGGCGACCCCCTCGTCATCGTCGCCGAGATGCACGTGCACGTTGTCTTCCAGCTGGCTGTCCTGCCGGGTACTCGTCCCGAGGATATTCGCCGTATCGGCACCCACCCGCACGCGTGGGCGCAGTGCCGCGGCTGGGTTGAGGAGACTTTCCCCGGCGCGATCCACGTGCCCGCTACGTCGACGGCCGCCGCCGCCGAGCTCCTCTCGGATGGGGATGCGTCCTTCGATGCCGCCCTGTGCAACGCGGTCTCGGTCAACACCTACGGCTTGGAGGCCCTGTTCACCGACGTCGCCGACAACCCGGGCGCGATCACCCGCTTCGTCCTGGTGGCCCGCCCCGGCGTGGTGCCCCCGCCGACCGGCGCGGACAAGACGACCATCCAGGTTGCCCTGCCCGTCAACGAGTCGGGCGCTCTGCTGACCCTCCTCGAGCAGTTCTCGGCGCGCGGCGTCGACCTGTCCCGCATCGAGTCTCGCCCGAGCGGCGACGGCCTCGGCAATTACACGTTCAGCATCGACATCGTCGGCCACATCCGCGAGGAGCGCGTTCAGGCAGCTCTCGTCGGCCTGCATCGCTACTCGCCGGATGTTCGCTTCATGGGTTCCTACCCGCGCGTCGATGGCGTGCGCGCGTCGGTTGCCCCTGGCACGACGGACGAGGCCTTCCGTGCGGGTCGCGCGTGGGTCGCGGACCTGCTGCACGGTGGGGACGGCACGGGCGAGGCTGCGGGCAACGCCCCGTCCTGGCCGCTGGCCTGACGCGTCAGGTTTCTTGACGTTTTGCGGGCCCACATCGCGGCGCACCTCGATACCTTGTGTACTATCGGCGGGATTCAACCCGTTTGGGGAGATTCAACCTGATCGGGAAGATTCCACCCGATCAGAAGGGGTTGAATCTTCCCGATCGGGTGTAACACCTCATCGGCAACAAGCGTCGTCGTGGAATTTGTCGCCGGCATGCCTCCTGTCGGCGTTCAATGGGCGCAGACTCTGCAGTACTGCACTAGATGCGGGAGCAATGCACTAGTTGTGGGGGCATTGCACTGCCTGCTATCTGGTGCAATGCCGCGCTAAGTAGTGCAATGCTGTGCGAAGTAGTGCACTGCTACTCAGCGACAAGCTCGTGCGCGGCGCGCATCGCGTAAGGAAGTGGGCTCAGCCGGGCAGGAGCTCCATCCACGTGCGCTCCACGGGCACGGCGATGTCGAGGGCGCCCGCCTGCATGCGAATGTGCATCGTGTGGGCGAGGCCGATCGCGTCGCCATCCACCTGGCACACCTGGGCCTCTTCGGCCGTGACGGAGGCGCCCTTCGCCTGGCGGAATGCGACCTTGCCGGTCGAGACGGGCAGGTTGATCGGGCGCAGGCCGATGAGCTGGCCGAGCATCTTCCAGGTTACGTCTGCCCAGCCGAGCAGGCCGGCGTGCGCGTCGACCGCGATGACGTCGATGAGGCCGTCCGACAGCTCCGCGTCGGGCGCGAGGACCAGCATCTTCATCTCTCCGGCGTTCGCGAACATGACGGACCGGGCTTCGACGCGGGTGATCTCATCCGCGGGTGAGCGCAGGGGTTCCGGACTCTCTGAGGTGGCCTCGTCCAAGGCCTCTCCCGCGATTTGGTCGCCGACGCCGAGAGGGTCCGCCACTCGAGCGGCGGGGGAGCGCAGGGTCAGGCGCGCCTTCATGCGCGGAACGCCCATTGCGCCCAGGCCGGCCCACACGTAGGCGATCCATCCGATGCGCTTCTTCAGTTCGGGGTTCGTGTCCGCCATCGTTGCGCCGTCGTAGCCCATGCCCGCGACGACGAGGCACGCGTACTCGTCCGCGCGCGGCTCCATCGACAAGGCCGGGGCGCCCTGGTCCGCAGCGCTGGCTTCGGGGTGTAGCGCGGTGCGTGCCGCGAGGCGCAGTCCGCCCTCGGCGGGCTGAGTGGACTCCTGGGTGACGTCTTCGACGCGTACCCACGCCAGGTCGACGGCGCGGTGGTTGCGGTCGAGCGCGATGGCGAGGGCCTCTTCGGGGTCGTCGGGGACGGAGAGGTTTCCGGCCAGGACGTTGCCGGTGCCCACGGGGATGATGCCCATGCGGACGCCGGATCCTGCCATGCCGGCGGCGACTGCGCGCACCGTGCCGTCTCCGCCTGCGGCGATCACGACGGTGGCACCTTCCTCGAGGGCGCGCACGGCCTGCCCGGTGCCCGGGTCTTCGCGGGTGGTTTCACGCCAGTGCACGTGGTCGATGCCGAGTTCCTTGGCCTTGCGGTTGATGCGGTCCTTGAAGGCCTGTGGATCCTCGTGCTTCGAGGGATTCATGATGATCCAGGGACGTGGCCGTCCGCGCGTCGGGTCGTCCACCGATGCGGGGATGTCGAGGGCCTTGCGGCGGCGGTGCCTGCGGGTGAGGGCGGTTGCCAGACGCGCAACTCCGATGGCTCCGGCTCCGGCGGAGGCTGCGAGTGCCCAGTAAATTGCGTCCATATGCCTAGCGTATCCCGCTTTATGCCTGTGGACGGGTTGTGAAGTGGCTTTTCGTTGCACTTCGTGTCACCAGAGACGAGCTGACGTGTGCTTGCTGTCATGTTGTCCACACGGTTATGCACCAAAGGTGGATAACTTTCAGGGTTTTGAAGACCCTAGGGATGTAGTTTGTGCATAACCTTGACCTGCTGTATTGAATTCAAAGTCGGGTCGGTAGGGGACACGGCGCGCCCACCTGGCATAGGATGGGAGGCATGATTGATGTGCGTGCCCTGCGTGAAAACCCCGAACCCGCCCGCGCCTCCCAGCGTGCCCGCGGAGCGAACCCCGGCCTCGTCGATGAGATCATCGCGGCCGACGCCGCCCGCCGCGAGGCCCTGCAGGCTTTCGAGACGCTGCGAGCCACCCAAAAAGAGGTCTCCAAGTCCGTGGGCCGCGCCTCCAAGGAGGAGCGTCCGGCGATCCTGGCTCAGGCCAAGGAACTCGCCGAGCAGGTGAAGGCCGCTGAGGCCGCCGCGAACGCCGCCGACGCCGAGGCCGACCGCCTCGCGCGTCTCCTGCCCAACCTGGTCGTCGACGGCGTGCCCGTCGGTGGCGAGGATGACTTCGTGGTTCTGCGCCACGAGGGCCCCGCCCCCCGCGACTTCGCTGCCGAGGGCTTCGAGCCCCAGGATCACCTCGCCCTGGGTGAGGGCCTGGATGCGATCGACACCAAGCGCGGCGCGAAGGTCTCCGGCGCGCGCTTCTACTACCTCAAGGGCATCGGGGCCCGCCTCGAGCTGGCCCTCATGACGATGGCCATGGATCAGGCGCTCGCCAACGGCTTCGTCCCGATGATGACTCCGACCCTCGTGACCCCGCAGGTCATGGGCGGCACCGGCTTCCTCAACGAGCACTCCGACGAGATCTACTACCTGCCCGCCGACGACCTGTACCTGACGGGCACGTCCGAGGTGGCCCTCGCCGGCTACCACGCCGACGAGATCCTCGACCTGTCGGATGGCCCCAAGCGCTACATGGGCTGGTCCACCTGCTACCGCCGCGAGGCCGGCTCCGCGGGCAAGGACACGCGCGGCATCATCCGCGTCCACCAGTTCAACAAGGCTGAGATGTTCAGCTACTGCCGCCCCGAGGACGCCGCCGAGGAGCACCAGCGCTTCCTCGCGTGGGAAGAGGAGATGCTCGCCAAGGTCGAGCTGCCCTACCGCGTCATCGACACGGCCGCCGGCGACCTGGGCACCTCCGCTGCCCGCAAGTTCGACTGCGAGGCGTGGCTGCCCACTCAGGAGCGCTACATGGAGGTCACGTCGACCTCGAACTGCACGACGTTCCAGGCGCGCCGCCTCGGCATTCGCGAGCGTCGCGAGGACGGCATGACCGCGGTCGCCACCCTCAACGGCACGCTGGCCACGACCCGCTGGATCGTCGCCTTCCTGGAGAACCACCAGCAGGCGGACGGCTCGATCTACGTGCCCGAGGCCCTGCGTCCCTACCTGGGTGGACTCGAGGTTCTGAGCCCGGTCGCTCGATGAGCCAAGAGCGCTTCCTGACGGTCCCCTCCACCGGGGAAGTCGCTCGCCCCTTCGAGGATCTTCTCGACGAGGCCTCGGCCGCCCTGCCCGCCGACTTTCCGACGTCGGCGGGCCAGGTCCTGGTCGCGCTCGACATCGACGGCACGATCCTCACCCCGGCGGGGGCGACTCCGCGTGTGCTCGAGGGGATCCACGGCCTCGCCGCCGCGGGTGCCCAGGTGCTCATCGCCTCGGGGCGCGCGCTCGAGGGCGTGATTCCCGTTCTCGATGCCCTGGAGTTCACGGACGGGTGGGCGCTGTGTAATAACGGCGCGACCCTCGTGCGCGTGAGCGGTGGGACCTGCGAGATCGTCGAGGAGCGCACCTTCGTGCCCGGCCCGATCCTGGAGGAGATCGCCGCGGCCGTGCCCGGCTCGGTGTTCGCATCGATGCCGCACCCCGACATCCTGCTGTCCGCTCCCTTCCCGAACAACGAGATCGAGGGGAGCGATCACCGCATCGTGTCGATGGAGGAGCTTGCCTCCACGCCCACGCCGAAGATCGTCGTGCGCGCTGCCGACATGGATCGCGAGGAGTTCGACCGGATCCTGTCCTCCCTGGATGTGTCACGCACCCACGAGGTGTTCGTCGGCTGGACGTCCTGGGCGGACATCGAGCCGCTCGGCGTCACCAAGGCGACCGGCCTTGAGGCGCTGCGTCAGCGCCTCGGCCTGCCCGCGTGTGGGACCGTCGCCGTCGGCGATGGAACGAACGACATCGCGATGATCGAGTGGGCGGCTTTCGGCGTCGCCATGGGTGGGGCCTCCGATGAGGTGCGTGCCCACGCCGACCACGTGACGGCTGCCGTCGAAAACGACGGTGCCGCTGCGGTCATGCACGGCATCATGCGCCGCTGCGGGGTCGCGGCCCGCTGAGCCACTCGCCCATGATCGCGAAGGCGCGGTCAAGGTCCCCGATCTGGCAGTGCTGCGCCATGTCCGGGTCCTGCGCGTGGTGGAACGCGCGTACTTCCAGTGACTCTGCGTTTCTCAGGGCGCGGCGCACGTCGCCCAGGCGCTCGAAGGGCACGTACTGATCCGCATCTCCGGCCAGGACGAGGCACGGCTGGGTGATGCGCCCCTCGAAAGCTTCCATCGTGTAGTCGCCGAAGGCTCGCAGCACCTGGCTGGGACTGTTCAGTCCCGTGAGGTGCTGCGCCTGCTGGAGCTTCCACGATAGGTCCGCGCTGAGTCGCGAGGCCATCCCCAGACCGGCATCGATGAGCCGCGCGGGCCGTGGGTTCTCTATGACCGCGTTCGCGATGGGGCGCAGGGCACGAGGCAGTGGCACCGTCAGACCGTCAAGGAGCCGATACATCATGTCGAAGGCGATCACGTGCGTGATGCGCGGGCAGTGGGCGGCCGCGCGCGTGACGAGGTAGCCGCCAAAGGAGACGCCGAGCGCGGCCGCGCTGGTCACCCCGAAGTAATCCAAGACTGCGTCCGTCGGGTGCTCCCACTCGGGCTCGAGGGGCATGCCCGCCAGTACCGTGTGCCCCTGACCGGGACCGTCGAAGGTGATGATGTCGAAGGGGCGGGTCGGGAAGTGGGACGCGAAGTCGATGATTTCCTCCGCGTACCCGTCGAAGCCGTTCATCATGACGAGCGTGGTCGGGGTGCCCGACGGTGCCTGAGCTCGGTCCGCCGGGTTCGCCTCCCAACGCATCGCGGTGATCTCCCCGCCGCGATAGGGGACCGTGTGCCGGGTGAGCGCGAGGCCTCGGTGGGCCTCGTCGAAAGAGCGTGACATTGCGTCGATGAAGCGATGCTTGCGGGGGTCGTCGGCGTCGAGGTAGAAGGCCGCGAGCTCGTAGAGGCGCCACGCGGCATCCGCATCCCCTTCCTTTTTGAAGCGCTCGGCGAGGTGCTGGGTGAGCGCCGTGATCTGCGTCGTCGTCCGCAGGCGGGGGAGTGAGGTGGCTGCGATCTTGTCCATTCCGGGGCGATTGAGGATCGGTGCGAAGGTCCGGTTGAGCTGCAGGTTGAATTGGCGATTGCCGGTGTACTCGGTGAACATGGCTCGACGCTATCGCGCTCACAGGTGGGGCGGAGCGCACAATAACAAACGGAGTGTTGGATACCGGACGGTGCGAACGCTATGCGTAGGATAAGCCCATTGATAGAGGAAAACTGATCGGAGAGACATGTTCCTGCGGAGTGCGGATAAGCACGGGCGTGAGGCCGAAAAGAACCTGGATCTGCGCATCCGGAAGACGCGTCGGGCGATCCGCTCGGGCCTCGTCAAGGCGTGCCAGGCAAAGCCCTACGCGCACGTGAGCGTCACCGACATCTGTGCCGCGTCGATGGTGTCGCGCACGACCTTCTACGACCACTACACCGACAAGGACGCCCTCCTGGTCGAGGTCGTGTCCTTCCTTCTCGAAGAGATCACCCCTGCCCTAGAGGGCCTGTGGTTCAGCGACGGACGCGATGCTCGCACCGTCGCCCGGCATCTCGCCGACGTGTACGCGCGCAATGGGCAGGCCCTCAAAACCCTGCTGGCGATCCGTGTGGGAGGCGACGGCGACCTGCATGAGCAGCTTTATCGCACGTGCTGTTCGGTATTTACCGATTGGGCCCGAGGTCGCGTGGACGACGAGGTGCTTCCCCTGGCCGCGGACGTGTACGCGTCCGTCGTCCTGACATTCATCGAGCGCAGCGCCGCCAAGCCCCTCACGGACAAGGAACTGGACGCCATCGATCGCGCCCGAGAGCTCTTCATCGACGGCTTCGGTGCTCAGTAATTCGGCACTTTGTACTGTCGAGATTTGATACGTTGCTCATCGATATCGTGCAGCGCGTCCGATAAGGGGTCTCAGGTCCCCGTCGGGGCGTGCACGAAAGTGTTACCGTTAACGCAGCACTGGCCCCGGCCTCGTCAATGAAGACTCAAGGAGCACACATGAGCACCGACCCTCGCGCCGCCATCGCCGCCGCCGACACTGCGCTCGGCATCGAATTCGGTTCGACCCGCATCAAGGCCGTCCTGATCGGCCCTGACCACGAGGTGCTCGCCACCGGCGGCCACGGGTGGGAGAACCATCTCGAGGGCGGCCTGTGGTCGTACACCCTCGACGAGGTCGTCGCCGGCCTGCAAAGCGCCTACGCCTCCCTGGTGACTGACGTGCGCGAGCGCTACGACGTCACCCCCACCTCCTACGGCTCGATTGGCATCTCCGCGATGATGCACGGCTACCTCGCCTTCGACGCCGAGGGCAACCTGCTCGCGCCGTTCCGCACGTGGCGCAACACGAACACGGGCCGCGCGGCCGACGAGCTCACCCGCCTCTTCGGCTTCAACATCCCCCTGCGCTGGTCGATCGCGCACCTGCACCAGGCGGTCCTCGACTCCGAGGAGCACGGGCCGCGCGTCGCCCGCCTCACGACGCTGGCCGGATGGGTCCACCACCAGCTGACGGGACGGCACGTCCTGGGCGTCGGCGACGCCTCGGGCATGTTCCCGATTGACTCGACGACGGGCACGTACGTGGAGTCCTACCTCGATCAGTACGAGGCCCTGGTCGCGGACCGGGTCCCGTGGCGCCTGCGCGACGTCCTCCCGACCGTGCTGAGCGCGGGCGAGGACGCGGGGACGCTGACCCCCGAGGGCGCTGCGCTCATCGACCCGACCGGCATGCTCCAGCCCGGGATCGCGCTGTGCCCGCCGGAGGGCGACGCGGGCACGGGCATGATTGCCACGAACGCGATCGCCCAGCGCACCGGCAATATCTCGTGCGGCACCTCCGTCTTCCTGATGGCGGTCCTCGAGCGTGCCCTCACCGAGCTGCACACTGAGATTGATATGGTGACCACGCCCGACGGTTCGCCGGTGGCGATGGTCCACTCGAACAACGGCGCGTCCGAGCTCGACGCGTGGGTCGGCTGGTTCGCCGACTTCGCGAGCCTCGTTGGTGCCGATGTGAGTGTCCCGGCGATCTACGATGCCCTCTACCACCACGCGCTCACGGGCGAGGCCGACGCGGGCGGCGTCATGGCCTACAACACGCTGTCCGCCGAGCCGCTCGTCGGCCAGGAGGCGGCGCAGCCGGTCTTCACTCACACCGCCGATGCGCGCGTGACTCTGGCGAACGCGGTGCGCGCCCAGCTCATGAGCATCTTCGCGGCCGTGCGCATCGGCGTCGACATCCTCGCCGGCGAGGGCGTGCGCCTCGACTCGCTCTTCGCCCACGGCGGCCTCTTCAAGACGCCGGGCGTTGCCCAGCAGATCCTCGCCGACTCGCTGAATATCCCCGTCTCCGTTGGTGACACTGCGGGCGAGGGCGGCGCGTGGGGCATCGCGGTGCTCGCGCGCTATCGTGCGGTCCTCGCACGGGACGAGGCCGCGCCCGCCCTGCCGGACTACCTGTCCGAGCGAGTCTTCGCGGGTGCTGCGGTCTCGACTTTGGAACCCACCCCCGAGGGCGTGGCCGGGTACGAGCGCTTCCTCGACGCCTACCGCGCGGCCCTGCCCGGTGTGGAGGTCATCGCCCGGGGTGCCGCCCGCTGACGAGGCACGGGCTGGGGTGAGTGGACCGGCTCGCCCAGCCCCCACCTCGTCGATTGGGCGAAACCCGCTACGATTACACCCATGGGTAAAGCTAGCCGCCGTAAGAAGGTCACCGATCCCGCCAAGCTCAAGGCGTATCGCCCGCCGATCCCCTTCGTTGCGCGCCCCTACGAGGGTCTGCCGAAGGAGATCGAGCTGGTCGCCATGCGCGAGCTCATCCCGGCGGCCACGCTGACCGCACGTACCGACGCCGACCACGGCGCCGTCGAATTCGACTTCGTCACTCTCCTGCCCGAGGGCCACCCTGCGATGGTGCGCCCCGACGGCCGCATCCTCGTTGCGCTGCAGACCCGCTCGAACTCCGCGGACCTCAGCCACGACGCGGGCGCCGCGCTGCTCGCGGCCATCGCCGCGAAGGAAGCGGGCGACGAGGGCGTCATCTCGATCGACGTGCGCGAGCCCTCCGAGCGTCTCCAGGACATCGTCGACGCCGACAGCTTCACGGACATGAAGCTCGAGGAGGACTTCTCCTTCTGGTTCGACCCGGCCGAGGAGATCGACGACCAGACGCGTCGCGCCCTCGAGCAGAACCGCGACGAGATCATCCCGACCGAGCCCGTGCCCGGCGTCCCCGGCGCATACTGGTGCGAGATGAACCGTAACTTCGTGCGTTTCCTGACGGACAACGACGAGACCAAGCTCTTCGACGCGCTCGCCCGCCTGGCCGCGCGCGGCGAGGCCAACGTCGGCGAGGGCTCCCGCTACGTGGGTTCCTTCCGCGCGTGCGGCCTGATCGTCCCGGTCTTCGAGCTGCCCGAGGGTGCCAGCGCGGCCGACGTCGCGCCCGGCACGCAGGCCCTCGCCAAGGCCCTTGAGGAGGCCCTGAAGGTCACCGAGCGCCTGGATGACAAGGAACGCCGCGCACGTCAGGGTCTCGTCTCCCGAGCTGTGACGATCCGCTAAGCACATTTTTACCTGTCGTTTAGACAGGTTTGTCGCTCATATTACGGGCGGCGGGGCGCAATCGCGCCCCGCCGCCCGTAGACTGTTAGTCGTGAACTATCCCGCAGGATCAAGAGGTTCCCACCCGCAGCGCGTCGCCGCCGTCATCGCTGCACACAACGTCGGACGCGCCGTCGCGGCCACCGTGCGCGCGTGCCGCGCCATACCCAGCGTTGACCTCCTCATTGTCGTCGACGATGGTTCCACGGATGACACCGGCCGCGCCGCCCGAGCCGCAGGCGCCGTCGTCGTGCGCCACTCCGTCGAGCGCGGGCGCGCCTCGGCCATCGAAACCGGCGTGAAGGTCGCCGCCATGCGCGACCGCCCCGACGGGCCGCCCCGCCATATCCTGCTTCTTTCCCCCGACCTCGGCGAATCCGCGGTCGAGGCCACCGCCCTCGTCGAAGCCGTCTTCGCCCGCCAGGCCGACATGGCGATCGCCGTCCCGGCGACGGGGCGCGAGTACTCGGGCTACGGGCCGGGTGTTGCCCGTCGGCTCATCCGCCGCAAGACCGGCTGGAACTGCCACTACCCCCTCAGCTACCAGCGCTGCCTGACGCGTGAGGCGATCGACGCGGCCATGCCCTTCGCGGGCCGCTACGTGCTCGAAGCCGCCATGACCATCAGCGTGCTGCGCGCGGGCCTGTCCGTCATGGAGGTCCCCTGTAACTTCGCGCACTCGGGCGCGGACCGCTCGCTCGGCTCGCTCAACCGCCCGGCGCGCATGTTCGACGCCGTGCGTGCCACGGTCAGCCAGCTCTTCCACTCCGACGCGCGCTCGAAGCGCCGCGCCGACCACGAACAGGGCATCGGCGTGCCTTACCCGGCCCCGGCCTCGGCCCGCGACGAGGTGGAGGCCACCGATCCTTCCGACGCACGCCGCACGGAGATGGTCGGGTGAAGGGGCTGGATCGACTAGCCGTCCGTCGCTTCATCGCGACCTGGTGGCTGCCCACCGTCATCGCCTGCGCCGTCGGCGCGCTCTACGTCTGCTACTCGGTGGCACAGTGGCGCGCGCTCGTCGCCCCCTCGTGGGATCTGGGCATCTTCGCCGAGGCCGTCCAGGCTTACTCGCGCTTCGAGGCGCCCATCGTTCCTATCAAGGGGCCCGGCTACAACCTTCTGGGCGACCACTTCCACCCGATCCTGGCGCTCCTGGGCCCGATCTTTCGTCTCTTCCCCTCCGCGCTGACCCTCCTCGTCATCCAGGACCTGCTGATCGCGGCGTCGGTGTTGCCGATCGCGCGCCTCGCCCAGCGTCTCCTCGGCAGAGGCGGTGCCCTCCTCGTTGGGCTCGCCTACGGCCTGGGGTGGGGGCTGCAGGGTGCGGTCGGCGCCCAGTTCCACGAGGTCTGCGTGGCCGTCCCGCTGCTGGCCTTCGGAGGCGTCGCCTTCGTCGAGCGGCGCTGGGGAGCGTGCATGGCGTGGCTGGCGCCCCTCGTCCTTGTCAAGGAGGATCTGGGCCTGACGGTCTTCGTTGCGGGCCTGGCTCTCGCGTGGCGTCGCCGAGGTGAAGGGCGGTCTGCTGTCCTGCGGTCGATAGCGTACGCGCTGTTCGGCATCGTCGCGTTTGTGGTGACGGTGAAGGTGCTGCTCCCGGCGATGAACCCGGCGGGCACGTGGGCCTACTCCCTCGATGGGACCGCGACCGGGGCGGGTACGCCGACCGGCGGAACCACCGCAGCGCGCGCAATCCCCTCCCTGTGGGACATCCTAACGACCCCCTCCGTCAAGCTTGTGACTCTCATCGTCCTGGCCGCTGGGGCCGGCTTCGTGGGCACGGCCTCCCCGTGGTTCGCGCTGGTGGCCCCGACGCTCGCGTGGCGCTTCGCGGGGTCGGTTGAGAGCTACTACGGATGGAGCTCGTGGCACTATAACGCGGTGCTGGTCCCCATCGCGGCGTGTTCGCTGCTCGACGTCATCGACCAGTGGCTCGCGCCCGAGCGTCCTACCGCCGAAACCGGCGCGGAACCCTGCGACGAGGCCTCGGCCTCGTCGAATCTGGGCTGGCGCGTCGCGGCGTGGGTGGTCGCGTGCGTGCCCGCTGCGTCGCTGGCGTTCACGGCCTCGTCGCTACCGTTGTGGCACCTGTCCGACCTCAAGGAGGACCCGCGTATGGCTGCCGCCCTCGGCGCGCTCGACGCGGTGCCCGAGGGGGTGAGCGTCGAAACCGACACGACGCTGCTTGCGCGCCTCGTGCCCGGTCGCGAGGTCTACTGGGTGGGAACGACCGGCACCTTGGATACCCCTCCGGAGTATGTCGTTATCGACGCGCGCTCCTACGCGTGGGGCGACCAGCAGGTCGACGCCGAGTCGTGGGGGAGCGCTGCTCACCCCGGCCACTCCTACGAGACCGTCTACGCCAAGCAGGGCTTCCGCGTCGCGCGACGCACCTCGTAATACGAGATGTGTTGCACGTTCAATGCGGCTGGGTTCGCTAGACGAATAACAGCTTTATTGCGCAGAGTGAGCGTCGAGTGTGCATAGCGCCACGGCGTCCTCTTTCTCGCATATGATTGCTTCGTCTGAAGGTAGGAGAAGATATGTCCTCTCTCGTGTCCCGTCGCGCACGTGCGGCCGCCTCGTCCGTGCTGCTCGCTGCCGTCGCGCTGTCGGGTTGCTCCCCCTTCGGTGGAGGTGGCTCTAAGTCCACCGATATCAGCAAGCTGCCCAACATTCCTCAGGGGCAGAAGCAGCAGCTGGTGCAGCAGATGCAGTCCGCGTCGGGCGATCAGAAGAAGCAGATCACCGAGAAGGCCATCGCCTTGAACAACATGGTTGGCGCGCAGCTGGTGGGCGTGGAGCCCAGCCTGATTGCTTCCCAGCAGTTCAAGCTGGATCCTAAGGGCCAGACCGTGGTTAACAAGAACGACACGGTCTACCAGATGATGTCGGCCACCGACTTCTGGCGACTGGGCAATGACACCTACGACCTGTGCGTGGAGCAGAACTGCGAGTACTACTCGTCCTGGACCGTGGACGTGGAGGGCTCCGGCTCTGA
>JVKM01000013.1 GCA_001072465.1 Xylanimonas cellulosilytica | reverse complement strand
TTCGCGGAAACGCGGCTGGAGGGGCCGTGTGGGGCGAGTTTTTTCGCGGACCAGCAGTCGTGGGATCCCGCCGGGCGAGTTTGTTGCGCCGTGTGCCTGGCAGTCGGGCCCTTCTGCTGACAGTGTTAACCCTTCAATGCGCAGCTAAACCCCATTGGTGGCATGGTGGGCAGCCCGCCCAGGCCACCACCTATCGGGTTAACGTGCGAATTAAAGGGGCCGCGCAGACGCAAGTCCGCGCGGCCCCCTCACAACCAGTCAGCTCAGTGCTCGCCCTCGTGCTCCTTCAGGCGCTCGTAGGAGCGGCGAATCTCGGCCTCGGCCTCTTCGCGGCCCACCCAGTGGGCGCCCTCGACGCTCTTGCCGGGCTCGAGGTCCTTGTAGACCTCGAAGAAGTGCTGGATTTCCAGGCGGTGGAACTCCGACACATCGTCGATCTCGGTACGCCAGGAGGCGCGCTGGTCCGAGGCCGGAACGCACAGGACCTTGTCGTCGCCGCCCTTCTCGTCGCGCATGCGGAACATGCCGAGCGCGCGGCAGCGGATCACGCAGCCGGGGAAGGTGGGCTCTTCGAGGAGCACCAGTGCGTCCAGCGGGTCGCCGTCCTCGCCCAGGGTGTCGTCGATGAAGCCGTAGTCATCAGGGTAACGAGTGGAGGTGAAGAGCATGCGGTCCAGGCGGATGCGGCCCGTCACGTGGTCGATCTCGTACTTGTTTCGGTTCCCCTTGGGGATCTCGATGGTCACGTCAAATTCCATGGCCGCGCCTTCCTCATTAGCCCCGAAACTCGGGGGTCCGGTTGGTTGTGTCGGCGCATGGACGGGTACTGTAGGTACCGAAGTAACCACGAAGGGAAATCCATGCATCGCACGTCTATGGGGGCCATTGTAAGCGCTAGCGCCGCACTCGTGGCGACGGCGGCGCTGGTGGGTGCCGGTTGTTCGACGCAAACGGCCACTCCGGCGGACGCTCCCACGGCCTCGACGCTCGAACCCGCAGCGATTTCTGGCGATGCGAAGGGTGCCGGGAACCCGGTTTCCGCCGAGGATGTCCAGGCGCTGTGGGCGCCGGTCGCGGCAGCCGCTGCTGAGGGCGGCTACACGGCGTGGGGCACGGTTGTTGACGCGCAGACCGGTGAGGTCCTCCTGGATGCGGCTGCCGCCACCCCTCACACGCCCGCCTCGACGACGAAGACCCTCGCGGCTTTCTCCGCGCTGCACCACCTGGATCCGACGGCGACGCTGACGACCAGCGCGCTCCTCGGTGCCGATAACCAGACCCTCTACCTGGATTCGGAGGGCGACCTGCTCCTGGGGATTGGCACCTCCGACGAGGTTGAGGTTTCGGGCCGCGCGGGCCTGCAGACCCTCGCGAAGGACACGGCCGCGGCCCTGGCGCAGCGCGGTATCACCTCTGTGACTCTGAATTGGCGCGGCACTCTCTTCGAGGGTGCCTCGCACCTGTCCTCCTGGGACGCGCAGGAAGTCGGCTCCTACGAGGGTCACGTCGGCCCCATGGCGATCGACGCCGGACGCACCTACGAGGGCGCCAACGCCTTCTACTCGGACGCACCGGGACGCGTCGCCGAGGTCTTCTCGCAGGCCCTCGGTGCGGAGGGGATCTCCGCGACCCTCGGCGAGGCCGGGGATCCGCCCGCGGGAGCGGGAGCCGTCGCTCAGGTGAGCTCGGCGACGATGGGGGAGCAGCTGCGCTGGATGCTCGCCCACTCGGATAACACCCTCGCCGACCAGTACTGCCGTTTCGCCGCGCGCGCGGCGGGAGCCCCCTCGACCTACGAGGGCGCCACTGAGACCGTGCGCAAGACCCTGACCGAGGCCGGCGTGCCCACGGAGGGCCTGACCCTCGAGGACTGCTCGGGTCTGTCCAGCAACGACAAGATCAGCGCGAACACCCTCGTCGGTGTCCTTAAGGCCTCGTACGAGGGCACGGGCACCGAGGCGAACACGATGCGCCTCCTGCCGTGGGCGGGCCTGGTAGGCACGCTCTCCAAGCGCATGACTGAGGAGCCCGCGGCCGGAAACGTGCAGGCGAAGACGGGCGCCCTCCAGGAGGTCACCTCCCTGTCCGGCTCCGTCATGACGAAGAGCGGGCGCGTCCTCCTCGTGTCGATCGGCCACGATAACGTCACCGAGGGCGCCTACGCCACGCGCGGCCACCTCGACGCCTTCGAGGAGGGCCTTGCCGGGCTAGACTGAGGCCATGGATATGCCGTTTGGCCCGCGCAACGTCGCGGGAGTTCTCGCTTCGTTGTCCTACGCGGGGCCCTCGGCCTCTCGCGTGGGTGCCTCCGCCGTCGTGGCGCGCCTGCGCCGCTCGGTCGCCTGGTCGGATCGCCGGCTCGCCGAGCTGTCCACCCTGCCCGAGGCCTCCGAGAAGGTGGTCGGCTCCCCGACCCTCGTCGTCGACCGCCGCGGCCTGATCCGTTCGGTCGGATCGCTCCTGGAGAGCTTCGAGGACGCGCGCACGCCCAAGGTCTTGGCCGCCGAGGCCGTCATCCTGCGCGCCCTCGCCAAGGACGCGACGGGCATCTGGGACGTGCGCTCCGGCCGCCGGATCCTCGTGGCCCCCAACGTGCTCGCCGACGTGCAGCGCTACGCCCTGGACCAGACGGACTGGTGCCGATGGGTCTCCCTGTGCACGGGACTGCGCGGCGTCCATCTCACCCACGCCCCCCACCTCGTCCCCTACATCGCTGACCTGATGCGCTCGCTGCCCGAACGCAGCGACGAACTCGTGCGCATCGTCCTGCTCCTGGACGCCCTGCCCACCGCGGAGATGGAGGTCCTCACGCCCCGCGACCTGCCCTCGATCCAGTGGCTGCGCACCCACCGCGCGCACGCCGGGGGCGTCGGCCTGGTGCGCGCGTGCGCGGCCGCCGGAATGCCCCTGGCCGGGGTCGAGGCCCTGCAGGCGCAGACCGAAGGATTCGCGCGCACCGTCGTGCGCGAGGGTGCGATCGCGCAGCTTCTGTCCGGTGTCGAGGCCCTGCCGAGCGCCCGCGAGTACGCGGAGCCGGCAGCGTGGCTGGCGCGTGTGCGCTGACGCATCCCGCCTCGTGGGTGCGAACCCGCGCGGCCCCCTGCGCGCCTGCTCCCTGGCGGTGCGCGCTTCTCTGACCTCCTTCATCGACGAGGCCGGGGCCCCTCCCGCTCTCGTCGTCGGCCTGTCGGGGGGCGCGGATTCGCTGGCGCTGGCGTTGACGACGATCGACGTGGCGGCGCGCGCGGGAATCCCTGTTGTGACGGTGACCGTCGACCATGGGCTGCGCGCGGGCAGCGGCGAGGAGGCTCGCCGCGTCGCTGATCGAGCGGAATCCCTGGGGGCGCGTGCCGTTGTTGAGACTGTGTCGGTGGAGGGCCCGGGAGGGCCCGAAGGCTCAGCCCGTGATGCCCGCCGAGCCGCCCTGCGAGCGGTCGCCCGGCGTGAGGGGGCCCCGATCCTCCTCGGCCACACGATGGACGACCAGGCTGAGACGGTCCTCCTGCGCCTGGCGCGCGGCTCCGGCCCCTCGTCCCTGCGGGCTATCGCCCCCGTCTCGCGCGACGATGATGGGGTGACGTGGTTGCGCCCCCTCCTAGCGCTGCGGCGAACGGACACGGAGCAGGCGTGCGCCCAGGCGGGCCTTACCCCGCTTCAGGACCCGACCAACGACATCGACGGGCCGTGGCGCGCCGCGGACGGTAGTCCCCTGCGCCGCTCGGCGCTGCGCCACGCCGCGATCCCCGCCCTGGCCTCGGCTCTGGGAGTGGACCCGGTTCCCGCGCTGGCCCGCACGGCCGCCCTGTGCGCGGCCGACGACGACGCCCTGTCCCAGTGGGCGAGCGCGCTCGCGGCCTCGGCGCCGCCGGGGGAGGAACACGACTCCGAGACGCGGCACCCGTCCCTGGCGGTGTCCGCCCTGCTGGGCGCCCCCCGGGCGGTGCGCACCCGGGCGCTGCGCGAGGCCGCCCGTGCCGCTGGAATCCGTGCGTTGTCCAGCGCCCACGTGGACGCCCTCGACGACCTTGTGGTCGCGTGGCGCGGCCAGGGGCCCATCGACCTGCCCGGAGGCATCGCCTCACGTGTTGGACGCGGCGCGCACGCGCGCATCGCTTTCGTTGCGCGCGAGGTGGGCGACCCGACGTCCCCAGACCCCGACTAAACGGCGGAAACACGCCGCGAGAGACCCCACCGGAGCGGCCCGGCACTGCCTGCGCGATCACAGGATGTTGCGCTGACAGTGAGAATCTCGTCCTTCCTGGAACAGGCGAGCGTTTGTGTGGCACGCTTATAGTGGAATCGCTCGCGTAGCATCGATACGAAAAGAGGACACGGTGGACGCCACCGATATGGGTAACGACCTGAAAGAAATCCTGGTCACCGCCGAGGATATGGACCGTCGGCTCGCCGAAATGGCTGAGCAGATCGACCGCGACTACGCGGGCGAAGAACTGCTGATCGTCGGCGTCCTGCGCGGCGCCGTCATGGTCATGGCGGACCTGTCCCGCAAGCTGCACACCCCCCTCGAGATGGACTGGATGGCCGTGTCCTCCTACGGTTCCGGCACCAAGACCTCGGGCGTTGTGCGCATCCTGAAGGACCTCGACCAGGACGTGGCCGGACGCCACGTGCTCATCGTCGAGGACATCATCGATTCGGGCCTGACCCTGTCCTGGCTGCAGGCGAACCTGCTCGGACGAGGCGCCGCCTCCGTCAAGATCGCGACCGCGCTGCGTAAGCCGGAGGCCGCCAAGGTCGACGTGGACGTTGCCTACGTGGGCTTCGACATTCCCGACGAGTTCGTCGTCGGCTACGGCCTGGATTATGCGGAAAAGTACCGTAATTTGCCTTTCGTCGGCACGCTGAAGCCGCACGTCTACAACAACTGAGAACGCCTACCTGTAGAGGACCCACGTGAACGAGAAGATCAAGAACAAACGCCCCAGCCTGGGGTGGGTGATGGTTCCGCTCATCATGCTGCTCGCCGGCGGCTGGTTCATGTGGGGCTTCTTCGCCCCTCGCGCCGTGACGACCTCCGAGGGCCTCGCGCTCATCTCGGGCGACACGGTCGAGCGGGTGGTCCTCAACGAGGGCACCCAGCAGGTGAACCTGACGCTGACGGAAAACTACGTCCACCAGAGCACCGGCGGCGATGATAAGACCGTTGACCTGGGCAAGGACGTCTACTTCACGTACTCCTACGTGCAGACCAAGGACATCCTGGACACGGTGGCCGACAAGGCTCCCGCGAAGGGCTGGAACGCGGTGCGTCCCCAGTCCGGCATCCTCGGCGGCGTCGTTCAGCTGCTGATCTCGCTGGTGATCCTGGGTGTCGCGTTCTACTTCATCATGCGCTCCATGTCGGGCTCGCGGATGATGAGCGGCTTCACGCAGTCGCGCGCCAAGGAATTCAACCAGGAGCGCCCGGACGTCACCTTCGCGGACGTCGCCGGTGAGGACGAGGCCGTGGAGGAGCTCGAGGAAATCCGCGAGTTCCTGGCCTCCCCGGACAAATTCCACAAGGTGGGTGCGCGCATCCCGCGCGGCGTCCTGCTCTACGGTCCTCCCGGAACGGGCAAGACCCTCCTCGCCAAGGCCGTCGCCGGCGAGGCGAACGCCCCCTTCTTCTCGATCTCCGGTTCGGAGTTCATGGAGCTGTACGTCGGCGTGGGTGCCTCCCGCGTGCGTGAGCTCTTCGAGCGCGCCAAGAAGAACGCGCCGGCCATCATCTTCGTCGACGAGATTGACGCCGTGGGTCGCCACCGCGGCAGCGGCATCGGTGGCGGCAACGACGAGCGTGAGCAGACGCTCAACCAGCTCCTCGTCGAGATGGACGGTTTCGACGAGCGCGCCAACATCATCCTGATCGCGGCTACCAACCGCCCCGACATCCTCGACCCGGCGCTGCTGCGCCCCGGGCGTTTCGACCGCCAGATCGCCGTCGAGGCCCCCGACCTGAAGGGCCGCGAGGCCATCCTGAAGGTCCACGCGCAGGGCAAGCCCCTCACCGAGCAGGTCGACCTGCGCCAGATCGCCAAGCGCACGCCCGGCTTCACGGGCGCCGACCTGGCGAACGTCCTCAACGAGGCCGCGCTGCTCACCGCGCGCTCGGACATGCAGTTCATCGATGAGCGCGCCATCGACGAGGCCATCGACCGCGTGATCGCGGGCCCGCAGAAGCGCACCCGCGTCATGAACGACCACGACAAGGCCGTGACCGCCTACCACGAGGCCGGCCACGCCCTGGCCGCCGCCGCCCTGAACTACACGGATCCGGTCACCAAGGTGACGATCCTGCCGCGCGGCCGCGCCCTGGGCTACACGATGGTCATGCCCACCGAGGATCGCTTCAACAAGACCCGCAACCAGCTCCTCGACGATCTGGTCTACGGCATGGGCGGCCGCGTCGCCGAGGAGATCGTGTTCCGCGACCCGTCGACCGGCCCCGCCAACGACATCCAGCAGGCCACGAAGACGGCCCGCGCGATGGTCACCGACTACGGCATGAGCGACCGCATCGGCATGGTCAAGCTGGGCGACGCCGACACCGAGGCCTTCGGGCACGGCAGCGGCGAGGGTCCGCGCGCCTTCTCCGACGAGACGGCCGCGATCATCGACGAGGAGGTGCGTCGCCTCCTCGACAACGCGATGCGCGAGGCGTGGCGCATCCTGTCGGAAAACCGCGCGGTTCTGGACACCCTGGCCTCGCGCCTGCTCGAGGAAGAGACCCTCGACGAGGCGCAGCTCGCGGAGATCTTCAAGGACGTCGTGAAGGCCCCCGAGCGTCCCGTGTGGAACTACCAGTCCGACGCAGCGGTTCCGGGCGTGGTCTTGGGCCACCCGGTCGGCATCAAGTCCGAGGACGAGTGGAAGCCCGTTCCCGTGCAGGGAATTGACGTGTCGCCGATTGACGTCATCGGTGCCTCGGGCGTGGAAGAGGAGCAGGAGTGACCTACGATCCCGCTGGTGTCGAGAAGGCGTCGCGCGACCTACTCGTCGCGATCGGTGAAGACCCCGAGCGCGAGGGCCTGGTCGGCACGCCCGACCGCATGGCGCGCGCCTGGCGCGAGATGTGCAAGGGCCTGACCGAGGACCCGCGCGAGCACCTGCGCACCCAGTTCCACGCGGGCACCGACGAGCTGGTCCTGGTCCGCGACATCACCTTCTTCTCGGTGTGCGAGCATCACCTGCTGCCCTTCTACGGCCGCGCCCACGTGGGCTACATCCCGCGCGGCGGCGTCGTGACGGGCCTGTCCAAGCTGGCACGCGTGGTCGAAGGCTACGCGCGCCGCCCCCAGGTCCAGGAGCGCCTGACGGCCCAGGTCGCCGATGCGATCGATGAGATCCTGGATCCCCAGGGCGTCATCGTCGTCATCGAGGCCGAGCACATGTGCATGTCGATGCGCGGCATCTCCAAGCCTGGCTCCTCGACCGTGACCAGCGCGCTGCGCGGCATCATGAGCGACGGCGCGACCCGCGCCGAGATGATGGCCCTCGTCCTGTCCGGGAGCCGATGACGTG
This sequence comes from Xylanimonas cellulosilytica, assembly GCA_001072465.1. Classification (GTDB taxonomy): domain Bacteria; phylum Actinomycetota; class Actinomycetes; order Actinomycetales; family Actinomycetaceae; genus Pauljensenia. The sequence continues at coordinate 26,299 of JVKM01000013.1, read as the reverse complement.
AGTGCCCTGCCCCTGCCCGCCGCCCCGGCCTCGTCCCCGGTCCCGCCGCCCCCGGCGCTGCCGGGCGGCCTGAGCCTGCCCAGCGGGCGGACGGCGATCATGGGCATCCTCAACGTCACCCCGGATTCTTTCTCGGACGGGGGGCGCTACACGGACGTCGCGGCTGCTCTGCGTCACGCGCGGGAGATGGTGGCCGCCGGAGCGGACCTCATCGACGTGGGCGGGGAATCGACCCGCCCGAACTCGACGCGCATCAGCGCGGACGAGGAGTGGGCGCGTATCGGCGCCATCGTCGAGTCCTTGGCCACTGACGGAGTCATCGTGTCGGTGGATACGCTGCACGCGTCGACGGCCCGCGAGGCCGCGCGCGTCGGTGCGGCGATCATCAACGACGTGAGCGGCGGGCGCTGGGATCCCGAGATGAACGCGGCGGTCGCGCAGTCGGGCTGCGCGTACGTCGTCCAGCACTACCGCGCGCTGCCGGGCATGCCGGGGGAGCACTTCGACTACGGGGACGACCTCGTGGGCACGCTCATCGAGCGCGTGGGGTCCCAGGTTCAAGACGCTATTGATGCTGGTGTGACAGCTGATAAAATTGTGGTCGACCCGGGCCTCGGCTTCTCGCTGACGGGCGACCAGTGCTGGCAGATCCTGCGCGAACTGCCGCGCTTCGCGCAGGGCGGATACCCCGTCCTCGTCGGCGCGTCTCGCAAGCGTTTCGTCAAGGCCCTCGGGGGCGACGTGGACGCGGACAGCGCGGCCATTGCCGCCCACTGCGCGGCTGTCGGCGCGTGGGCCGTTCGGGTCCACGACGTAGCAGCCACCGTAGCGGCCATCGCCCGAAAGGAGAACGACGTTGACTAACCGACGCGTCATCATCGCCCTGAAAGGACTCGGGGCGCTGGCCAACCACGGCGTCTACGACTTCGAGCGCGACCGCAACCAGCGTTTCAGCGCCGACATCGTCATGTGGGTCGAGACCGCCGGCACCGCCGACGACATCGCCGCCACCGTCTCCTACGCGGATATCGCCGACGAGGCCATGGCCGTCCTCACCGGCACCGCCGTCGACCTCATCGAGACCCTCGCTGAAACCATCGCCTCGCGCGTCATGAGCCACGAGGGCGTCGTCGGCACCGAGGTCACCGTCCACAAGCCCGACGCCCCCATCGACCACCCCTTCACGGACGTGTCCGTGACCGTGCGTGCGGGCCAGACCGACGCGATGCCCCTGTCGCTGTCCCTCAAGGGTATTTACGAGGCCGAGGACGGCTCCGTCCTCACCGGCGAGATCGAGGCCTATGGCCACGCCCAGGCCCCCAGCCCCGCCGAGCAGGAGCAGAGCGGTGCCCTGCCTACGCGTCGCGACGTCCAGGCTGCACACGCCGCGCCCGCCCATGACGCAACGCGCCCCGAGCACCTGCGCTCGCGCCGCGTCGTCCTGGCGATCGGCGGCAACCTCGGGGATGTGCCCGTCACCCTCATGCACACGGTCGAGGCGCTGTCCTACATGGAGGGCTTCCAGATCGACGACGTCTCGCCGATCATGCGTACCAAGCCCGTGCTGGCCCCCGGCCAAGCCCCCCAGCCCGACTACTGGAACGCCGTCGTCGTCGGCTCCGCGATCGCGACCCCCGACGAGCTGTTCGCCCAGACCAGCCGCATCGAGCGCGAGCTGGGACGCGAGCGCCACGAGCGCTGGGGCGCGCGCACCGTCGACATCGACATCATTCAGATCGAGGGCCTGGCCTCCTCCGACCCGGTCCTCACTCTGCCGCACCCGCGCGCCAAGGAACGCGCCTTCGTTCTGGCGCCCTGGCTCCTGTGCGAGCCCGACGCCGTCCTCGAGGGCGTGGGTCGCGTGTCCGACCTGCTGGCCGACACCCCCGACCGTGAGGGCATCATCGACGCCGTCGACGACTGGCTGGAGGACCCCGCGGCCGTCATGGCCGACTCCGACCAGCTCCTCGCCCAGCGCGCAGAGCAGGCCAGCGCCGACATGCGTGAGCTCATCGAGGCCCTAACCGGCGAGATCAGCCAGGTCAGTGACCTCGTCACCCGGCCGGGCGAGCCCGCCGAGCCGGTGGAGATTCCCGCCGCCCACACGGTGATCGAGGACTCCGGCGACGACGTTGAGGAGGCCGCAGACTCCGAGTCGGCCCACGAGCAGGCCGAGGAACCCGAGGCTGCCCCCGTCTCCGCCGACGAGGCCCCCGCCCCTCGTGCCAGCATCTGGGGCCGCCTGTCCGCCGCCCAGGCTTCGCACGAGGCCGTGAGCACCGACGAGCATGAGGCCAGTGAGCCAGAGCTCGACGAACCCGCATCGCACGACGTTGACGTGCCCGAGGCCGAAGCTCCGGTCGCACACGCCGCCGCGCAGACTGACGAACCCGACGCAGCCCCGCAAGCCGCAGCGCCGCAGGGCGAAGCCCCCACGGACGAGGCCCCGACCGCCCCGGCGGTGCCCGGCCCGCCCCACCGCCAGCGCCGCCGCCGCACCGACGAAGCCAAGGCCTCGTCGCGCCCGTCCTGGCACCCCGTGTCCTCCGTGCCCGCAGATTCTGCGGCCGGTCGCATGACCCGCAAGATCGGCACCGGCACCTACAAGCCGAGCGGGACCGAAAAGCCCCGCTGGGCCCCCGTGTTCGAGTCCAAGCGCGAGGAGTCCCGCTCCAAGATCGCGCTGCCCGACTGGAACTTCTCCGTGGGCGCCTCCCACGACGTGCGCGTCGTCGATGACCGCTCCGGCCTGGGGCGCGACGACGAGGCCCCCAAGGCCACCGTGCATGCCGACGGACGTTCCACCATCCTCGCCCCCGGGCTGCCCGACAACACCCCCGTCGGCCCCATCCCCGAGGACGAGGCCACTCAGACCGGCATCCTGCGCCGCGTCGTCGTGCGGCCCACGATGACGGGTGCGATCCCCATCGTCAAGAGGCGTTAAATGAAACCCCTGTCGATCACCTGGGTGACGCTGGTCGGCTTCGTCTGTGCCCTTCTCAGCTTTCTCGGCTTCTTCACGCACATGCGCGCGGGAGGCACCCCCATGATCGTCACGCCCGGCCCGGCCGTCGTCTTCGCGGTCGCGACCGCGCTCCTCATCTGGTCCGGCCTGGCCGTGCGCCGCCTGCGCGCCAACAAGGACACGTGGATCGACGCGATTGGCGCGATGCGCGTCGCCGTGTTCGCCAGGGCCAGCGCAATCGTGGGAGCCGCGCTCGCCGGCGTTCTCATCGGTGTCATGATCGTGTCCCTCACGCAGCTCGAGGCCTCGGCGATGGTCGCCAACGCGATCGCGTCGGGCCTGAGCGGCCTGGTTGGCCTCGTCTGGATTATCGTCGCTCTCGTCGTGGAACGCTGGTGCGTCATCAACCCCGACGACGATGGATCGTCGAGCTCGCACAAGCGCAGCGCCGCCGCCTAAAGCGCGCGTGTGGGAGTCCTCTCGCGCGCGAAAGTGAGCCCGCCCCGAGCGTTAGTCGCGTCCCGATGGCGCGGGCCGGTATCGTGGACGCGTGGCTGACCAGCGTAAGAATTCCCCCAGGCGTCCCTCGTCCCGTCGCTCCGCGTCCGCATCCGGACGCGCCGGCGACCGCGCCTCCCGAGCCGCAACGGGCGGTCGGGGAGCCTCGACGCGCGTGGCGTCTTCCGCCGGCGCGTCAACGGCCAGGCGGGGGAGTGGGGCAGGCGCGCGTCGGCCTAAGAAGGCCTCCTCGGGCGGCGGACGTCCGCCTGTGAATCTGTGGCCCCGGCGCATCATCACCGGCCTGGGCCTGCTCCTCATCATCGTGCTCATCGTGTGGGGTATCGTCGCCGCCGTGCGCGCCATCGCGGGAGCCTTCAGCGCCGATCCTGCGCCCCAGTCGACCCCGCAGTCCGTCGTCCAGTCCGGGGCCCTCGACGCCTCCGGATACACGCTCAAGGGCGGCCAGGAGGCCACCGCCGATGGCCTGCTCACCGACGGCACCACGATCGACATTCCCGCCTGCCTGGATCGCGACATCACGGCCACCGCGAAGGCGAGCCCCGTGGCTTCTGGTTCCGCCATGCCCGTGACGCTCACGCTGGAAAACCGCGGCTCGGTCGCCTGCTCGACGTCGCTGACGCGCTTCAACCTGGCGGTGACGACCGGCGACCACCAGGTCTACGACTCCTCGCGCTGCGCCGACAGCCAGCAGTCCTCGACGACTCTGCTGCTGCGCCCGGGCGGCACCTGGTCCGGCGCGCTGCGCTGGGACGGATACGTGTACACGAACGGCTGCACGGCTCCCGCCGGTGGCGCGAGCGCGGCCGCGGCCGGCACCTACAAGGTGGCCGTCACGATGGGCACGCGCGAAGTCGGCTCGACCGTCGTCGACGTGACGCCGGCGCCCACCCCCGCGCCCCAGTCGAGAGCGCAGTCGGGCGCCCAGTCCGGCGCACAGTCGGGCCGCTAAAGGCTAGGAGCCGGCGGGTGGCTACCGGCCGCCGGGTGGCTACCAGCCGACGATGCCGGCGCTCACGGCCTGAGCCTGGTGGGCCAGGTTCTCCATGATGAGTTTCGCCCGGTAGGGGCCGATCCCCTCGAGCTCCTCAAGGTCCGAGATGGTGGCCGCGCGCAGCTGCGGCAGCGAGTTGAAGTGCGCCGACACGACCTTAATGGCGCTCCACGACAGGTGCGGCACCAGGGACAGGGCGCGCACGCCGCGCGGCGTGATCTCGCGATCCAGGTCCGCGACCTCGTACACGTCCAGGCCCAGGATGTTCGAAATCGCGGTGAGGTCCACGATCCGCTCCGAGCCGAGCGAAGACAGCTCGGCCTCGACGCGGGCCAGGTCGTCCGGGTTCGCGATGTAGTCGCGCATGACGAGGGCGCGCTCGGACGCGGAGCCGCGCACGAGGTCCTCGACCTGCAGGGCCAGCAGGCGGCCCTCCGAGCCCAGCTCCTCGAGGTACTCCGTGATCTCGGAGGTAATGCGTCGGATCATCTCCATGCGCTGCATGACGGTGGCGACGTCGCGCACGGTCGCGCTGTCGCGCATTTCCAGGATCGTGAGGGTCTGCAGGACCTCGTCGAGGCGCTGGCTGTAGCGGTCGAGCGTGTCGACGGCCAGGTTCGCGCGCGAGAGCAGGGCCTCGGGCTCTTCCACCAGGCGGTGCTCGGAGCCCACGTAGATGGAGATCATGCGCATGGACGCGGACAGGGACAGGACCGGCAGGTGGGTCTGGCGGGCGGTGCGCTGCGCGGTGCGGTGACGCATACCCGACTCGTCCGTGGGGATTGTCGGGTCCGGGAAGAGCTGCACGTTCGCCTTGCGGATGCGCCACTGGTCGGGATCGATGATGACCGCGCCGTCCATCTTGCACAGCTCGCGCAGGCGCGCGGCCGTGAAAGCGACGTCGAGGTCGAAGCCGCCCGAGCACATGGCCTGCACCTCCGGGGTGTACCCCAGGACGATGAGAGCACCCGTGTGGGAGCGCTGGATTCGTTCCAGTCCCTCTCGCAGAGGCGTGCCGGGCGCGACTGCGCGCAGTGCGTCACGAAGGATCGCTGCATCGGACGTCAATGTGATTCCCTCCCAGAACAGTCGGTGTGATTCCTATTATTGCGAGTCCGCCGGGAAAGCGACACGAATAGCCGTCGACAGATCCGACACAGTAAACACGGTGATGCCGTCGACTCCCGACAGGTCCTCGCTGCCCTGGGCGGGCACGATCGCCGAGGAGAAGCCCAGGCGCGCGGCTTCCGCGAGGCGGCGCTGGGTGCCCGTGCAGGCGCGCACCTCGCCCGTCAGCGAGATTTCGCCGACCGCGACGAGGTCTGGGCGCGGGGGAACGCCCTTGAGCGAGGACACGATGGAGATGGCCATCGCCAGGTCGATGGCGGGTTCGACCGTGCGTGCGCCTCCGACCGTGGAGACGTAGACGTCCGCCCCCGACGTGTCCGCGCCGATGCGGGCCTGCAGGACCGCGAGGATCATGGCCACGCGCGCGTGGTCCACGCCCGAGGTCGTGCGCCGAGGCGAGCCGCCCGACGAGGGGGCGACGAGGGACTGGATCTCCGTGGGCAGCGGCCGGCGCCCCTCCAGAGAAACGGCCGCGCACGTGCCGGGCACGCCGCGCGTCGTGCGCGACAGGAACAGGCCGGACGGATCGGCGAGACCGTAGATGCCCGAGTCCGTCAGCTCGAAGCAGCCCACCTCGTCGGTGGGGCCGTAGCGGTTTTTCACCGCGCGCAGCAGGCGCAGTCGCGAATGACGGTCGCCCTCGAACTGGCAGACGACGTCCACGAGGTGCTCGAGGACGCGGGGACCGGCGATGCCGCCGTCCTTGGTCACGTGGCCGACGAGCAGGGTCGGCAGGTCGGACTCCTTGGCGACCCGGATCAGCGAGGCTGCGACCGCGCGCACCTGCGCGACGCCGCCCGCCCCGCCCTCGACCTGGGCGGAGGAGATGGTCTGTACGGAGTCGACGATGAGCAGAGAGGGGCGCGAGGCCTCGACGTGCCCCAGGACGACGCCGAGCTCCGTCTCATCCGCGATCAGGAGGTTCGGTTCGAGCGCGCCGATGCGTTCCGCGCGCCCGCGCACCTGGGCCGCCGACTCCTCGCCCGTCACGTAGAGGACGGGGCCGCGCCCGCCCGCCGCCGCCGTGCGCGCGGCTTTGGCGGCCACGTCCAGCAGCAGCGTCGACTTACCCACGCCGGGTTCGCCCGCCAGGAGGATCACCGCGCCGGGCACGATGCCGCCGCCGAGGACCCGGTCCAGCTCGCCCACGCCCGTCGAGCGCGACGAGGCCCGCTCGCCGTCCACCTCGCCGATCGGCAGGGCGGGGCGACGCGGGGGAGTCGCGGCCGCGCGCGGCCCGCCCGAGGCCTCTCCGGCCTGGTCGACGGTGCCCCACGCCCCGCACTCGCGGCACTGGCCCACCCACTTGGGGGAGGTCCACCCGCACTCGGAGCAGCGGTAGGTGATCTTCTCTTTCGCCATGCACTCACCGTAACCCGACCCACCCTCATCTGCGGTTCCCGCGCGCGGGCGGGCACCGTGACCCCGGAATCGGGAGAGCGGACCCGAGACCCACCGCGGCCTCGTCGACGAGGTGCGATAGCCCAAATGCGCGACTGTGGTCAGGTTCTCGCGCATGCGGAATGCCCATGCACCGCCCGGCGAACCCCGTTCGACAGGTTGCAGATTCCTCGGTACCTGTTGTTGTCTGCGGGGTTTATCCATAGGGTTGGTCGGTGTGTATCCTTGGGATGGTTGCCCATACCCTCCGCGGATACAGACAACGCCCCCTAGCAGTGCGCACATTGAGACTGAGGAAGCCACATGAACAAGGCTCGTCGATCGCGAAACACCTGGTCGAAGCGGATACCCGCGCTCGCCGTCCTATTGGTGTCCGCGATGCTGTGCGTGCTCGCGGTCGCGTATCGGGGCGTCGAGGTCACCCAGGTGAGCGTCGACGACGGCGGCATTTGGGTGACGAACCAGGATCGTAAGCTCCTCGGACACCTCAACTACGACGCCCTCATGCTGGACGGCACGGTCTCGGTGAAGTCCGCGTCCTTCGACATCGGTCAGGAGGGTGGCGACGTGACCCTGGGTGAGACCGTGAGCCGCACGGTCACCCCGGTGCGTCCGACCTCCTTCTCTCTCGGCCAGTCCGTCACCCTGCCCGACAATGCGGTTCAGGTTCAGGGCGGCTCGGTCCTGGCGGTCCTCGACCCCAACGAGGGCCTCCTGTGGGCTGGCAGCGCCAACGAGCCCGCCACCATGTCGCTCCTGCGTGAGGATGCGGTCGCCAACGACCTGAGTGACGGCATCGTGACGGTGTCGAACTCGGGCACGGTCTTCGCGTACTCTCCCGGCTCCTCCAAGCTCGTGACGCTGACGCGCGAGGGTCAGGCGTGGCGCGCCAAGACCACGGAGATCAAAGACTTTACGCCCGCCGGGACCCCGACGATTACCGCGGTCGGCGACAAGCCGGTCGTCTACGACCAGACCGGCAACAAGCTCGTCCTGCCCGGCGGCAAGGTCCGCGACCTGTCCGAGGAGCACGTGAGTGGCGCCGTCCTGCAGATGCCTGGCGATGAGGCCGCCTCGGTCCTCCTCGCGACCGGCGACCAGCTGGTGTCCGTCCCCCTGAACGGCAAGGCGATCGAGCGCCAGGAGGCCTCGGAAAGCGGCCAGAAGGGCACCCCCGCAGCCCCCGTTTTCCACCGCGGCTGCTCCTACGGCGCATGGGCGGGCTCGGGCGCGTTCGTGCGCACCTGCACGGACTCCACGCGCAACCAGGCGCAGACGGTGCCGAGCCTGGCCGAGGCCTCCTCCGCCGTGTTCCGCACGAACCGCACGCGCATCGTCCTCAACGACGTTTCGACGGGCACGCTGTGGCTGCCCGACAAGAACATGGTCGTGGTCAGCAACTGGGATCAGACCCCCACCGAGGAGCAGGAGGAAGAGGACACTCCGACCCCTGACCAGCGCGAGCAGGTCTCCGAGCCGGAGCACAAGGACAAGAACACGCCGCCCGAGGCCGTGGATGACGAGTTCGGCATCCGCCCGGGCCGTTCGACGCTGCTGCCCGTCCTCGACAATGACTCCGACGACGATGGCGACGTGCTGACGGCGCGCGCGGTCACCAACCCCGAGTTCGGCTCGATCGTGCGCACGCGTGGCGGCCGCGCCCTGCAGATCACGGACGTCCCCGAGAACATGACGAGCGGATCGACGTCCTTCACGTACGAGGCCTCGGATGGCCTCGCGGGCGCGACGGCGAACGTGACGCTGACGATCCACCCGTGGAGCCAGAACGAGGGCCCGCGCCAGCTCAAGCACCCGGTCATCAAGGTGGGTGCGAACGCGCAGGTCGAGTACAACCTCCTGTCGGACTGGATTGACCCGGACGGCGACCAGTTCTACCTGGTGTCGGCGACGGCCCCCGAGGGCATGGCCGTGCAGTTCTCCGAGGACGGCACGGTCCAGATCCGCGATTTGGGCTCGGGCGCTGGCGTCAAGGCGATCGCCGTGACCCTGTCGGATGGCCACGCCGAGACCACGGGCGAGCTGAAGGTGAGCGTCCAGGAGGCGGGCAATGTGCCGCCGGTGGCGCGCGCCGACTTCTACGTGGCGCGCGTGGCTGAGCCGCTGACGATTGACCCGATTGCCAACGACACGGATCCCAACGGTGACGCCCTGTCCCTCGTGGCTGCGGGTACGGCCCCGGCGGGCACCGCAGTCTCCGCTGACCTCTCGCGCGGCACGCTGACGTTCACGGGCTCGGTGCCGGGATCCTTCCAGTTCACCTACACGGTCTCCGACGGACCGTCCACGACCGTGGGCGTGATCCGCGTGGACGTGGTCGACGACGACACGAATGCCCTGCCGATCGCCGAGGACGACCTGGCGGTCCTGCCCAGCGGCGGTGCCTCGCTGATCGCGCCGCTGGCCAACGACACCGATCCGTCGGGCGGCGTCCTCGTCGTCCAGTCGATCGACGTGCCCGCGAACTCGGGCCTCGAGGTCACGCTCATCGAGCGCCACCTGCTGCGCATCACGTCGCCGCGCGGCCTCACCGACGTGACGACCTTTACTTACACGGTCTCCAACGGCGCGGGTTCCGCGACCGCCCAGGTCAGCGTCATCCCGACGAACGCGCAGAGCGAGGAGACTCCGCCTGAGACCACGCCGGACACAGCGAAGGTGCGCGCCGACGACATCGGTTCGGTGAGCGTCCTGTCGAACGACCGCTCGCCGATCGGCCTGTCGCTGAGCCTGGACCCGGACGTGCAGGTCATGACCGGCGCCGAGCTGGGCACGGTCTTCGTGACCGGCAACCAGGTGCGCCTGGCCGCCGGCTCCGAGGCCGGCGTGGTGCGCGTGGCGTACACGGCCGTCGATTCGGTAGGTAACCGCTCGACGTCGACCGTCACGTTCGAGGTCATCGCCTCCTCCGCTGCGAATAGCGCGCCCGTGCCCAAGGCGCTGAGCGCGTGGGCCGTGCAGGGCCAGATGACGCGCATCCCCGTGCCGCTGACCGGCATCGACCCCGACGGCGACTCGGTCGCCCTGGTGGGTATCGACCAGCCGCCGGCCAAGGGCAGCGTCGTGCTGGGCACGGAGTGGCTGGAATACACGCCCTCCGACGATGCGACCGGCACGGACACCTTCTCCTACATCGTCGAGGACCGCCTCGGCGTGCAGGGGCGTGCCCGCGTGCGCATCGGCATCGCCCCTCCGGGCTCGCAGAACCACAACCCGACGGCCGTTCCCGACTCGGTGACGGTGCGTCCGGGGCGCGAGGTGAGCATCAACGTCCTGAGCAACGACCTGGACGCGGACGGCGACGCCCTGTACATGGACACGGATCCGGCGACGGTGTCGGTGTCGGATCCGGCCGCGACCGTGACGGTGGCCGAGGACCTGGTGACGGTCAAGGCGCCCGCCACGAACGGCGTGTTCGTCGTGGCCTACCAGATCGAGGACGGCCGAGGCGGCCGCGCCCAGGGCCAGCTGACCGTGACGGTGGACGCTGAGGCGCCGCTGCGTGCGCCGATCGCCCGCGACGACGTCGTGCCGGTCTCCGATCTGCCCTCGGACTCCAAGCCTGTCAGCGTTGCCGTCCTCGTCAACGACGAGGACCCGGACGGCACCACGGCCGCGCTGACGGTGTCTTCGGACGCCTCGGGCGTGAGTGTGTCGGGGCAGAACCTGTCGATTTCTACGGACGCTCGCCGTCGCCTCGTCGTGTACACGGTGACGGACCCCGACGGCCTGAGCGCGAGCGCGGTCGTGACCGTTCCTGGCACCGACCTGCTGGCTCCTCGCCTGGACACGACGCGCGTCCCGGTGGCGATGCGCGCGGGCTCCACGCTGACCCTCGACATGCGCGACTACGTGCTGGTGCGCGACAACTCGCGCTCCCCGATCATTACGGACGCGTCGTCCGTGAAGTTCAGCGGCGCCCTGGACTCGGCCTCGCTCCAGGACTCCACGCACATTACGCTGAGCGCACCCGACACGGCCTCGGGCAAGGCCTCGGTGTCCTTCACGGTGCGTGATGGCGCCTCGGACGACGCCTCGGCGCTGTCCTCGACCCTGACGATCCCGATCACGATTCAGCCGGCCAGGAACCTGCCGCCGCGCCTGACCCCGACCCCGATCATCGTGGGCCAGGGTGAGAGCGTGACGGTCGACCTCACGCAGATGGTGGACGACCCGGACGACCAGGCCAAGAACAGCTTCTCCTACGCCGTGGTGAAGGCCCCCGGCGGCGTGGACGTCTCCCTGGACGGCTACAACCTGACGGTGTCCGGCAAGAAGGACCAGCCCAAGGGCCCGGTCGGCGCTATTACCGTCAGCGTCGACGACGGCTCGGGCGCGGTCAACGCCGATATTCCGGTGACGATCGTGAAGTCCTCCAAGCCCCTCGTGACGACCACGGAGGCCCGCATCAAGGCGAAGGCCGGCCAGACGGTGGACGTGAACCTCTCGGAGTACACGACGAACCCGTTCCCGGATCCGCTCGTGGTCCTGGACGCGTCGGTGCACGTGGGCCAGGGAACCGCCTCGGGCAACGGCAACGTCCTGTCGGTGACCCCCAAGGCGGGCTTCCACGGCAACATGACCATCGTGTACCGCGTCATGGACGCGACGAACGACCCGGATCGCGTGGTCCAGGGCCGCGTCGTCGTGCAGGTCGTCGACCGCCCCGAACCGCCCCAGAACGTCTCGGTCACGCCGATGGGCGCGGGCACGGCCTTCGTGCGCTTCGACTCGGGTGCCTCCAACGGTGGCACGATTACGGGCTACACGATTACGGACAAGTACGACGGGAAGACCTACCCAACGCGCGATCCGGGCACGCAGATCACGGGCCTCACGAACGGAGAGATGCACTCGTTCACGGTCGTCGCTCACAACGAGGCCGGGGACTCCGATCCGTCGGCTGCCTCCGCCGAGCAGCGGATTGACGCAGCACCCGAGCAGATGGCCGCGCCCACGGTCGTGGGTTCGGATGGTGCCCTGACCGTCTCGTGGAAAGAACCGCACAACGAGGGATCCCGGATCCTGTCGTACACGGTGCTCGTTGCCTCGGAGAACGGCGGTCAGCCGGTCGCTTACTCGGCGTCCGATTCGCAGCTCTCGATGACGATTCCGGGTCTGAAGAACGGCACGATGTATTCGGTGCAGGTCCAGGCGCTGAACAAGGCGGACACGCCGTCTCCGCCGTCCTCACGGACCGAGGGCTACCCGCATGGTGCCCCCGATCAGCCGACCGACGTGCGTGCGGTGGTGAGCGCCTCGGAGACCAACCCGGACAAGGCGACGGTTCAGGTCTCGTGGACCCCGGGCTTCTCGGGCGGAAAGGGCTGGGGGCAGGCCACGATTTCGGTCAATGACAAAGTTGTACAGGCGCCATCGGACGGTGGCACGGCTACGCTGTATGAGGTGTCACCGCGTCGGGGCGCAACCGTGTCGGTGACACTGGAGAACGCGGAAGGCGATAAGTCGACTCCTGGAACCGCGTCAGTGTCGATCGTGACGACCCCCGCGCCGATTGCCACCCCGACTCTCTCGGGCACGGGGATGCCCGGTGAGCTGAAGGTCACTGGGTTGTCGGTGGTGACCGGTCGAGGCTTCGATGCATCGGATCTGACCCTGCGCTACTCGGAGGACCCCAACTCATGTGCGGGTGGCACGCAGACCTCCGACGGCGCCATCCTGCCCGCCACCGGCTGGCAGTCGAAGACGTACTACTTCTGCCAGACGGGCATCAATGGCAACAACCAGGTGTCGGCCTCTCCGGCCGTACCCGCCACGGGCAAAGCGACGGGCCGCCCGTCTGAGGTGGGCGTATCGATTGACACCGTCAACGCGACGAGCCTGAAGGTCCGTTGGGACCCCGTGGCTGCGAACCCCGATGTGACGCAGATCCGCGTGGCGTTGGATAACGGCGCGACGCAGACTGTGACTGGCGGTGTCAACGAGGCGACCTTCTCGGATCTGGCCCAGGGCACCCGCTACCAGGCGACCGTCGTTGCGGTCAACGGTCTGGGTGAGACGGTGATGAGTGAGCGCCCGACGGTGACCACGAAGCTGGACGTGAACCTGACGTGGACGGAGGCATGCCAGGGGCGCGAGAAGAACAAGCTCCCAGGTGGATGCCACACCTTTAAGTTCAGTGCTCCGGGGTGGGCTGACACCTCGATCGCTCACAAATGTACGATCCGTTCGGATCTGGACGGTTGGACCGAAGAGGTGACTATCGATCGTGCGGGTCCCATAGAGTCGAACATTGCGACGCAGGCTGATTCCGACGCGCTGTTCGCGCAGAAGGTGCACATTGTCGGCGATTGTCGCCCGGTGAGGTGAGCCAGTGAAGAAACTACGTCGACTTGTGAGGCATGCGTGGCGCGCCCTGAGCGCCCGCGTGCAGGCGCTGCCCGGCTACGAGGGCGTCGCCCGCTGGCTGGGCGCGCTGACCCCGGTGGGGTGGGCGGTGATCGCGGCGATGCTCGCGGGCACCGTCGCGGCCCTCGCCTTCGGCTGGCTGGAGGGCTTTATCGTGGCCGTGATGGGCCTGGTGGCCCTCGTGGTCGCGGTCGCCTCGGTCGCGTCCCCGTCCCCGCTGTCGGTGTCCCTGCGCATGAAGAACGATCGCATTGTCGCCGGCCAGGTGGCGGTGGGCCGAGTCCGCGTGGTCAACGAGTCCGGGCGCCGCTCGGGTTCGACCCTCGTGGAGGTGACGATCGGACGAGGCAGTGGCGAGTTCCTCGTGCCCCCGATCAGCGGAAACGGCACCTGGAACGAGTCTTTCTCGGTCATGACGAAGCGCCGCGGCGTCATCAACGTGGGCCCGGCTCGCACCGTGCGCATGGACGGCCTGGGCCTGCTGCGTCGTGTGCGTTCATGGGATGACCCGATCCTCGTGCACGTGCACCCGCCGACGGTGCGTTTCTCCTTCGACGCGACGGGCATGCAGATGGACGTCGAGGGTGTGGCCAGCGAGAAGCTGACGAGCTCCGACGTGTCCTTCCACGCGCTGCGCGACTACGAGCCGGGCGACGACCGTCGCGCGGTGCACTGGCCGTCGACGGCGCGCTTTGGCCGCCTGATCGTGCGCCAGTTCGAGGAGACTCACCGCTCGCACCACATGGTGCTCTTGGACACGCGCGTGGACGCGTGGGATCGGCGCTCCTTTGAGACGGCCGTGTCGGTTGCCGCGTCGCTGGCACTCGCCGGCTCGGGCGAGGCCCGCACTGTGTCGATGCACACCGCGGACGAGTGGATCCCCACGGGCTCGCCCATGGCGATGCTGGATGCGCTGTCCGAGATGGAAACCTCGACGCGCTCGGAGTTCGCGGGCATCGTGCGCCGCTGCATCATGGAGCGCGGCGGGATTTCGGTGCTCTCGATCGTCGTCGGCGCTGGCGTGGATGACGAGGAAGCGGCTCGCCTGGCGAATATCGCTCCTGTCGACGTCATCGTGTCGGTGATCCGCGTGGTCCCGGGCCGTGCGCGTCGCCGCCGCAAGATCACGCGCGGCGTCATCATCGACTGCCCCTCCCTCGAAGACCTGCCGATGCTCGTGTCCCGGGGGGTGAACGCGTGAGTACTCCTGCTCGCAACGCCTCGCGTCCGGCACCTCCGCCGCGTCGCTCCCGTCGCCCCACAGCCCAGGAAACCACGATGGGTGGGTCGATCCACCGCGCCGCCATGCCCGCGTGGTCCCTGCTCGTCCTCGCGGTCCTCTTCTCCGGTCCGATCCTCATGTTCGAGTCCGTCTTTGGCGGCGGCCAGGGCGCGATCGCGGCGCTCGCGGGCATCGTGGTCGGCCTCGTCGTCGCGTGGGCGGCCGCCAAGTGGCGCTGGGACCTGCTCTCGATCGTCGCGGCTGTCGTGGCCTCGCACGTCCTCTTCGGTGGCGCTGCCGCGCTGCGTGAGACGACCCGCTGGGGCGTGGTCCCGACGTCGCGGACCCTCCAGACGCTCGTCGTCGGCTCGGTTGAGGCCTGGAAGGACCTCCTGACGCTGACGCCCCCGGCCGGCTCCTACGTGGGGCCCGCGATGGTGCCGTGGATGGCCTGCCTCGTGTGTTCCGTCGCGGCGGGCGTCGTCACGGTGCGCTACGGGCGCCCCATGTGGGGATCCGTGCCGCTGATCCTCGCCGGCGTGATCGCGATCGTGTGGGGACCGTCGGGCCACTCCCCGTCCGCCCTCCTCATCATCGCGTGGTGGGTGGGACTCATCGTGTGGTGGGCGTGGGCCTCGGCGATCGGACGCGCACGACTGGGCGCCGACATCGTCATTGGTATGGCCTCTACGGCGACCACCGCGTCGACGACCATGGGCGGTTCCTCGCGCCAGATCGTGCATGTGTGGTGGCGTGTGGGCATGGGTGCGCTCATGGTGGGCGTGATGGTCGCTGCGGCGATCCCGGCGGCGTCCCTGCTGGGCCCCACGGCCTCGGACCGCGTCGTCGGACGTGACGTCGTCGAGCCGCCCGTGGACGCGCGCCAGTACCCCTCGCCGCTGTCCAGCTACCGCCACTACAACAAGGACCTCGAGGATGAATCCCTGATCCGCGTGTCCAACATGCCCAAGGAGGCGCGCGTGCGCCTGGGCGCGATGGACGTGTACGACGGGACGACCTTCGGCATGGGCGTCACGAACACGGCTGATGGCACGGCCGGATACCGCCGCGTGGGGTCCACGATCCCGGGGCGCAGCGCCGATACGGCGGGCGTGCAGACCTCGGTGTCGACCTCGCAGCTGCTGGGACCGTGGGTGCCCACGATCGGCCAGGTGTCGGTCCTGCGTTTTGAGCCCTCCGCCCCCAACGCGGCCGAGCAGCAGGACGGCCTGAACTACGACCTGTGGGCGGACACCGCCCTGACGACGGGCCCGACCGGCCAGCTGAGCTACTCGCTGAGCACGACGATGCCACGCGAACACGCGGACTCGGAGTTCGCCAGCGTGAACGCGGCGCGCTACGCCGGGGGAGACACGAACGTCCCGAAGGACGTGGACTCCCTGGCCGCGGATCACACGTCGACCGCGCGCTCGGACCTGGAGAAGGCCCGCGCGATCGAGCAGTTCCTGCACACGGACGGCTACTACTCCAACGAGGACACGATCAATTCGCGTCCCGGCTCCTCTCAGGATCGCATCGAGCGCATGATCAGCGCCGAGGCGCTGGTGGGCGACGACGAGCAGTACGCGACCCTCATGGCCCTCATGCTGCACTCGCAGGGCATCAACGCCCGCGTCGTCATGGGCGCCTACCGCGAGGGCACGTCCGGCAGCGTCGACCTGACGGGTTCGGACATGCACGCGTGGGTCGAGGTGGAGTTCCCCGGTGTGGGCTGGGCGACCTTCGACCCGACTCCGCCGCGCGATCAGCAGCCCACGACGCAGGTCAACAAGCCCAAGTCCGTGCCCAAGCCGCAGGTCCTGCAGCCCCCGGAGCCGCCCGAGCAGCCGGTTGAACTGCCGCCCGCGACCCGCGACCAGGCGACGGATCCGCATGATCCGAACGGCGTCCACATCCCGTGGATGGCGATCGGCACGGTGTCGGTGTCGCTCCTCCTGCTGCTGGGCCCGGTCCTGGCGGTGCTCCTGGCGAAGTCTCGCCGCCGTAAGACCCGCCGCCGCGCGCAGGCCGCCGAGTCGGTGCGCGGCTCGTGGGACGAGCTCGTGGATACCGCGATCGACTCCGGCCTCGTCGTTGAGCCGCACCTGACGCGCCAGGAGGTCGCGTGGGCGCTGGCCTCGCAGTGGACGCCTAAGAAGTCCGAGAGCGACGAGGAGGGGGACGCCAAGGCCCGCAAAGCGCGCAAGCGCTCGGCTGCGGACGTGCGCGTGCCCGGCTGGTCGCTGTTCTCGGGCGCGGTTCCCCGGGCCGTCACCGTGGCGCGCCGCGCAGACGTCGCGGACTTCGCTGCCGGCGGTGCCCGGCCCGAGGACGCGGAGCAGGCGTGGAACGACGTGGATGAACTGCGTCGCGAGTGGGCGGCCTCGGTGTCGCCGTTCGCGCGAGCGCGTTACGCGCTGTCGCTGAAGTCGCTGCGCTGGCGCCGTCGCGCCCGCCGTCAGGCTGATGCGGCTCGCAAGGGCGGTCGCTCGCTGGCCAAGCGCATGGGCCGTAGGAAAGGGAAACGCTGATGGATAGCGACGCTCGCGTCGGAATGGTGCCGTCGCTGCCGGGTTACGAGTGGATTCGTCCGCTCGGGTCGGGTGGTTTCGCGGACGTGTTCCTGTGCCGCCAGGAGCTGCCCAGCCGTGAGGTGGCCGTCAAGGTGGCGCGCAGGGATCGTGGGGCGGACGGCGAGGCTGGTATCGCCCGCGAGGCCGACGTGATGGCCCTCGTGTCGGGTCACCCGGCGGTGGCCCAGCTGTACGGCGCGGGGCGCACGCCGGATGGACGCCCGTACCTGGTGATGGAGTACTGCCCGGTCGCGAACATTCTCGATCAGGTGCGCGCAAACCCGATGTCGACGGACCGCGCGCTGTCGATGGTGATCCGCATGTGCGGCGGCGCTGAGATGCTGCACCGCGCGGGCTACGTGCACCGCGACATTAAGCCCAGCAACATCATGATCAACGCCTACGGGTCGCCGGTGCTCACCGACTTCGGCGTGGCCGAGCCGGTGGGTGCGGACCCGCGCGGCGGCCGCGATGGCTTCTCGGTGATGTGGGCGCCGCCCGAGCAGATTGCGGGCACGGCGCGCGCTCACCCGACGCAGGACGTGTGGGCCCTGGGCGCGACCCTGTGGACGCTTCTCATGGGCCGCTCGCCCTTCGAGGTGGAGGACGGGGACAACTCGGCACACGCGGTCGCCCAGCGCGTCGCCCGTGGCCGCGTGTCGCGCATCGACCGCCCGGGTGTGCCCGACGCTGTGACGGCCATCGTGCGCCGCGCGATGAGCCTGGACCCGGAGCAGCGCTTCGGGTCGGCGGCAGCCCTCGGCTACGCGCTGCAGACGGTCGAACGCGAGATGCACCGCCCGGTCACGGAGATGAAGCTGAGTGTGGTGGCCTCCTCGAGCGCGCCCTCCTCGGCCCTGTCCGCCCCGTCTGCGGCGGCCCTGGACGCGGAGCGCACGCGCACCCGCCGCGGGAGTTTCGCGGATGGCCCCCAGGCCTCGTCGAACGAGGCGTGGGCCGGTAACTCGACGACGAACCGAACCGGGTTGGTTGAGGGGGAGTCGAAGCGTCCCGCGTGGGTGGTGCCGGTCCTCGCGCTCGTGATGGTGCTGGCGACGGCCGGCCTGGTCGTCGCGATGCTCACCGGCGGCGGACACAGCATCCACCTGGGCGGAGGCGGTGGCGGCGGATCCACGCCGACCCCCTCCTCGAGCGCGGGGACAGTGAGCAACTCCGATCAGGGCGACGCGGGAGCCGTCCCGCCCGAGGCCGTGACTGGGCTGACGGCCACCCCGAACGGCAACGAGATCCGCTGGGGCTGGGAGGTGCCCGAGCAGGGCCAGTACCAGCCCGGCGCGCTGGAGTTCAAATACGTGCTCACCCGCCCGGGCGAGGCCGTGGTGGCCGAGACGATGCGCCGCAACAGCCTGACGACGACCGCGGTGAGCGGCGAGAACTGCCTGACCGTGAGCCTCGTCGTCACCTCCACGGGCCGAGAGTCCGCGCCGGTCACCCAGTGTGTGACGGTGCCGTAGGACAGCGAAAGGACAGCTGATGAGTCATCTGATGGCACGCCTGGCGCGGCGCGGCGCCGGCCTGGGAGTTGCCTGCGCGCTCGCGGGCGCGGCCCTCGTGTTTCCTGCCGCCCCGGCCCAGGCCTCGCGCGCTCCGATCACGTCGGACGAGCAGGACTACTACTCCTACTACTACCTGGGGCAGCTCCACGCGTCGGGTTACACCGGCCGGGGCGTGACGATCGGCCTGCTGGACGGCCCGGTGAACACGAACATCCCGGAGCTGCAGGGCGCGAACACCCAGTACATGAGCCGCTGCGACGTGGAGTCCAGCGAGGACAGCTGGGAGCACGGCACGGTCATCGCCCAGATTATCTCAGCCCCGGAGTTTGGGATCGCTCCCGAGGCGAGGCTCAACCGCTACACGGTGTCTTTGCAGGGTGACACGCCGAGTAGGGATTGCGCGATCGGCTGGTGGGATCGTGGCTACTCGACGGTGTCGGTGCTCATTGAGCTGGCGCTCAACGATGGGGTGGACGTGATCACGATGTCGTCGACGTACAGCACCGACACTGAGAGCATGCGCTGGGCCTTGGCTCGCGCGATCACGCAGAAGGTGCCCGTCGTGGCCCCTCTCGGCAATGAGTCGGAGTACAACCCGAAGACGTCGCTCGCGCGCATGACCGGCGTGGTGGGGGCGTCCTCGGTGAATCCCGATGGGTCGCTGACCTCGTATTCGAACTACGGGGACTTCGTGTCGACTGCGTCCGTGTCGCGTCCTTACGCGAGGAGCGGCATCACGTGGGAGACCTCGTATTGGCAGGGGACGTCGTTCGCGTCTCCTACGGTCGCGTCCTTCCTGGCGTTGGCGAAGCAGAGCTGGCCCGAGGCGACGGGGAACCAGCTTCTTCAGGCCCTGGCCCGCACGGGTATCGGCGGCAACGGCGGCTACTGGAACCCGTACACGGGGTACGGCGCGGTGGACCCGTACGTGCTGCTGACGACGGATCCGACCCAGTTCCCGGACGAGAACCCGTTCTTGAACAAGGGCTACGAGTCCATTCCGACCCGCCAAGACATCGCGGACTATGCGGACGGCCTGGTGGACCCGAGGCGCATCAACGCGGACAATTCCTACCAGTATCGGGGTTTCGATGAGCGTCTCACCATGAGCCGCGAGCACGGCTATCCGACGCACCTGGGGACCAGCCCTCGCTTCCACGCGAGCAATGCGAGTAACGCGAAGAAGAAGTAGCGCAGAGGGGAGCGCCCCTGTCACCCACGGATGAATGGTGGGTGGCAGGGGCGCTTCGCTGTGTCGGGTTGCCGAGGCTACTTCCGGTGGTAGCGGGGGCTCGTTCCCAGGTGGATGTCGATGCCGTAGCTAAGACCTGTGACGATGTCTTCGTCAGTGCCGCGGTAGATGTAGGACTTGGGGAATCGATCCATGTCGGTGGGCAGATAGATGAGTCCGTCAGCGTAGTCTTGCACTTCCTCTGGGGTGGGGGAGGAGCCGCCCTGTTTTTGTGCCAGGGGGTTTTCGTCGGGGTACTGCGACGGATCAGTGTTCACCAGCGCACCGCCGTCGATCGCACCATAGCCCGTGTACTTGTTCCATTCGTGGTTGGGGTTCAGGCCTGTGTGGACGAGGGACTGGAGGATCTGGTTGGGGGTTGCGTTGGGCCACTTCTGGAGTGCGAGGGCGAGCATGCCGGCGACTAGTGCGGTGGAGTTTGATGTGCCGTTTGTGGTGGCTGTTTTGCCTGTGTCAAAATCGCGGACGGTGAGAGGGCCACCGACAGCTGATGTGGTGACTCCGTTTCCCCAGGAAGAATACGAGGCGAACTGTCCGTCGGTGGTGATGGCGGAGACGCCTACGACGCCAGACCACCAGCTCAGGTGCGTGTCGTTTTCGTCCTTCCCGTTGTTACCAACGGAGGCGACGATGATGACGCCCTTGCTCATCGCGCGAGCGATCGCCATTTTGAGTGCGACGCCGTGATCGGTTGAACCGTGGGAGACCGAGATGATTTGTGCGCCGTCATCGATGGCGTTGTTGATCAGTGCGGCGAAGCTATCGAGCTGCTCTGGACCATCATCGCAGGTGCCCGCTGAGCGGTCTCCGGTTGAGCGAACCTGGTAGGACAGGATTGTCGCGTCGGGGGCGACGCCGTACTTCTGGGAGGCCAGAATCGCTGCCATCTCACTGCCGTGGTAGCGGTTTTCAATGGATGCTTCAATGGTGCAGCGGCTCTTGTCGGTGATGTTGGCGCCGGCTAGCTCTGGATCACTGAGTTCTACGGGGCCGTCGATGACAGCGATGGTCACGCCCTTACCTGTATAGCCCTTCTCGCGTGCCTTGTCGAAGTGGTAGTAGGAGAAATAGTCCTGGGTGGTAACTCCGTCATCGGCGAGAACAGGAGCGGGCGCCACCATAAGCGCACCCACAGCCAATGCGAGTGCGGAGGCGGCGGTGGTCAGGGCGCGCGCGGCGCGCCCCGCCCTCCCCACAAAGCTGAAGGGAGAACGGGGCGCGGTCTGCGCGCTAGGTCGCGCGTGTGTCATGGTCACTTCCGGTGGTAGCGGGGGCTCGTTCCCAGGTGCAGCGGTGTTTTGAGGTCGGACTGGTGCAGGACGACTTGATCGTCAATGCCTCGGTACACGTAGGAATCGGGGACCTTTCGATTGGTGGTGGGATCAATGATTCCATCACCGTAGTCAGCGATTTCCTGCGCAGTAGGTGAAGAACCTCCCGGTTTGTTGAGGATCGGATTTTCGTCCGGGTATTGCGAGGGGTCGTCGATGACGAGTCCGCCGCCGTCAATAGCACCGTAGCCGGTGTATTGATTCCACTCGTGGTTGGGGTTCAGGCCGGTGTGGACCAGGGACTGGAGGATCTGGTTGGGTGTGGCATCGGGCCATTTCTGGCGTGCCAGGGTTAGGAAGCCGGCGACAAGGGCCGTCGAGATAGAAGTGCCCTTACCGCTCGTGGGCTGATTCGTTTCCGGATCGCGAGTGTTGAAAGGCCCGCCAACAGCTGCGGTGACGACACCGTTGCCCCAGGAGGAGTAGGACGCGAACGTTCCGTCCGTGTTGATGGCAGAAACACCCACAACACCAGACCACTTGCTCAGGTGGGAAGAGTTTTCGTCTTTCCCCTCGTTGCCGGCAGAAGCGACGACAATCACGCCATGCGCGACAGCATTGGCAATAGCCCACTTCAATTCATCGGACTTATCTGGCGCCCCCTGTGAAATCGAAATGATCTGAGCGCCGTCTTCAACTGCCTGATTGATCAGCGTCCCGAAGCTATCGAGGGTTTTGCCGTCGGTTTCGCATGAGCCCGCGGAAATAGAATCCACATTGGAAGACTGATAGCTGTAAAGCGTCGCGTCAGGTGCAACACCAGTGTAAGGAGACACGAGGATCGCAGCCATATCGATAGCGTGACGCTTTCCGCGTGCTGATGCCTCGATCGTGCAGCGGCTCTTGTCGACGATGTTGGCGCCGGCCAGTTCAGGTGCGCTCGTGTCGACGGGGCCGTCGATGAGGGCGATGGTCATACCCTTACCGGTGTAGCCCTTCTCGCGAGCGGCATCCAGATAGTAGTAGGAGAAGTACTCCTGGGTCGTGATGGGGTCCGCCGCGTGCGCGGGGGCCGGGGCCAGGGTGAGGGCTCCGACCGCCAGTGCGAGGGCGGAGGCGGCGGTGGTCAGGGCGCGCGCGGCGCGCCCCGCCCTCCCCACAAAACCGAAGGGAGAACGGGGCGCGGGCTGCGCGCATGGTTGCGCGTGTGTCATGCTCACTTCCGGTGGTAGCGGGGACTCGTTCCCAGGTGAATCTCATTCTTGAGATCCGACTGATACAGGACGACCTGGTCGTCGGCACCCCGGTACACGTAGGAATCAGGAAGATCTACGGTTGATGTGGGACTAACAAGTCCGTCAGCGTAGTCGGCGACCTCGTCAGGCGTGGGTTCGGAACCTCCCTGCTTCTGGAGGATCGGGTTCTCGTCCGGATACTGCGAAGGATCGTCGTTCACGAGGGAACCCAAGGCGGCCGCGCCGTATCCGGTCTTCTCATTCCAGTCATGATTGGGGTTCAGACCCGAGCGCACGAGAGACTGGAGGATCTGGTTGGGGGTCGCGTCGGGCCACTTCTGACGCGCTAGGGCCAGCATGCCGGCGACGAGAGCCGTCGACATAGAGGTGCCCTGCACGGTGGTGGGCTGATTCGTATTTTCGTCGAGGGTGTTGAAGGGTCCACCGACAGCGGCGGTCACGACTCCGTTGCCCCAGGAGGAATACGATGCGAACGTGCCGTCCGTGTTGATGGCAGAAACACCCACAACGCCGGAGTAGCGGCCCAAGTGAGTGGTGTTTTCGTTATCTGACGCGTTGCCGGCTGAAGCAACAATGATGACACCGTGCGCAATTGCGTTGGCGATGGCCCACTTGGCGGCGGTACCCAGGTACCCTGTTCCCTGTGAGATGGAGATGATTTGGGCACCGTCTTCGACTGCCTGGTTGATGAGCGTGTCGAAGCTGTTGAGCCTCTTTCCGTCATTCTTGCAGGTGCCTTCAGAAATTGAACTGTTGTTGGATAACTGGTAGCTGTACAGCGTGGCGTCGGGGGCCACGCCGGTGTATGGGGAGACCAGAATAGTCGCCATGTCGGTACCGTGACGAATACCCTTCGCGGAGTCCTCGATCGTGCAGCGGCTCTTGTCGACGATGTTGGCACCCGCCAGTTCAGGGGCGCTCGTATCGACGGGGCCGTCGATGAGGGCGATGGTGATGCCCTTGCCGGTGTAACCCTTTTGGCGAGCGGAGTCCAGATGATAGTAAGAGAAGTACTCCTGGGTGGTGATGGGATCTGCCGCGTGCGCGGGGACCGGGGCCACGGCGAGGGCACCGACGGCCAGTGCGAGTGCGGAGGCGGCGGTGGTCAGGGCGCGCGCGGCGCGCCCCGCCCTCCCCACAAAACCGAAGGGAGAACGGGGCGCGGCGTTGGAAGAGATGCTCACCACTGGCGCGGGTCCCATCCGTCATCGTTACGCCTCGCTGGCGTGATGTCCTTGTCAGTGCCGGAGGTCTGCGACAGGGGATTCACGTAGCCTGCGGGCAGCTCGTCCTCGTCGTCGTCGAACTTGAACGCCACGTACCGGCTCTTACGGCCCTTCTTGTCGTCCTTGCCAGAACCTGCGCCCGCACCCGCGCCGGCTCCCATGAAGCCGCCGTTCGTCGCGCCGCCCTTGCCGGCAGCTCCAGCCGCGCCGGCAGCGCCGCCGCCGTTCGCGCCCGTGGTGCCGGTGACGCCGGAGGAACCGGCGGCTCCGTTCGCACTGCCAGCGCCGGCAGCGCCCGCGGAACCCGCGGGGGGAGTGTAGGAGCCGAAGCCCGAACCCGAGTAGGAGCCGACCTTCAGGCCGGCCGTGCCCGCACCGCCCATGCCGCTGGTGGAGCCAGTCACGCCGCGCATGCCCGCAGCGCCCATACGACCGGCGCCGGACATGCCACCGGCCGAACCGGACCCGCCGAGGCCGTTCGCGCCGGCACCCGCGCCGCCGAAGCGTCCGAGGGCGCTGGAACCGGAACCGGCGCCGCCGAAGCGGCCGAAGACGCTGGAGCCGCCGAGGGAGCCGGAGCCGCCGAAGCTGCCCGAGCCCATGCGGGCTGCACCGCGCAGGCCGAGTGCGCCCGCGCCAAGGACGCCAGCGCCGCCGAGGCGGCCGGCCGTTGCAGAGTCGGAGGCTGCGCCGCCGTTAAGGCGCCACAGCGGGTGATCCACGTCGGCCGGAGGGGCGGGGGTGTGCCCGCCGACGACGCCGTTACGGTACGCAGTACCGTTCACAGCGGTGTGGAGCAGGTCGGTGCCCATCAGTTCCTGGGGGTCCGTGATCGGGTTCGTCCGCGACCCAAGCTCACCGTAGGCCGGCTCCTGGGTCGGGATTGCGCCCGATGCGACCGTACGGTTTTGTGCGGCGGCGGCGTCCGCCTCGCTCCACCACGGCTGGGCGAAACCACCCGGGTAGGTGCCCGAGGATGGGTTGCGGCCTGCGGAACGGCCGAAAGAATCAGACGCGCTATTCGCCCATGTGTCTGCGGCACCGGCACCCGGATGTGGATGTGAGGAGCCCTCCCAATCAGGGTTCTCCTTCTGAGCGTTTACAAGACCTTGAATCTCCTGCATGCTGCTACTGAGATCGCTCGTCATCGAGTTCACTCGCTCCAGGATGCGCGTCGCCGCTGCCTCGCGCTGAGCGTTGGCCTGAGCCTCGACTGCGTCCACGTAGGCGGCGCCGGTTGTGAAGCGCTTGCCCAGCACGGAAATGCCGCCTCCGGGATCGGAGCTAGGAACCATGACGACGGGGTTGTCGCGCATGGCTGCGGTGTCGGCATCCAAAAGCGTCTCAGAGAGGAGCTGTCCCTCACTCAGTGCTGCCGCCATGGCCAAGCGACCTGCCTGATAGGTGTTGTGTCCCCTCCTATAGGTTTCCGCGTGAGTATTGATGCGTTCTACTGCCCGATCTACCCAAGCGTTCATGGCTTCGGCTGTCTCGCCCACAAATCCTTGCGAGTCGCGGTACTGCTTGAGGCGCTCAACGGATTCTTCGAGGCCCTTGAGCGTCTGCTTGTGGTCGGAGTCCCACGCGTCCAGGTCGCGATTGGAGCGGGCAGCCTCCATGAAGACCTTGAGGCGTTCGTACATAGGAGAGGAAACCATAACAAAATCCTTTCTACAGCCAGAAAAGTGACTCAGACTTCGGGCTGTGCGCTTTGCGTAGGAGCCTGGGTGGTAGATTCGCCGCTAGCCGTTGAATGCGTCGTCCCCGATTGCTTGGGAAGTAGAGAGGGCAGGGCAAGTACTGAGCCTCCGACGAACTTCTCTAGCTCGTGTTGTGCTGCCTTAAGTGCGGCTGCCGCGTCGGACTTGTCGACTCGGTTCAGCGCTTCCTGAATCTGCGCCAGCTGCAGCTTGTTGTCCTGTTCCGTCCCGGTAAAGCTCTTGAGGGTGGCGTTGATCTCAGCCTCGAAGGTGGTGATGAGTTCTGCTTCCTTTGCGAGGACTTCCGACACCGTGTCGAATAGCTTGGCGGAGCTGTCGCCCATGGAGCGGGGCCCAGCTTCCTGCCCCCAGAACATGGACTTCTGAGCGGCGCCCAGGGACGACGACCCCTGCGCGGACGAGGTGACTGCCTGTCCGCTTTCGACGACGTTCGTGGTTGCCGCTACCTGCTTTGCGCTGTCAACGGAAACGGATTCTCCGGCCATTTGTAGCTCCTTAAAATTGATGGAAGATGAAAGAGCGCTGCAACGCGCCCGGTTGCTTACTTGGCGACCTTGAAGCGGCGGACCAGCGGCTTGTCGGGCTGGTCGGAGCCCTCGATCTTCAGGGTCCACACGTAGGTCAGGTCAGAGCCGGAGCCCTCCACGTCCACGGTCCAGGACGAGTAGTACTCGCAGTTCTGCTCCACGCACAGGTCGTAGGTGTCATTGCCCAGTCGCCAGAAGTCGGTGGCCGACATCATCTGGTAGACCGTGTCGTTCTTGTTAACCACGGTCTGGCCCTTAGGATCCAGCTTGAACTGCTGGGAAGCAATCAGGCTGGGCTCCACGCCCACCAGCTGCGCGCCAACCATGTTGTTCAAGGCGA
>JVKM01000012.1 GCA_001072465.1 Xylanimonas cellulosilytica | reverse complement strand
AGTAGCGTCCCGCATAGTGGTGTAACCGTGTGGTGGTCGGCTCGTTTGATATGGGTGCGGTCACCGTGTGATCCTTCGAGAAAGCTCTCTACTTCTGACTCGAAACGATTTGGAGGCACAACGATGACCGCTCCTCATATTATCGACCCTGCTGGCATGCTTGGCCAGGCGTTGTCCCAGGCATCCCCAGATCTGATGCGTTCCTTACTTCAGCACATGATCAACGCGTTGCTATCAGCGGACGCTGATGCCGTGTGCGGGGCCCAGTGGGGCCAACAAGATCCGCAGCGTCACACCCAGCGCAATGGGTATCGCCACCGGCCCCTGGACACCAGGGTCGGCACCATTGACGTGGCGATCCCCAAACTGCGCTCAGGCACCTACTTTCCAGAATGGTTGCTGCAACGCCGCAAACGCTCCGAAAGCGCCTTGATCACAGTGGTCGCTGACTGCTACCTAGCAGGAGTATCCACGCGCCGCATGGACAAGCTCGTCAAAACCCTGGGGATCACAGGACTGTCCAAGTCCCAGGTCTCACGGATGGCAACAGACCTAGACGAACACGTCGATCAGTTCCGCAACCGTCCCCTCCACGATGCCGGGCCTTTCACCTTCGTCGCCGCTGACGCGCTCACCATGAAAGTACGCGAAGGAGGCCGCGTCGTCTCGTGCGCGGTCCTGGTTGCCACCGGAGTCAACAATGACGGACACCGAGAAGTGCTGGGGGTACGCGTATCTACCAGTGAGACCGCTCCAGCCTGGAAGGAGTTCTTCTCTGACCTGGTCGCCCGGGGCCTGACCGGCGTGCGCCTGGTGACCAGTGACGCCCATCTGGGCCTGGTTGAAGCCATCGCCGCCAACCTGCCCGGAGCCACCTGGCAACGATGCCGCACCCACTACGCCGCTAATCTCATGTCGGTCACCCCCAAAGCACTATGGCCCGCCGTCAAAGCGATGCTGCACTCGGTGTACGACCAGCCCGACGCCGCATCGGTCAACGCTCAATACGACCGGCTCTTGGACTACGTGCACGACAAGCTCCCCGCCGTGTGTGATCACCTCGATCAAGCCAGGGCAGACGTCCTTGCGTTCGCGTCCTTCCCCACCGGGGTGTGGACCCAGATCTGGTCCAATAACCCCAATGAGCGCCTCAACCGCGAAATCCGCCGACGCACCGACACCGTGGGAATCTTCCCCAACCGCCACGCAATCATCCGCCTCGTCGGAGCCGTCCTCGCCGAACAAAACGACGAATGGGCCGAAGGCCGACGCTACCTCAGCCTCGACATCCTCACCAGATCACGACTCACACCCCAACCCACCCAACAGGAGGAACCCCCACTCCAACTCAGCGCATAACCCACTCCGAAGGACACAAAACGATTACACCACTCCACAGGACTTGACCAAACACCTCCGATTGACGACGTTTGTAACAACACACAGCGAAGCGCCCCAAAATCCCAGCACGACAAGCCAGACCACACTGGGGGTCCGGAGAACCAGGCTGCGGCGCCCGTGGGCGGCGGCGGGGCCTGGCCGGGCTTCGAGGCGACGCGCCGAGCGAAGCTCGCGGCGCGGACGACTCGCGGGCGGGCCGCCGCCCACCGGCACACACAGCGGCCGGGCCCTCCGGCGCCCGGAACACCCGTGGGGCAACAAGCCACAAGCAGCACCGCGACACCACACACACATACAAAAACGCCCACCCGGAACCGGGTGGGCGCATCGGAGCCGCCTGTGGGAATCGAACCCACGACCTATTCATTACGAGTGAATCGCTCTGCCGACTGAGCTAAGGCGGCCGCGCCTGCCGTTCCACCGTTTCCGGGGCGTGCAGGCAACGGCACAACTCTACTGGACGAATCGCGCCGAGCGCAAACCAAGACACCCACCATAGGGATGTCGTGAGTCACGTCCCTACTGGCACATGAGGCCGTCGGTGGGCACGGTTCCCTTCACGAAGTAATCTTCGACGGCCCGCGTGACGCACTGGTTGGCGCCGCGGCGGTAGGCGGTGTGGTTCCAGCCCTCGACGGTGACGAGGACGCCGCTGGCGAGCTGGCCCGACAGGCCCTGAGCCATGGAGTAAGGCGTCGCTGGGTCGTGGGTCGTGCCGATGACGACGATGGGGGCCGCCCCCTGCGCGGTGATGCGCGAGCGGGGCGCGTGCTTCGTGGGCCACGCCTCGAGGCCGGCCGACGGGTAGCCCACGTACTTGCCGAGGATCGGCAGCTCGTTCTTGAGCGTCTCCACCTGGGCGGCCCACTCCTCGATGGTGCCTTCGGGCGAGTAGTCGAGGTTGTTGATCGCGTTGATCGCGTCGAAGGAATTGTCCTGGTAGGTGCCGTCGGGGTTACGCGAGTTCAGCGTGTCAGCAATGGCGAGCAGGCCGCTGCCGTCGCTCTTCTGCCAGGCCATCCCAAAGGCCTGGGTGAGCTGAGGCCACCACTGGGTGTTGTACATGGCGCCGGTGAGCGCGGTGACGGCCAGGTTTTCGGTGAGCGGACGGTTCGGGTCGTTCGTGCGCATCGGGTTGTCCTCGAGGGAGTCGAGGAACGAGCGCACGGTCTCGATGCCTTCCTGGAGGTTGCGTCCCATCGGGCAGGTGGTCTGGGTGGTGCAGTCGGAGATCCAGTGCTGGAGCGAGGCGTCGAGGCCTCGCATCTGGAGGGCGGAGACCTCGTTGACGCTGAGGGTCGGGTCCAGGGCTCCGTCGAGCACGAAGCGACCGACGTTCTCGGGGAAAAGGCCCGCGTATGTGGCGCCGAGGAAGGTGCCGTAGGAGTATCCGAGGAGGTTGAGCTTCTCCTGGCCGAGGACCGCGCGCACCATATCGAAGTCGCGGGCAGCGCTTACGGTGTCGATGTGCTCGTACAGGCTGCCAGAGTGTTCGCGGCACCCCGCGGCGACCTCTTGGGCGTCCTCATGGGCAGAAGCGACCGCGGACTGCGGGGACTCATCGCCGGTATCGACGTCCTCATCCTCTCCGGCGTTGCGCTTGTCGCGCTCGGCGTCGGTCGTGCAGAACACGGGGGTCGAGTCGCCGACGCCACGCGGGTCGAGGGCCACGATGTCGTAGGCGTTGACTACGGCCTCGCCGATTCCCTGCGTCGCGTAGTACGGCAGGGAGGAGACGACGGCGCCGCCGGGGCCACCCGGGTTGATGAACAGGGCGGGAGCATCCTTCGCTCCGGAGCGGTGGATCGCGAGCGCGAGCGTGATCTGGTCTCCGTCGGGGTTCTCCCAGTCCAGCGGCGCCTTCAGGAAGGCGCACTGGTACTCACTGGCGTCCGATGAGTTCACGCCCTGGAAGGTGTCGAAGGTGCCGTCGGCGCACACGCCCCACTCGATCGCCTGATCGTAGTAGGCCTGCACGGACCCCGCGGACACGGGGATCGGCGCGGACGTGGCCGAGGCCGTCGTCGAGGGGGCCGGTCCCCTGCGCTGGGTTCCGTAGTAGCCGACGACGGTCAGGACGATCGCGACGACGGCGAGGACTGCGACGGCGCAGGCCGCAATGGAGCGTGTCTTCATGGCCCCGATTGTAACGGAGAAACGCCGGGTCAGTTTTCAGGCTTGGGGACGCAGCGAAATCGCCATGTCTTCCAGGACCAGCAGGGGGTTGCCGTTTGACACGAGGCGCTTGCGCGCGGTCTCGATGTGGTCGACGCGCGCGAGGGTCTGACGAGGCGTGGAGTCCTGGGCGATCTGGTGCACGAGGTCGGACAGGTCTGTGTTGATGAGTTCGCCGTCCCCGCCCACCTGGACCATGAGAACGTCGCGGTAGATCGCGAGCAGGTCGATGAGGGCGCGGTCGATCGCATCGGTGAGGGCACGCTTGGAGCGGCGCTTTTGGTCCTCCTCGAGCTGGCGGATCATCGTGCGCGAGGCCTTGGTGGCGCTCTCGCCCTCGTCCATGCCGAGCTGGCGCATCAGTTCGGCCTTTTCGCGGGCGTTTCGTTCGCTGACCTGCGCGTCGGCTTGGGCTTTCGCGGTCTCGAGGAGGCGGTCGGCGGCCATGACGGCCTCGCCGACGCTGCGCACGGAGGCGGGCGCGGTGATGATGGCTCGGCGGCGTTCGCGCATCTGGGGATCGCGGGCGAGCGCTCGAGCCAGGCCGATGTGCGACTGGGCGGCGCGCGCGGCCTCCAGGGCGACATCGGGGGTGGCCACGCCTTCGTGCACGAGCAGGTCTGCGACCGCGCTGGCGGTGGGGATACGCAGGCCGAGGTGGCGGCAGCGCGAGCGGATCGTCGCGATCATGTCCTCGGGGCTGGGGGCGCACAGCAGCCACACGGTGTGCTCGGGCGGCTCCTCGATGGCCTTGAGCAGGGCGTTCGCGCCGGATTCGCCGAGGCGGTCCGCATCCTCGACGACGATGACGCGCCACAGCCCCTGGGAGGGCGAGGACTGCGCCTGCAGCACGAGGGAACGCGCGGTCTCCACGTTAATGATCGAGGTCTCGGTGGCCGCAAAGACGACGTCTGCGTTCGTGCGGCCCATCGTCGTGCGGCATCCCGCGCACTGGCCGCACCCCACGGTCTCGCCCGTGCACTGCAGGGCGGCCGCGAAGGCGCGCGCTGCGACGGAACGACCCGACCCGGGAGGGCCGGTAATGAGCCAGGCGTGGCTCATGGAACGCGCATCGTCGGAGGCACGAGAGCCGCCACGGGAGGCGACGATCGCGCGGGCAGACGCCGCGGCCTCGCTGAGCTTAGCGACCGCCGCTTCCTGTCCGACGAGCGAGGACCAGACGCTCATCATTCATCCCAGAGCGCGCCCTGGGACTCGCCCAGGGCTCCCACCATGGTGGCGGGCTTGCGGGCGCTGCCCTTGTCCGCGCTCTTCTCGCGCGGCTTCTCGGGGGCCTCGGTGGCATCAGAGGACGAGGCCGGTGCCTCCTCAGCCGGCACGGGCACTGCGTCGTCGGCCTCGTCGATCGTGACGGAGCCGCCCTCGAAGCGCTCGACGAGGACGCCGCGGATCTCGGAGAAGACCTCGTCGACCGTGCCCACCGCGTCGATGACGACGATGCGGTCGGGCTCGGCATCCGCGAGGCGCAGGTACTCGTGGCGCACGCGCTCGTGGAAGTCCATGGACTCGCGCTCCATGCGGTCCGGGGCGTCGGTGCGGCGGCGCGCGCCGACCTCCGGGGGCAGGTCCAGGAGGAACGTCAGCGACGGGTAGAGGCCGCGGGTCGCCCACGCGGACAGGGACGCGATCTCGTCCACGCCGAGGGAGCGGGCCGCACCCTGGTACGCCAGAGAGGAATCGATGTAGCGGTCCCCCAGCACGACCGCGCCGCGCTCGAGAGCGGGGGCAATGACCGTGGCGACGTGGTAGGCGCGGTCGGCCGCGTACAGGAGGGCCTCCGTGCGCGCGTCGACGTCCTCGGGGCCGTTTTGCACGAGGCGACGGATCTCGGTGCCCAGCTCTGTGCCGCCCGGCTCACGGGTGACGATGACCTCGCGGCCACGACTCTCAAACCAGTCGCGCACCGACTGGATCTGCGTGGACTTCCCCGAGCCGTCGCCACCTTCGAAGGTGATGAACACTCCTCGCGCTGCCATCAGCTGTCCTTCTTCGTCGCGGCCTTCTTGGTGGCCGTCTTCTTCGCGGTGGTCTTCTTCGCCGTCGTCTTCTTGGTTGTCGTCTTCTTCGCGGCCGTCTTGCGCGTGCGCTTGGGGGCCGGGCCCTTGGCGCGCTTATCCGCCAACAGCTCGAAGGCGCGCTCGGCCGTCAGATCCTCCACCGTCTCGGCGCGTGGCACCGTCACGTTGGTCTCGCCATCCGTCACGTAGGGGCCGAAGCGGCCGTCCTTGACGGTGACCTTCTTGCCCGAGATCGGGTCCTCGCCAAACTCGCGAAGCGGCGGGCGGGCCGTGCCACGGCCGCGAGTCTTGGGCTGCGCGTAGATGGCCAGGGCCTCGTCCAGGGTGATGGTCAGCAGCTGGTCCTCGGAGGCCAGCGTGCGCGAGTCCGTGCCCTTCTTCAGGTACGGGCCGTAGCGGCCGTTCTGCGCGGTGATGACCTCGCCCGAGGCCGGGTCCGTGCCCACCTCGCGCGGCAGGGACAGCAGCGACAGGGCGTCCTCGAGGGTGACGGTGGCGATGTCCATGGTCTTGAACAGCGAGGCGGTGCGAGGCTTGGCTGCCGCCTTCTTCGTCTTCTTCGCGCCTTCCTCGCCGTCCTCGGCTGCCTCGGGCAGGACCTCGGTGACGTAGGGGCCGTAGCGGCCGTCCTTGACGATGATCGTGTGACCAGTCGCCGGATCGACGCCCAGCTCGCGGCCATCGTCGGCGGCGCGAGAGAAGAGCTGGTCGATCAGCTCGTCCGTCAGCTCGTCGGGGGCGACCTCCGGCGGCACGTTCGCGCGCGTCCCGTCGGCCTTTTCCATGTACGGCCCGTAGCGGCCCACGCGCAGCGTCACGCCGCGGCCCAGGTCGATCGAGTTGACGGCGCGCGCGTCGATGTCATCGCCCAGGGAGGCGACGTCGTGGCGCAGGCCGCCGTTCTCACCCGTGCCGTCGGGGCCGAAGAAGAAGCCGGTCAGGAACTCCGTGCCGTTCTCCTCGCCCGCGGCGATACGGTCCAGGTCGCCCTCCATCGAGGCCGTGAAGTCGTAGTCGACCAGGTTTGCCAGGTTCTCCTCGAGCAGGCGCGTCACGGAGAAGGCCAGCCACGTGGGCACCAGGTACTGGCCGCGGTGCGTCACGTACCCGCGGTCCCCGATCGTCTGGATGGTGGCCGCGTAGGTGGAGGGACGGCCGATGCCGAGCTCCTCCATGGTCTTGACCAGCGTGGCCTCCGTGTAGCGGCCCGGGGGCTGGGTCTCGTGGCCGTCGGGGGTGGCCTCGGTCAGCGTCGCGGGATCACCCTCGGCGACGTCGGGCAGGGTCTTTTCCGCGTCGTTCTTTTCCGCGTCGTAACGCCCCTGGTCGCGGCCCTCCTGGTAGGCCAGGCGGAAACCCGGGGAGGTGATGACCGTGCCCGAGGCCGAGGACAGCACGTCGTGGCGCTTACCGTCGACCTCGATGCCGGTGAGCACGCGGATCGTCGCCGTGTAGCCGAGAGCGTCGGCCATCTGCGAGGCAACCGTGCGCTTCCAGATCAGGTCGTACAGCGCCAGCTGCTGCTTCGACAGGGAACCGGCCACCTCGCCCGGCGTGCGGAAGTGATCGCCGGCGGGACGGATCGCCTCGTGCGCCTCCTGCGCGCCCTTCGACGTGGTGCCGTACAGGCGCGGGGACTCGGCCACGGCCTCGGCCCCGTAGAGCTGGGTGGCCTGCTCGCGGGCGGCGTGGATCGCCTGGCTGGACAGCGCCGTGGAGTCGGTACGCATGTAGGTGATGTAACCGGACTCGTAGAGGGACTGGGCGGTGCGCATCGTCGAGGACGCGTTCCAGTGCAGCTTGCGCGAGGCCTCCTGCTGGAGGGTCGACGTCGTGAAGGGGGCGGCCGGGCGGCGGCGGTAGGGCTTGCGGGTCACCGAGTCGATGACCGAGGCCGGGGCGTCCGACAGCGCCTGCGCGTAGGCGTGGGCTGTGGCCTCGTCCAGGTGGAGGACGCCGGCCTTGGCCGCCTTCGCACTCAGCTCGCCCTTCTCGCTGAAGTCGGAGCCGGTCGCGATCGAATGGCCGTCCACGGAGGAGACGCGCGCGCCGAAGGCCTGGCCCGCCGACGTGAACGCCGTGTCGATCGACCAGTACTGGGCGCTCACGTGCGCCATGCGCTCACGTTCCCTGGCGACCACGAGGCGCGTGGCCACCGACTGCACGCGGCCGGCGGACAGGGACGGGCGGATCTTGCGCCACAGGAGGGGCGAGACCTCGTAGCCGTAGAGGCGGTCGAGGATGCGGCGGGTCTCCTGCGCGTCCACGAGGTCGGTGTCCAGGTCGCGCGTGTTCTCCAGGGCGCGCTGGATCGCTTCCTTCGTGATTTCGTGGAACACCATGCGCCGCACGGGAACCTTCGGCTTCAAGACCTGCAGGAGGTGCCACGCGATGGCCTCACCCTCGCGGTCCTCATCAGTTGCCAGATAGAGTTCGTCGCACTCCTTGAGGAGCTTCTTGAGTTCGGTGACCTTTTTCTTCTTGTCCGGGTTCACCACGTAGTAGGGCGCGAAACCGTCATCCACGTTGACGGCGAAGCGGCCGAACGGCCCCTTCTTCATGTCCTTGGGCAGCTCGGAGGGCTGCGGGAGGTCGCGGATGTGGCCGATGGAGGCGGTCACGTGGTAGTCGGGACCCAGGTATCCCTCGATGGTGGCTGCCTTCGCAGGAGACTCCACGATCACGAGCTTCGTCGCTGACATTGCCGGTCCCTTCCGTCGCTTCCCCAGTATTTGTAGCACCCTCGCTCGCAGTTCACCCAGCGAGGCATCTGGGATGGACCTTACCGCGTCCCACCCGCATCTGGGTACCGGGACCGCTTCCGCGCGTCTCACGCCGCTCGGGTTTGACATTCACGAGGCAGTGGCGGATTCTCGCGCGCGGGCGCGCCCGGGCGACACATCGGGGGGCGCACGCGGCGATACCTATTACATAGGGGGAAGCCCCGACCTCGTCCCACCTGGCGCGCACGAGCGCCCCTGAATTGTGTGATCTGCTTTCCATCGGGCACAATCAGTCTGTGCTCCAGAATTTCCTCTCCGACATTCCGTTCCCGATTTGGTTCGCGATCGGCTGCGTCATCGTGGCCCTTGCGACGCATTACTTCAAGCAGGCGGCGGCCCGCTCGAAGGGCGCCGTTCCCGCGCCGCGCGACGTGCGCAAGGCCGGCAAGGAAGGCGAGTGGAACAAGCTCAACGAGCACCACACCCCGCATCTGCGCGGCAAGCGCGAGGACATGGCCACCGACCCGCAGGCTCGCCTGCTGGCCCCATCCATGGTCTACTCGCTGTGCAACGATGAGATCGTCAACCAGCTGAAGCTCGCACAGCCGGGCGCCATGAAGGCGATGTTGGAGCGCGACTGGGGTATCACGGACCGCGAGGGCCTGCTCCGCCAGATCTATTCGCTTCTGCGCGCCGGCCACCGCGAGGATTTCGCGGCCCTGCGCGAGCGCTGCGCGAGGCCCGGCTGGGCGGACACCGAGATCGCTCGCCTGAATAAGACCGCCGACTCGTCGATGGAGGACTGGGAGCGCCGCTGGCGCATCCGCCGTTTCCTGGACAACGACCGCGGCATCCAGACCCTCGATTTCGCCGCGTGGGACCTCATTCGTGCCGCGAACCTGACGCGCGCGGGTGCCGGCCAGGGCTGGCTGAGCGAGGACGAGGCCTGGGACACTCTCGCGGTCATCAACCGGGCTTTGCAGTTCTCCTACTCCTCGTGGGAGGAGACGTGGGAGGCCTTCCGCGTCACCCGCTGGCTGTGGGCCGCCGAGGGCGACGCGCAGACCGCGACCAACGACCTGCACGACCGCAACCGCGGCGAGTTCCTCGTCGGCACAAACGGCCTGTGGACTGCGATCCCGTGGAACGCCCCCTA
This sequence comes from Xylanimonas cellulosilytica, assembly GCA_001072465.1. Classification (GTDB taxonomy): domain Bacteria; phylum Actinomycetota; class Actinomycetes; order Actinomycetales; family Actinomycetaceae; genus Pauljensenia. The sequence continues at coordinate 1,106 of JVKM01000012.1, read as the reverse complement.
CCCCGCCCCACGTTTCATCATCCTCGACGCGCTGCGCGAGATGGATGCTCTGCACCTGCTGTCCTCCGTCAACTGGGAGGACGCCTCCGCGTGGGAGAAGGACCTCGATGCGCAGGCCCGCACCCGCGCCCCCATGTCCATCGGCGGCAAGCCGATCGTCAATTGATCCCCTCAAACACCCAGTAGGAGACCACCATGTCCGACCAGCATTTCCCGACCGAGAACGAGGGCGCAAAGCCCGGCGGCAACACCGGTTCCGTCCACGGCGAGGCCCCGCTCATCCGCAAGAAGGAGGAGCTGACGCCCGAGCAGTACAAGCGCCAGCGCAACAACCTCATCCTGATGGCGCTCCTCGTGGTCCTCATCATCGCGGCCTTCGTTGCCTTCCCCTACATCAAGGCAGCTGTGCTGGGTGGTGCCGCGTTCCTCGCCCCGGTGGCCGGCTTCGCGCCGCTGCTGTTCTGAGGATCTCTCAGTAGTCGCCGTTCCTCCCCCGCGGGCCCCAACGATGAACTGCCTCCCGTTTCTTGGACATCGAAATTGAAGTCCAGGGAATGGGAGGCTTTTCGTGTCTGTGGATCTGCGGTTGAGGCATGATCGTTTGCTTCGGGAGCAGGCTGTTGAGTTGTTTGAGAGGGGGTTTGGCTATGGTTTGACTGCCAAGAGGCTGGGTGTGCCTGCTGAAGCCGTGCGACACTGGCAGGAGACGTACCGTGCAATTGGGAAGGACGGGCTTTTGGCCATGGGAGTGATGTACGCCAGATACGACTATGAGACTAAGGTTGCCGCAGCGAGCGCCGTGGTTGATGGTGGGATGAGTAAGCCTGAGGCGATGGTGCGTTTTGGTATTGCGAGCGCGACACCGTTGAAGCAGTGGTGCAGGCTGTACCGTGAGGGCGGTGCGCAGGCGCTTAAGCCCAAGCGCAGGGGCAGGCCGAAGGGGTCGGTGCGGGCGGTGCCTCCAACGCGTGAGGAGGAACTCCAAGAGCGCGTGCGCAAGCTCGAGGCACAGGTGGCGTACCTAAAAAAATCGATTGCCCTGAAGGCGCAGAGACGCTCCCAAACCGGGACAAAGCCCTAGTGGTCGCTGAGCTTTCAGGGCGCGG
>JVKM01000011.1 GCA_001072465.1 Xylanimonas cellulosilytica | reverse complement strand
GGGTCAGCGGTCAGGTTACCGATGACAGTGATGACGGTATCTCCGGCCATGTCGGCTCCTCGGGCTTAGAGGGTGTGGTGTCGGCTCAGTGAGCGTCGGGGCGCAGGAGCTTCGTACGGAGAATGGTCTCGTCGATGCCCATGCGGCGGTTGATCTCGAGAGCGACCTCGGGGGTCGTGGTCATGTCGATGACGACGTAGATGCCCTCAGAACGCTTGAGGATGTCGTAAGCAAGGCGGCGCTTGCCCCAGACGTCAACGTTCTCGACGGATCCGCCGTTGGCAGCCACGGGTGCCAGGTACTTCTCCATCATGGGGGCGACGGTGCGCTCGTCGATCGAAGGATCGAGGATCACCATCAGTTCGTAGTTACGCACGTTGGTTCCCACCTCCTATGGTCTTTACGGTCACGGACGGTCCGTGACAGGAGGGCGTTGCGTATGGCCCGTGAGGGCCTGCTGGACCGGCCGCGGGTGCGGATAGTCCAGCTACCCACTTTACACGGGTGGCAGCGTCTTCGCTAGGGCGTTTCCGGTCACGATTGGGCTCCTCGGGACGAGGCCTGGGCTCGCCCCGCCGGGATGCCGAACCCCGCGCGGAACCGGGGGTGCGCACGAGGCCGGCCCCGGCCTCGTCGATCGGCTAGAGCGAGCGGGCGCCGAGCCCGTTGGTGAGGGCCCGCATGCCCGTGTAGACGGCCGAGTAGGCGAGCCAGACCATCGCGAGGGCCAGCGAGGGGCGCGTCGTGAGCGCGGTGGAGTGGGCGATGACCCACAGGAGTGGCGCGTAGACGACCAGGTTGACGATGCCGGCGACGGCCAGGTAGCGGCCTCGGCCCGCTCCGATGAGGATGCCGTCGAGGAGGAAGACGTAGCCGGCGACGGGCTGGAAGAGCGCGCCGACGATGATGGCGACGGTCGCGTAGTCGATGACGGTCTGGTCGGTCGTGAAGATGCGGGTGATCCATGGCGCGGTGATCGCCAGAGCGACGCCGACGGCGACGCCGAAGCCGATGCCCCAGCGTGAGAGGGTGCGCAGGAGGGGGCGCATCGCGCCGCGCTCTCCGGTGCCGGTCGTGAATCCGGCGAGGGCCTGGGCGGCGATCGCGAGCGCGTCGAGCACGTAGGCGGCGAACGTCCACAGGGTCCACACGATCTGGTGGGCGGCCAGCGCCTGGGTGGAGATTGCGGTGACCGCGCTCAGGGTCGCGAGGAGGGCGACGCGTAGCGCGAGGGTGCGCACGAGCAGGGGTGCTCCCTCGAGTGCCGCGCCGAACAGGCCGTCCGTGGATGGGCGCAGGCTCACGCCCTCGCGCTGGGCCGCGCGCACGATCATCCACCCGAGGAACGCCGCCATGAGCGTCTGCGTGATCGCGGTGCCCAGGCCGGAACCTGCCACCCCCAGGTTGAGGGGGTACATGAGCACCCAGTTGGCTACCGCGTTGAAGGCCGCGCCCACGGACGCCGCGACCAGCGGGGTGCGCGTGTCCTGCAACCCGCGCAGGGTGCCCGTGGCCGCCAGGACGACGAACATGCCGACGAGGCCGGGTGCGGAGGCGCGCAGGTAGGCCAGGGCGTGCGGCATCGTCGCCGCGTCGGCCCCCAGCCAGGTGAGCAGGGGAGAGGCGAAGACGGCGAGAAGAATCGCTGCGAGGGCGCCGAGGCCTCCCGCCAGCCACATGGCCTCGACCCCCGAGCGGATCGCAAGGTCGCGTCGCCCGGCCCCCAGGTGCCGGCCCGCCAGGGAGGTCGTCGAGTAGGCCAGGAAGATGAAGAGCCCGACCGCCGTGTTCAGCACGGTTGACGCGATGCCCAGGCCCGCCAGCTGAGGTGTGCCCAGATGGCCCACCATCGTGGAGTCGATGACGGTGAACAGAGGCTCCGCAATGAGGGCCCCCAGGGAGGGCAGCGCGAGCGCCAGGATCATCCGCGTGGTGATCGTCGGGGTCGACGAGGCCGGGTCCCCCTCACGCTTCGCGGGTGAGGTTGGGTCGCTGGGTCCCTGTGTACTCGTCATGACACTCCGATTCTTTTCCACAATGTGTGCACAGGCCTGTGGAAAGCCGTGCATTGGGAAATTCTAGATGGCCCAATGAATGACAATGATGTGACTGTGATGAGGATATCTGCCCTGACAGATCGGTCATTTCACGTTGTGCACAGGCGTCGTCGGCGTTGTGCACAGGTTATCCACAATATGTGCACATGCCCGTGCACAGCGCCGGTCGCGCAATCGCCTACAACGCGTTAGTCTTCGCCTGAAGGCTCTCTATCCACAGGGCTTCAGGCCGTGCTCGCGGCACTCAGCCCGGCACCGGCCTCGTCCTATACCCCCGCGCACCCGAGAGGATCACGATGTCCGACGACCAGTTCGACCGCGTCCCGCCGCAGGACATCGACGCGGAGATGAGCGTCCTCGGATCGATGATGCTGACGACCGAGGCCGCCAACGTCGTCTCCGAGATGCTGCGCGGGCAGGACTTCTACCAGCCCAGCCACGAGACGATCTTCGACACCATCGTCGAACTCAACGGCCGCGCAGAACCCGCCGACGCGATCACCGTCGCCGGCGAACTCAAGCGCGCAGGCGTCCTGTCGAAGGTCGGCGGCGCAGCCTACCTGCACACCCTCATCGCCTCCGTGCCCACCGCCGCGAACGCCGCCTACTACGCGCGCATCGTGCGCGAGCGCGCCATCATGCGACGACTCGTCACCGCGGGCACGCGCGTCGTCCAGCTCGGCTACGCGGACGCCGGCGGCGACGTCGACGAGATCGTCGACCAGGCCCAGGCCGAGGTCTACGCCGTCTCCGACGGGCGCGAAACCACCGACTACGTCTCCATGACGCAGATGAGCTCCGACATCCTCAACGCCCTCGAAGACATCGAGAAGAACCAGGGCAAGCTCAACGGCGTACCCACCGGCTTCACTGACCTCGACGAGCTCACCCAGGGTCTGCACGGCGGCCAGATGATCATCGTCGCCGCCCGACCCGCCATGGGTAAGTCCACGCTCGCCCTGGATTTCTGCCGATCGGCGTCCATGAAGCACGGCATCACGTCGCTGATCTTCTCGCTGGAAATGAGCTCGCAGGAAATCGCGATGCGTATGCTCTCCGCCGAGTCCGGCGTGCGCCTGTCCAAGATGCAGGCCGGCAAGATGAGCGACGTCGACTGGCGCAAGGTCGCCGAAACCACCTCGCGCATGAGCGAGGCACCCCTGTACGTCGACGACTCCGCGAACATCACCATCTCCGAGATCCGCTCCAAGTGCCGCCGCCTCAAGCAGCAGGAAAACCTGGGCCTCGTCGTCATCGACTACCTCCAGCTCATGACGAGCGGCCGCCAGGTCGAGTCGCGTCAGCAGGAAGTCTCCGCGATGTCGCGAAACCTCAAGCTCCTGGCCAAGGACCTCGACATCCCGGTCATCGCCGTCGCGCAGCTGAACCGTAACTCCGAGGGCCGCACCGACCGCAAGCCCATGATGAGCGACCTGCGTGAGTCCGGCTCGCTCGAGCAGGACGCCGACATCATTATCCTGCTGCACCGCCCCGACTACTACGACAAGGAAGATCGCCCCGGCGAGGCCGACATCATCGTCGCCAAGCACCGCGCCGGCGCGACCGCGACCGTCACCGCCCTCTTCCAGGGCGACATGGCGCGCTTCGTCAACTACACGGGACGCCCTGAGCCCGGCGGCGGAGAGTAAGGGCGGCTTGCTCGGGCCGCTGGTGTTTCGGGCGCCGCCTGTGCTTTGTGGGGCCGGGCTGCTTTGTGTGCCCGTGGGCGGCGGCCCGCCCGCGAGCCGTCCGCGCCGCGCCTCGAACCCCGCCCGTGCCCTCCGGTCCCTCCGGCGCCCTCCACACCGGCGGCACTTGTGTCGCTGACGTGTGGCCGGGCGCGTCATCTCTAAGCCCGGCCAGGCCCCGCGGCGGCCTCCAATCGGGCGGGGCCTGGGGCGCGTGTGCTTGCTCTGGCCCTGCCGCCGCCCACGGGCACCGCAGTCTGGCCCTCCGGCGCCCTCCACACCGGCGGTGCTTTGTTGCTGTGCGTGGATAGCACGCTCACCGCTCCCCCTAGCAATTTCGCACGTAATTCCCCTGAGACCATTTCAGAATTTGAATTGCATTCGTTGGTATTTCAACGTTTCTGAGTGTTGTTGAGGGGCTGCTCTGATCGAATTACGTGCGAGTTTCTGAGGAGCGGGCATGTGTCTGAGCGCGGCGCGGTTGTTTGAAACCGGCGTCGCCTTTGCGGGCCGGTAAGGTGCGCCAGTTGAAACCGCCATCGCCTTTGCGGGCGAGAAACGGGTGGTTTTGGTGCGGTTTTCGGTCGCAGTGGTGACGGTGGTTTCATACTGGCCTGCAGCAGCGGTCGCAGTGGTGGCGGTGGTTGCACCATCGCGACGTCACCGCCTCCTGTGCGCGAAAAAGTTCGCCCTGCGTGTCCTGTTGTCGGCCTGAGCGCGACAAAGTTCGCCCTGCGCACGAAAAATGGCCCAAAAATGGTGTTTTCTGGCGTGCTGGGCGAGTTTTTTCGCGAAAAAACAGTAGTAGGGGCTGCGCTGGGCGAGTTTTTTCGCGGAAATGCCGGTGGAGGGGGCGTGCCGGGCGAACTTTTTCGCGGAACACCGCTGCTGGGGGCGTTCCTCGGGGGCTCGCCGTGCCCAGCAGGCTAGACGGACCTGCCGTGCCCCGCGGCTCCCAGCCTCAGTCCTGGTGACCCGCGCGCGTCAGGCGCTTGGCACGCACGGAGCCGAGCAACCAGTCGGCGCTCAGGCAGCTCAGCGCCACCCACACGACGCCCATCGCGATCCAGCGGAACGTGGGCACGGTCTCGTGGAAGATGAACACCGCGACGAGGAGCTGCAGGGTGGGCCCCAGGTACTGCAGGAAGCCCATCGTCCCCAGGGTCAGGCCCCTCGCCGCTGAGGCAAACATGATGAGCGGGATCATCGTCAACGCACCCGCGCCCACCAGGAGCGCCAGGTGAACCACCCAGGACACCCCAGAGTCGTCGGAGGAAGCGATCGTGTGGAAAGACGTCGAGGATGTCGCAGCCAGATACGCGTAGTAGCCGAGCAGGATGGGCGAGACCGCGGCCGTCTCGATGGCCATGCCCGCGAGGGGGTCGACGCGTGCGGCCACGTCCTTCTTCACGAGGGAATACAAGCCGAACGTCAGAGCGAGCGTGAGTGAGACGATGGGCACTGAACGCTGGCCGATGACGAGGATGATGACGGCGACGACGCCGAGGGCCAGGGCCACTTTCTGGATCGGGGTGACGCGCTCGCGCAGCACGATGAGGCCCAGCGCGATCGTCACGAGCGGGTTGATGAAGTAGCCGACCGCCGCGTCGGTCGTGTGGCCGGCGAGGACCGCGTACACGTACACCGACCAGTTGACGACGACGAGCGCGCCCGCGACCGCGAGGCGCCACAGGGCTCCCCGGTCGGCGATCAGCGCGCGGATCTTCCCCAGCGAACCCGTCACAGCGAGCGCAACAACGCAGAAGAATAGGCCCCACACCGCGCGGTGGACGATTACCTCGACGGCGCCGGCGGGGGAGAGCAGCGAGAAGTACAGGGGGAAGAACCCCCAGATCACGTAGCAGGAAACGCCGAGGGCAAGTGCGCGTGGTTCGTTCTTCTGGGTGCTCATGCACCCAGTGTATGAACATCGTGCGGGCAGACGCCGCCGCGGGAACGGCTGTGATCACCTGGCGAGAAAGCGTGAGGCGCCGCGTCGTCCCCAGAAATCAGGGTGGTCTCGTCGATGCCGAGGACCACGCCGAGGGCATCCAGGTAGCGTTCCTGCTGGCTCTCCTCGCCCGCCCGGCGCGCCATGACGGTCGGGTTGTGGATGAGGCGCGCGGCCAGGTGACGCAGTGCTCGGGCGGCGTCGTCGGTCGAGAGGGGAGCGTCTCCGAGACGATCGATTTCCTCCTCAACGATGCGGAAAACGCGTGAGCGCAGGTGTCGCACGACCGGGTCCATGGATCGGGCACCGAGGCCGCGCTCGAAGGAGGAGACCTCCTCGTCGATGATGGCGCGGGCGCGCGTCAGCGCGTCAGCATCGGCGGCGGGGACCGACGCCTGGATGGTCGGCAGGTCGATGAGCGTGATGTTCGGGAGCGAGGCGACAGAGCTTTCGGTGTCGCGCATGAGCGCGAGGTCCAGGACCACGGTTGGCCCGGCCTGGGCGGCCATGTTGCGTGTCAGGACGGGGCTTCCCAGCCCTCGGCATGTCACTACGAGGTCGGCGCGCTCCAGAGCAGAGGGTAGGTCTGCGGCATCAACCCAGCCGATGCCTCGTCCCTGGGCGAATTCGCGTGCGCGCCCAGACGTCGAGTAGACGGACACGTCCGATGCGCCGAGCGCGTGCAGGGCGCTGACGGTCGCGCCCGCGTAGGCGCCCGTGCCGACGATGAGCACGCGCGCGTCCACCCACGGTCCCAGGTGAGCCGCAGCCATGTCGAGGCCGACGGCGACGACGGAGCGGCCCGCTCCCGCCAGCCCGGTTTCGGTGGCGACGCGGCGCGAGGTCGCCGACGCTCGCTCGGCGGCGCGCCCCAGGTCGCAGCTGAGGGTCCCGTCCTCCCAGGCCGTGCGCGCGGCGCGTCGCATTTGCCCGGCGATTTCGCGCTCGCCGATGACCATGGACTCCAGTCCCGCCGCCGTCGAAAACAGATCGACGAGGCCGTCGCGACCCCACAGGTGCCGCAGGTTCACGTCCTCGCGCGGCGCGTGCGAGGCCTGGGCGAGCTCGCGCTCCACCGCATCCTTGAGCGTGTGGGGGTCGGCCGAGGCCGGGGCGTCGATGTAGATGGTGACGCGATTGCAGGTGCGCAGGACCATGACTCCGCGAGCGTGCGGAAGCGCGCGCATGAGGGTAGGGCCGAGGTCGTCCGCGCTGGAGAGCCGGGCGATGTCGTCGAGGGGGGTGTAGCGGTGGTCCGCGGAGAGCACATGAATAGTCACAACGCGTCCATTTAAGGGCACGCGGGTATCGCGGGCAGAGCAGCGAAGCTATTTATGTTGGTGACGCCGTGTCATTTCGGGATGTTCGCGAAATAAATGGCGCTCTCCTGCGGATAAATGGATATAAAGACAGCTAAATTCAAGCATTTGCGACGTGTGAGAAATTGTCTTGAACTAGACTGGAAAACAACGGAAATGCGCGAATTAACGCATGAAAACATCATTAAATTAAGGGAGACACATGACGACGCCCCCGCTGATCGCCGCCCTGACCGGGCAACGCGGGCCCACCCCCGTGTGGTTCATGCGTCAGGCCGGACGCTCCCTGTCTGAGTACCGCGAGCTGCGCGCCGACGTCGGCCTGCCCATGCTCGAGGCCTGCCTGCGCCCCGATGTGGCCGCCGAGGCAACGGTGCAGCCCGTGCGACGCCACGGCGTGGACGCGGGGATCTTCTTTTCGGACATCATGGTCCCCCTGCGCCTGGCCGGGGTGGGTGTCGAGATTGAGCCGGGTGTCGGCCCTGTCCTCGATCATCCCTATCGCACGCGCGAGAGTATCGACGAACTCCTGAGTCATCGTTACGGGGAGGGGTCCTGGACCGATTCCGCCGGGCGTGCGTGCGACTGCGCCGAGGGTGCCCAGTCCGTGCGCGACGGCGTCGCAACGGCGGTGCGCGAGCTGGGCTCCACGCCGCTCATCGGATTCGGCGGCGCCCCCTTCACCCTGGCCGCGTACATGGTTGAGGGGCGTCCCTCGCGCGATCACATGGCCGCGCGGTCGCTCGCGGCATCGGACCCGGGCGCGTGGGATGCTCTCATGACCTGGTGTGCGCGGGTGAGCGCCGACTTTATTACCGCTCAGATCGAGGCTGGTGCCAGCGCCGCGCAGCTCTTCGACTCGTGGGTGGGGTCTCTCTCGCCTCGTACCTATAGGGAATCCGTCGCGCCGTATTCGCGCATGGTTGCGCAGCGCGTCGCCGGCGCCGTCAGCCCGGTGACCGGCGAGCGCGCCCCGCTCATCCACTTTGGGACGGGCAGCGCGCCGATACTGTCCGACATGGCCGAGGTTGGTGCCGACTGCGTGGGCGTGGACTGGAAGACGGACTTGTCGTGGGCCATTGAGCAGGTGCCCGGAAAGGCTGTCCAGGGGAATTTGGACCCCGCGCTGCTTCAGGCTCCGTGGCACGTTATCGAACAGGCTGTTCGAGATATCCTCGACGCCGGGCGCTCCGCCCCGGGGCATGTCTTCAACCTTGGGCACGGCGTGCCTCCCACGACCGACCCCGACGTGCTGACGCGCATCGTGGAGCTGGTGCACGAGCTGGGTGACGAACGATGAACCCCCTGGAGGCCATCCCCACCCACCCTGGCGCGGTTGTCGTCGGTGGAGGTATCGCCGGCCTCGTGAGCGCGTGGGAACTGGCCCGCGCGGGCGTGCGTCCCCTCCTGATTGAGGCGCGCGGCTACCTGGGCGGCCTCATCGCCCGCGGCACGGTCGGCGGGGCGAGCGTGGACCTGGGCGCGGAGACATACGTCGTGCGCGGCACCGACACCTCGTCGATCGTGGAGGCCCTGAGGCTGACCTCGGTCGAGCCGGCCGGATCAGGCGCCCGCCTCTACGCCCCCGCCCTGCGCGGAGGCTGGGAGCTGCGCCCCTTCCTGCGCGACTCGTTCCTGGGAATCCCGGCCCACCCGGACGCGCCCGACTGCGCCCATGTCCTCGGCGAGGCCGGGGTGCGCCGCGCCCTCGAGGATCGCTCGATGGGCGGCGGCGTCGGCATGGACGAGGCCGGGGAGACTCTGGCCGGTTTCGTGGCCGCGCGCATGGGGGAGGCTGTGCTGGAGCGCTCGGTGCGGCCGATCATCGCGGGCATCTACACTGCCGACCCCTCCGTGCTGGCGACCGACACGGTCGCTCCCGGACTACGCGCCGAGACTGCCCGTCACGGATCCCTGGCCGCTGCGGTCGCAGCACGCCTGGCCGCCGCCGGATCGCGCCGCACCCCCGAAGCCTGCGTCGAGGGCGGCATGTTTGTCCTCGTCGACGCGCTGAGGGCCGCCATTGAAGAGGCCGGGGGAACCGTCCTGACCCGCACGGGCGCGTTCTCACTGAGGCGTGAGGCCTCGGGATGGAGCCTCGAGTACGGGCCGACCAAGCCCGGGCCCACCCCCGGAGCCGAACCCGTGCCGAACGGGCTGGGTGTGAGCGTCACGACGGAGCGCCTCGTTCTCGCCTGCAGCGCCAGCGCCGCCCTGCGCCTGCTGACCGAGGCGCGCATCCCCGGCCTCGTGCCCGATGTGAGCGTTCCCGAGGGTGCGCCCATCGCGCGCCTCACCCTGGCCGTGCGCGCCCCCGAGCTGGACGACGCGCCCGTCTCCCAGGGCCTCCTGGTCGCCCCCGCGCCCACCAATGAGCGGCCCGTGGCTGCCAAGGCCCTGTCCCACCTCAACGTCAAGTGGCCCTGGCTCGCCGACCAGCTTGCGCCCCACACGCACCTGCTGCGCCTGTCCTACGGGCGCCTCGGCGAGGCCGAACCCGCCGTCACCGTCGATGGGGCCCTGCGCGACATCCGCACGCTCACCGGCGTCACCATCGCCGCCGAGGCCGTCACCGACCACCTGCTCGCCCGCTGGAACGGCACGCTCCCACCCCTGCCGCCCGAGTATTGCAGCCGCGTTGGCGCGCTCGAGGAACAGGTGCGTCCCCTGGGGGGCGTGGCGCTCACGGGCGCCTGGGTCGCAGGAACCGGCATCGCCTCCGTCGTCACACATGCCCGCGCGGGCGTGAAAGGACTGCTATGACCACGCGGACATTCGTGCTGGGAACCAGGGGATCGCGCCTGGCGCTCGCCCAATCCACCACCGTCGCGCGGGCGATCGAAGAGGCCGGGGCTCGCCTCGGCGAGGACGTGCGCGTCAATCTGGAGGTCGTGCGCACCCACGGTGACGTGTCAGCGGCGCCCCTGGCCGCGCTCGGCGGAGTCGGCGTGTTCGCCGCGCAGCTGCGGCTCGCCCTCCTTGGGGGAGAATGCGACCTGGCCGTCCACTCCTTCAAAGACCTGCCCACCGCCCCCACGCCGGGCCTGCGCATCGCGGCCGTCCCGCAGCGCGAAGACCCCCGCGACGCCCTGTGCGCGGCCGACGGGGCGACACTGGCATCCCTGCCGGAGGGCGCGCTCGTCGGCACGGGCTCACCCAGGCGCGCCGCCCAGGTGCTCGCCGCGCGCCCCGACCTGCACGTCTGCGACCTGCGCGGCAACGTCCCCACGAGGCTCTCGCGCGTGCGCGGCATCGACCTGGGCGCCGACGCGGGCACCGCGCCCTCCGCGCTCGGTACGGGTGAGCGCCTCGACGCGGTCGTCCTCGCCCTCGCCGGGCTGCGCCGCATCGGCCTCGACGCCCACGCCACCGACGTGCTCGACCCAGCCATCATGATGCCCGCCCCCTCGCAGGGTGCCCTCGCCATCGAAACGCGCGACGAGGAGGACCCCCTCCTGCGCGCCCTCCTGGGCACCCTTCACCATCGGCCGACCGCGCTCGCGGCCAGCGCCGAGCGCGCCGTCCTCTCCGCCCTGGGTGCGGGGTGCGCGGCTCCCGTGGGTGCGTTCGCCCGCGTGGACGAGGCCTCCTCGGCCCTCCTGCTCGACGCACGCGTGATGAGCGTCGATGGGCGCGAGCGGGTCGAGGCGAGTGGCACGCTCGAGCTCACGGATGCGGTTGGTCGCGGCGTGGCCGCCCGCCTCGGCGAGGACGTGGCGCGCCAGCTGCTCGCGCGTGGCGCCGCCGAGGTCACCGACTTGGGTGCGACGAAAGCGCCGAGGCAATCCTCGTGAACGAGCCCCATGTGAGCACACCCTCCGTGAACGCGGAGTTGACCGGGCGGCGGATCCTCCTGACCCGCGCCAAGCCCGATGACGCCATCGCGCGCGCCCTGCGGACGGCCGGGGCTCAGGTGGATGCTCTCGCCCTCACCGTCTCGACGCCGCTGGATTCCGCGCAGCTCGACGCGGCGCGCGCCCGGCTCGCTGACGGCGCGTACGCGTGGGTCGTGTTCTCCTCCTGGAGGGCCGCGCGGGCGGTCGTTTCCGGCCTTCCACGAGCTCGCTCGCACGGCACGCGCATCGCCGCCGTCGGTGAGGCCACGGCCCGATGGATCAGCGACCACGCGGGCGTGAGTGCGGACATGACCGGCGCCGGATCCGCCGCCGCACTGCTCGAGTGCTTCCCTGCCCCGGCCTCCGGTGCACGCTCGGTCCTCATCCCCCGGTCGGCGGCAGCGCCCGACACTCTGCCGGACGGGCTGCGCTCCCTCGGCTGGAGGGTCGAGGCCGTCGACGCCTACACCACCACTCCCGCCGATGCCGCCGATATTGACGCCGATATCGCGGGGAATTTCCGCGCGGGGCGCTACGACGCGGTGGTCCTCACCGCCTCCTCCCAGGCGCGCGCCTTCCCCCCGCTCCTCGGGCCGCCGCCCCCCTCAACTCGGGTCGTGACCATCGGCGCACCCACCGCAGCCACCGCCAGGGGGAAGGGGATCGCGGTCGCGGCCCAGGCCTCGTCCCCCACACCCGATGCCATCGTCCGCGCCCTCATCGACGCCCTCGACCGCCCCACCCAAGCCGACGCATCTGAAGAAAGAGACTCATGACCACCGTCCCCGAATCCGTTACCTCCTACCTCGCTGAGGCCGGGGTGGACAGCGCCCCGATCCCGACGATTCGCCCGCGCCGCCTGCGCTCGACCCCAGCGATGCGCGCGCTCGTGCGCGAAACCCACGTCGACCCCGCCAAGCTCATCTGGCCCGTCTTCGTGCGCGACGACATCGACGAACCCCGCGAGATCGCCGCAATGCCCGGCCAGTACCAGCACACGATCGACTCTCTGCGCCGAGCCGCAGTCGAGGCCGCCGAAGCCGGCGTGGGCGCCATCGACCTGTTCGGCGTGCCCTCCCACCGCGACGCGATCGGCTCCCAGGCGTGGGCGGAGGACGGGATCCTCAACCGTGGCCTCGCAGCCGTGCGCGCCGAGGTCGGGGACGCCCTCGTCGTGTGCGCGGACACTTGCCTGGATGAGTTCACCGACCACGGGCACTGCGGCCTCCTCGATGCCGAAGGTGGCGTCGACAACGACGCGACCCTGCCGCTCTACCAGGCGATGGCGATTTCCCAGGCGCGCGCGGGCGCACACATGGTGTCGCCCTCGGGCATGATGGACGGCCAGGTCGCCGCGATCCGCGCCGCCCTCGACCAGGCGGGACACGCGGACGTCGCTATCCTCGCCTACTCCGCGAAGTACGCGTCCGCCTACTTCGGGCCCTTCCGCGAGGCCGTCGGTTCCACGCTCAAGGGCGACCGCCGCACCTACCAGCAGGACCCCGCGAACCGACGCGAGGGCCTTTTCGAGGCTCTGCTCGACGCGGCAGAGGGCGCCGACATGCTCATGGTCAAGCCCGCCGGCCCCTACCTGGACGTGCTGGCCGACGTGGCCGCCGCCTCCGACATTCCCGTCGCCGCCTACCAGGTGTCCGGCGAGTACGCGATGGTCGAGGCCGCCGCCGCCAACGGGTGGATTGACCGCACCCGCGTTATCGACGAATCCCTGACCGGCATTTTCCGGGCGGGAGCCGACTCCGTCCTCACCTACTGGGCCCTCGAGGTCGCCCGCCGGGCTCGCTGAGCGCGCATCCGCGTGCCCGTATCACTCTTACCCCCGATGAAGGTAGCCGTGACCACTAACGAAACCGCATTCTCCCAAGCAAAAGCCGTCATCCCCGGCGGCGTCGACTCGCCCGTGCGCGCCTTCGGTGGCGTCGGCGGCACCCCGCGCTTCATCGCGAGCGCGAGCGGCGCGCGCGTCACCGACGTCGAGGGGCGCTCCTACGTGGACCTGGTCGGGTCGTGGGGCCCGGCGCTGCTCGGCCATGCTCACCCCGAGGTGGTCGCCGCCGTCCAGGAGGCGGCCTCGCGCGGCCTGTCCTTTGGCGCACCCACCGAAACTGAGACGCTGCTGGCCAGCGCCGTGCGCGAGCGTGTGCCCTTCGCGCAGCGCGTCCGCTTCGTGTCGACGGGTACCGAGGCGACGATGACGGCGATCCGCCTGGCGCGCGGTGCCACCGGGCGCGACCTCATCGTGAAATTCGCCGGCAATTACCACGGCCATTCCGACGGCCTGCTCGCTGCCGCCGGGTCGGGCGTTGCCACCGGCGGCCTGCCCGGGTCGGCCGGCGTCCCCGAGGCCATCACTGCCCAGACCATTGTCTTGCCCTACAACGATGTTGACGCCCTGCGCGCGTGCTTCGAGCAGGTGGGTGACAGTATCGCCGCCGTCATCTTCGAGGGCGCCCCCGCCAACATGGGCACGGTCCCGCCCCACCCCGGGTGGAACCGCGAGATCCGTCGCCTGTGCACCGCGCACGGCGCGCTCATGATCCTCGACGAGGTCCTCACCGGCTTCCGCGTCGACCCCGCCGGCTGGTGGGGCCTCGAGGCCGTGGCCGGGTGGGTCGACGGCGCGCCCTCGGGCCGCTACAGCGCCGGTTTTGTTGACGTGTCCTGCGTGGAGGGCGCCGACTGGGTGCCCGACCTGGTGACCTTCGGCAAGGTCGTGGGCGGCGGCATGCCCCTGGCGGCCGTTGCCGGGCGCGCGGACGTCATGGACCTGCTGGCCCCCCTGGGCCCCGTCTACCAGGCGGGCACGCTCTCGGGTAACCCCCTGGCCACGGTCGCCGGCCTGCGCACCCTCGAACTGGCTGATCAGGGCGTGTACGACCGCGTGAACGCCTCGGCGCAGGAGATCAGCACGATCGTGTCGGACGCGCTCAGCGCTGCCGGCGTCGCGCACCGCGTCCAGCGCACGGGATCCCTGTTCTCCGTCATGTTCGGCGAGGCCGCGGCAGCCTCGGGCGTGTACGACTACGACCAGGCGCGCGCCCAGGAGGCGTGGCGCTACGCCCCCTTCTTCCACTCGTTCCTGTCCTCGGGTGTGGCCCTGCCGCCCTCGGTGTACGAGGTGTGGTTCGTGTCCGGCGCTCACGGCGAGGCGGAGCTGGAAGCCATCGCCGCCGCGGCTCCGGCGGCCGCGCAGGCGGCCGCTGCAGCTCAGCCCGAGTGATCGACCGCGTCGCGTAGCCCGCGCTGGCAACGAGGAGGGGTGGGAACCCTTGCCGGATTCCCACCCCTCGATGTGCGCCGTTAGATGCGGTGATGCGTCAGTTGGAGCTCTTCATGAAGTTCCACACGATGACCAGCATGGCGCCGACCGGCTTGTTGGTCGTTGCCATGTCGCGCATTTCATCGACCGAGACGTCGGCGCTGGATCCCGCGAAGCTGCTCATGCCGTTGACAGCCTCGTTGACCGCGGCATCCGTTGCCTCCAGCAGGTTCAGGTTTCCGACCGTGCTGATGAAAGACACGTGCCAGCCGGTGTTATCCTGCACCGTGAACACGCCGAGGCGCTCGGGGTTGACCAAGCCCTCCGTGAATCGGACGGTCTGGCTCTGAGTCTTGGAGCTTGTGTTTCGAGAGTTGTAGCTGGAGCCGGAGTCGGGGTAGCTGTAGGTCACAGTGTCGTTATTGAACTCAACTTTGTAGTTGCCATCGAAGGTGATGGACGTCGTGCCGAAGTTGACGACAGCTCCACCGCTCACCTTCGTGGACGTCAGTCCCCAGTTCACCTGGATGCTGTCGCCGACGCCACCGGTCGAGCCGGAGCCGCCGTAGACCGCGGCAACGCGACGCTCTGGCAGGTCGAGGAATCGGTAGAAGTCCTTGTCGCCCATACCGGCACCGTTACGCAGGGCATCAACCATGCCCGAGACGGCCTCTTCGGGAGACTTCGCGCCCTCGACGTTGGTGAAGTCAGCGCCGTAGTTCGGGGTGACCGTGCTGGTCGGGTACATCTGCTCCGCCATGGTCATGGCGGGCGAAATGTACCACTTGCCGTCTTCCTTCACGGACACGAAGCGCAGCTCGTCCTGGTCGAGCAGCTGCCTGAGAATGTTGCCCGAGAAGGTGGATTTCTTCTCGATCTCCCGCTTGAAATCGTCGAACACCTTGGACTCGTTGGCCGTGAGCTTGTCGCCCTTGGCCTTCTCGTAGTGCTCGCGGATCTTGTCGGCCAGCTCGGGCTTGACGGTGACCTCGCCCTCCCACTTCGTGATCGTGATGATGCTCAGGTTGTCCGACTTCTCATCGACCGTCTGCTCGATGGTGGACTTGCTGATGTCGATCTGACCGATGTAGTCAGCCAGGGCCTCGGGGCTCACCAGCTTCGACCAGTCCGCCTTGCCGTTGGCCTTGTAATCCTTCTGCCAGCTCGTCGCAGCCTTCAGCTCAGAGGGAGCCAGAGCGGGAGCGAGGCTTGTCAGTTTGTTGGAGTCGAAGGCCGAGCTAATGGAGTTGGCCAGCGCATTGGGGGTGGCGAAACCGCCGGCGCCGGGGAGGAAGCGGGTGAGCGCGAAGGCGCCGCCGCCGATGACGACGAGGACAGCAACGACGATCACCGAGATGATGGCCGCCATCTTGCCGCGGCTCTTCTTTGCGCCCTGCTGGGGAGCCTGTCCCTGGTACTGGGGGTTGTAGGCGCCGGGCTGGGGGGCCTGTCCCTGGTACTGGGGGTTGTAGGCGCCGGGCTGGGGCACCTGCCCCTGGAACTGACCGTTGGGGCCGGGCTGGCCGCCGTAGTTCGGGGTGGACATCGTTGATACCTTTCACCGATGGGAGTGAACGTCGCAGTATTTCACTTTTGAAATACATTGGCAAGTGACGGTGTGACAGCGCGATGGGGCGGTGAGACTGACCGGAGCGACCGATAGGTGATGTCGTCCGTGAGTTTCTTATGGATAGCTGCGGACAGTGAACGCGGGGTCTGGGTCGAAGCAGAATGTTGCTTTTCCTGGGTTGGGGGTGAA
>JVKM01000010.1 GCA_001072465.1 Xylanimonas cellulosilytica | reverse complement strand
TGGAGGGGTCTGGGTTTTTCGGACCGTTTGTTTTGAGAGGGTTGTTCTGAGTAGTCCCGGCTGCTTGTGGCCGGGCAGAATGGATGACCATGAGGAAGTTCTCGAAGCACACGCCTGAGCAGATTGTCGTGAAGCTGGAGAAGGCCGAGGCGTTGCGAGGTGAGGGCATGAGTACGGCCCAGGCCTGCCGCGTGCTGGGTATCAGTGAGGCGACGTTGTGCCGGTGGCGTCAGCGTTATGGGTCAATGAATCGTAGTGAGGCCAAGGAACTGCGTGAGTTGCGTGAGCAAAACGCGCGCCTCAAACAGTTGCTGGGCCAAGCAGAGCTAGAAAAGGCAGCGTTGCGAGAGCTGGCGGAGGGAAACTTCTAAGCCCGGCGCGCAGGCACGAGGCTGTGAGCTACCTGGTTGGCCAGGGGTTTTCTCAGCGCCTTGCATGCCGCGTTGCCGGGCTGTCCCGGTCAGCGTATTGCCGGGCCCGCGCGGCGGGCGGGGCGAAAACGCTGCGTGATCATGGGCCTGTGCGCCAGTGGATGAACGATTTTGCCGCCACGCATCGACGCTGGGGCTATAAACGCGCCTGGGCGCGGGCCAAGAGTGAGGGCGTTGTCGTGGGGCGTGATACGTTCCGGCGCTTGTGGCGCACCGAAGGACTGCGCGTGCGCCCGCGCAAAGCCCCCAAGCCCCGCACTGCGCCGCGCCTCCAGCGCCTGGTCAAGGCTAGTACGCCGGGGCAGGTGTGGGCCATTGATTTCCAGTTCGATTCGGATTGGAGGGGGCGCGTGTTCAAGGTCTGTAACCTCATCGATGAGTTCACGCGCCAGCACCTGGCTTTCCGCGTCGAGCGGCGCATGGGAGCCGCCGACGTGATCGAAATGCTTGACCTGGCTGCCCTAACCCATGGGGCACCCCAGGTGCTGCGCGCCGATAACGGGCCCGAATTCATCGCCGCCGCCTTGGGGCGCTGGGCCAACGAGCACAACACGCTCCAAGCGTTCATCCCGCCGGGCCAACCCTGGCATAACGGGTTCGTGGAGTCCTTGCACAACCGGATGCGTGATGAACTCCTGGAGGACAACATGTTCGAAGGGCTTGACCATGCGCGCGCCCTGATCGGTGCTTGGTCCCAGCGCTACAATGAAGAGCACCCCCACAGCGCGCTGGACTGGCTCTCACCCAACCAATACGCGCGCCAATGGGCACAACACCACCAATAACAACCAACAACCCTCAAAACACCCGGTCCACAAAACCAGACCAGGCCAGTCCGGTATTCGTGCGTGGGTGAAACCGCCATCGCCTTTGCTTGCCTGAAATGTGTGTTTTTGTGGCATTGTGGGCGAGCAAAGGTGTCGCTCGTTTCATGCGTGTCCGTGAACGAGCTAGCAAAGGCGGTGGCGGTTTCATTTGGGTGCGAAAAAGTTCGCCCTGTGGCGCTGTGTCTTCGCGAAAGCGCGAAAAAGTTCGCCCTGCGCGCTCAAAACACCCCAAATT
>JVKM01000009.1 GCA_001072465.1 Xylanimonas cellulosilytica | reverse complement strand
TGGAGGGGTCTGGGTTTTTCGGACCGTTTGTTTTGAGAGGGTTGTTCTGAGTAGTCCCGGCTGCTTGTGGCCGGGCAGAATGGATGACCATGAGGAAGTTCTCGAAGCACACGCCTGAGCAGATTGTCGTGAAGCTGGAGAAGGCCGAGGCGTTGCGAGGTGAGGGCATGAGTACGGCCCAGGCCTGCCGCGTGCTGGGTATCAGTGAGGCGACGTTGTGCCGGTGGCGTCAGCGTTATGGGTCAATGAATCGTAGTGAGGCCAAGGAACTGCGTGAGTTGCGTGAGCAAAACGCGCGCCTCAAACAGTTGCTGGGCCAAGCAGAGCTAGAAAAGGCAGCGTTGCGAGAGCTGGCGGAGGGAAACTTCTAAGCCCGGCGCGCAGGCACGAGGCTGTGAGCTACCTGGTTGGCCAGGGGTTTTCTCAGCGCCTTGCATGCCGCGTTGCCGGGCTGTCCCGGTCAGCGTATTGCCGGGCCCGCGCGGCGGGCGGGGCGAAAACGCTGCGTGATCATGGGCCTGTGCGCCAGTGGATGAACGATTTTGCCGCCACGCATCGACGCTGGGGCTATAAACGCGCCTGGGCGCGGGCCAAGAGTGAGGGCGTTGTCGTGGGGCGTGATACGTTCCGGCGCTTGTGGCGCACCGAAGGACTGCGCGTGCGCCCGCGCAAAGCCCCCAAGCCCCGCACTGCGCCGCGCCTCCAGCGCCTGGTCAAGGCTAGTACGCCGGGGCAGGTGTGGGCCATTGATTTCCAGTTCGATTCGGATTGGAGGGGGCGCGTGTTCAAGGTCTGTAACCTCATCGATGAGTTCACGCGCCAGCACCTGGCTTTCCGCGTCGAGCGGCGCATGGGAGCCGCCGACGTGATCGAAATGCTTGACCTGGCTGCCCTAACCCATGGGGCACCCCAGGTGCTGCGCGCCGATAACGGGCCCGAATTCATCGCCGCCGCCTTGGGGCGCTGGGCCAACGAGCACAACACGCTCCAAGCGTTCATCCCGCCGGGCCAACCCTGGCATAACGGGTTCGTGGAGTCCTTGCACAACCGGATGCGTGATGAACTCCTGGAGGACAACATGTTCGAAGGGCTTGACCATGCGCGCGCCCTGATCGGTGCTTGGTCCCAGCGCTACAATGAAGAGCACCCCCACAGCGCGCTGGACTGGCTCTCACCCAACCAATACGCGCGCCAATGGGCACAACACCACCAATAACAACCAACAACCCTCAAAACACCCGGTCCACAAAACCAGACCAGGCCATCCGCGATGGCGCGCGAACTGGTGCATTGCTTGCCTATTTGGTGCAACGCGTTGTCGGGTTGAAACCACTGTCACCTTTGCGGCCCGGTTTTCGTGGTGGCGGTTTCATGTGGGTGCGAAAAAGTTCGCCCTGCTGCGGTGTGTCATCGCGAAAGCGCGAAAAAGTTCGCCCTGCGCGCTCAAAACACCCCAAATT
>JVKM01000008.1 GCA_001072465.1 Xylanimonas cellulosilytica | reverse complement strand
GCACACCACATAAAGGAGAACATCATGGCCGAAAAGCAGACGATCCTGGGCCGCATTGCTCAGCTCGCCAAGGCGAACATCAACGCGCTCCTCGACAAGGCCGAGGACCCGCAGAAGATGATCGACCAGCTCATCCGCGACTACACCAACTCGATCATCGAGGCCGAGAACGCGATCGCTCAGACCCTGGGCAACCTGCGCATGGCCGAGAAGGACTACGAGGAGGACGTCAAGGCCGCCGCCGACTGGGGCCAGAAGGCCGCCGCCGCTTCCGCGAAGGCTGACTCCCTGCGCGCAGCCGGCGACGAGGCCGGAGCCGAGAAGTGGGACAACCTGGCCAAGGTCGCTCTCGGTAAGCAGATCCAGTTCGAGAACGAGATCAAGACCGAGGAGCCCGCTCTCGCCACTCAGCGCGACGTCGCCGAGCGCCTGAAGACCGGCCTCGCTCAGATGAAGGACAAGCTCTCCGAGCTCAAGAGCCGCCGCGACCAGCTGATCGCCCGCGAGAAGACCGCCAAGGCTCAGGCCCAGGTTACGGAGGCCCTCGGCTCCATCAACATCCTGGACCCCACGAGCGAGCTCGGCCGCTTCGAGGACCGCGTGCGCCAGCAGGAGGCCCTCGCCCAGGGCAAGATGGAACTGGCCGCCTCCTCGCTGGACGCCCAGTTCGCTGAGCTCCAGACCGACTCCTCGCAGGTGGAGATCGAGGCTCGCCTGGCCGCCCTGAAGGGCAACAACACCCAGGCGTGAGTGGATGCGGCAACGCCGCTCATAGACAGGCCGGGCGGCCCCACAAGGGGCCGCCCGGTTCGTCATGTCGGGGCCAACGCGTCCGCTCTGGCACGCGAGGCCAGGGTTTACAGGAAGGACATCGGATCAAAGTCGTCGATGTCGATGATGTGGAGCCTGGGCAGGCGCACCTGGAAGGCGTGCACATCGTATTCGAGGTCGATGATTTCCAGGCCTCGTTCCTCCAGCTCGTGGAGCTGGGAGGAGAGAAACTCCTTGAAGCACATGACCGCGACGCGGCGGCCCTGGTCGAGGAGGGTCTCGATCTGGGGCAGGAAGTCCGCGTCATGGCTGGCCAGGATCACGTCACCCGAGCCGAGCTGCGCGATCGCATCCATCGTGCGCTGGAGGCCGACGTCGACGACCTTCATCTCGGCGGGGCCCGACAGGGGAATCACGGAGTAGTCCATGGCCGTGAGCGCCTGAACGAAGCCCATCGGCAGGAAGCCGGACGAACCGTTGAGGAAGAACAGGCCCTTGGCCTTCTGACCCCAGCGGCCGTGCGCGCTCTCGAGGACACGATCCCAGCGGGGGCGCTCCTCGGGATTCGGGCGACGATCAAGGACAGAAAGGCCCAGCGTCGCGTCAATATTCTCGCCATCTACGACGAGGTATGTCGTTTGATTATTAGGATTTTCCATGGAACTAGAGTAACCGACGATTGTCTATACCTATGCGGCCTTGAGTCCTATGTACAACCAGATAGAGCGAGGCCGGGACTGCTCAGCACAGCCCCGGCCTCGTCAATTTCAAGGGGTGACAATCACTTCACGTCGTCGTCAACCCAGTCGAGCGTACGCGTGACGGCCTTCTTCCACAGGCGGTACGTGCGGTCGCGCTCGGCCGGCTCCATGGAGGGCGTCCAGCGCTTACCTTCCTGCCAGTTGGCCACGACATCGTCGGTGCCCGACCAGTAGCCCACGGCCATACCGGCGGCGTATGCGGCACCCAGCGCGGTGGTCTCGATGACCTTCGGGCGAACGACGTCGACGCCGCACAGGTCGGCCTGGAACTGCATGACCAGGTCGTCGTGCGTCATGCCGCCGTCAACCTTGAGTTCCTTGAGCGGCACGCCGGAGTCGGCGTTCATCGCGTCGAGGACCTCGGCGCTCTGGAACGCGGTCGACTCCTCGACGGCGCGGGCGATGTGGCCCTTGTTGACGTAGCGGGTCAGGCCCACGATCGCGCCGCGAGCGTCCGAACGCCAGTAGGGGGCGAAGAGGCCGGAGAACGCGGGGACGAAGTAGACACCACCGTTATCCTCGACCGTGCGGGCCAGCTCGCCGATGTCCGAGGACTTGACGATCATGCCCAGGTTGTCGCGCAGCCACTGGACCAGCGAACCGGCGACGGCAATCGAGCCCTCGAGGGCGTACACGGCCGGCTGGTCGCCGATCTTGTAGGCCACGGTGGTGAGCAGGCCGTTGTCGGAGAAGACGGGCTCGGTGCCGGTGTTCATGAGCATGAAGCAGCCGGTGCCGTAGGTGTTCTTCGCCATGCCCTTCTCGAAGCAGGCCTGGCCGAAGGTGGCCGCCTGCTGATCGCCGAGGATACCGGCGATCGGGGTGTCGATGAGCAGACCGTTCTTGCGGCCGTAGCCGTAGATCTCGGAGGAAGACTTAATCTCGGGGAGCATCGACATCGGGATACCGAAGATCTCGCAGACGTCCTCGCGCCACTGCAGCGTACGGATGTCCATGAGCATGGTGCGCGAGGCGTTGGTGACGTCGGTGCAGTGCACGCCGCCGTTGATGCCGCCCGTCAGGTTCCACAGGACCCAGCAGTCGGTGTTGCCGAAGAGCAGGTCACCGGCCTCGGCGCGCTCGCGGGCGCCCTCGACGTTGTCGAGGATCCACTTGATCTTGGAGCCGGAGAAGTAGGGGGACAGGCCCAGGCCACAGATCTGACGGAAGCGGTCCGGCCCCTCGTCACCCTCGAGCTCCTTGACGATGTCGGAGGTGCGCATGTCCTGCCAGACGATCGCGTTGTAGACGGGCTCGCCGGTGTTCTTATCCCACACGACGGTGGTCTCACGCTGGTTGGTGATACCGACGGCGGCAAGGTTGTGGCGGTTGATCTCCGCCTTCTGCAGAGCCTCGGCGACGACGGTGCGAGTGGTCTCCCAGATTTCTATGGGGTTGTGCTCGACCCAGCCCGGGTTCGGGAAGATCTGGGTGAATTCCTTCTGTCCGACGGAGACGATCTCGCCGGAGTGGTTGAAGATGATCGCACGGGTCGAGGTGGTGCCCTGATCGATGGCGAGAACGAACTTTTCGGTGGTCATGAGTGTCCTTTCGGAGGCGTTATCACGTCGTTGTGTGTGCCGCGTCGATCCACCTGCGCGGCGGGCGGGACTTCGCAGTCCCACAAAATGTCACCCCGGCGGCGGGGTATGACGCGGGCGAGGCCGCGGTGGCCTCGCCCGCGCACTCACTCTCAGGCGAGGGTGAGGAAGTAGAGAACGGTGCCGACGATGGCGCCGACGATCGGGCCGACGACGGGGACCCAGGAGTAGCCCCAGTCGGAGCCGCCCTTGCCCTTGATTGGCAGGATCGCGTGGGCGATACGGGGGGCGAGGTCACGGGCCGGGTTGATGGCGTATCCGGTGGGGCCACCGAGCGAGTTACCGATGACGACGATGATGAGCGCGACGCCGAGCGGACCGACCGCAGTCTCGGTGTGACCGGATACGAAGACCCACAGGACGAGCACGGCAGTGCCGATGGCCTCAGTGAGGCAGTTCCAACCGTAGGAGCGGATCTCGGGGCCGGTGGAGAAGACGCCGAGCTTGAGGGCGGGGTCGCAGTCCTCGTCGAAGTGCTTCTTGAAGGTCAGCCAGCACAGAACGGCGCCGACGAAGGCACCGAGGAACTGAGCAACGATGTAGACGAGGATGTTGGTCGCGTTGACCGCGACGCCGGGGGCGAGCTCAACAGAGGAGTCGAAGGCGTGGCCGACAGCCTTGGCGATCGTCACGGCGGGGTTCAGGTGACCGCCGGAGCGGAACGCGACGTAGACGCCGGCGAAGACCGCGAGGCCCCATCCCCAGTTGATGACCAGCCAGCCGCCGCCCTTGCCCTTGGACTTGGGCAGCAGGTTCGTGGCGACGACGCCGCCACCGAGGAGCAGCAGGACAGCCGTGCCGAGGAACTCAGACCAGAAAAGCTGGCCCGTGGTAGGGACAGCCGCATCGGCGGCTGCCGGGAGCAGTGTTGTGAGCATGTTTCCCTATCTTTCTCCGACGCGTCTTCGCGCCGGGTCACCGGTGTTCTTTCACCGCCAACTGTGTACCGTCGAACAATATCCGCTCGGATAAGCTTCGCGGGTCACATCACAGTATGTCACTTGTTGCACGTTAGCCCAAACTGAGTGCACATCCGTGCAGCACTCCACATGTGACCCTGACCATATGACACGCTTTCCGCATGCCAACCCTCCAGACTCCTTAATCTCCAAAGTCACACATCTGCACGCTTGTGCATGGCACACTAGAAAACGTGACAATACGTGACGAACAGGCGCATGAGGCCGCCTCGATGTACTACCTCCAGGGGCAGACGATGGAGACAATCGCCCGCCACCTGCAGATATCACGCTCCTCGGTCTCGCGACTTCTCGCCCACGCGCGAGAGGTCGGTCTGGTGCGCATCTCAGTGTCCGCCTCACCCGGCCTCAAGGGCACCCTCGCGGGACAAATCGCCGACCTCTTCGGCGTCCAGGTTTCTGTCGTTCCCGTTCACGACGTCCACACCGAGGTCAACCGCCTGCACAACGTTGCGCTCGTCGCGGCGGAACACCTCATCGACATGCTCTTCCCCGGCGTCACCCTCGGCATCGCCTGGGGAAACACCACCGCGGAAGTGACGCGCGCCATGCCCCACGTGTCTTTCGCTGGTTCCACCGTCGTCCAGCTCAACGGTGCGGCCACCGCCACCGAGTCGGGCATGCCCTACGCCGAGGCCATCATCGCCCGCGCCGCGAAGGCCATCGGCGGACGCATCGTCAACTTCCCCGTGCCCGCATTCTTCGACTACGCGGACACCAAAGAGGCACTCTGGCGCGAACGCTCCGTCCAGTCGGTCCTCAACACGATCGACAGCGCGGACGTCGCCCTCTTCGGCGTCGGCTCCATGTCGGCCCGCCTCCCCTCCCACGTCTACTCGGGGGGTTTCCTCGACCCCAACGAGATTGCGGCGGCCCAGAACGACGGGGTCGTCGGCGACGTGTGCACCGTCCTCATCCGCGAGGACGGCTCCACAAACATGCACCTCAACGAGCGAGCCTCCGGCCCGAGCCCGGCCACGCTGAAGAAGATCCCGCGCCGCCTCTGCGTCGTCTCCGGCGCCTCAAAGGCACTCCCACTCCTCGGGGCACTGCGCGCCGGGGTCGCCACCGACCTCGTCCTCGACGATGGGGCCGCGCACGAGCTCCTCGACCTCGTCCACACGCGCATGTCGCCCCGACGCTCCTACATCTGAGCCGGGGAGACACCGACGCACAAGAAAGGACCCCGACCTCGTCCATGATGGAACGAGGCCGGGGTCCTTTCATCGACTCAGATCAGCCCAGGCGCTTGACCAGCGGGAACGGAATCGTCTCGCGGATGCCCTGGCCGGTGAGGACCATGAGCAGGCGGTCGATGCCCATGCCCATGCCGCCGCACGGCGGGAAGCCCTGCTCCATGGCGATGAGGAAGTCCTCGTCCATGACCATAGCCTCGGGGTCGCCGTTGGCAGCCGCGAGGGCCTGCGCCTCGAAGCGCTCGCGCTGGACGACCGGGTCGGCCAGCTCGGAGTATGCGGTGCCCGTCTCGAAGCCGCGCACGTACAGGTCCCACTTTTCGGTGAGGCCGGGGCGCGAGCGGTGGTAGCGGGTCAGCGGGGAGGTGTCCTCCGGGAAGTCGTAGACGAAGGTCGGCGCCCACAGCTTGGAGGCGACGAGCTCCTCGAAGATGTCTTCGACGATCTTGCCGGACACGGCGTAGTCGTCGACCTCCAGGCCGATGCGCTCCGCGTACTTGACGAGGGTCTCGCGCGGCGTCTCCACCGTGACCTCCTCGCCCAGGGCCTCGGAGGTGGAGCCGTACAGGTCGATGCGATCCCACTCGCCCGACAGGTCGTACTCGGTGCCGTCGGCCAGACGCACGATTTCCTCGCCCTCGGACAGGTCGAAGGCGTCGCGCGCGGCCTGCTGAATAAGGTCGCGGGTCAGCTCAGCCATGCCGTTGTAGTCCGAGTAGGCCTCGTAGGCCTCCAGGGACGTGAACTCGGGGCTGTGCGAGGAATCCATGCCCTCGTTGCGGAAGTTGCGGTTCATCTCGAAGACGCGGTCCACGCCGCCGACGACCGCGCGCTTGAGGTAGATCTCGGTCGCGATGCGCAGGTAGAGATCGGTGTCGAGCGCGTTCATGTGCGTCGTGAAGGGGCGGGCAGCCGCACCACCGTGGATCATCTGCAGCATCGGCGTCTCGAGCTCGATGTAGTCGCGGCGGAAGAAGTTCTCGCGGATCGAGCGGTTGACGGCCGCGCGGATGCGGACCATGTCGCGCGCGGCGGGGCGCGTGATCAGGTCGAGCTCGCGGCGGCGGATGCGCTGATCTTCGGACAGGGTGATCTCTTCGCCGTCCTCGGTGGTCCAGGTCTTGGGCAGGGGGCGGATCGCCTTGGAGGCGATGGCCCACGAGGCGTCGGGGGCGGGCAGCGCGGTGGGCGCGGCGTCGTACTCGGCCTGGGCCTCGGGCGTGACCTCGGCGGGGGTCGCGAAGATCGACAGCTCGCCGCGGCGCGAGGAGATCACGCGGCCGTGAACGAAGAGGTGATCGCCCAGGTCGACGTCGTTCTTGTAGGCGGCCAGGGACTCGGCGCCGACGGAGGCGGCCGAGAGCATGACCTGGATCTTGTTGCCCTCACCGTCCATGAGGGTCGCGAAGCAGAGCTTGCCGCCGTTGCGCGCGAGGATGACGCGGCCCGCCAGGCCCACGTAGTCCTCGGTTTCTTCGCCGGCCTCGAGGTGGGCGTACTTCTCACGCACCGCCTTAATGGTGGTCGTGATCGGCAGGCGCACGGGGTAGGCGGGGATACCGGCCTCCATGAGGCGCGCGCGCTTGGCCGCGCGAACCTTGACCTGCTCGGGGGTGTCGTCTGCGGGTGCTTGCGTGGGCGTGGAAGAAGAATCGGTCATGCGCCTATCGTACCGGGATTTGGCCCCGCGACGAGGCAGGGGCCCGGTTGGGCTCCTCACGCACCCGGGAGGTCAGCCGCGTAGGGGGCCGAGGAGGATCCGCCGATCCCCTGCGTGGAGTGTGCGGCGGCCTCGCAGGCGAGGGCGAGCGCCTCGGGCCACGACATGCGGCGCGTGCGGCGCGCCCAGGCCAGCGCCGCCGAAAAGACGTCCCCCGCGCCCGTCGTATCCACCGCGTTCACGGCGGGTGCGGGCACACGCAGGATCTGTCCATCGACGCACGCGATCACGCCGTTCTTGCCGCAGGTGACCACACAGTCGCACCCAAAGGACGCGAACCACCGCGCGGCGTCCTCCACGCTGTCGGTGCGCGCGTAGGCGAGCGCCTCCTCCTCGTTGGGCGTGCACACGTCGGCCAGACGCAAAGACTCTAGGTCCGCCTCGTCCCAGGCCCCGGCCTCGTCCCAGGCCGTGTCCGCCAGCACCCAGGTCCCGCGCTCGCGCCAGGAGGACACGACCTCACTGTTCGCGCCGATCCCCCGCACGTCCGCGAGCAGGCACGCCGGCGCGTCGCCGCCGAGGAGCGGCAACGCCGTCGTCCCGCGTGTGGTCATCGCGCGATCGCCGTCGAAGGACAGGGACACGGTCACGTTTTGTTCGCCCACGCGCTCGCACGAGGAGGTGTCCACGCCCTCGCGCGCGAGCATCTCATCGACGAACACACCCATCTGATCGACGCCCACGCGGCTGTGCAGGCGTACCGGCACACCCAGGCGAGCCAGCGCAATCGCCTGATTCGCCGCGCCGCCCGCGCACATGAGAGCACCCTCCACCCAGGCCTCGCGGCCGGGAACCGGAGGCCCGTCGAGGGGCCCCATGACGACGTCAAGGAACGTCGGACCGTACACCGCGAACTGAGATGCGGCGGGTACACGAGAAGCCACGGGTCCTCCTAGACGTGAGCGCGACTACAATATGTCACTGAGCCACCACTATACGTATCCAGAGAGGATGCCCGCCATGCAGCTCACCATCGTCGGAGGAGGAGGCTTCCGGGTCCCCGCGATGATCGACGTCTTAGCCCGCTCGCGATCGGGTCAGGGAGCCTACGCGTCCCTCGACGTCGACCGCGTCGTCCTGTACGACACCGACGCGCGCAGGCTCGACGCGATGATGGCCGTGCTGTCCTCGTTGAACTTCCCGCACTCCCCGACCGTTCGTGCGACGACGGACATCAACGAGGCGCTTCCCGGAGCCGACTTCGTCTTCTCCGCGATGCGCGTGGGCGGCACCTGCGGAAGGGTCCTCGACGAGCACTGCGGCCTCGATCACGGGCTGCTTGGCCAGGAGACCGTCGGCGTGGGCGGCTACTGCTACGCGTTCCGCTCGCTCGGACCGGCACTCGAGCTGGCACGCGCCGCCAAGCGCCTGTGCCCGGGCGCCTGGCTCATCAACTTCACGAACCCGGCCGGCATCATCACCCAGGCGATGCGTTCCGTGCTCGGCGAGCGCGTCATCGGCATCTGCGACACCCCCATCGGCCTCGTCAACCGCACGCTGAACGCCCTGGGCGTTGCCGAGGAGGAGCGCACCGACGTGTCCTTCGACTACGTGGGCCTCAACCACCTCGGCTGGCTGCGCTCGCTCTCAGTCGACGGCCGCGACATCCTCCCACGCCTCTTCGCCAACGAGGAGGCTCTGGGATCCATGGAAGAATCCCGCGCCATCGGCACAGACTGGATCCGCGCGCTGGGCGCCCTGCCCAACGAATACCTCTTCTACTACTACTGCCACCGCGAAGCCATGGCCCGCATCCACCAGGACCAAACCCGCGGCGAGTACCTGCGCGATCAGCAGGAAGCCTTCTACAACGCCGTCCTCGCGGGCCCCGAGCAGGCGGGACGGACGTGGATCGATGCGCTCGCCGACCGCGAGGCGACCTACATGGCCGAGGCCCGCGACGTCGACGAGCGTTCCGGCAGGCGCGCCGAGGACATCGCGGGCGGCGGCTACCAGAAGGTGGCCCTCGACCTCATGAACGCACTCGCTACGAATACTCCGGCGCGCATGATCCTCAACGTCGGTAACGGCGACGGCGGGTTCTCCTCGATTCCGACGCTGCGCGACACGGACGTCGTCGAGGTTCCCTGCGACGTCGATGCCTCGGGCGTTCATCCGATTCCGGTCGCTCCCTTGGAAGGCGCTGCCCTCGGCCTCGTCCAATCCGTGAAGGCCTGCGAGAATCTCGTCATCGACGCCGCCCGCGAGCGCGACCGAAGCCTCGCCTGGCAGGCGCTGGCGCTGCACCCCCTGGTCGACTCGGTCAAGGTCGCGCGCGACGTGCTCGACCAGGCGATCCGCACAAATCCGCTGGTCGCGGCAGCCTTCGACTGAGGGACGCCCGTCCTCCCCGCGCGTTCATCGACGCGCTGTGCCCCTGCCTCGTACGGACGAGGCCGGGGCACAGTCTCAGGGGCACGCCGGGTGTCGGGAGATCACCCGCGGGTATCCCAGCGGAAGAATTCTTCTCCCCCCGCGTAGCCGTGGGGGTGCCCCGCGTCGCGGGTACCCTGTCGAATCCATGACTCCATCCGGTCGAGGTCGTCGAATTGGGTGACGTGCTCGCGCACCGCCCTGACCTTGGCCTCGATGTCTGCCTGGTCCAGCTCGACGACATGGTTCGTCGACGGGCCACCCTGGAACCACACCTCTTCGACGACGTGGGGGGCCAAGCCCTCGTCGAGTAGCTCGGGGAACGCGAAGGGGTTGCGCGCGGCCGGGTAGACGGCGTCCGTGACCGCGGCGCCCACGGCCCGGTGGTCCGGGTGATTGGCGTAGATGGACGACCAGTTGTATTCGGGCGAGAGGGTGAGGATCAGGTTCGGCTTCACGCGCCGAATGAGGGCGACGATATCGCGCACGAGGCCGTGGGACGGGGTCACCATACCGTCGGGGTAGCCGTCGAAGAAGACGAGCTCCGTGACGCCCAGTTGCTCGCACGCGCGGCGCTGTTCATCGCGACGCAACTCCCCCATCTGCTGATGCAGATCCTGGTCGGAGCCTCCCGCGTCACCGTCCGTGACGACTGCGACGACAACCCTCGATCCTTCGCGCACGAAGCGAGCGAGCGTCCCGCCCGCGTCCACGTCCGCATCATCGGGGTGGGCGTAAATACCCAGCACGGTATCCATTCGCGTACTCCTTACCGAGGCGCCGGCGAGAACCTGTCCCGCCGGCGCCTGTCCCGAGTCTGTGACGACTACTGATCAATCGCCGCGTTGGCGGCGTCCTGAGCAGCCTGGACGCCCTCATGCACGCCGGTGCGTCCCAGGAAGACCTCCTTGAGCACGCCGTTGTACGCGTCCATTGCCGCGCCCAGCTTCGCGCCGAAGGGAGCCATGATCGTGCCCGAAGGAGTCTTCGCCATCACCGACGTGTCGACGCCCTTGTCCGACCAGTAGGCGGTCCACGTCGCCTGGGCCTTCTCGTTCGCGGGGAATCCGGCGCCGGTCTTGCCCAGTGCGGCACCGCCATCCTTGCCAGCCAGCCACGCCAGCAGCTTGTGCTGAGCCTCGGGGTTCGCGCTCGCCGTCGAACCGGCGGCGACGACGGAGTTACCGACCGTCACGGCACCTGCGGGACCCTTCGGCTGGGGAGCCAGGCCCCACTCGAAGGAAGCGCCCTCTGCCACGTTCGCCAGGTTGTAGGAACCGGACTGGAACAGAGCGATCTTGCCCTGCAGGAACTGGTCGCGGCTGAAGTCGCCGTTGTCGTTCGTGTCGGCCGCCGAGGGGGCCACGTGCTCCTTGTTGATCAGGTCCACCAGGTAGCCGACCGCGGCGTCACCCTCGGGGCTCGCAAACGTAAAGCGACCGCTCTCATCCTGCAGGGTGGCACCGGCCGAGCCCAGGTACGGAATGAGCATGGCCTGACCATCCAGCGCGGCGTTGTATCCGTACTGGACGATGTGGTCCGCGTCGAAGGCGGGGTCAGCCGCGTTGCGGCCCGACGAGTCCAGCGTCAGCTTGCGGGTGATCTCCCGCAGAGAGTCCGTGGAGGCGCTCGGGTCCCACGACAGGTTCTGCAGGTCATCGATGCTCACGCCGGCCGCGTCCAGCAGCGACTTGTTGTAGTACACCGCGATCGACGGGTCGGTGAGGACCGGGACGCCGTAGAGCTTCCCGTCAACCGTGTACTGATCGATGGCACCCTGAAGCCAGCCGTCGCGCTCGGAGGCCGGGAACTCCTCGTCAATGTTGACGATCTTGCCGCCGCGGGCGTACTCCGTGTAGTTGTTCGTGTTGGACCAGAAGACGTCCGGTCCGGTGCCCGCGGCAAGCTCAGAACGCAGGCCCGTGAAGTAGTCCGACCACGGGACGACCTCGACGTTGACCGTGATCCCCGTTTCCTCGGTGAACGCGGGGAGCGCCGCCTCGTACGCCTGGGCAGCCTGATCATCCCACAGACGCAGGGTCAGGGACGTGCCCGCCTCGCTCGACGCGCTGCCACCCTGCGAGCAGGCGGCCATCAGCATCGACGCGGCACCAATCAGAGCGGTAGCGGTAACAAAACGCCTTTTCATGAAGACCTCCAGTTGTGATGGGTTGTGTTGTTACTTGATGCCCGTCAGGGCAATCGATTCAACGATGTGTCGTTGAAAGACAATGAACAGAGCGATCAGGGGAACGAGCGCGATGGTCGTCGCCGCCATGACGTACGTCCAATTCGCGTTGTACTGGCTCTGTAGCGCGGCCGTCGCAACCGTGAGGACGCGTGGCCTGGTCGCGGCGATGATCCGCGGCCACATGAAGGAGTTCCACTGGCTCACAACCGTGATGAGCACGAGCGTCGAAATGATCGGCTTCGACACGGGAACGACGATGGAGAAGAGGATGCGCATCTGCCCGGCGCCGTCCATGGTCGCCGCGTCGATGATTTCCTGGGGGATCTGACGGAACGACTGACGCAGCAGAAACACCGCGTAGGGCGAGGCAAACACGAAGGGGAGGACGATGCCCCAGAAGGTGTTGTTGAGCCCCATCTTCGCCAACATGAGGTACAGCGGGATGACGAGGACCGACGCCGGAATCATCATGGTGCCCAGGAAGAGCCAGAAGATGACCTCGCGCCCCGGGAACTCGATGCGGGCGAACGCGTAGGCGGCCAGCACGGAAGACACCAGCTGCCCGACGACCATCACCACGACCATGAGAAGCGTCGTGATGATCGCGTCGCCGAAGTTGACCCGTCCCGTCACGATCGCCTGGAACGAGGCCAGGGAGGGCGGGGAAGGCAGCGCGAAGGGAGAGTGCGAGGCGAAGTCCTGCGGCGACTTGAAGGCCGTGACAAAGCTGAAGAGCAGCGGGACGACCATGATGAACGCGGCCGCCGAGAGCCCTACGTAGATCCCCAGGGTCGACCACCAGGGCCGACGCGAGTGCGACTTAGACGAGCTCATACGTGGTCCTCTTCCGGAAGTACAGGTTCTGGGCCAGCGTCAATCCCATGAGGAGCAGCATCATCACGCACGCCATGACTGCGGCGCGGCCGACGTTTCCGGTCTCGAAGGCCTCCTTGTAGATCAGGTAGGCGAGGACCTCTGTGGAGCCGGATGGGCCTCCCTTGGTGAGGGCATAGATCTGATCGAAAACGTTGAAGACCGAGATCACGGAGGTGACCGACACGAAGAAGAAGGTCGGGCGCAGGAGGGGCATCTTGATGTGCCAGAACACCTGCGAGGAGGATGCCCCGTCCACGGTCGCGGCCTCGGTGAGCTCACGCGGGATCGCGAGCAATCCGGCGATGAAGAAGAGAGCCGTGTACCCCACGTTCGACCAGACGACGACGAAAGCCGCCGCGGGAAGCGCCCAGGTGGGCGACACGAGAATTTCTAGTCGAGTGCCCGCAAGCGCGGAAAGAAGACCACCGGTGGGGGCGAAGATCCACGACCACACAACGCCGAGGGCCAGCGGAGGCGCGATCCACGGGATGACGATGAGCGTGCGATAGACGACGGTCCCTCGCACGCCCTTCGTCAGTAGGTTCGCGAGGATGAGGCCCAGGATGATCTGGATGGGGACAACGAGGAGGACGAAGAGAATCGTCGTACGCAGGGACGACAGGAAGGCCGGGTCGCTCAGCACGTTCGTGATGTTGGCCAGGCCCACGTATCGCGTATCTCCGATGAGGTCCCACCGGTACAGGCTCACCCACATGATGACGCCGATGGGCACAACCATGAAGATGAGGACGCCGATGAGGGCGGGCGACAGGAACGCGTATCCGATGAGTGCGTGGCGCGTGCGAGACGCTCGCTTGCTCATGCCCCACCTTCCTTTCGTTCGGTTCTTCGAGGATAGGTGTGACGGGCGTATCAGCGCCGGGCGAAGACAAGGTATGGACAATTGTGAACATCGCATGCCGTCAAACGAGCAAAGGTGCACGAAACGAGGCAAAACAAGGGAGCGCCCACTCAGTTGAGTGGACGCTCCTGCCGACGCGTCAATCAGACGCCGGAGCTCTTCAGCCCCAGCTCGCGGGCACGGGGCGAATCCTCGGGGACGGTTCCCGCGTGGTCACCAGCGCTCACGATTTTGTTGGCCTCGTCGACGAAGACGACGGACGGCTTCACCTGACGCACGAGAGATTCGGGCACCTGAGCGTAGGCCATGATGATGACCAGGTCGCCGACGGTCACCTTGTGGGCGGCCGCGCCGTTGAGCTGAATCGTGCCGCTGCCTCGCTCGCCCGCGATCGTGTAGGTCGACAGGCGCTCGCCGTTGTTGACATTGACGATGTCGACCTTCTGCCCGGGCACGATGTTCGCGGCGTCCAGCAGGTCCTCGTCCACCGTGATCGAGCCGACGTAGTGCAGGTCGGCGCCGGTGACGACGGCGCGATGGATCTTGCCGATGGCCATCTCGCGGGTCATTTCCATCATGCGAGGTCCCCCGCGCGCTCTGCGAGACGGCCGGCAGGACCGGAAGCGTCGCGCAGCGGCACCTCCATGTTGTCAATGAGGCGCGTCGTGCCCACCTTGGCGGCAATGAGGATGCGTCCCTCACGCGAGCCGTCGGACAGGATCGTAGGCGCGGCAGCACCCTCGCCGACGGGCACGGACTCGGTGCCGGCGAGGATCTCGAAAGTCCCCGCGTCCACGAGCGCGATGTAGTCCAGATCGATGCCGCCCTCGGCGTCAATAACCGAGCGGCACTCGGCGACGATCTGCGCGGGCTTGGCCCCGGCCTCGGCCGACTCAGCTCCGCGACGAAGGGCGCGCGAGAGCCCGCGGGCGCGGATGCGCTCGTCGTCGCTCAGGTACTGGTTGCGGCTGGACAGGGCGACGCCGTCCTCGGCGCGCACGATCGGCACGGGGTGGACGCGCACGGGGATGTCCAGCTGGGCGAAGACGGTGCGCAGGACGGCCAGCTGCTGGGCGTCCTTCTGGCCGTACAGGGCCACGTCGGGGCGCACGAGGTTGACGACCTTGGTACACACGAGGGCGACGCCCGCGAAGTGCGTGGGACGCGTCTTTCCTTCGAGGACGCGCGCGATCGGACCCGGGTCGATCGTCACGGTCGCGGGCGTGGGGTACACGTCCTGGGGCGCGGGCGCCCACACGAGGTCCGCCCCCACCGTCTCGAGCGCGTCCATGTCCGCGTCCAGGGTGCGCGGATAAGCGTCGAAGTCCTCGCCGGGCGCGAACTGCGTCGGGTTGACGAAGATCGTGACGATCACATGATCGGCCAGTTCACGGGCTTCGCGCACGAGCTGCAGGTGCCCGGAGTGGAGGGCACCCATGGTCATCACGAGTGCCTTCGTGCCGGGTAGGCGCGACAGCGCATCGGCCAACTCGGCACGCGTGTGGGTCAGGACAGGACGGTGAGTCATAGTTCTATTCTTGCAACTTCAGCCCGCCGGTGCGTCATCGAGTCGCTTTCCTCACGCCTCGCGTTTTTGCGACGAGGCCGGGGTTGCGTGCGTTCTCTCTCCCGCGTTGTGGGCTCGTTGGGTGTGTGGTGATCAGGCGCCCGGGTCGAGGAGGGCGGCCTCGACGCTGGTGGCGGCCCGTTCGTCGAGGAGACGCGCGTCGCGCAGCAGGCGGGTCAGGGCGCGGGTCATGTCCGCGTAGGTGTCGCGCTCCCCGGCGAGCTCCTCCCGGGCCCCGAGGCAGCGCGCGTGCGCGGCGATCGTTCCCGCGTCCCCGCGGGCGGCGGGCCCGGAAATGCCCGCAACCCCCTCGGTGAGGGCTCGATCGAGCGCGGCCTCGAGGAGCGGGCGCACGTACAGGGCGGGATTCTCAATGCCGGCCTCGGCCAGGATTCGGGTCGTCTGCACGGTGATGCCCGCGATGAAGTTGGCGCCGTGGGCGAGGCCCGCGTGGTAGAGGGGGCGGTCCTCCTCGGCGACAACGACGGGCTCGCCGCCCATTTCGACGACGAGGGCCTGGGCGATCGGCAGGAAGGGGGCCGCAGCGGTCACCGCGAAGGGCGTGCCCACGAGGCGCGCCACGTCGACGCTGGTGCCGGTGAACGTCATCGCCGGGTGGATGGCGAGCGGGATCGCCCCCGCTCCCGCGGCGGCGGCGAGCAGCCCAACGCCGGAGGCACCCGACAGGTGAATGACGATGTGTCCGCTCTGCCAGGCGCCCAGGTCGGCCAGGCCGCCCACGAGGGGGCCAATCTGGTCGTCAGGAACGGCCACGATGACCACCTCGGAGCGCCGCACGACCTCCTCGGGGGAGGCAATCGGCACGCCCGGCAGCATCGCGTCGGCGCGTTCTCGCGAGGCATCCGACGACGCGGAAACGGCAACGATCTGATGCCCGACCGCGCGTAGCGCAGAGCCAATGACGGGCCCGACGTGGCCCATGCCGATGATGCCGATTCCGAGGCGTCCGGGGGTATTCATGGCTCCATTGTCGCCGATCATCGGACTACTTGTCGCCCTCCGCACGCTGCGAGGTCGCGTCGACGATCTCGGTGACGCGCGAGAGCCAGCGCTCGGGAACCTCGGCCTCGCGGCGGACCTTCGAGGCCTGCGACAGCTGCGCCCACAGCTCCAGAGAGCGGCCCGCTTCTACGTGCTCAGCCATGGATGCCACCGGTCCGGGGACCAGCGCAGCGCGCACCGAGGCGACGCTGCGCCAGCGCTGAACGGGTCCCTGATGCAGGGACACCGACTGGATACGCGTGAGCGGGATGATCGAGAAACGCAGGTTGAAGAAGCCGTCGCGGATCGCAAACACGGCATCGGTCAGGCCGAAGGCTCGGCGCTTGTACACGAGAGGATCCAGAATCCTCGCACTGGGCGGGATCGGTGTCATCCAACGGTCCTCGCCCGTACCCACGCGAAGGGACTCAAGGAAGCCGTCAGGATCATCGGTCCCCAGGTCCGGGATCGCCATCGCGATCGCCTGGATGACTTCCACGCGGCTTCCGACGGGAAGCAGCACGTCGGAGGCCACATCCACCTGCATGCCCTTGTTCTTCTCGTCCGTCGTGTGCGCCGTATTACCGGCCTGCGTGATCTCCACGCGATACCAGCCAAACAGTCGCCAGATCAGCGGCTGGGTGACCTCGATGGCGTGGATGCGCCCCGGAGGGATCGTCACGTGACGGCGAGCCGTCAGGCCGCGGTCGATGCGCACGCCGTCGGCAGCAATCGCCGCGGTGAAGCCGAACTCTCGATCGAAACGCGCCCAGACACCCGCCAGGAGGCTGAACGCACCCGCCAGGATGCCCAGGAAGCTCATGATCGACGACACCCCGACAACACCCACGAGGAAGCCGTTGAGACCCAGGAGGAAGATGCCGAAGAACAGGGCGATCGCATTGTCGATGGTCGCCAGCATGGACACCAGGAGCTTGACGAATCCGACCTTGAAAACGGGACGCTCCGGGGCCTCCAGCAGTGTTTTCGCCGTCGCCACGCGGGCCGAGGCGCCGGTGAAGTCGGCGGGATCCACGACCTCGTCGATCGCGCCCGAAGCGAGCGCGAGGAGGAGGGCACGGAGTTCCTCCAGCTTCGCGGCGGGCAGCAGGCCCAGCTTGATGCTCGAATCGGTACCGCCCGCGACCTCGATGTCCAGATACCCCAGACGCAGGAGGCGACCGACGAGCGAGTAGGACACGTTGATCGTCTGGATGCGCGTCAGCCTCGCGTGACGCTGCGTGCGCTTCAGGATGCCGGCGCGGTACCAGATCGCTGTATTGCTCACCGCGTAGCGAGTCTTCGTCCACGACAGGTAGCAGTACGCACCCGCGATGGCTAGGACGATGCCCGCGATAAACGCCAGACCGAGGAAGATGCCGGTGGTTTCAAACCACTGCGGCGTCTCACCGTTGAGCATGCGCCCGATCGCGGAGGCGTTGCTCAGGGACACCGCACCGACGATACCCGTGACACTTCCCGCGACGCGGGGAACGTAGGTGAGCGGGTGAAGCGGCTTCCAGTCCTCGGGGGCGATGCCGTCGGAGGAGAGGTCCGCGCTCATAGGCCCATCAGCTCCGCCGAACCGCGCTCCGCCAGGACGTCCCGCAGACGCGCCGCATCCACGACAGGCACGCCGCTCAGCGTCGCGTCAGTCTTCGCGCTCGCGGTCGACAGCTTGATCGTCGAGATGCCGAGCAGGCGCAGCACGGGGCCCTGGTAGATGTCGACGTACTGGATGCGGCCGTAGGGCACGAGGGTCAGCGATCGATTGAAGACGCCACGGCGAATGACGAAGTCCGTGTCGGCCAGGGCGTAGCGTAGGGCACGCACCTGGGCGGGCACGAGCCACAGGCAGAGGAGGGCAATGGCAGCGGGCACGAGCATGAGCCACCACAGCGCAGGAATGTCGACGATGAGGACGAGGCCGGAGATCGCGCCACACAGAGCACCGCACAGCGCGAGGGCGTTACCGAGGCGCAGGGTCGCGAGTTTGGAGGACACGTGCTGGAATTCGACGCCGTCGGGAGACATGACGTCCGCTGAGTTCTGGGATGACATGCTTCAATTCTTGCATATCTTTTCCGCGCCTTTTCTTGCCCTCTTCCCCCGCACGACCGACTGAGG
This sequence comes from Xylanimonas cellulosilytica, assembly GCA_001072465.1. GTDB lineage: Bacteria > Actinomycetota > Actinomycetes > Actinomycetales > Actinomycetaceae > Pauljensenia. The sequence goes on along the minus strand of JVKM01000008.1, from coordinate 7,130 downwards.
TGACGAAGCAAACGACAGCATCTCCCATTGCTTCCACCTACCTCACAGGAAACATTCAGACAGATGGGTGACACTAGTTGCATGAGCACCCCGGGAACTGAAGCAAAGCTCCTCGTCGTCGACGACGAGCCCAACATCCGCGATCTCCTCGCCTCGTCCCTGCGCTTCGCCGGCTTCGACGTCGTCACCGCCGAGGACGGCAGTGGCGCATTTCACGAAGCCCAGGCCTCGCGCCCCGACCTCATCGTCCTCGACGTCATGCTCCCCGACATGGACGGCTTCACCGTCACCAGGCGCCTGCGCGACGCCGGCATCACCACCCCGGTCCTCTTCCTCACCGCGCGCGACGACATGCGCGACAAGATCCAGGGCCTGACCGTCGGTGGCGACGACTACGTCACTAAGCCCTTCGGCCTCGAAGAGGTCGTCGCCCGAATCCGCGCCATCCTGCGCCGCACCATGGGCTCCGAAGAAGACGACGCGTTCCTGCGCGTCGGAGACCTCGTCATCGACGAGGACGCCCACGAAGTTACGCGCGCCGGTGTCCCCATCGACCTGTCCCCCACCGAATTCAAGCTCCTGCGCTACCTCGTCATCAACGCGGGTCGCGTCGTCTCCAAGATGCAGATCCTCGACCACGTGTGGGAATACGACTGGGACGGCGAAGTCGCCATCGTCGAGTCCTACATCTCCTACCTGCGGCGCAAGCTCGCCGTCGAAGGGGCCTCCGGAGAGCTGATCCACACCAAGCGCGGGGTCGGCTACATCCTGCGCGCTGAGGACTGACGTGCACCGCAGCCTGGCCCAACGCATCGAGGCATGGTGGGACTCTAAGCCACTCTCCGCGCAGCTCGTCACGCTCATCACACTACTCCTGGCCATCGGACTGTCCCTGTCCGGCACGGTCATGATCGGCCTCCTCCAGCGCCACCTCACCTCCCAGATCGACGACCAGCTCGTCGCCACCGCGCACACCATGCAGATCTCCGGATCGGCGGCGACCTTCTCCGCCGACGGCCAGGGCGGCATCCCCACCCTCTACTACATCCACATCCACGACACCGCCGGGGGCGATCGGTACTTCTACTCGGAGGACACCCTCAAGGCCTCGGGCAAGCCCCACCTGCCCGAGCTGGTCGACATGAGCTCCGCGCCCATCTCCTCCTTCCGCACCCTCCCGGTCACCGTCTCCTCTTCCAAGGCCGGCCTCGGCTGGCGCGCCCTCGTCGTCCCCGTGTACGAAACGGACTCCGGCCAGTTCTCCGGATACATGACGATCGCCCTACCCCTGTCGGACATGCAGCACACCCTGCGCACCACGGCCTCGTACTTCGCGGTCGCCGGCATCATCATCGTCCTCATCGGGGGCTGGACCGGGCGCGTCCTCGTGCGCCGCGCCCTCCTCCCCCTGCGCTCCATCGAATCCACCGCCGGAAAAATCGCCGCCGGCGACCTCACCAAGCGCGTCACCCCGCACCCTCCCACGACCGAGGTCGGCTCACTCTCACTCTCACTCAACGCCATGCTCACCCAGGTCGAGCAATCCTTCGAAGCACGCCAGGCCTCGGAACATAAGATCAAACGATTCGTCTCCGACGCCTCCCACGAGCTGCGCACCCCCCTCGCGGCCATCTCCGGCTACTGCGAGCTCTACGCCATGGGCGGCGTGCCCGCCGAGCGCATCGAGGAAGTCATGGGGCGCATCGCCTCCGAATCCTCGCGCATGGCCACGCTCGTCGAAGACCTCCTCACCCTCGCCCGCCTCGACGAAGGCCGCCCCCTCGAGATCACCGACATCGACCTCGTCAAGCTCGCCGATAACGCCGTCTTCGACCTCCAAGCCCTCGACCCCACGCGCACGGTCGGACTCACCGGCATCAACAGCCGCACACCCCCGATGACCCTCATCGTCCCCGCGGACCGCGACCGCATCTCGCAGGTCTTCACCAACCTCATCGGCAACATCGTGCGCTACACCCCCGAAGGCTCCCCCGTCGAAATCGCGCTCGGACGCAGCGGCGACACCGCCATCGTCGAACTGCGCGACCACGGGCCCGGCATCGACGAAACTGACCGCGGACGCGTCTTCGAACGCTTCTACCGCGCGGACACATCGCGCAACCGCAAGTCCGGGGGCTCCGGCCTCGGCCTCGCAATCGTCTCCGGCATCCTCGCAGCTCACAAGGGCAACGCATCACTCACCAAAACGAAAGGCGGCGGCCTCACCGTTCGCATCGAACTCCCCACAGCGTGAACGACATAACGCACCGGTCATCACACACGGCTTTTTCACTCAGTTTTCGCCATTTTTCACCTGACGGTTTCACGAAATCCATCGGGATTTTCCCCGATTTTTTACCAACGAACGTGACCTTCGCTCAAAAGCGCACTAGCATGGCTCGGGTATTCCTCAGCAAGGAGAGTGGCCCATGGGTGCTCAAGCACCTCAGTGGCTGCTGACGTCTTTCGTTGACGCCATGCAGCAAATCGGAGCAACCGCGACCCGGTCAGACCTCGAAACCGAGAGCATCGACCTCGCGGAGCGCTGGAGCGCGCCCGAACGCCAGATGCACAACGTGCGTCGGCTCATGAACACGCTCACCCACATTGATGAAATCTCGTCGTCCGCGCACGATCCCGACATCCTGCGCGTCGCCGCGTGGTACCACGGCGCCTTCCTCAACAAGGCGCTCGAGATCAAGCTCGGTGGATTCCAGGCGAACTTCGCCTCCACCCGATCCATCGATCACGCGCACAACCGCCTCACCAACCTCGGCGTTCCCGAGGAGGTCGTTGCCCGCATCGACGAGCTGATCGCGTTCCTCACGCGCCACCGCGCGCCCCGCACCGACTTCGACGCGCAGGTGCTCGTCGACGCGGACCTGGCGTGCCTGGCCTGCAGCCCGCAGGACTACAAGAAGCTCCGCACGTCGCTGCGCGCCGAACTCAGCGAGCTCGACGACCTACAGTTCACCAAGGCACGCATGGCGCTCGTCAAGAAGCTCCTGAGCTACGAGACGATCTACCAGTCCCCCCTCGGCTCCGCGTGGGAGGACACCGCCCGCGCAAACCTCGAGGTCGAGCTCACCCGCCTCGAGCGCGAGAAGGCCCAGCTGTGCCAGGCCGCCCAGGCGGAGGACACGGACGACACCGAGGATGCGGACGACACCGACGAGGTCGTGGAGGACTCCACGACGACGACCGGCACACTGATCATCAAGCGCCGCTCGATCAAGAAGCGCATCCCCGTCGCTTCCCCGGACGACGAGGCAACGTCCACCGGCATCCTGCCCCGAAAGATCGAGGAACACACCGACTCGGACGAGGACGAGGAGGCGACCTCCTCCCTCGAGTCCGCCGTCGAATCCCTGGACCTTCCCACGTCCGACTGACGAGGCCGCAGCACGCGGCTTGGTCTTGCCAGGCTGCTCGATGTGCTCGTGGGCGGCGGCCCAGCATGATGACGCATGTTGCTCGTGGCTCCACGGGTGTTCCAGGCGCCGGAGGCCCCGGCCGCCCGCGAGGCTAGGCGACCTCACTTCGTTCGGCGCCGCGCCTCGAAGCCCGCCCGTGCCCCCCGGTCCCTCCGGCGCCCTCCACACCTGTGGAGCCTGGCCGCTGTGTGTGCCGGTGGGCGGCGGCCCGCCCGCGAGATCGCCACACGCGAGCCTACGGCTCGGAGTGATCGATCTCGAGGCCCGCCCTGGCCCTGCCGCCGCCCACCGACACCGCGACCAGGCCCTCCAGTAGCTTGCCCGTCAGCAGCACGGGTATACCCTGGCCTATCCACAGGCACTTTTCGGCGCGGGCGGTTATCCACAGGGCTTCGTTTCTGCCTGGATCACGCGTCGTCACGCGCGTAGCGTCGATGTCGATGGACCCACCCGGGGTCCCACAAAGGAGTGACATCATGACCGCATACGCCGTCGACGCCGAACAAATTGCTGCCGCCTCCGCGCAGGCCTGCACAACCGCATCCACCATCCGCACCGAAGTGGACACGATGATGGCCCAGCTGCTCGCCCTTCAGGACACGTGGACCGGTGGGGCACAGGTGAACTTCCAGGCAACTATCACCCAATGGCAGGGCATCCAGGCGCAGACACACGACGCCCTGGACGCTATCTCCTCGCAGATGCAGGTTGCGGCCTCCACCTACGCCGACGCAGAGACGCATTCCGCTTCCCTCTTTGCGGGGGTCTGAGAACCGCGCACTACGCCCCTATTCCCGCGAGGCGCCATGACCTCGTAGGACACCGGCGCAGACAGGCAGAAACGCCTGGGGGCGGGACCCTCACGAGTCCCGCCCCCAGGCGGATCAGCTTAACGCCGAGCGGATCAGTACATGCCGCCCATGCCAGCGCCAGCGTCGTCGCCACCGGCGGCCGGAGCCTCGGGCTTGTCGGCGACAACGGCCTCGGTCGTCAGGAACATGCCTGCGATCGACGCGGCGTTCTGCAGCGCGGAACGGGTGACCTTGACCGGGTCGGAGATGCCGGCGGCCATGAGGTCGGTGTACTCGCCGGTCGCGGCGTTCAGGCCGTGGCCGGGCTCCATGTGCGCAACGCGGTCGGCAACCACGCCACCCTCGACGCCCGCGTTCTCAGCGATCTGCTTGAGCGGGGCAGAGACGGCCAGGCGCACGATGTTGACGCCGGTCGCCTCGTCGCCGGTGAGGGCGTCGAGCTTGGGCAGCGCCACGGTGGCAGCCTGGATCAGGGCGACGCCGCCGCCGGCGACCAGGCCCTCTTCGGAAGCCGCGCGAGCGTTACGAACGGCGTCCTCGATGCGGTGCTTGCGCTCCTTGAGCTCAACCTCGGTGGCCGCGCCGGACTTGATGACGGCGACGCCGCCGGCCAGCTTGGCGAGGCGCTCTTGCAGCTTCTCGCGGTCGTAGTCGGAGTCGGTGTTCTCGATCTCCTGGCGGATCTGGCGCACGCGGGCATCCAGCATGTCCTTGTCGCCAGCGCCCTCGACGATGGTGGTCTCATCCTTGGAGACTACGATCTTGCGGGCGCGGCCCAGCAGCTCGAGGTCAGCGTTCTCGAGGGAGAGACCGACGGTCTCGGAGATGACCTGGCCGCCCGTCAGGATGGCCATGTCCTGCAGCATCGCCTTGCGGCGCTCGCCGAATCCGGGGGCCTTGACGGCCACGGACTTAAAGGTGCCGCGGATCTTGTTGACAACCAGCGTGGCGAGGGCTTCGCCCTCGACGTCCTCGGCGATGATCGCGAGGGGCTTGCCGGTCTGCATGACCTTCTCCAGGACGGGGACGATGTCCTTGACGTTGGAGATCTTGGAGTCCATGAGGAGAACGTAAGCGTCCTCGAGGACGGCTTCCTGGCGCTCCTGGTCGGTCACGAAGTAGGCCGACAGGTAACCCTTGTCGAAGCGCATACCCTCGGTGGTCTCCAGGGTGGTGTCGAAGGAGTTGGTCTCCTCAACGGTGACGACGCCCTCGGCGCCGACCTTTTCGAAGGCCTCGGCGATGAGCTTGCCGATGGCGGGATCGTTGGCGGAGATGGAGGCCGTGGCAGCGATCTGCTCGGTGGTCTCGACGGGCTTGGCGTCGGCGTGCAGCTGCTCAACGATGGCCTCGACGGCCTGGTCGATGCCGCGCTTAAGGGCGATCGGGTTGGAGCCGGCGGCGACGTTACGCAGGCCCTCGTGGACCAGCGCCTGGGCCAGAACGGTCGCGGTGGTGGTGCCGTCACCTGCGACGTCATCGGTCTTCTTGGCAACTTCCTTCACCAGCTCGGCGCCGATGCGCTCGAACGGATCGTCGAGGTCGATTTCCTTAGCGACGGAGACGCCATCCTTGGTGATCGTGGGGGCGCCCCACTTCTTGTCGAGCACGACGTTGCGGCCCTTGGGGCCAAGCGTCACCTTGACGGTGTCGGCCAGCAGGTTGAGGCCGTTCTCCATGCCACGACGGGCATCCTCATCAAACTTGATGATCTTGCTCATTGGAAATGTGTCCTTCCGCGATGCGGATCGGGTTCGATGCCCGCGACGGACGGCCACGCTTTTGAGGTGGCCTCATCGAACCGGTGGTCTTATCACTCTCCATGTCGGAGTGCTAACTACGATTTTGGCACTCACCATCCCAGAGTGCAAGGCGAGGTCACGGGGCCTGAGCCCGCTGCGCTCAGGGCGTAACAATCAACGACGAGGCCGGGGCGTGACCCCGGGGCCCGACTGCGGTACCCGTGGGTGGCGGCGGGGCCTGGCCGGGCTTCGAGACGACGCACCAGTCCACACGCCAGCACACCAAGCGCCGCCGGTGTGGAGGGCGCCGGAGGGATCTGCCGCGGTGCCGGTGGGCGGTGGCGGGGCCTGGCCGGGCTTCGAGACGACGCGCCGAGCGAAGCTCGCGGCGCGGACGACTCGCGGGCGGGCCGCCGCCCACCGGCACACACAGCGGCCGGGCCATCCGGCGCCCAGAACACCAGCGGCGCAACACAACTTGCCCTGTGGGATCCCACGACTGCCGGTCCGCGAAATAACTCGCCCAACACCACCCCTCCAGCGGCATTTCCGCGAAATAACTCGCCCAGCGGGCCATAAAACGCCAATTTGGGGTCATTTTTCCTGTGCTGGGCGAACTTTTTCGCGTTTCGACATTATTTGCGCCACGCAGGGCGAACTTTTTCGCGCTCGCACACACCAGGCCAAGCAGGGAGGAAAACATCGCGCACAGGGCGCGACAACATGGCGAGGTTGAAACCAAAAACACCACTGCTCACCCCCAACAAGGGACCGCTGAAACCGACATCACCACTGCACCAGAAAAATGCGCCAGATAAGCCCATTTCGCGCCCGCAAAGGCGATGCCGGTTTCACTCCCACACAGATACCAGCAAGCAAAGGCGATGACGGTTTCAGACAACCGACCCACCTGGTCGACAGGGCCAGACGGCGGAGCCCGTGGGCGGCGGCGGGGCCTGGCCAGGCGACCGGTGGGAGGCCGACGTTACAAACGTCGTCAAACCGGAGCAATTTGAAGCGCCTTCCGAGGACTCCTGTTACAAACGTCGTCAATCCGCGCCCAAAAACCACTATTTTCAGCGAAAAAGCCGCCGGATTGACGACGTTTGTAACAACGGATCAGAAATCCACACGAAAAACAC
>JVKM01000007.1 GCA_001072465.1 Xylanimonas cellulosilytica | reverse complement strand
AGTTCGCCCTGCTCGGCCAGGTGTGGGCGTGAGCGCGAAAAAGTTCGCCCAGCGCACGAAAAATGCCCCAAAAATGGCGTTTTATGGCCTGCCGGGCGAACTTTTTCGCGGAAACACCGGTAGAGGCCCCCTGCCGGGCGAAGTTTTTCGCGGGTGAGGCTGATGGAGCGCGGTGCTGGGCGAACTTCGTCGCGGGCCAGCAGACGCAGGATCCCGCCGGGAAACTCGCCCCCGCCGCCGGCTACCTACCAGCCGCGCACCAGCTCAGCGAGAGCTGGGGAAGCCAGCCACTGCCTCGTGCCGAAGGAAGATACAGACACTGCGGCGACGGACGACGCAAAGCGGATGAGGCGCTCCGGGTCGGCGTCCCCGCCGCGCTCAATCGCCCATGTGAAAGCTCCATGGAAAGCATCACCCGCCCCCAGCGTGGACGCGTCCGGGACGGCTTCGACGGGAACCTCGCCGCTGGTGCCGTCCCACCAGTACTGCACGGAGCGATCCCCGCGCGTGCGCACAGTGCGCGTGATGCCGAAGCCCCGCAGGAACTCGGCGACCTGCGGCCCGTCCGGGCGCGCCATCAGCGGCGGCGCGAAATCCTCCGAGACGACTGCGATGTCGACGAAGCCCAGCAGGGGAGTGAGCCAGTCCTTCCACGAGCCGCCGTCCAGGATGCGCGGGTGCGGCGGGCGAGCCTCGAGCAGGGCAAATGGGTCTTCCCCGTCGACTTCGGGCACGCCCAGGGTGAGGGCCGCGTGCGCGAGCGCCGGGTTGTGCCCGTCGATGAGGACCGCGCCGACGCGCTCGGGCAGCTCGGCCGCCACGCGCTCTGCGGCGGCGTCGAGCCGCGCGTTCGTGGAGGCCACCATGCGCCCGTTCGGATGCTCGATGATCGAGGACACGGCGGGCTCGCACGACGCGCGGGATGAGGCCGGGGCCGTCGCGTCCACGACGCGCACACCCACGGCCGCCAGGTCGGCGGCAAGGAAGGCGGCAACGGGTCCTTCGCCGAGCGCTGTCAAGAGAATCGGCGCTTCCTCAGAGTCAGCGGGAGCGCCCGAGGCGGCCCCGGCCTCGTCCTCACTGCCAGAAAGAACGCGCGAGGCCGCGCACAGCGCCGCGTACGTGACGGCCGCGTTCGTCGCGGGACCGCCGGCGGCCATCGTGAAGTCCGTCGACGTGACCTTCAGGAAAGGGTCCGGCACGTGGTCGAGTCGATGCAGGACATCCAGGGTCGTGAGTCCGGCGAAGAGAGCAGTCATGGGGACATTGTCGCACCCGGTGGCAGCGTGAGACGGGATGGCCGCGGCTCTCGCTGACAGAACGACAAACCCTGTAGCATATGGGCAACGACACTCATCGACTCCTCCGGATCGCCATGCACCTGCTCGACGCGCTGAACAACTCCCTGCCCGAGGTCTTCCGAGCCATTGACCTCATGGGCGTTCTCCTCAACGGCATCCTCGGCGGCAAAGTTGCCCGAGAACGCAACTTCGACGCCGTTGGCTTCTGCATTCTCGCGATCATGACGGCGCTCGCGGGCGGCATGATCCGTGACCTGCTCCTGACGACGCGCACCGGAGCGCCCGTCGCCATCACGGACCCCTACTACCTGGGGTTCGCGATCATCGGCGCTCTCATCGCTATGGCTTTCCGCATGGATTCGCGCGTGTGGTCGGTGCTCCTCGTGATCGCCGACGGCATGGTGCTGGGCTGTTGGAGCGCGACCGGTGCGATCAAGACCCTCGACGCGGGGTTCGCGATCATGCCGGCGATCCTCATGGGCATCATGACGGCGATCGGCGGCGGCATGGTCCGCGACATCTCCGCAGGCCTGGTCCCGCGCGTCTTCGGCGGCAACAACCTCTACGCGACCCCCGCGTTCGCGTGCTCGCTGGTCACCGTCATCTTCTGGCACATGGGCCAGCCGGTTCTGGGCATGGGCGCGTCCATCATCGTGGGTCTCGTGTTCACGGGAATGGCGCATTGGCGCCGCTGGAAGCTCCCCCAGACCCGCGAGTGGACCATCACTCTCACATATTCGCAGTTAAAAGCTCTGCGTGGGGGCAAGCGTTAGTATGGCGGTGTGACTCCCAAATCAACACCCGCATCTTCAACTCCCGCCGCGGCGTCGCCCGCCTCCGGGCCTAAGCGTTTTAAGACGTGGCACCTGTCCATGATGGCCCTGGGCCTCGCCATCGGCGCTGGCTTCTTCCTGGGCACGGGTTCCGCGATTCATCAGGCCGGTCCGGCCGTCATCGTGTCCTACGCCCTGGCGGCCATCATCGTCGTGTCGGTCATGCTGGCTCTCGCGGAACTGGCTTCGTCCTTGCCGTCGACGGGTTCCTTCTCGTCCTACGCCGAGGCCGGGATCGGTCGGTGGGCCGGGTTCACGATCGGGTGGCTGTATTGGGTCATGCTCATCATGGTGTCGGGTCTGGAGGTGACGGGCGCTGCGACGTTCTTTGTTGGCTGGTTCCCCTCAGTTCCGCAGTGGGTAGTTGCCCTCGTAATTGTCGTTGTTATTGGCGGCATTAACCTGTTGTCCGCCGGTCAGTACGGCGAAATTGAGGCTTGGCTGTCGATGGTGAAGATCGTCGCGATCGTCGCCTTCCTGGTCGTGGGCGTCTTCCTGGTTGCGCGCACGGCGATCGTCGGCCCGCTGCCGGGGCACGAGGGCGTGCTGCAGAACGTCCTGGGACACAACGGTTTCGCGCCCAACGGGCTGTCGGGTATCGCGGTTGCTCTCCTGGCCGTCATCACGTCCTTCGGTGGCCTGGAGATCGTGACGATCGCCGCCGCCGAGGCCGAGGATCCCCGCGCCGCCATGACCAGCGCGATCCGCTCGGTCGTCACCCGTATCCTCGTGTTCTACGTCGGCTCCGTCATCCTGCTGATCGCGCTGCTGCCCTGGGACGGCGAGGCCATGAAGACGAACGCCTTCGCTGCCGTTCTCGAGATGGCTGGCGTCCCCGCGGTTGGGACGCTCATGAACCTCATCATCTTCATGGCGCTCATCTCGGCGTTCTCCGCGAATATCTACGCCTCCTCCCGCATGGCGTACTCGTTGTCGGCGCGCGACATGGGTCCGCGATGGCTGCTCGGCGCGTCCGCGTCCAACAAGGCTCGCGCGCGCTCGGTCGTCGAGGCGGCCCTCGAGGACGACGAGGCCCTCCTGGCCAACGAGCTCCAGGGCGACATCGAGGCGGGCCGGACCCCGAAGCGCGCGGTCGGCCTCGTCGTTGTGCTGGCGCTGCTGGCCGTCCTGGGTAACTGGTACCTGCCCGGTTCGATCCTGACGATGCTCATCAACGCGATCGGTATGGTTCTGCTGATCGTGTGGACGTTCATCATCATCTCGCTGATGCGCCTGCACCCCTCGCTGGATCGCTCGGGCTCTCTCGTGATTCGTATGCCCGGGTGGCCGTGGCTGCCGTGGTTGGTCCTCGCGGGCCTTGCTGGGATCGGTGTCCTCATGCTCATGAGCGACGAGGGCCGGGCTCAGCTGGTCTCCATGGGTGCGCTGACGCTCCTCATCATCGCGATTTACTTCGTGCGTCAGCTGGTGGGGTCGCGCAAGAGGGCCTAATTATCCACAGGCGCCTACCCGCCGGGACGCAGATGCCGGTGGGTGGGTGCATCATGAGGGCACCCCGGACGGTCGGGGTGCCCTCATTGCGTGGGTGGCGTGAGAGAAAGGAGAGGGAGATGGCGCGCAAGCGACGCAGGAGCATCGGGGACACGGTCCTCCTGCTGGTGATTCTCGCGGCGCTCGTGTGGGCGTTCGCGCCCGGCGTCGGCTGGGATCTGCTGGGCCTGCGCTCGCGCCTGGGGTGGCCGCCGCTGCACAGCGGGCAGGCGCTGTCCGCTCTGCCGGATAGCGAGGCTGCCCGCCAGCTGCGTGAGCTCACGGTCCGGGAGTCGGTCGATGATCCGGCCGCGCCGTCGTATGACCGCGAGGCCTTCGGGCAGCGCTGGGCGGACACCGACCACAACGGCTGCGACACCCGCAACGACATTCTTGCCCGCGACCTGGCACGCCCCACCTTCAAGCCGGGCACGCACGACTGCGTGGTCCTGTCGGGTACGCTCGCCGAGCCCTACACGGGTGCCACGATCGAGTTTCAGAGGGGGGACAAGACCTCGTCCCTGGTGCAGATCGACCACGTCGTCGCCCTCGCGGACGCGTGGCGCTCGGGCGCCTGGCAGTGGGACGCGCAGCGCCGCCAGGAATTCGCCAACGATCCGGAGAACCTGCTCGCGGTGGATGGCCAGGCCAACGAGGACAAATCGGCCTCGTCCGCGGATCAGTGGCTGCCGTCCAATACCGCGTTCCGCTGCGACTACGTGAAGCGCCAGATCGCCGTCAAGAACGCGTACGGGCTGAGCGTCACCCGTGCTGAGCAGGACGCGCTCGCCGAGCAGCTGTCTATCTGTTCCGGGTGATGGGCGGGGAGCTGCCCCTGCGCCATGCGCCGTTGTGACGCGCAATTCTGACCAGTAATTTCCAGTGGATTCCCAGCCGTTTTCTCACGATGTGTCCATCTTGTGTGGAACTGAGCGCACGTCCGCAACATTGCCCGATAACGCCGGTAATGTTCCCCTCAAGGGGAGGGGTGACATGTACACGGCAATTAACTGGGCGCTTGATCTGGGCCTTTACGCCGCTGTCTGCGCGATCACGTGCGCGCTGTGGTGGTGGTTCGGGCGCCGAGGTGAACCCAGTGTCACCGCGGGGCATACCGAGGCCTCGACCGACTCCGCTCAGAGCGCCGGGCGGGTGAGCCGTGCGCGCCTGACCGTCGTTCAAGCATTGCCGCTCATCTATCGTCGCTCGAAGCAGACGGGTGCGCTCCTGCCTCGCGAGGAGAACCCGGACACCCCGACGACGGCAGAGATTCCCGTGGTCGCGGCCCCCGCCTCGTCGATGTGGAGGTTCCCGCGCGCCCTGCCTCTCGCCTGGATCCTGTATGCGGCAGGCCTGCTGATTTTCACGCTGCTGCCGCTGCCCTCCGACCCGGTGGCCGCGTGCGCTGCGATCATTCACTGGGACAACTACACGCCGTTCGGGTCGTTCGTGGCTGTTGCCGACCAGTTCCGCGATGGGGAGAGCCTGCGCGGCACCCTGTACGCGCTGTCGATCCTGCTCAACATCGCGCTGTTTGTGCCCCTCGGAGCGCTCGCGGAGACCACCTGGCGTATCTGCCGCATGCGCCGCGCCCCCGAGGGTGCGCCCGCCGACGGGTCTCGCCTGGCCCGTTCGATCCCGCACCGCCGCGTCCTGGCGTGGGTCGCGATCGGTTGCGCCGTCTCCTGCCTCATTGAGCTGACCCAGTACACGGGACTGTTCGGCGTCGTGCCCTGCACCTATCGTGTCGTCGACATCGACGACGTCATCATGAACACGCTGGGCACCTACGCGGGCGTGCGCCTGCTGCCGTTCATGGCGCGCAACTCGCGCTTCATGGGCGCGTAAGTGGTTATAGCCAGCCGGCCGCGCGGGCCAGGGACGCGGCCTCGGCGCGCGTGCGTGCGTCCATCTTCAGCATCGACGACGACACGTGGTTGCGCACCGTCCCCTGGCTGAGCCCCAGCGAGTGAGCAATATCCGCGATGGTGCCGCCGCCCTCGACCTCGCGCAACACGTCGGCCTCGCGGTCCGTCAGGGGCGAGGAGCCCGCCGACAGCGCCTCGAGGGCCAGGCTCTGGTCGATCGCGCGGCCACCCGTAGCCACCGTGCGCACACCGTCGGCCAGGGCTTCGACCGGCGCATCCTTGACCATGAAGCCCGTAGCGCCCGCGTCGAGGGCGCGCTGCAGGTATCCCGGGCGCCCGAACGTCGTCACGATAAGCACGCGCACCCCCGGGAAGCGGGAGCGAATCGCCTGCGTGGCCGTGATGCCGTCCATGCGGGGCATCTCGACGTCGATGATGGCGACGTCGATGGGGGCGCTCGCGCGGGTCGGGGCGTCCGCCGATGCCAGGCGCGCCAGCTCCTCGAGGGCCTGCGCGCCGTCGGCGGCCTGCGCGACGACCTCAATGTCGTTCTCCAGGTCCAGCAGCCCCGCCAGGGCGCCGCGAATCATCGCCTGGTCGTCGGCTACGAGTACCCGAATCGTCACGTCACCCTCCTTTCTGTCTGCGCTTGGGGTACCAGGCTAGCGCAGGTCGCAGGATCATCTCTCGGGTGTGCTCGCCCTTCAGGACGAGTGGGCGTCAGGTGTGGCCTCGAAGGCCAAGGCGAGCGTCCACGTGGAACCCGACGCGCCCCAGGTGAGCGTGCCCTCGTCGCCGACCAGCTCGGACAGGCCCGCCAGGCCCGATCCTGAGCCCGCGCTCGACGCAGCGTAGGAAGCGGAATAGCCGTCGTTCGAGACGGTCACGCCGGCGGGAGACAGATGGATGCGCACCCGGGAGGGGTGAGCGTGCAAGATAGCGTTCGTGACCCCCTCGCGGATCACGTGGGCGGCCGCGGCCGCGCGAGGCCCCGCCGGCGGCTCCCCCTCGTTCGTAATGTCAGCGTCGATGCGCGCGACCTCCAGCAGTGAGCGCGCCTCGTCGAGCTCCTCGATGGGGGACAGGGACCGAGTGGCCGCCACGATGCGGCGTACGTCAGCCAAGGCCTCGTTCGACTGCGCGGTGATCGCGCGGATCTGCTCGCGCGCCTCCTGGACGCGCCCCGCCTCCAGGAGGCGCCCCGCCAGCTCGGACACCATCGTGACGCCCGTCAACGAATGCCCGAGGATGTCGTGCAGGTCCGTGCTCAGGCGCGCCCGCTCCGCGGCCTTCGCGCGCTGAATCGCATCCTGGCGCCGCAGGCGCTCGCGGGCCGAGCGCTCCATGCCCCAGCGTGCAAAACCCACGAAACCGCCGAGCATCGCTAAGTACCAGATCATCCACAGCGGCTCACCCTGCGCGTAGGCGGCCACGCCCGCGATAGCGGTCACCGGCACGAGACCCGCGATGATGAATCTACCTGGCGCCTGGAACACCCACGCGACCAGCAGATACGACGTCAGCATGAACGCGTGAGGGGTGTCGAGGGAGACCGCATACACGAGGTAGGCGACCGTCGCGGCCGCCAGCGCCGCGTGGGAGAGGATGAACGGCCTCGTGAAGGAGTTACGCGCAGGCAGGGGATTGGTCAGCCACGTCGCCGAGTTAACGACCGCGAGAAGGGCGCACAGCCCGATGAGGCCCGCGCGCTGGGCCGGATCCGGCAGTTCCAGGGCGTAGGCGAGGGGAAACCCCATGAACAGCATCCACGGGGCCGCCCACGCCAGGGAGATCAAGCGCTCCTTCATGACACCAGCCTAGCGAGCCGTGTCGTGGGACGCGCCCCACCAGGCGATGCCCGCCGTGATAACCACCCACCCGACGATGTTCAGCCATGCGGCGGTCGGCATCGGGACAGTACCAGCGACTGCGTAGATCGCCTGAACGGCGCCGTACAGGGGCGTGAAGGGCGCGACGTCGGAGACGAAGGGCGGCATCTGCTCCAGCGGGATGAACATGCCGGACACGAACGCGCCGAACACCATGACGAACGCCGAGGCGCTGTAGGCGTTCTCGCCCTTAATCGTGTAGCCGCACGCCAGGCCGATGAGCGCACCCAGGGCCGAGAGCGCGACGACGACCGCGGCGCTGGCCGCCCACGCGCCCGCCGTCATCTTTGAGCCGGTAGCCAGACCAACACTGAAGCAGATGAGCGCGATGAACGCGCTCAGCGCCACCAGGGCCGTGAGGCGCACGAGGAGGATCACCCACGGCTGGATGGGGGTCAGCGCGTACATGCGCGAGATTCCGGTCGTGCGCTCGACGGACAGTGTCGCGCCGAGCGAGCCTCCGACCAGGATGACGCCGTACGTGGTCATCATGACGACCATCGCGGCGGCCACGTTGCCGCGCCCGGTCTGCGTGGTGCGCGCGGCCTCGGTCATCCCGAATATCGCGTACATAAACAGGGGCAGGAGCAGGGCAAACGCCATGTGCCATGGGTTGAGGATGTGCGACAGGAACGTCGAGAGCCACAGCTTCCCGGCCCCCGTGAAGGGGGAGGGGATCGGTCGGTCGGTGGGTCGCGCGGGTGCGTGGGTGGTCATGATTCCTTCTTCGTGTGTCGTGTCTGCGTTCGTGGGGCGTGGGCTTCGGCGTCGGCCTCGGGACGAGGCTGGGGCCGGCTCATCGGGGTGGGCGTTCGTCGCGCTCACTCGGCATCGGCGTGGGAGGTGATGCGCTCGAAGACGTCTTCGAGGTCCTCGTTGTCGGCGACGACCTGGTCGGTGGGAGCGTCCAGGAGGACGCGACCGTCGTCGATGATGACGATGCGGTCGGCGTCCTTGCGGGCTTCGGTCAGGTAGTGCGTGGCGAAGAGGAGTGTGCGGCCCTCCGCGGCCTCGGCGCGCATCGTCTCCCAGAAGGCGCGGCGGGCTAGCGCGTCCATGCCGGCAGTCGGCTCGTCGAGGATCAGGAAGTCAGGGTTGCCAGCCAGTGCGAGGGCGAGGCGCACGCGCTGGCGCTCGCCGCCGGAGAGCTTGTTGAGCGGGCGCTTCGCGAGCTTCGTGAGGTTCGTGCGCTCCAGGAGCTCGTCGGTGGGAATCGGGTCAGCGTGCATCGAGGCCACCAGGTCGATCGTGCTGCGGATCTTCCCGTCGCGCGGCACCGATCCAGTCTGAAGCATCGCGCTCACGAGGGAGCGGCGCACGGCCTCGCGCGGGCTCATGCCGTAGACGCTGATGTCGCCCTGCGTGGGGGTGGCCAGGCCGAGCACGATGTCCAGGAAGGTGCTCTTGCCCGCACCGTTAACGCCGAGAAGCGCCACGATCTCGCCGGGCATGAGGGTCAGGTTCACGCCGCGCAGGGCGTCGACATGGCCGAAAGACTGATGAATGTTCGTCGCCTGGAGGGCGGGCGTTGCTTGTGTGTTCATGGCTCTCATTCTGCGCGCGTTTAGGTGGGGCCGGAAGTGCCCTTTGATGCAGGTGGTGCCATGACAAATGTCAGGGGTGGCGTGTGAGCCCTTTCATGCGCACGTTAACCCGATAGGTGGTTGCGTGGGCAGGCTGCCCACCATGCCACCAATCGGGTTTAGCTGCGCATCGATGGGTTAACACTGCCAGTAGATGGGCCCAGCTGCCACCAGTGCCCGAACGTTAACCCGCTAATACGAGCGTGGGCCCTCTAATGCGCACGTGGGCAGCCCCGCCCACGCTACAAATAGCGGGTTCACGTGCGAAATAGCGGGCTAGCACTCGCAATAGCGGGGCCGCGTGTGCGCAACAAACCATGCCAGAGGCCGAATCCGCCAAAACGCAGACCCATTCAGCCAAAATAGGCCTTTTTCACCGTTTTTCACCCAATGGGTCTGCGCTTTGGCGCCGCACCCTCGCAAACCCTGGCCACGTCGCCACCAATCGGGGGGAATTGCATCATTAGAGCTGCGACACGCCGGAGATACACAGCCAGCCAGCTTCTAATGCTGCAAAACCCCCACCGCCACCGGCGTGGAGGGTGTGGGAAGGCTTGGATGGCCTGGCTGCGGTGCCCGTGGGCGGTGGCGTGGCCTGGCCGGGCTTCGAGACGACGCGCCGAGCGAAGCTCGCGGCGCGGACGGCTCGCGGGCGGGCCGCCGCCCACGGGCACACAAGCAGCCCGGCCCACACACCACGCAACCCGGCAGCACACAGCAAAGGGCCCGAAGCGCCGCAGCGCCTCGGGCCCCTCGCGTGTGTCAGTTGCTCACAGGTTGAGCTGAATGTTGCGGCCGGGGACGGCCTCGATCAGCTCGCGCGTGTAGTCCTGGACCGGGTTGTTGAACAGCTCGTCCGTCGAGTTGGCCTCGACGAGCTTGCCCTTCTCCATGACGATCACGTCGTCGGCGATCTGGCGGACAACGGCCAGGTCGTGCGTGATGAACAGGTAGGACAGACCCAGCTGCGCCTGCAGGTCGTTGAGCAGGTACAGGATCTGGTTCTGCACCAGCACGTCGAGGGCGGACACGGCCTCGTCCAGGACGATGACCTCCGGGTTGAGCGCGAGGGCGCGGGCCACGGCCACACGCTGGCGCTGGCCACCGGAGAGCTCGTTCGGGTAGCGGCGCATGGCGCTACGCGGCAGAGCCACCATGTCGAGCAGCTCGGAAGCGCGCGCGATGCGCAGCTTCTTCGGGTTGAACTCGCGCTTCTCGGCGGCCGTCAGCGAACGCTTCGCGTCGGCAGCCTCGACGAGGACGCGCATCCACTCCTCGGGCTCACGACCCGTGGCCTCGGCGCGCTTGATTTCGGCGCGCGCGTACTCCAGGGTGCCGTAGCCGTGGATCTTCAGGGGTTCCTCGATCAGTCGGTAGATCGAGAACATGGGATCCAGCGAACCGTAGGGGTTCTGGAACACGGCCTGGAGGCGGCGACGCAGGCGGAAGAGCTCCGCCTCGCTCATCTGCGAGGTGTCCTCACCGTCAAAGTAGACCTTGCCCTTGGTGGGCTTGAGGAGCTGGAGCACCATGTTCGCGGCGGTCGACTTACCGGAGCCGGACTCACCGACGACCGCGAGGGTCGTGCCGCGACGCAGCTCGAAAGACACGTCGTCGACGGCCAGGAAGGTGTCCTGGCCCTTCTTGGCGCCGCGGATGTCGAATTCCTTGGTGAGGTTTTCGACGCGGATGATGGCGTCCGTGGAGGTCGAACCCTTGCCGGCGCCGACGAGCTCCTCATCGGTGACCTTGATGCCCTGCTTGTGGGCGGACTCGATGCGCGCCGAGGCCAGGGAGGGCGCGGCGGACACGAGGCGCTTCGTGTAGGGGTGCTGGGGGTGCTGGAGGATCTCCAGGGCGGGGCCGGACTCGACGATGCGGCCGCGGTGCATGACGACGAGCTGTTCGGCGCGCTCGGCGGCCAGGCCGAGGTCGTGCGTAATGAACAGCACGGCGGTGCCCATCTCAGAGGTGAGCTTGCCGAGGTGGTCGAGGATGCGGCGCTGGACGGTGACGTCCAGGGCGGAGGTCGGCTCGTCGGCGATCAGCAGCTTGGGGTGCGCGGCCATGCCGATGGCGATGAGGGCGCGCTGGCGCATGCCGCCGGAGAACTCGTGCGGGTACTGCTTGGCGCGGCGTTCGGCGTCGGGCAGGCCGGCCTCCTCGAGGAGGGCGGTGACGCGCTGGCCGGCCTCGGAGCGGGGCACGACGTTGTTCGCGAGGAGAGCTTCCTTGACCTGCGTGCCTACACGGAGCACGGGGTTGAGGTTACTCATCGGGTCCTGGGGGACGAGGCCGATGCCGGATCCGCGCAGCTCCACCCACTGCTTGTTGGTCAGGTGGGTGATGTCGCGGCCGTCGAACTCGATCTTTCCGCCCGCGACCTTGCCGGTGCCGGGCAGCAGGCCGATGACGGCGGCGGCGGTCGTGGACTTACCGGAGCCGGACTCGCCGACGATGGCGACGGTCTGGCCGGGGTAGATCGTCAGGTTCGCGCCGCGCACGGCGGGGACGACGCCGGTCGAGGAGGTAAAGGTTACCTCCAGGTCCGTGATCTTGAGCAGGGGCTGCGCGTCGTCCGGGTGGATGTCGGACGAGGCCGGGGCCGCGCTGGGGGCGACGGCTCGTTCGACGATCTCTTCCATCTCCTTCTCGGAGAGCTGGGGGGTGTTCGTTTCGCTCACTTGCGTGCCTTCGGGTCGAGGGCTTCGCGCACGGCGTCGCCCATCATGATGAAGCTGAGGACGGTTAGGGCCAGGGCCGCGCCCGGGTAGAACAGGACCATGGGGTTGGTGCGCAGGGACGTCTGAGCGGACGAGATGTCAGCACCCCAGGAGACGACCGACGTCGGCAGGCCGATGCCCATGAAGGACAGGGAGGCCTCGGACACGATGAAGGTGCCCAGCGCGACGGTCGCGTACACGATGATCGGGGCCATCGAGTTCGGGATGATGTGGCTCAGCAGGATGCGCGCGCGGGATGCGCCGGTCGCGCGGGCCGCGGTTACGAACTCTTCGTTCTTGGCGGACAGGACGGAACCGCGGGTGATGCGCGCGATGGAGGTCCAGCCGAACATGGACAGGACGATGACGACCATCATGATGGAGCGCGAGCCCTTGAACATCTGCATGAAGACGATGGCGGCGAGGAGCAGCGGGATCGCGAAGAATACGTCGGTGACGCGCGAGAGGAGGGCGTCGAACCAGCCGCCGAAGTAGCCGGCGAGTGCGCCGACGGTGCCGCCGATCAGGACGACCGCGATGGTCGTGAGGATGCCGACGGACACGGATGCGCGGGCGCCGTAGACGACGCGGGCGTAGATGTCGCAGCCCTGCTTGTCGAAGCCGAAGGGGTGTCCGGCTGTGGGGCCGGCCAGGGACGAGGAGAGCTCGCAGAACTTCGGGTCGGTCGAGGTGAACAGCCACGGGAAGAGGGCGAGGAGCGCGGCGAGCGTGATGATGGCCGTGGCGATCCAGAAGGTCGGGCGGCGGCGCAGGCGCTTCCAGGCCTCGCCCCACATGGACGAGGGTGCGCCCTCGTCGGCGACCGCGTCGACGGCGCCGAGGCCGGTCTCGTCGATGTCGGAGACGTAGTGGTCCTGGCCCGCGCGGGTGCGGGTGATGTTGGCGGAAGGAATCTGGTCACTCATAGCGGATCCTCGGGTCGAGCACGGCGTACAGAAGGTCGACGATCAGGTTCGCGATGATGTAGACCAGCACGAGCACTGTTGTCACTGAGACGACGGTCTGGGGTTCGCCCTTGATGATGGCGCTCCACAGGGTGCCGCCGACGCCGTGGATGTTGAAGATACCCTCGGTGATGATCGCGCCGCCCATGAGGGCGCCGAGGTCGCCGCCGATGAACGTGGCGACGGGGATGAGGGAGTTGCGCAGGATGTGGCGCGTCATGACAACGCCGTTACTCAGGCCCTTGGCGCGCGCGGTGCGCACGTAGTCGGCGGAGACGTTCTCGGAGACGGACTGGCGGGTCAGTCGGATGACGTAGGCCAGGGAGACGCCGCCGAGCACCATGGCCGGCATGGTGAGGCTCCGGAGGTCGACGGAGGCCGAGGCCGTGGTCGGCAGGATTGCGAGCTGCACGCCCAGGACGTACTGGAGGACGAAGCCGAGCACGAAGGTGGGGACCGAGATCAGCAGCAGGGAGACCACGAGGATGGTGGAGTCGAACCACTTGCCGCGGCGCATGCCCGCGATGACGCCCAGGCCGATGCCGAGGATGGTCTCGATGGCGAGGGCGTAGATGGCGAGCTTCGCGGTCGTCGGGAAGGCGGTCGCCATGATGGACGTGACCTTCTGGCCGTTGAACGCGGTGCCGAAGTCGAGTGTGAAGACTCCCTTGAGGTACAGCAGGTACTGCATCCAGAAGGGCTTGTCCAGGTTGTACTGGGCGCGGATCTGCGCGGCGGCGGCCTCGGAGAGGCCGCGGTCGCCACCGAGTGCGGCGACGGGGTCACCTGGCATCAGGTAGACCATCGCGAAGATCAGAAAGGTGGCTCCGAAGAAGACCGGGATGGTCTGGAGGAGTCGCCGTCCGATGTAGCGGAGCATGGACAATCCTTTAGTGTTCGTGTTGCGGGAGGGGAGGTTCCGATCCCTGGCGGTGCCTCGCGGGCGAGGTCGACTATGGTCTCATCATAGGGTAAAGAATGGGCAAATGGCGCATCAGTCTCTGAATTTGTCTGCCGTATCAACCCCGTGATGCTGTTTTGAGATGAAAGTGTGTGCCGCGTCAATGCGGGGTGCGGTGCGTCGCTGAGCCGTGTGGATGTGTTTGCGGCTGTCGAGAAGATGCCCGCGGGGCGGGCGGCACAAGCCGCCCGCCCCGCGGGAGAGGTTAACCTCGTGCGATCACTTCTTGGTGATCTGGTAGAACACGGGCTGGCCCTTCCAGTCGAACTTGACGTTGTCGACGTTCTTGGACCATGCGCCGTTGGCGTTGGTGTACCACAGCGGCACGGCCGGCAGGTCCTGGAACAGGATCGTCTGCGCCTGGTTCAGGGTCTTCGCGGCCTCGGCGGTGCTGGTGGCGGAGGACGCCTGCGTCACGAGGGAGTCGAACTCGCTGTTGGAGTAGCCGCCCTTGTTGGCGTCGGCACCCGTGGCGTACTGGGGCTGCAGGAAGTTGTACAGCGCCGGGTAGTCGCCCTGCCAGCCGTTACGGAACGCGCCGGTCATCTCGTGCTTGTCCTCTGCGTCGAGCAGGGACTTGAAGTCGGCGAAGGGGTTGCCTTCAGCGTCGATGCCCAGGGTGTTCTTGATGGAGTTGGCGGTCGCGTCGACCCATTCCTTGTGGCCACCGTCGGAGTTGTAGGCGATGGTGAAGGTGCCCTCCCACGGGGAGATGGCGTCGGCCTTCGCCCACAGTTCCTTGGCCTTCTCGGGGTTGTAGGTCAGAACGTCGTTGCCGGAAACGTTGGCGTCGTAGCCCTCAAGCGTCGGAGCGGTGAAGTCCTTGGCGGGGGTACGGGTGCCGTTGAAGATGGTCTTCACGATGGTGTCACGGTCGACGGCCATCGAGATGGCCTGACGACGCAGCTGGCCTTCCTCACCGGAGAAGTGGGGGAGGTACTGCGGGATCGTGAAGTACTGGGCGCCAGCGTAGGGCTGGTTCACGGTGCGGCCGGGCAGCTCGGACTCGTAGGTCTTGAAGACGGAGGCCGGAATGGCGTCGAGGACGTCCACGGAGTCGGAGGACAGATCCTGGTAGGCGGCGTCGAGGCTCGAGTAGAAGACGAAGGTCACGCCGTCGTTCTGAGCCTTGGCGTCACCCACGTAGTTCTCGTTGGGAACGGTGCTGAACTTGACGTTGTGCTCCCACGCGTCGGCCGAAGCCATCTTGTAGGGGCCGTTGCCCACGGGGGCCTGGCCGCCAGCGTCGGGGTCAGCCAGCGTGGAATCCGGGAGCGGCGCGTAGGCGACGTAGCCCAGGCGCGACATGAAGTCGGAGGTGGGGTTCTTCAGCTTCGCGGTGAAGGTGTAGTCGTCGATCTCGGTCAGGCCGGTGATCTCACCGTTGCCCTCGTCGTCGGTGCCCTCGAAGATGGTGAAGAACGCAGCCTGCTGCTGGTTCTTGGTGGTGATGAGGTTCCAGGCCTTGATGAAGTTGTGGGCCTGGACGGGGGTGCCGTCGGAGAACTTGCGGTCGTTGTGGAGCTTGATGGTCCACTCGGATGCGTCCTCGTTGGGTTCGATGGACTCGGCGACGTCGAGGACGGCCGTGCCGTCAACGTCGTAGCGGACGAGCTGGCTGAACAGGACGGTCAGGATCCTGCCGCCGCCGTTTTCGTTGGTCAGACCCGGCAGGAGCGGGTTCTGGGGCTCGTTGCCGTTGGCCGTGACGACCTTGTCGCCGGAGCCGGACGAGGTGGTCGAGCCGCCGCCGGCGCAGGCGGTCAGAGCGAGCGCGGCAGCCGCGGGGATGACGAGCCATGCCTTCTTCAGGTTCATGGATTCTTCCTCCTGGTTGATGGGTGGAACTGGGGGCGGTGCCCTCAGGTATGGTCTGAGATTAACCCCTCGGGCATGAAAGACAAGAAAGATGTCCATCATGTGCGCATTACATTTTGGTTACAAACGTAAAAAGTAGGTCAAATGATGGTGTGGGTCACATAAAAGAGCGTGGGGTGTGACCGAGTAGGCATACGACGAGGCCGGGGCTGAGCGTGCGCACACACCCGGCCCCGGCCTCGTCGAGTCGAGAAGCGAGAATTAGGAAAGCAGGCCCTCGGAAATGAGCCAGTCGTGAGCGATCTGAGAGGCGGACTTCTGCTCGACCGTCGACGCCCGGTTCATCTCGATGAGATCCTGTGCGTCCAGCGCCTCACTCACCCGGTTGATGACCGCGGTCGCGTCGTCGTTCACCCTCGACGAGGCCAGGGGCACCACGTGCGAGGCCAGGAACAGGCCCTTCGGGTCCGTCAGGACCGTCAGCGTCCCGTCAGCCAGTGCCGGGTCCGAGGAGTAGATGTTTGCCAGCTGAATGTCGCCGTCCTTCAGGGCCTTGACGGTCAGCGGGCCGCCCGAGTCCTCAATCGGGGTGAAGTTGACGGTCACGCCGTACAGGTCGGACAGCCCCGTCGGGCCGTAGGGGCGCGTGCGCAGCTCCGAATTACCGCCCAGGGTGAGCGTGCCCGCGTTCGCGAGGTCGCCGATCGACGTCAGTGAGTGGGCGGCCGCGAAGTCGGCCGTCACCACGTAGGAATCCTGATCGGTTGCGCCAGCCTGCTCGAGGGCGCGCAGCCCCTTGGGGAGGGTGCTGCGTAGCGCGTCGTAGACCTCGTCGGAGGAACGTGCGGTCGCGTTCTGATCCAGGTACTGCAGCAGGTTGCCCGTGTACTCAGGGAACACGTCGATCGAGCCGGCCTCAAGCTCGGGCATGTAGACCTCGCGCTGGCCGATCCGCATCTGGCGATCAACCGTGAAGCCTGCCCCTTCGAGCGCCTGCGCGTAGGCCTCCGCGATGATCTCGTTCGAGTAGTAGTCCTGCGAGCCGACGACGAGCGTCGTCGAGCCGTTCTCCGAACTCCCGGTGCTCGCGTTGCCGCCGACCGACTCCGCCGAACCGCAGGCGGCCAGGGCCAGGGCAGAAGCCGCGACGGCAGCCATTGTGATCATCGTGCGTTTCATAGTGTCTCCTTGAGTGAGTTGTCCTCATTG
>JVKM01000006.1 GCA_001072465.1 Xylanimonas cellulosilytica | reverse complement strand
GTGCCGTCCGCCTTCGTCGTGGTCGTCGCGACGACAGAGCCGTCCTCGCCGAGCAGGTTCACGGTGATGCCGTCGAAGCCGGGCTCGGAGTTGTTGAGGGTCTCGGAGCGGTCCTTGTCGTAGTAGACGGTGCCGGAGACCGTGTAATCCTCGGCGTAGCCGAAGTTGACGTTGATGACGTCCGGGTCAGAGCGCGTGAAGGTGATGGCCTGCGAGCGCGAGTCCGTCTTACCGGAGGGGTCCTCGGTCTGCTCCTTGTCCGCCAGCGGGCCGGTCTTGTCGACCTGGACGGTGTAGGTGCCGTCGTTCAGGCCGGTGAAGGAGTAGTTGCCATTCGCGTCGGTCGTCGTAGTGGCCACGACGTTGCCGTCCTTGTCGAGCAGCTTCACGGTGACGCCGGACAGGTCGATGTCGCCCGTGTTCTTCGTCTTGTCGCGGTTCTGGTCGAGGTAGACGGTGCCGGAGATCGCGTGCTTCTTGATGTAGCCGAAGTTGACGTTCTCGCGGACCGGGTTGTCGGCATTCAGGGTGATCGCGCCGGAGGCGTTGTCCTTCGTGCCGTCCGGATCCTCGGTCTGGGTCAGCTCGGCGATGTCGCCAGCCTTGGTGACCTTGACCGTGTAGGTTCCGGCATCGAGGCCGGTGAAGGAGTAGTTGCCGTCCGCGTCGGTCTTGGTGGTGGCGACGACGTTACCATCGGCGCCGAGCAGCTCGACCGTGATGTCCTTGAAGGGGTCCTCACCGTTGTCGAACGAGGAGGACTCGTTCGCGTCGTAGTACACCTTGCCGGACAGGCGGTGCTTGACGGTGATAGACGCCGAGGAGGAGTTGTTGCCGGGCACGAGGTCGTACTCGGGCGGGTTCACGAAGGCGGCCGTGTTGTTGAGGGTCTTGCCGTCGGTGTCGGCGTTCAGCGTGACGGTGACGAAGAGCGAGGCGTATTCGCCGGCGAGCATGTCGCCAATGGTCCACGTGGTGCCGTCGAAGGTGCCGGCCTCGTCGGTGCCCTTACATTCCTGCGGCAGGCCGGTCGTGTAGCCGGAGGCGCACTTGTGCGTCTCGGCGGACACGAAGGTGGTACCGGCAGGGAAGGCTTCCTTGACCTTGAGGTCTGGGGCCTTGCCCTGGCCGATGTTGCCGGCGTCGATGCGGTAGGTGACCTGGTCGCCGGGCTTCAGGTTGGAAGCGTCGGAGACGACGGTCTTGTTGAGGGCGACGTCGAGCGCGAGGGCCATGGCGACCTTGATCGGCTCGGCGGGCAGGATGGCGCGGTTGTTCGAGGCCTGGGTGGCCGCGATCGCGACGGACTCGTAGGCGATGCCGGTCGCGTTATCGGGGGCCTTGATGGGCGCGATAATCGGGATCGATGCGCCGGCCTTGATCGGGGTGGCCTTGCCGTTGATGTAGATGCGGTAGGACTTCACGTCGGCCCACGAGGCCGGGGTGGTGGTCCAGTTGTTGTCGCATCCGGCGGGGCCGGCTGCCATGGCGTCGCCCTGGTTCATGACTTCGCCGCGGCAGGGGTTGTAGGAGGTGGAGTATTCGATGGTGACCTGCGAGGGGTCGATACCCGAGCCTGCACCGACCTGGAGGGGGCCGGTGAGGATGGGTGCCCATTCGGAGCCACGGGAGTCGCCGCCCTGGATGGCGGTGTCGCCGACGTGGGGCAGGATGCCGTAGACGGTCATGTCGGACAGGTCCGCGTTACCGGAGTTGGTGGGGGTGATGCGGTACTGGCCGTCTTCACCCTGGCGGATCATGGACACGCCGTCGGTGTACTTCTTGTAGGTCGAGCCTTCCACGGAGCCGAGGCTCTCGAGGACGACGTCTGCGCCAGCCTGCTCGGAGACCGTGAAGGTCGAGGAGACGGGGCAGACCTGGTCGGCGGTCGAGCCGTCACCGTTGACATCGTAGGTGTCGTCGGTGGAGCCGTAGAAGCAGATCGTGGTCTTCTTGGAGGTCAGCGCGTACTCGGGTTCGGCCGCGGAGATGTAGGCCTCGTTCTTGTGTGTGCCGGCGCTCATCGAGGGACCGACCTTGCCGCGCAGCTGGATGGTGGTGCCACCCTTGGTCTGGTAGCCGGGCCAGGTGACCTGGACGAGCTGGCGGGTGCAGCCGGTGGCGTCGGTGACGTCGCGGACCGTGACGGTCTTTTCCTTACCTGCGGGGCCGCCGGTGACGGAGTCCTCGACGAAGGTCATGCCGCAGGGCAGCAGGTCGGAGATGACGGGCTGGGAGTCAACGACGGTCGAGGTGTTGTTCGCGGTGACGCTGAAGGTGACCTCGGAGCCGGGGGACGCCAGGTTGCCCTTGATGGTGGACTTGGCGTTGTAGTACTTGGGCAGCGCGGTGCCCAGCGTGAGGATGTCACAGTAGTCGTCGGCGGGGATCTGGATGGATCGGGAGCCGTCGAGGGACTTCATGGACCAGTCGGAGACACAGTTCTGGACGCGCACATACTGGTCGGACTTGCCGGCCTTCCATGCGGCGGAGTTGGTGTCAGCCTGGACGTAGGTGGTGCCGTCCTCGGTCGTGGGGGTACCGGCGCCGACCGGGCCGGCGACGTTGAGGATCGAGGACTCACCGGCGGGAATCGTCTGCTTGTAGTGGAAGACGGTCAGGTACTCGTCTGCGGCGAAGGAGGAGAAGTCGAATGCCTTGCCGCGGTAGACGGTCTGAGTACCGGTGTTGCCCTTGTTGGTCCAGTAGGTGATCTCGATGGGCGTCGTCGTCTGGGTGTCCATCGTCTTGACGCGCATGAGGGGCTTGTCGCAGTCCTTGGAGCCGTCGGTCGGCGACACGAGGCCACAGGTCAGGTAGTCGGTGTACTCCATGACGACCGGGACGTTGGAGTTGTTGGAGTAGCTGTACAGCCAGTTACCCTGCTTGCCGCGCTCGAACTGGCTCATGGCGCGCTTGTTGAAGCCGCCGCCGTAGCGGATCTCGCTGTCGAAGCGGTGCGTGAAGGAGGCGTCAGCGGTGACAACGTTGGTCTCGTTGTGCATCTCCTTGCCGGTGAGCTTCGCGGTGTTGGTGACGGTCTCATCCGTGCAGGTGTCGTCGTAGTGGACGGTGACGGACAGGACGATGTTCATGAACGCGGGGTTGACCTCGCCGACGTTCCAGGTGACGGTGTGGGTCGCGGCGTCGTAGGAGCTTTCGACGGTCGCGGCCGTGTTCGTCTTGGTGTTACCCGAGGCCGAGGAGGACACGTACTTGGCGCACGCGGGCAGCGGGTCGGTGATGACGACATCGGTCATGTTGGACTTACCGTTGAGACCATCCACGTTGGTGTCGTACTTCGGCGTGATCTGGTAGGTCACGTCGACGTTCTTGGGGGTCGCAACCGGGCCGGTCTTGCTCAGGAGGGGCGTCGGCTCGGACTTGATTGTGACGGTCGCCTGGGAGGTTTCCTTGCTCTCGCCCGAGGTGAAGGTCGCGACCGGGGTGACGGTGGAGCCGCCGGGGGTCACGCCGCGCGGGGCGGTGAAGGTCAGGACCGTCTGGAACGACGAGCCGGCAGCAACGGTTCCGAGGTTGTAGGTGACGAGGCCGTCGGCGCCCGCGGTCGGAGCCTTGATCGTGGGGGTGACAACCTTCTTGCCGGCGGTGGCCGTGGCGTTGACGCCTTCGGGAGCCGAGTCGAGGTTCGAGTTACCCGCGGGGGTCACCGTGTGGGGCAGCGTGATGGTCACGACCGAGTCGACGCAGTCTTCCGTGGTGGAGGCGCAGGCGAACTCGACGACGTAGCGCTGCTCAACACCGGAGAGGTACGAGGTCTCGTCGGGTGTGATGGCGAGTTTGAGCGTCGGGGCCGCCGCATATGTGGGCAGCGTCGTGACGCCGAGCATAACGAGGGCGGTCGTGACCAGCATGGCAAGCAGCTGGGCCGGCTTGGAAGCCTTCGACCACGTGTGATTGATGTGCACAGCCTTCTCCTGAATGTGCGAAAAGTGTATATTTCAAGCCAATTTTACGAGTTTCTCAACAAGTGTGAAGAAGCTATTTTCCGAGATGAGAAGCCTTCCAACTTCACTTATGTAGGTCAGTTTTCAAACAATGGTGGAGCGCCGACAAACAACCGTCCACACGGTTTATACACAACTGTGCATAGCGCTGTGGATAAATACCGGCTTTCAGTGCAGCTGATGGGCCACTTTGCATGTTTTTTGTGACGTGGCACCCTGATTCCCCACCTGTAACCAGGTGGTCGGACAAGTTTTATCCGAGCGCACAATATGGCCTCAGCGGCACCGCTGACCTGCTCAAATTGTCGAAACTCACATACAGAAAACCCGCAACCATCAGGTTGCGGGTGAAACGCAGACCTACGCAAACAGGTTGAGAGCTTTGGCTCGGCCACGCACCGTCCCCAGACCTCCGACGTATCTGGTGGCACCGCTGGACTGTCAAGTACGATGACCAGCGACGATAACGTGCATGAACACAACACTCTGCGCCCGGGTTTGGGTGGAGACCTTCCGTGACCGAGAGCAGCAGCCGATGACCCTCCCACCCTTCGCCAACACGATCGCCGGCCAACTCCTGCGCTGAACACTCTCAAGGACCATCCATGACCACACTGATCTGGCTTCGCGACGACCTCCGTCTGGCTGACCATCCAGCTCTGACGGCCGCCTGCTCGGCAGCACATGGGCCCGTGGTGGCACTGTGGATCCACGAAACCCGCAGGACCGATGAGGACAACAACCGGCACGGCCCACGCCCGCTCGGTGCGGCCACCCGGTGGTGGTACCACCGCAGCCTGCAGCAGCTGGCACCGCGGCTTGCTGACCTTGGCATTCCACTCGTCTTCGCCCGGGGTGATGCCGCGAACGTCATGCGCCGAGTCGTGGACGCCTTACAACCTACCGTCGTGCACTGGACACGACGCTACACCCCGGCAGCCTGCCGACTGGATGCCGCCATCAAGCAAGAGTTGAAATCCCGCACCGAGGTGCACAGCCACCCCGGCAGCCTGCTCGCCGAGCCCTGGCTCATGCAGACAACCAACGGCTCCCACTACCAAGTTTTTACACCGTTCAGCCACGCCGTCGCCGACCTGCCCCTCGGTCCCCTCCTGCCCGAGCCCTCACCGGTCATTGATCCGGACGGTGCGGCCGCAGCCCTCGCCTCGTTGCGGGAGGATGGTGTCCTGCAGGACCTAGAGGACATTGGCTTGCTCGACGAGGGCCCCGCCTGGTGGGATGAGACCCTCGCACAGCACTGGGAGCCCGGTGAATTGGCAGCCCACCAGCAACTGGATGCGATCAACAGCTGGTTGCCCGGCTATGCCACACGCCGTGACCTGCCCGGGGAGGAAACATCCACCAGCAGAATCTCGCCGAGGTTGCGGTGTGGTGAACTATCGCCGCGCCAAGCCGTGGCCGCAGCCCGTAGCAGCACGGCGTCGGGCGAGGATATCGCCGCTTGGACCAGGCAACTCTACTGGCGTGAGTTCAGCTGGCACCTGCTCCACCACCGCGAATATCTCGAGGACACGCCCATGCGTCCGGCTTTCGTGGAATTTCCCTACTATCCCGACGACCACCTGGCGCAGGCCTGGCGACAGGGCCGCACCGGCATCGACCTCGTCGACGCTGGAATGCGGCAGCTATGGCAGACAGGCTGGATGCACAATCGGGTGCGCATGGTCGCGGCATCGCTGTTCACCAAGAACATGCTCCAGCCCTGGCAAGACGGTGAGCAGTGGTTCTGGGAGACTCTCGTAGACGCAGACGAGGCCAACAATCCTGTCTCCTGGCAGTGGGTGGCCGGCTGTGGCGCAGATGCTGCGCCCTACTTCCGCGTCTTCAACCCTGATCTCCAGCGCACCCGGTTCGACCCGCGCAGCCGCTATGTCAAGCACTGGATCCCAGAGGGAGCCGATCGGCCTGTCGTGCCTGTCGTCGACCTGGCCGAGTCTCGACGCGAGGCACTCGCCGCTTACGAGCAAGTACGCGGGGCACCCGCAGCCCATGCCAGGCCTCACAGTGGTTGAGGTAATTATCCAAGGGATGACGCCGACGCCAGAGCCACCTCACCAACGCCCTTGCCCGGGCCGAGCCTAAAACAGAAAAAAGGCCCGAACCGAAACCATCCAAGATGGCAAGGGTTCGAACCTTGTACGTAGAGTGGAGCTAACGGGACTCGAACCCGTAACCCCCTGCTTGCAAAGCAGGTGCGCTACCAATTGCGCCATAGCCCCGTTGGAGGAACTCAGTCCTCCACGGCGTCCGTGACGGACGTCCACAGGTCAGCGTTATCGGAAAGATCAACAAGAATTTGTCGGACGGCGATGCCGACGGCCACGACGGATCCGACAGCCACGCAACAGGTGACCCATTTCTTCATGATGATCCTCCGCTTTCGCTCGCCTGCGGATGGTGGGCCTAGGTGGGCTCGAACCACCGACCTCAGTCTTATCAGGACTGCGCTCTAACCTACTGAGCTATAGGCCCAACCGGCACCCTTGCGGGCACTCGGATATAGTACACAGCACAGGGCCATCCGGCAAAATCGAGCGTTGGTGACGTCCAACACGACCGCGATCGTCCGGCCCTCGATGGAGAGGAGGAGGCCTCGTGACCACCGTCATCGAGCACGTCCGAGACTCGCGCACACCGCTACGAGCGGACCTCTCCCCCGCCGACGCTCTCGCTCTCTCGTGCCTGGTCTACGTGGATTTTCACGCGCTGCCCGGGCCTCGTTCCCCGCGCGGATGCCTGCTCCGAGAAGTCGCCCAGGCCTCGTCGATCCCGTCTCTGTATCGTTATTCGTTGGCGTCCCACGCCGATCGTCCCCTCCTCGAGGCCGCCGGTGCGAGCGCGCGCTTCGGGGGCCTGCGCGTGCGCGATGCGGTCACTCGGCTGACGTCGAGCCCGCTCGCTCAGTTCGGTGCCGTCACCTTCATCGACGAGGCCGGGGCGACCTACGTGGTCTTGCGCGGGACGGATGCAAGCGCGGTTGGGTGGGCGGAGGATGCCCGCTTCGGCCTTGATTTCCCGACTGATTCGCAGCGGTGGGCCGCCAACTACCTGGCATATGCGGCGGCGCGGGCCGATGGGCCGATTGTCATTGTCGGACACTCGAAGGGTGCGAATCTTGCGCTGTACGCGGCGGCGGCCACCACTCCCCCGGCGCTCGAGCGCGTCTATGCGTTTGATCCCGTGGGTTTTCCAGCGCCGGTTGTTGACGGTGGATTTTTCGCGAGCATCGACGGGCTGATGCACATCTACGTGACGGCGGGTTCCTGGGTGAGCCCACTGCTCCCCCTGCCCGCGCCGGCTACCCTCGTTGCGTCGACCTGGCCGGGGCCACTTAGCCACAATCCGTATGCATGGCGGTGTCAGAGGTCTTCGCTTGCTCCCGATCACCGTCTGCCGTCGCGGTCGGGTCGGTTTCTGCATGCTGTTCTCAGTGCACTGTTGCGGGCTCGTCCAACGCGGATTGGCATCAACTAACGAACCGGCCCAGCAGGTGGACACCCGGGCCCTTTGATGCGCGCGTTTGATACGCACGTTAACCCACCTGGTGGCTATCTAAGCCCACCTCCGCGCACGTTAACCCAACAGGTGGTGGTCTGGGCGGGCTGCCCACCATGCCACCAATGGGGTTTAGCTGCGCATTGAAGGGTTAACACCGCCAGTAGAAGGGCCCAGCCACCAGGCCCACTGCGCGATAACGTGACGACATTGAAACCGACGACACCACTGCGCACCCCCAACAAGGAACCACTGAAACCGACATCACCGGTACGCCCAAAACGCAGCCCAACCTTCCCACAAGAGTTCGTTGTCAGCGTCTTCACCCAATGGGTCTGCACTTTGGCCTTGAACCGTAACCTCACTGCTACCACATGGGGAAATGACGCCATCCAAGCCTCCGACACACCGGCGACACGCAGCCAGAGGGCTTCGTGTCGTGCAAAACCCCCACGATTTCCTGCATGTAGGGCACCACGTCGCCTGTGATACGAGGCTACCGTGCGGGTATACGGGAAAAAGTTCGCCCGGCACGCCCTCTCCCCCACTAACCCGCGACAAAATTCGCCCAGCACGACCCATCCATCGGCTCTTCCGCGAAATATTTCGCCCAGCGCGCCATAAAACGCCGAATTTGGGCCATTTTGAGCACGCAGGGCGAACTATTTCGCGCTCACACCCACGATAAGGCTGTGCTGGGCGAACTTTTTCGCGCACAGGACGCAGTGAGGTGGTGATGCTGAAACCGACGACACCTCTGCGACCGCTGATACAGGCCAGTATGAAACCCTCATCACCACCGCCCGCCCCTGAACAGCACCCGTTGAAACCGACAACACCTCTGCGACCAAAAAACGCACCAAAAACACCCGGTTCTCACCCGCAAAGGCGATGGCAGTTTCAACCGACCCACCTCGCTGGCCCGCAGAGGCGACACCGGTTTCAGACAACCGCGCCGCGCGCAGCCACGTGCCCGCTCCTCAGAAAACTCGCACGTAATTCGATCGGACCAGCCCCTCAACAACACTCAGAAACATTGAAATACCAACGAAAACAATTCAACTTCCGAAACAGTCTCAGGGGAATTACGTGCGACATTAATGACCTGGCATGCGGGGCCCGGCCGGGCTTCGAGACGACGCGCCGATCAGCGACCCAGCCCCACTGGTGTGGAGGGCGCCGGAGGGTCCGGAGGGCCTGGCTGCGGTGCCCGTGGGCGGCGGCGGGGCCCGGCCGGGCTTCGAGACGACGCGCCGAGCGAAGTTCGCGGCGCGGACGGCTCGCGGGCGGGCCGCCGCCCACGGGCACACAAAGCAGCCCGGCCAAGCGGGCGGGCAGGCCACGCGGCGGCCGGAAATCAGGCGGCGGCCAGGCACGACGGCGCCCGGAACACCAGCAGCACCACGTTGTGGAGATGGGGGGAATCGAAACGAAGGCCCCTAACCGCAACGGAAAG
>JVKM01000005.1 GCA_001072465.1 Xylanimonas cellulosilytica | reverse complement strand
GGGTTATAGGACATTTCGTGTTGCTGGGGTTAGTCCCAGGTGTTGTGGTAGGGGGTGGTGTGGTGGAGTTCGTTCCAGCAAATTGCGTCGCCCCAGCCGGGGATAATGGCGGTGGCTTGGTGGGTTTGGCTGGCGTTATACCAGGCGTTTTCGAGGTCTGCGTCGGTGGGCATGGTGGCGAGGATGCGGGCTGCTGGCTGTGGGTGCGCAGAGTGGGTGTAGCACCACCAAAACACGGCTTTCATGCGTCGAGTCAGGCGCATGCCACGGTGATCGCGCAGCATCTGGCGTAGGCGCGCGTTCGTGCTTTCGATCTGGTTGGTTGTTGCAGGCATCGG
The DNA here is from genome assembly GCA_001072465.1 of Xylanimonas cellulosilytica. GTDB lineage: Bacteria > Actinomycetota > Actinomycetes > Actinomycetales > Actinomycetaceae > Pauljensenia. The sequence goes on along the minus strand of JVKM01000005.1, from coordinate 2,496 downwards.
CTGATCCCAGGTGGGGTCCAGGTACGTGAACAACAGGCCTTGCCTGATGAGCTTGTTGAGACTGTTACGAGCCCGAACGAGACGTTCGTGGGTGTATTCCCATCCTCCGTCAGGCCTGCGTGTTTTCTCCTCCAAGAAGTCCTTCCAGCGCGTGCACCAGTCCTGGTAGGCACCGATCCATTCCTGAGCTTCTTCTCGGCCCTCCACGTGCAAGAGTTGTTGCCCAAGAGCGTATAAGCTTCGTGAGGCCGCCAGTTTGGGGCGCGTTGTGGTGGCTTGGCGAATACGGCAATACGCATGGAAGGTGCAGCGTTGGATGCGCGTGGTCGGCCAGATTCTCTTGCAGGCTTTCGCGAACCCACTGCCCCCGTCAGTGACGACCAGGGCCGGTGGCGCGATGCGGCTCATGAGTGCTTCCCAGGCACGCGAATTCTCGCTCCTAGCCGCGTACCAACCCAGCACGCAATCGGGAGTTTGAGCGATGAGAACCACGGCACCTCGGCCCAGGTGGATACCGTCAACGAAGATGACGTCATGAACCTCATCGACGATCGGGCTAAACGGCCATAACTGCCACAATGGCTCACAGCGCCTGCGAAACGAGCGTCCCCCGCCAGGCAAATCCGCCTGACGGCGCCGACTGAGCAGCCAGGCCAAGAACTCATCAAGATGCTTGGCCGTGGAGTCTATTTCGTTCAACGTCGTGATTTTGCAGGGTTTACACCGCCACCGCTGACGACCTGATGAAGTCCTACCGTGACGGATCATGGGGCAACCACACACAGGGCACGATGCAGTATTCACAGAAACGAGGCAAACACGACCAACTAAAAAAGCTACTTTCCCGCGCAGCAAAGCCGAAAAGTCACCCTCCCAGCAACACGATTTGTCCATCCTCATAGTTGGTCCCAACCAACTAAAACACCGACTTTCCCGCACCAGAAAGCCAAAAAGTCACGCCACCAGCAACACCTAGTGTCCTATAACCCGCAAGCTCTATCTCGCCATCAGCCATACGCGCACACTGCTGGGCGAACTTTGTCTCGGCTCAAGCGGCAACCGACTTGCTGGGACCGTGACAGTCACGAAATGGGCATGAAAAAAGCACTCCCGAAGGAGTGCTTGGTAGAAATGCAGAACCCCCACCGGTGGATCGCACCGAGGGGGGCCGCTGCGCGCCCGGAGGGACTCGAACCCCCAACCTTCTGAACCGTAATCAGATGCTCTATCCATTGAGCTACGGGCGCTTGCCGTTTGGCTGGATATAAGCTTACACGCTCTTCGCCGGGATGCAAAATCAAGAGCTATGGCCTGAACCACATCGAAGAAAAGCATCCTGCAGTCGACCAAGATCGAGCAGCATATACAAAGATCCTCCGCGCACCCGGCAGCGCACCCTTATCCTTGCTGCATTCCTGCCCTGGGGAGGTTCGGATGATACCGTCACGCGGAGGACCGGCCCCCAGCATACACGTTTTCGCCCCGCGCGCGCAGCTGCGAATCGGTCACCATGGGACGCGGCAACATCGTCAAGGTTTCAGCCCCTCACTCAGCTGCGATGACTGCAACATGCCCACACTCCACGTGCACCGCTCACACCACGATCGTTACACGTGCTTAAGGACTGACCAGGCGCCACCAACCCACGGCGAGCAGACCTACCCTGAGATCATGAGCGACATCATCATTCCCGGCATCGGCTCACTGGAGCCGGCACCCGCACTGGACCATCTCGATCTGCTCGCCCCACCCGTCGCCGCTGCACTGACCGCGCTGGCCGAGCGCGGGGTGGCCACTGCCTCGTCGGCACTGGTTGTCGCGATCGACCCGGAGCTCGCGGACACGGAGGTCATGACGCGCGAGTTCGGCATGGACCTGGCACTGTCGTCGAACTGCATTCTGGTGGCCGGCAAGCGCGCCGGAGAGGAGCGGATCGCGGCGTGCGTCGTGCGCGCGACGACGAACGCGGACGTCAACCACGTCGTAAAGAAGCGCCTCGACGTGCGCAAGGCGAGTTTCTGGCCACAGGAACGCGCGGTCGAGGCCTCGGGCATGGAGTACGGCGGCATCACGCCGGTGGGCGTACCCGGCTCATGGCGGCTCCTCATCGACTCGGCGTGCGCGGTCGGATGGAGCTGCATCGGCTCGGGCCTGCGCCGCTCGAAGCTCTTTGTGACGGGCGAGGTCCTGGCCGCACTCCCGGGCGCAGAGATCGTCGAGGGCCTCGGAGTCTAAGGGGACGAGGCCGGGGCTCGGCAACGCAGTAACCGCCCGATTGCCGGCCGGTGCGCACAGCACCACAAGTGTCGCCGGTGTGGAGGGCACCGGAGGGCCCGGAGGGCCTGGCCGCGGTGCCGGTGGGCGGCGGCGGGGCCTGGCCGGGATAGTCCAAGCGACACAAGTGCCGCCGGTGTGGAGGGCGGCGGAGGGTCCGGAGGGCCTGGCTGCGGTGCCGGTGGGCGGTGGCGGGGCCTGGCCGGGCTTCGAGACGACGCG
>JVKM01000004.1 GCA_001072465.1 Xylanimonas cellulosilytica | reverse complement strand
AAATCCACACGAAAAACACCTCCGATTGACGACGTTTGTAACAACACGCACCAGAGCACGCCAAAACTCAGCACGCGTGGCCCCCGTGACGCCCACAGAGAGCAGCGGGACCAGGCTGCGGTACCCGTGGGCGGCGGCGGGGCCTGGCCGGGCTTCGAGACGACGCGCCGAGCGAAGCTAGCAGCGCGGACGGCTCGCGGGCGGGCCGCCGCCCACCGGCACACCAAGCAGCCCGGCCCAAACACACAAGCGGCGCAACACGCCACCTAGGCATAACAAAGCCGCCCGGCCCCACAGGGGCCGGGCGGCTCAGTCAGTATCAGAGGCTCACCGCAGAATAACGATGATGTCGGGGTCTCCGAGGCCGCTCTCCTGGCGAACATTGGAAATACCGAGCTTGGCGGCAACGTCCTTCGCGGTTCCCTCCATGCGGGGATCCTCGTAGAAGACGGTGGAGGTCTGCGTGGCCCAGCCGTCAGCGTTCGCGGCGGAGGTGCCCGCGTAGCCGGCCTGGTTCAGGATCTGAGCCTGCTGACCGGCGTATCCCTGGGTTCCGGTGCCGTTGAGGACCTGGATGACAGCTCCGTGGTCGGGCTCAGAGGAAGCCGACGAAGAGGAGGAGCTGGCGGAAGGCGTGGGCTCAGCGGACGCGGTGGCCTCGGCCGTGGGCGACGCGGAGGGAGCGGCGGCGCTCGGGGTGGTCGCGGCGGGGCTGGGCGCGTTGCTGACAGTGGCCTGCTGGCGCGACAGGGCGGTCGCCGCTGCCCATCCGAGGGCGGGAACGATCACGAGGATGGCCAGGAAAGGCCAGACGTTCTTCCACTTGGACGGCTTGGGGCGGTGCATGCCGACGGGCATATCTTCGCCGGCGCGGTCAAATTCATCCCTGGGGTACTGAGAACTCACGCGTTCAGACTATCGGAAAAGAGGGAGTGGGGCGCGGGTGGCGCGCGGGGAATGTGGCGTGGCCTGTGCGGCATTAGGCTGGTGCTATGAGTGAACACAATCCGCGTCCGTTGGCCGAGCTGATTGATCCGGGCTGGGCTCGGGCGCTGGCTCCGGTGGAGGGGCGCGTCCACGAGTTGGGCGCGATGTTGGCCGCTGAGGTCGAGGCGGGACGCGGCTACCTGCCTGCGGGCACGGATGTTCTCCGTGCCTTCACGTACCCGTTCGACAAGGTCAAGGTCCTGATTGTCGGGCAGGATCCGTATCCGACGCCCGGGCATGCGATGGGGCTGTCGTTTTCGGTGCATCCGGGGATGGCCTTGCCCAAGTCGCTCATTAATATTTTCCGCGAGCTGAGCGAGGACATGGGTGTTCCTGCTCCGACGTCGGGCGACCTGACGCCGTGGTGCGAGCAGGGCGTGTGCCTGCTCAACCGCGTGTTGACGGTGCGCCCGGGTGCGCCGGCGTCGCATCGAGGCCGCGGCTGGGAGGAGGTGACGCAGTGCGCGATTGACGCCCTAGTGTCCCGGAAGCGCGCCGATGGCTCACGCGCTCCCCTCGTGGCAATTCTGTGGGGCAAGGACGCGCAGTCGCTCGCGCCGCGCCTGGGTGACACGCCGATTATTGCGTCCGCCCACCCGTCGCCACTCTCGGCATATCGAGGGTTTTTCGGGTCGAAGCCGTTCTCGCGCGCGAATGATCTGTTGGAGGCGCAGGGCGCGTCGGGCGTGGATTGGTCGCTGGGCGCTTCTCATTGACGAGGCCGGGGCACTCCATCCGAACGGGCGAGGTGGGGGCGGCTGCGGTGCCGCGGTGAGGGACTCCGTGGAGCCGGCTATCGGACTCGAACCGATGACCTGCTGTTTACAAGACAGCTGCTCTACCAACTGAGCTAAGCCGGCGGCGGACACTAGTGTGCCACAGGTAGGGGCTCGTGCGCGCGGGCGGGCCGGATCGGGGTCAATGAGCACGCATCGACGCGATTCCCCATTGCACAGTGTGGATAACTGGCGCGCGCCTCAAGGACCTCCAATGAGCCGCAGGGATTTGACGTTCGCGCCAAAGAAGTGAGGGGTGGGACCGCCGTGCGGTCCCACCCCTCACTGATTGAAGGCTCAGTTGGTGCTGTCGGTCGTCTCGGAGCTCTGGGCTTCGCCGGCGCCGCTCTGGGAGGGCTCGGTGGCCTCGGGTGCCGGGGTCTCGGTGGGGACCGGGCTCGCGGAATCGGTGATGCCGAATACCTCCGCGATCGTCTGCTTGGCCGAGGTCAGCGGGGTGTGCAGCGCGATGACGGTCGAGTGATCCTTGATCAGCTCGGGGGTGCCGAGCCCGTTGTTACGGCCGCTGTAGTTGGCATTCTGCCAGGCGGTGGTCGAGGCCTTGAGGTAGTCCTCGGCGGCGTTGAGCGGGAAGGTGTCGATGACGTCGGAGGGAACGCCCACCTCGGCGGCGATCGTCTTAACCTGCTTCCAGGAGGCCTCGAGGTTCTGGACGACGGTGCCGTTGGACGCCTGGTACTGGCTGGCGAAGTAGGCGAGCAGCGCGTGGTGGAAGTCCACCCACTTGTCGGGCGCCTTCTGGGCAACGATCAGCGACGCGCTGGTCGCGGGCTTCAGGTAGTCCATGTTGACGGTGATGACCGGCTGGAGCTCGAGGTTGTAGTACCCCTGGGCAGCCCAGGTGGTGAGGTCCTTGCCGACGGCGACATCGAGGTCGGAGCACACGTGGCAGGTGTAGTCGAAGTATTCGGTGAGGGTAGGCAGGTTCGGGTCCGCCTCGGTGACGACGCCGTTCCCGTTGACGATGACCGGTCGACCGTCGGCATAGATGCCGAGGACGTCGGATGCGTCGACGTTGCGCGCGGCGTTGACCTGCGCCTGCTGCTTCCAAATCACGCCGCCGACGGCTGCGACGACCGCGAGGACGATCGCGGCGACGGCGGAAATGACGATGATGCGAGTGCGGCGGTCAGCGCGCTCCTGCGCCTGGCGCATCTGCGCGGCTTTGGCGCGCACGGGGTCGACGGCCGGCTTCTTCTTCTGAGCCATGGACTCACCTTCCGAAAGTAGTTGAATGTTGCAAGAATATCGGGCGCGGCGTGGCCGCGCTTAGTGCGGCAGCCCACCTGTGACGATGAACCACGCACCCGCAACGAACCCCACACAGCCTACCGCGAGGAGGCCTCGCCCCCAGGCAGGACGCACGACCGAGCGCAGCGTTGTGGACACGCCAACCCTCAGATCGGCGGCAAACGGCATGAGCCAGGCAGTCAGCATCATCACCGCCGCGAGTGCCCACACGACGATCGTTCCGCGCGGGTCGCTCAGCCAATAGTCCGTGCGATCAACACCGGTGGATGCGACGACATCGGCGGGCCATGACCACAGGACGCGCCCCTCGCGCGAGTATGACACGAAGGCCCAGATCCCGTACGGAACGAGGCCCCCGACGACGAGGCCGAGCGCCGTCGATAGGACCGAGCGCACCAGCAGGATCGGGGACATGGCGATGACGGCCGCCGTGTCGCTAGCCTTTGCTCCTCGCAGAATCCGACGACGCGATAGCCAGCGGGACATAGCACCAATCAGGCCGAAAGCGGTGAGAGTGATCCCCACGATCATGGATCCGGTGAGTCCGAAAAGGAAGGGCAGGGAGGCCAGGAGGGCCATCAGCGCACCGCCCGAGATCCACGTCCCCTTCGCGGTTGACGAGGCCCCCTCCGCCGAAGCGGTGCCCATCCCCATCGCCGGGTTGGGGTTCCACTGAGGACCCGCTGCCATCTGCTGCGCGGGGACGCCGGCCTGCGGATAGGGCTGCTGCCCGTAGCCGGGGGCGAAACCGGGATCATACGCACCCTGCGGCGCCGGGTACTGAGGCTGAGCGTAGGGGGCCATGACCTCGGTGGGATCCGAGTCGTCGACGCTCTGCCAGGTGTTGGTGGCATCGTCGTGCCAGGCGACTTCCCCGGTGTCATCGGACCAGTCGCCGTACCCCTGCGCCACGGACGCGGTATCCACCACGTCGGTATGATCGTTCGCCGCGGTGAATTCCGAGGCGTCTCGGCGCGGATGCTGCGGATAGGAGACGGCGCGCGCACCGGAGGCGTCCGGACGCTGCCCGGCGTCCTCCCACTCGGGAGGCGCAGCGATCTCCTGGGGGTCCGAATTCACCATCTGCGTGCGCATGCCCGTGTCAAGCAGCTGCGCCCAGTTCACGGTCACGTAGTCGAGTTCGCCGGGCGCCCACCCGACGGCGCTCATAAGATCGGCAACAATCAGGGAAGGAGAAGGACGATCGTCGGGATCGGGGGCGAGGCCGCCCGCGAGCGCGTCGGCGACCATGGGGTGCAGTCCGGCCAGGTCGGGGTCCCCTTCGAGGACGCGCAGCATCGTGGCGGACACGTCGCCCTTGCCAAACGGCGGGCGCCCAGTGGCGCAGGACAGCAGGGTGGCGCACCACGCCCACCAGTCCGACTCCTTCGTGGCACCGTGGCCCTGCAGGAGCTCGGGGGCGGTGTAACCGGCCGTGCCCGACACGAGGCCGGTGCTCGTCAGGTGCTGATCAGAGGTCGCCATCGCGATACCGAAGTCGATGAGGACCGGGCCGCGCGGCGAACAGATGATGTTGGAAGGCTTAATGTCGCGGTGGATGATGTTGGCGTGATGAACGGCCGCGATCGTGGACGCCAGGTGATAGGACAGGGCGGCGACGCCGCGCAGAGGAACCGGCCCGGAGACGAGGATTTCCGCGAGCGTGGGACCCTCCACGTACTCCGAGACAACGAAAGGCTGGGAGGCCTCGGTTTCCGCGTCGACGATGTGCGCGACGAAGGGCGAGCGCACGGAGTTCACTGTGCGCGTCTCGCGCTCCAGGCGCTGGCGCGACTCCTCCGAGGCGGCCATCGCCGGGTGCATGGCTTTGAGGGCGACACGCGTGCCGCCCCCGTCTTCGGCGAGCCAGACCGTCCCCGCTCCGCCCGTACCGAGCCGACGGATCAGCCTGTAGCCGCCCAGTTCCTCGCCTTCTTCCACGCCCTCAGCCTACCTGGCCCCTCCCCCATCTGCGGCCATCCGCGCGGGACCACCCCAGCCTCGGCCCCAAAATTGTCAGACGCATACACACCCACAATCCACCATGTGGCCCGAGCTGTACACCCTCGAGGGAGCGTGCTAACTTCACTATTAGTCGCGCGCGCGAAACGATCCGCGTTCGCACTCCGTGGGCGAAGACGCTCCACGGTCACCCCACTACGGATCGTCCGGCACGTACCTGCCGGTGGGAAGGAAAACTCCATGGCAACCGTTACCTTTGACAAGGCCACCCGCGTCTACCCGGGTTCTGACAAGCCCGCCGTCGACCAGCTCGACCTCGAGATCAAGGACGGCGAATTCCTCGTTCTCGTCGGCCCCTCCGGCTGTGGTAAGTCGACCTCGCTGCGTATGCTCGCCGGCCTGGAGGACGTGAACTCCGGCCGCATCCTCATCGGCGACAAGGACGTCACGGACGTTCCGCCGAAGAACCGCGACATCGCGATGGTCTTCCAGAACTACGCTCTCTACCCCCACATGTCGGTGCGCGAGAACATGGGCTTCGCCCTGAAGATCGCCGGCACCCCGAAGGAAGAGATCAACAAGCGCGTCGAAGAGGCCGCTAAGATCCTCGACCTGGAGCCCTACCTGGACCGCAAGCCCAAGGCCCTGTCCGGCGGCCAGCGTCAGCGTGTCGCCATGGGCCGCGCGATCGTCCGTAAGCCCCAGGTGTTCCTCATGGACGAGCCACTGTCGAACCTGGACGCGAAGCTGCGTGTCCAGACCCGTACGCAGATCGCCTCCCTGCAGCGTGAGCTCGGCGTCACCACCGTGTACGTCACCCACGACCAGACCGAGGCTCTGACGATGGGCGACCGCATCGCGGTTCTCGCCGGCGGCCTCCTCCAGCAGTGCGGCACCCCGCAGGAGATGTACGAGCGTCCCGCCAACGAGTTCGTCGCTGGCTTCATCGGCTCCCCCGCGATGAACCTGGGCACCTTCACGGTCGAGGGCGAGTGGGCCAAGCTCGGCCCCGCACGCGTGCGTGTCTCCGAGGCCGCCCGCGCCGCGATGACCCCTGAGGACGGCGGAAAGATCAAGATCGGCTTCCGTCCCGAGGGCCTGGATGTCGTTGCCGACGGCTCCGAGGGCTCCATCCCCGTCGAGGTCGACTTCGTCGAGGAGCTCGGCTCGGACGCCTACGTGTACGGCCACCTGGCCGGCGCAGCCGAGGGCGAGACCCTGGGCTCCGGCTCCGAGGGCACCGGCAAGCAGCTGATCGTGCGCGTTCCCCCGCGTACCGCCCCCGCGCGCGGCGGCGTCCTGCACGTGCGTATCCGCGAGGGTCAGCAGCACAACTTCTCCGCTGCGACGGGCGTTCGCCTGCCCGAGTGACGCATAGCGCTCACGCACAGCGATAATCGGCCCCGGCCTCGTCCACTCGTACCTCCAGGACGAGGCCGGGGTTTCGCTATGCCCACATGTGTTCTTGGCCGCGACTAGCGCACATGCCGCGTCGGGGCTATACGCACGGCGCTCGAGATGCGATAATCGTTCTCATGGCTTTGGACATTACGGCGGCCGCAGTCGACCCCGCCCTTTTGGACCTCCCGTGGGATGTTCCCCTCGAGGAGTGGCCGTCCAACCTACTCGCGGCACTCCCCCGCGGCATTTCCCGCCACATCGTGCGCTTCGTGAATCTGTCTGGCCGCGTGCTCGCAGTCAAGGAGATCGGTCCAACGGTCGCCCATCATGAGTACGACCGCCTGCGCGACCTGAAGCGTCTGGACGCCCCGTCCGTCCAGCCGGTCGCCGTCATCACGGGACGCGAAAGCCCCGAGGGCGAAGAACTCAACGCCGCACTCATCACCGAGCACCTGCAGTTCTCCCTCCCCTACCGCGCACTGTTCTCCCTGTCGATGCGTGAGGACACCGCGACCCGCCTCATCGACGCGCTCGCCCTCCTCCTCGTGCGCCTCCACCTCCTCGGCTTCTACTGGGGCGACGTCTCCCTGTCGAACACGCTGTTCCGCCGCGACGCGGGCGAGTTCGCCGCCTACCTGGTCGACGCCGAAACCGGCGAACTACACCCCAAGCTCACCCCCGGCCAGCGCGAGTACGACGTCGACCTAGCCCGCACGAACATCATCGGCGAACTCATGGACCTCCAGGCCGGCGGCTTCTTCCCCGAAGACGCCGACCCGATCGACGTCGGCGACCGCATACGCACCCAGTACGACCTGCTGTGGACCGAAGTCACCGCCGAGGAATCCATTCCCAACGAGCAGCGCCAGTACCTCGTCAGTGAGCGCATTCGCCGCCTCAACGACCTCGGTTTCGACGTCGCCGAGCTGCATATGTCCACCGATTCGTCCGGCGAGCGCCTCGTCATTCAGCCCAAGGTGGTCGACGCCGGTCACCACAACCGCAAGTTCATGCGCCTGACCGGCATGGACGTCGGCGAGCACCAGGCGGCGCGCCTCCTCGCTGACATCGACGTGTGGCGCGCAACGAATGGCCTCCAGGACCTTCCCCTCGAGCAGGCTGCCCACGAGTGGCTCACCGACGTGTTCGCCCCCGTGGTGCGCGCAATTCCGCGCGAGCTGGCGGGCAAGCTGGAGCCCGCGCAGCTCTATCACGAGTATCTCGAGCACCGCTGGTATATGGCCCAGCAGGCAGGCCACGACGTGCCGCGCGATGAGGCCGTCGCCTCGTACGTGGAGACGATCCTGCCCTCCAAGCGCGACGAGGCCATCCTCATCGAACCCGCCCCAGGTCGCGCGTCCATGCTCAGCGCCGAGGCGAACCCCGACCTATGGTGAGGGGGCACAACGCCCCGTCCCGTTCACGCTAGGAGCACCTATGTCTGAATTCCCCCGCATCTTTGCCCACAGGGGCGCGTCTTCCCTGGCTCCCGAGAACACGATCGCCGCGTTCGCTAAGGCCATGGAGGTCGGCGCTCGTTGGTTCGAGTTCGACGTGGACATCACGGGCGACGGCTCGCTGATTGTCATTCACGACGACACCCTGGACCGTACGACGACGGGTTCGGGTTCGTACTACCAGCTCGGGTTCTCGGACATCCGCCGACTCGACGCTGGCCGTTGGTTCTCGGACACGTACCGCTTCGAGCGCATTCCCGAGGCCGCGGACGCCCTCGCCTTCGCCCATGCCCAGCAGATGGGCGCGAACCTGGAGATCAAGCCCTGCGCGGGCGGGGATCGGCTGCGCGAGCGCCTGATCGAGGCCCTGGCCGTCACGCTGGCCGGAGACAAGGTTCCCTCCCGACTGATCGTCTCTTCCTTCGACCACGACCTCCTCGAGGCCTTCCACGAGGCGTGCCCGACGATTGCGCTCGGCTGGCTGATCGAACATGCCTCCGAGGAGTGGCGCGAGGGCGCGGCCGCTCTAGGTGCGACAGCGATTCACCCGGGCGTTGAGGGCCTCACCGAGTCTGACGTGCGCGCGATGCGCGACGCGGGCTTCGAGGTCAACGTGTGGACCGTCAACGACGTCGAGCAGGCTCGCGAGCTGGCCTCGTGGGGCGTCACCGGCATCTTCACGGATCGTCCGCAGGACTTCCCCGCCGAGGCCCTGAAGGCCTGACGGGTGCGGGCGCGGGCCGTGCCCGCGCCCGCATCGACAGACAAAGCAGCCGGGGTCGCTCACGCGACCCCGGCTACCTCTTAGGTATGCGGCGGAAGGCTCCTCACGCCTCGCCCGCGCGGCGCGCGAAGCGCTTGGAGACATGCTTGGCCAGGGACAGCTCGGCGATCGAGTCGACGACCATCAGGCCGCCCACGATGCCCGCGAAGCGCATCCAACCCGAACGCGGCGAGGAAGCGCGCACCGCGGCCACAAGCATGCCGGTGCCGACGATAGCCTCGGCGGCGACGGCGGCGTGGATGATCCACGGGCGCTCGACGGCCACGGACTCGTAGGAGTTCCACAGGGGCTTCACGACCGACTGCGGCTGTCCCATCATGATGTCGACGCTGCGACCAATCGCGTTGGAGATACCGCGAGCCAGGTGCACGGAGACACCCTCGACGTCCTCGAGGTCAGTGGTGCCCAGGAGGAAGCCGGCGACGGAGCCGGGCAGGCCGAGCGCGCGCACGACCTTCCACACCGATTCCTCGCCGGTCGTGGCCACGGAGGCCCACAGAGCGTCGGCGTCGGAGCCCGGGACGGCCTCGGCAATCTCCAGGAGGTCGAGACGGTCACCCACGAGATCAATGACCTCGCCGGGCAGTTCCGAGGTGCGGTCGTGTCCGCCGGGGACGATCGCGGCATCCATGCCCCAGTTGTGGGAAATGATGTGCTCGAGGTGATCGTCGGTGACCAGGAAGACCTGGAATTCACCGTCCGTCACGGAGAGAGTCACGAGCGGCAGATCGCCGAAGTTCCAGCCCTCCTTCTCAGCGGGCAGCTCAGCGAGAAGTGCGCGGTGATCATCGGCGAGCTCGACGTCACCGAGATCCACGCCCTCAAGGGCCGCGAGGAGCGGCACGGACGAGGCAGGGGTGCGGCCAATCTCGACAATGCGGGTCGGGGTCGGTTCGACGGCGGCGGCCTCCTCCTCATCGGAGGGCCAGACCTTGCCGAGCGGCGAGTCACCCTCGGGCAGGTGATCGGCCGTCGCGTTACCGATGCGCACCTCAGCGTCGAACAGAATGGCGAGCTCGTCGGCCAGTTCCGCGGGGGTGGGGCCGGGAACAACCTCGGTCGAGCCGGCGGGAACGGTCGCAACGCGTTCCTTGTCGACGGCGACGTTCAGGCCAAGCAGCTGGGGCGAGGAGGGGAACCACTCGAGCTGGGCGAGGATCGAACGCTCCTTCAGCTCGCCGGCGACCACGCTGGGATCCAGATCGTGGCCGATGATCATGCCTTCAATGCGAGTCCATTCCTGGGCCATGTCGCTACCTTCCTGTCCGTGGTGAGGTCGTCTCACCACTCTATAGTTCCATTGTGTCGCGTGGGTCGCTATTTCGCTCGCCCGCGCGGTCAGTTACGAGATTTTGTGTCGCTGTGCCCCGCCCCACTCGACGGCTGTGAAGCCGGTGCGCGCCGGCGGAGGCGCGAAAGTCTGCGGTTGGACGACGGTATTCGCATCGGCCTCGCAGATCGTCATGAACACCCGAATGAACGTATCCGGCGTGACGCTCGCCCCGGCCTCGTCCGTGAAGCCGTAGGAGGCGCGCTGGGTGTAGACGCTCGCATCGAAGGAGACGAACGTGTAGTCGTAGGCGCGGATCCGCGGCGCCCAATAGGTGATGAAGTCGGCGGCCTCCCGGTCATTAAGCCCGAGCTGGGCGAGCTTATCCTCCAGGAAGGGCACCGCGTCCTCACGCGCAACGATAAACCCCGTGTCGGGATCCGGTAGGTCCATCGCGCCATCCCAGAACAGCGAGGGATAGGTGCGCCCCGCCTGGTCCGTCAGCGTTCCGTCGGGCGCAGCCGTCACGGTCCACGAAGCCTGGGTCCCCCGCTCGGTTGCGCGCTCCGAATCCGGGGTCGGGTAGACGGTATCGAGGGTACCTTCGAGGTCGAGCGACACCGTCAGACGCTGCTTGTCCTGCGGGTAGAGGTACAGAACGGGCTTTTCAGGGAAAACATGGTGGCCGCCGCTCATCAGCATGTAAAAGAACCCGGTCATGACGACCACGTACAGGACGGCGAGGACGCTCATGAACACTTTTTTCATGGTGTCTCCGACTTTCTGCGATCGATCCCCGTCATTGGGTGGTCCTCGCTGCGGTTCATTCCGCAGATGCCTCATCATACGGCGCACAATCGGCCGGTTTCAAGAGGCGTGGAGGGGATCGCTGAGCCCAGCAGAGAGCCTCTCACATCCGTACGCGGACACGTTTGAGAACCGCGTCATACGTTGCTATCCTGACCGGTTACGCGGCTCTACGAACAAGGGGGCCGCATCCCTCACGTGAAAGCAGCTATCATGCCTCTCCTCAGCACCGCAGCGATCGCCGTCGCTACCACTGTCTTTTTCCTCCTGTTCCTGTGGGCAAGCTTCGTCTCCGCGTCGCCGGGCGAAATTAAGGTGATCTCCGGCCCCCGAGGCCAGCGCGTCCTCCACGGCAAGACGGGCTGGAAGGTCCCCCTGCTGGAGCGCGTGGACACCATGACCGCCTCGATGATTTCCGTCGACGCTCAGACCACGGACTTCGTCCCCACGAACGACTACATCAACGTGCGCGTCGACGCCGCCGTCAAGGTCCGCATCGCGACCGACGACCCGACGCTGTTCCGCGCGGCGACGCGTAACTTCCTGTACAAGACGACCGCCGAGATCTCCGAGGAGGTGCGCGCCACCCTGGAGGGCCACCTGCGCGCCATCATCGGCCAAATGCGACTGACCGACATCATCACCGACCGCGCTGCCTTCTCCGAGCGCGTCCAGGAGAACGCGAAGCAGGACCTGGAGGAGATGGGCCTCGAGATCGTCGCCTTCAACATCCAGAACGTCACCGACCAGAACGGCGTCATCGACAACCTCGGTATCGACAACACCGAACAGATCCGTAAGACCGCGGCCATCGCGAAGGCAAACGCGCAGAAGGAGGTCGCGCAGGCGACCGCCGTCGCCCAGAAGGAAGCCAACGACGCCCAGGTCGCCTCCCAGCTGGAGATCGCCCAGAAGCAGACGGATCTCGCCAAGCGCCAGGCCGCTCTGAAGGTCGAGGCCGACACCGAGAAGGCGAAGGCCGACGCCGCCTACGAGATCCAGTCCCAGATTCAGCGCCGCGACATCGAGCGCGAGACCGCGCAGGCCGACATCGTCAAGCAGGAGCAGCAGGCCGTCATCAAGGAGAAGGAAGTCGTCGTCACCAAGCAGGCCCTGCAGGCCGAGGTGAACGCGAAGGCCGACGCCGACCGCTACGCCGCCGAAAAGAAGGCCGACGCGGCCCTGTACGCGCGTCAGCGCCAGGCTGAGGCCGAGGCGTTCGAGCGCACCAAGAAGGCCGACGCCGACAAGCAGGCCATGCTCGCCGAGGCGCAGGGTATTGAGGCTCGAGGCCGCGCCGAGGCCTCCGCGATCGGCGCGAAGCTGACGGCCGAGGCCGAGGGCCTCGAGAAGAAGGCCGAGGCCATGACCAAGATGAACCAGGCGGCAGTGTTGGAAATGTACTTCCGTGCACTGCCCGAGGTCGCCCGCGCCGTGGCCGAGCCCCTGTCCAAGGTCGACACGATCACCATGTACGGCGAGGGCAACAACGCCCAGATGGTCGGCGACATTACGAAGTCGATCAGCCAGATCAACACGGGCCTGGGCGATTCGCTGGGCCTGGACCTGCAGCAGCTGTTCGCGGCGCTCGTGGGCGCCAAGGTTGTCTCCCCGACGATTTCCGACGCGGTTGCGGAGGGCGTGCGTGACGCCGCCTCCCCGACGACTGCGCAGGAGTGAGCGAGGCTCACGCTCAACGCGGGCAGTAGACACCTGCGCCGCGGGCGCGGCGCGACAATCGCAAGAAGCGCCCATGCATGAGGCGGGCAGCTCTTGATAGCGGCCACTCGCGATACATGGCGCGTGGAAGGCGGGGCGGGATCCTTCGGGATCCCGCCCCGCTGCTATGCCTTTCCTGGCTGTCGCCGCCCCACCCCACTGTCACGCCCTCCTCCCCCACAAAAGTCGCACGTAATTTAATCCGGTAACTTTTTAAGACAGCACGAAAACGTTGCGATTCCAACGATGCTATTTCATACCTTTAAGTAGCCACGGGGGAATTACGTGCAAAATAACGGGTTCTCATTCCAGCTAGCGGCTTCGCGTGCGACCGACAAGCCACACCAGACAATGAATCCGCCAAAGTGCAGACCCATTCGACCAAAACCGTCGTTTGTGGGTGCTTGGCACCTAATGGGTCTGCACTTTGGCAACAACAACGCTCCAGACCGCGACCTCATCGCCACCAATCGGGGGAATTGCACTACACGAGCGTCCGGCACGCCGACGACACACCGCCAGCAGGCTTCGTGTAGTGCAAAACCCCCATCGAATACGAACTACACCAATCGGCCTGGCCGCGGTGCCGGTGGGTGGCGGCAGAGCCTGTCGACACACAAACGACAAGCGCCGACCGATTGGAGGCCGCCGCGGGGCCTGCGGGGCCAGGCCGCGGTGCCGGTGGGCGGCGGCAGGGCCAGGGCGGGCCTCGAGATCGACCACTCCGAGCGCAGCTCGCGTGTGGCGATCTCGCGGGCGGGCCGCCGCCCACCGGCACACACAGCGGCCCGGCCCAACAAAACAGGCCCCGCGGCGGCCGGAGATCTGTCGGGGCAGCAGGCCACACGGCGCCCGGAACACCCGTGGGGCAACAAGCAACACGAAACCGCCCGGCCCCACAGGGGACCGGGCGGCTCACGCATCAGGCCGCTAGGCGGCTCTCAGCGATTGTTTCAGCGCATCTGCGTGCCGGCAGCGCCCAGGCGCTCGCAGGCCTCGACAACGCGGGCGGCCATGCCGGCCTCGGCCGACTTGCCCCACGTGCGCGGGTCGTACTGCTTCTTGATGCCGACCTCGCCGTCGATCTTGAGGACGCCGTCGTAGTTGCGCAGCATGTGGTCAACGACCGGGCGGGTGAACGCGTACTGCGTGTCGGTGTCGACGTTCATCTTGATGACGCCGTTGGCGACAGCGGTGGCGATCTCCTCGGCGGTGGAGCCGGAGCCGCCGTGCATGACCAGGTCGAAGGGACGGTGGTCGAGGCCGTAGTGCTCAGCGACCTCCTTCTGGATGGTGCCGAGCAGCTCGGGACGCAGCTTCACGTGGCCGGGCTTGTAGGCGCCGTGCACGTTACCGAAGGTCAGAGCGGTCAGGTAGCGGCCGTTCTCGCCCAGGCCCAGGGCCTCGACGGTCTTGATGGCGTCGGCGGTGGTGGTGTACAGCTTCTCGTTGATCTCACCAACGACGCCGTCTTCCTCGCCACCGACAGCGCCGACCTCGATCTCGAGGATCGTGTTGGCCTTGACGGACAGGGCGAGCAGTTCCTTGGCGATCTCGAGGTTCTCGTCGAGGTCGATGGCGGAACCGTCCCACATGTGGGACTGGAAGGTGGGCAGCTTGCCTTCGGCAACCTGGCCGGCCTCGATCTCGAGGAGGGGGCGGACCCAGGAGTCGATGTTCTGCTTGGCGCAGTGGTCGGTGTGCAGAGCCACGGTGATGCCGTAGTTCTTGGCAACCTCGGTCGCGTAGGCAGCGAGGGCCAGCGAGCCGGTGACGCGGTTCTTGATGGTGGAGCCGGAGCCGTACTCGGCGCCGCCAACGGACACCTGGAGGATACCGTCGGACTCGGCCTCGGCGAAGCCCTGGAGGGCGGCGGTGATGGTCTGGGACGAGGTCACGTTGATCGCGGGGTAGGCGAACTTGCCATCCCGTGCGCGATTCAGCATCTCTGCGTAGACCTCAGGGGTTGCGATAGGCACTTGGAGCCTCCTAATCGAGTGACAGTTTTGTCGTGATAGATTCTCTCACATTTTGCACGAGCGGGGAGGGGAAGGAAGTCCCGTTTGGACGGTTTTCTTCCAACCCCTCCCCCACTGCTATGCGTCAGTTGGAGCGGCCGATGCGGACTCCGAGTTCGGCGACGGACATGACGTCCGTCAGGTCCTTAGCAACGTCAGCCTGGGCCGAGGTGCCGCGGAATCGGAGGTAGGAGCCGTTGCCCGCAACCGGGATGTCCACGGTGCCTGGGACGTTCGCCAGGGAGGTCACGAGGACGGGGTTGCCCTGTGCGCTCGGGTTGCCCTTGTTATCGCCCTGCCCCTTGAGGGCGTCGCGCGATCCAGCGAGGTAGATCTGGACGTCCTTGGCGCGGCCCGAGGCCTTGGGGCCGTTACCGGCGCGCGGCGTGTAGGAGACGGCACAGACGTCGTATCCGGTGGAGCCGTTGCCGATCTTCAGGTCGATCCAGTGGGGCCACTTGCGGGCGTTGTCGGTGCCGGGCAGCTTGGCCTTGTTGGCGTCGATGTACTGGGAGTGCCAGTAGGTAGCGGGGTCACCGTCGGTGGCCATGGATTCCTTGCCGCGCTCCCAGCGCGTTTCGACGGAGTCCGCTGCCACGGCCGCGACCTCGATGCGCGGGCCGCACACGCCGATCAGGCCTTCGCTGGCCACGGTCTTCTCACCGGAGTGCGAGACGGTGACCGTGAAGGTCGCTTCACCGAACTCGGTGGTGGGGCGTGCCCAGAACTTCACGACGCGGGTCTCGCCGGGAGCGAGGCGGTCGATCGGCTGAGGTCCGTTGGCGAGCTTCCAGGAGTTGGAGACGGCGGGGGTCAGGTGGATCTTGGTGGCGTCCGTGGTGCCCTTGTTGGTGACGGAGACCTCGAGGACGGTTTCGCCCCAGTTCTCGTCGCCGATGATGGGCAGGGAGTTGCGATCCATGCCGGACAGGGCGGTCTTCGGGTAGGCCTCGTCACCAACGCGTTTGATGCTCACATCGAGGGCCGAGGAGGCCTGGGAGGTGAGGGTGAAGACCGAGTGGCTGTTGACGGTGACGTCGAACGGCAGCTGCGCGACGGTGCCTTCGGCGGTCTTCTCGCCACCGTTGGGGCGGCGCGACAGGTAGCCGGAGTCGATGACGCTCAGGTACTGGTTGGTCATGGCGTTGCGCAGGCGGAAGCCACCCTCGGCGGGTTCAGCGACCCACTTCTGGGGGTTGCGCGTCGCGTAGTCGCCCTGGAACGTGGGGGTGAACTCCTGGCTCGTGTCGGCGCACGCGTAGGCGGTTACCGGGTGTCCGGGGGTCGTCGACACGTGGGTCTCGGAGTTAGGCGTTTCCTCGGAGTAGACGGCGAGGCAGCGGTTCGCGTTGATCGAGCGGATCTGGTAGTAGCCGTCGGGGGTGGCGGCCAGCTCCCAGTTATCGGAGGCAGTACCCGCGGTCGGGGTAGTACCGGACACGCTCAGGGCTCGCCCGTCGGACAGCGCGATCGTGTACTGGCCGGGGGCGAGGGTGTCGCGCGTGGGGTCGACGTAGGTGGAGGGCTCACCCAGGGTCTTGATGCGCGCCTTGAAAGCCTCAACGTTGCCGTCGGCCTTGGGGGTCTTGGCGTTCCAGAACATCTGGGCGCCGTAGCGCAGGCCTTCGGTGACCCAGGCTTCGACCTCGTGGTCGGTGACCTTGCCGTGGCCACCCTGCCAGATGGAGACCTTGCCGCCGCGGATGGAGGCGTCGGGAACCTTGTAGTCCTCGTTCTGGTAGAACTTGTTCATGTTCCAGTCTTTGTCCTTGTACACGCCCTCGAGGCCCTTCACCTGCATGACGTAGGAGGAAGGCTGGTCGCGGTAGTAGTACAGCGCGGAGGAGGCGTTGACGACGGTGTAACCCGCGTCGACGAGGGTCTTGACGGGCAGGCCGCGGTTGGCGTCCTTCTTGCTGGACTCGCCCTTGCCCCAGTATTCGATGATGACGTCCTTGTCGACCGGGATGCGCGAGATGTCGGCGATGCCGTCGTTCCACACGCGCAGCGTGCCGCCGCGAGACTTGACGTGCGCGTTGACCTTGTTGATGAAGTCATTGAACGCGGCGTCGAAGGTCATCGACTGGTCGCCGTAGTGATTGCGAATCTGCTGGAGGTACTTCTTGAACTCGCCGGGGCCCTGCTTGAAGAAGAACTCGTCGGCGCCCATGTGCCATTCGGTGGAGCCGAAGGTATCCATGTACTCGTCGATGAGGTCGAAGTAGAACTGCTGGGCGGCGGGGTCGATGAAGTTGAGGTGGTTGGGGCTCTTCTTGCCGGAGTCGTCGGAGACCTGGTACTGCGGGAAGTTGCCGAGGATGGTGCCGGTGTGGCCGGGGGCGTTGAGGAGCGGAACGACGCGAACGCCGACCTCGCGGCCGTGCTCGACGATGGCCTTGACCTCATCCTTCGTGTAGTAGGAGAAGGAGGTGGTGGCGGGGTACTTGTCGGACTTGATGCGCAGCTCGAGGGACAGGTAGTTCATCTTCAGGTCGGACATGCGGTCGATCTGTCGGGTGATCCAGTCCGGGGTGATGTGGGTGCCGCAGGCGCACAGGGTGGCGCCACGGTCCGCGAAGCGCGGGATGTCGGTGATGCTTCCGGCGGGCACGCTGCCCTGGCCGGCGCGCACAGCCTGCTCGATGGTGCGGGCGCCCCACAGGAGGCCGGCGCGGGTGGCGGCCACAACCTGGGCGCCGTTTGCGTTGACGGTCAGCTGGTAGCCCTCATCACCGAGGTCGGTGCGGGACGCGTTGATCGTGAGGGTGACGGCGTTGGAGGCGGGGGCCGCGCCGGTGCCCTCGGTGATGCCGGTGATGCCGGCGTCGGTGAGAGCGCGGCTCAACAGGGCGCTGACGCCGGCAGCGTCGGCGGAGTCAGTGCGGACGATCTGCAGGCCGCTGGCAGGGGTCCAGGAGCCCGAGGCCGGGGTCCAGCCCTCGAGGGAGGGGATCGTCACGGGGACGTTAGAGGCCGCCTGCGCGTTCAGGTGGGAGGTCAGGGGGACGAGGACCGCGGCGACAAGGGCGCACACGGACGTGAGGATGAGCGCGACTTTCGCTCGGGTGCGCGCGAGCCGCGGCGCCCGCGCATGGCTTGGCGATGACTGAGGCATTAATTCTCCTGTTCAACGGTTTGCTTCCACGCAAACTGTCCAAAGCCCGAATTAAAACGGATGCTCCGTATCCATTCCGACTACTTTTTTGCTTGCAAATGCTATCAAAGATCGGAGGATAAAAACAATAGAAACGGTAAAAGATCAGTTAGTCAGTGAGAATATCGGCCAACCGGGTTAATTAGTGCGTTTCAGTTTGACACTTCGCCCACAAGCCACTAGTTTTGCGCGCCCTCCAGACGCGACGCGTGCGCCCACATAACGATCGCGGCGGCATGACCGACATTCATGGACCGAGTCGAACCGCGCTGAGTAATGGCGACGACGATTTCGCACGCCCGGATCATCTCCTCGCTCAGTCCGGAGGCCTCGGATCCAAAAACGAGGCACGCGCGCTCGGGCAGCACCGCGCCTTCGAGCGCGACGGACCCCTCAACGTTGTCGACGCCGACGAGTATCAAGCCTTCCTTCGAGCAATGCTCAACGAGTTCACGCACGTCGGGACGGTGATCCACCGGCAGGTAGCGGTCGGTGACCATCGCGCCGCGACGATTCCACCTCTTGCGCCCCACGACGTGCACGCGGCGCGCACCCATGGCATTCGCCGTTCGCACAATCGACCCGATGTTGAAGTCGTGATCGAGATTCTCCACTGCCACCTCGAAGGGCAGCGAGCGGGCAGCTATGTCCGCTCGAATCGCCTCCATCGTCCAGTAGCGGTAGCGGTCTTCGACGTTGCGCCGATCCCCTGCCTTCAGGAGCTCCCGATCGTAGTGCTCGCCGACCGGCCAGGCGGCCTCCCCACCCGGCCACGGACCGACCCCGACCTGCCCGGACTGCGCAGCCCCGGCCTCGTCGTTCCCGCACGCGCCATCACGCGCGATGTCACACCCGTTTTCGAACTCGTTCACGGATCCCACCCTAGCGGCACCGTAGAATGGAGGCATGACTGCCCTGACGCATGAACCGACACCCCTGACCGATCTGCCTCCCGTCACCGCGTGGCTCTCCGACATGGACGGAGTCCTGGTCAAGGAGAATCGGGCGCTTCCGGGCGCGAACGAGTTCCTCGCCGCTCTGCGCGAAAAGAACATCCCCTTCCTGGTCCTCACCAACAATTCGGTGTTCACGAACCGCGATCTGTCCGCGCGCCTGGCGAACTCCGGCCTAGACATCCCCGAGGAGAACATCTGGACCTCCGCGAACGCGACGGCCGCGTTCCTGCACCAGCAGTCGCCCGGCTCGACCGCGTACGTCATCGGCGAGGCCGGCCTGACGACCGCGATCCACGGCGCGGGATACGTGATGACCGAGATCGATCCCGAGTTCGTGGTGCTCGGCGAGGTGCGTTCCTACGACTTCCACGCGCTGACCCACGCGATCCGCCTCATCGAGGGCGGCGCAAAGTTTATCGCGACCAACCCCGACGTGTCGGGCCCCTCCGACGAGGGCACTCTGCCCGCGTGCGGCGCGATCGCAGCGATGATCACGGCCGCCACCGGACAGAAGCCCTACTTCGTAGGCAAGCCGAACCCCGTCATGATCCGCGCTGGCCTGAACAAGATCGGCGCACACTCCGAGAGCGCCGCCATGGTCGGCGACCGCATGGACACGGACGTGCGCGCGGGCGTCGAGGCCGGCCTGCGCACCCACCTGGTCCTGTCGGGTTCCACGGCCCGCGAGGACATCAACAATTTCCCGTTCCGCCCCTTCGGCATCCACGAGGGCATCGGCGATCTCATCGAGCTCGTCGAGGCGGCGCACTGACTCACACCGATCCGGAAGGAACACCCATGACCAACGATTCCCACAAGGCGCGCCTGGCTGCCCTCGTCCAGGAGCTCTCCGTCATTCACGAAAAGGTGACCCTGGCGTCGGGGCGCGAGTCCGACTTCTACGTCGACATGCGCCGCTCGACCCTGCACCACGAGGCGGCTCCCCTCATCGGCCACGTCATGCTGGACCTCCTGGAGGAGTCCGGTTTCGCGGTGGGCGAGGAGTACGTGGCCGTCGGCGGCCTGACGATGGGCGCCGACCCCGTCGCGACCGCGATGATGCACGCCGCCGCGTCGCGCGGCCTGGACCTGGATGCCTTCGTCGTGCGTAAGGCCGCGAAGGATCACGGCATGAAGCGCCGCATCGAGGGCCCGGATGTCGTGGGCAAGAACGTCGTCGTCCTCGAGGACACGTCCACGACCGGCGGCTCCCCGCTGGAGGCCGCGCTCACGCTGCGCGAGGCCGGCGCAAACGTCGTCGCCGTCGCGGTGATCGTCGACCGCGCGACGGGCGCGAAGGAGCGCATTGAGGCCGAGGGCTTCCCGTACTTCTACGCGCTGGGCCTGGAGGACATCGGCCTGGCCTGATTCTCCGCCTGCATTGACGAGGCCGGGGCCGGGTTCTGCGTGAACCTGGCCCCGGCCTCGTTTCAGTGCGCGCGCCCTCACATGTGGGGGACGGAGCGCATGGCGCGCGCGGTCACCCAGCGCGGCGCGAGCTTCATGGCGCCCATCGCGACCTTGTAGGGGATGGTGGGGGTGACCTGAACGCGGCCCGCACGCACGGCGTCGAGGGCCTCTGTGACGACCTGCTCGGGGCTGGCCATGAGCCAGGAAGGGGTCGCACGCATGTCGACACCCGCGCGCTCGAAGAACGGCGTGTCAACGGGGCCGGGGCACACGACCGTGGCGGTGATTCCCGATCCCTTGAGCTCGGCGGCGAGGCCCTCGGTGAAGGCGACGACCCAGGCCTTGTGGGCGGAGTAGGTGCCCGCGCCCGTGCGCGAGGCGACAGAGCCGACGTTGAGGATAGCGCCGCGTCCGCGCGAGCGCATGGAGATGCCGGCGTGGTGGGCCAGGGTCATGACGGCGCGGACCATGACGTTCAGGCCGTTGATTTCGTTCTCAAGGCTGTTGTCCAGGAAGTCGGTTCCCAGTCCGAAGCCGGCGTTGTTGACGAGGAGGTCGACGGGAGCCAGGTCGGGCTTGTCGCGGTCTGCGGGTCCTCCCACGTCGAGGCGGGCGGCGACGCGCGCGCAGCCCTCATCGGTCGACAGGTCGGCGGCGATCACCTCGGCGCGCACGCCGGCGACGTTCGCGAGCGAGTCTGCGAGCGCGCGCAGGGCGTCTTCGCGGCGCGCGACGAGCACCAGGTCGTGGCCCGCGGCGGCCAGCTGCCAACAGAATTCTTCACCAATGCCGGAGGTCGCTCCGGTGACCAGCGCTGTTCCCATGGGGGAAGTCTAGCGCCGCACGGGGCGCGCAGCACGAAGCAGGGGCGGGAACGCTTCGCGCTCCCGCCCCGGCTTGGCGTGTCATCGGGTCCGGATCAGGTATCCGGCTCCGCCACCGGCTAGGGCCGCCGGAATGACGAGGAGGACCAGCCAGTAGGGGCTCCATCCGCCCGATCGGCCGCTCTCAGCGGCAGCGGCGATCGGCACAGCGCCCGACGCGTCGGCCGTCCCGTTCTCGGGGGCGGCCATGCCACCGCTCTGCGCGACCTCACCGCTCTGCGCACCGCTCTGGGGCGCAGCCGAGGGGCTCGCGGACGGGGTGGCCGCGGGAGCCGCCTTCGGGGCGGTCACGGGCGCCGAGCTGGCCGCACCTGTCGTTCCAGTTGCCGCTCCGTTGCTGCGAGCAGCCGGAGCGCCGGTCGCGCTACCACCGGTCGCAGCGGGGGCTGCGGTGCGCGTCGCGCCGGACGAGGACGGGGTGCCTGCGTTTGTCGCAGGCGCTGCGGGCACTCGAACCGGGCCACCGGTGGGTGCGGGAGCCGGGAAGGGGCGCGGCATCGGTGCAGGATCTGCGGTCGGGGCCGGGGCGGGTGCAGGGTCAGCGGTCGGCGCCGGGGCGGGTGCAGGGTCCGCAGACGGGGCCGGGGCGGGTGCAGGATCTGCGGTCGGCGCCGGAGCCGGGTCCGTCGTGGGCGCCGGGAAAGGCGTCGGCATCGGGGCGGGGGCCGGATCGGCGCTCGGAGCCGGGGCGGGATCCACGCTCGGCGCGGGTGCGGGCGTCGGCTCGGGTGCCGGGGTGGGGACCGGCTCCGGCACCGGGGAGGGTCCGGGCGACGGCGTCGGAACGGGCTCTTCCTCGACCGGCGCGGGCTGCACATTGTGGTGTCCGGATCGGACAATCACGGTGAAGGACTGAGGCTCGACGAGGCTGCGTTCGCCGCTGCGTGCGCCCACCTCGATGCGGTAGGTACCGGGTGCGCTGAAGACCCAGTTGCCGTGCATGTGCGTCGCTTCGGTCGTGTGGACGACGCCGTCGCCCTTGCTCGAGTCGAAGTGGACCTTCGCGCCCGAACCGAAGGTGCCTCCCTGGAAGAACGCGACGCGCGCGCCTTCGGGGGCCTGCGCGAGATGCAGGGTCAGGTCGGCGCCCTCGGGCAGGGCGGCGTAGTCGATGCCCTCGGTGGACAGGCCGGGCCACACGATGTCGGAGTTCTGCGTCTCGGGCAGCACGTAGGTGGCGGTGCCCACCGGTCCAAGCACGTCGTAGCTCGCATCCGACAGGGACGCGGGGCGCACGAAACGAGCATTCGGAGCGACCGCGAGGGTCGTGGAGCCGACGGTACGCAGCACGGAGGTGCGCGCGTTGGTCAGGGAGTCGTCCTTGACGGCGAGGCCGTAGGTGAGTCCGCCCTCGCCGCTCGCCTGGGTGAGGCGCACGTCCAGGTGCCCGCGCGCGATCTCCACGGGGTCGCTCAGCAGGGACGAGGCAGGGTCCGGCGTCGCGTTGTTTCCGCCGTTATCGGGCGCGGGAGCAGGCGCGGGCGTCGGGTTCGGCGCGGGCTCCGGTTCCTCGGGGGCGGCGACGCCATCGCGCATCTTCAGCATGGCTGTGAGGCCGACGTGAGAGCCGACCGTGACGTCGGAGGCGTCGGCGACGGTCATGACCGCGTCCGAGAGCGGGTGGGGGCGCAGGGTGACGCGCATGTACATGGGGTCGGACTGGCACACACCAAGGTCCTGTGCCTTCGTGTCCATGCCGCCCGCACCCAGGGTGCCTTCCATGGAGCACCAGGGGCTGAAATCCCACTTGGACTCGAAGAACTCGATCTTGTAGGTGGCGCGCAGGGTGGGGTCGTTGGCGCGGACCGTGGCAGTGTACTGATCGGTCGAGCCGGGGAGGAGGTCGTAGGAGACCTCGACGCGGCGCGAGGAAATCGGCAGGTGATCGGGGTTCCACACGGGGGCGGGATCCGGGTTCGAGGGGCCGAGGATCGTGTCGGTGCCACCGACGGTGACGGGTTCGGTGTCCTTCTGCGAGTAGTGGACGGTCTGCGAGATCCAGCGAGCCGAGGCGGAGTCACCGGGAATGTAGATCGCCTGAACGGCCGCAGTATCGGCACCCAGCAGCTCGGAGACGGTGGCTCGGCCACCTTCAACAGGAACCTCAGTCAGGAAGTAGCCGTTGACGGTGATCCACGCGCGACCCGTGTCGGTGGCGACGCCCGTGTCGATCATGATGTCGGTCAGGTGATTGTCGCCGGGGTGCTCGCGCTCGGCGTGGTGCGACACGGTGAGGGTCGGAGTAGCGGCGTTTCCGTCGGTGCGCTCGGCGCGCGCCCCGTTATAGGCGGACACGATGTCCTTGATCGTGCCGTCGGCGGGGTTCGCGCCGCCGACCTGCCAGACCAGCGGGGTAATTGGCGAGGAGTAGATGGCAGTGCCGTCAGCGCTGCGAGCGGTCATCTTGTAGTTCGCGACGTAGCGACCCGGCTGCGTGAAGGTCGTGTACAGGTGCGTGTGGCGCGGGTTGTAGACGCTGCGATAGGCGGTGTCGTGGCTGGAGAGGAAGCGGTTCACGCTATCGCCATTGTCGATGAACATCTCCATGCGGCCCGGGCCGTCGACGCTGATGAGGTCGAGCGTGTAGGTCTCGCCTTCAAACTTGTCGGTGTCTCCGATTTCGCCGGCGCCGAGGCCCGCCCAGATGGGCGTGTTACCCGGGCCGGGGTTCTGGGGTGCAGCGTTCAGGACGGTGCCCTCGGCACCCAGGAAGGATAGGTCGGGACGCTTGGCCGGGATGACGAGCTGCGACTTCGCCTCGTCTTTCTCGCCGGTGCCGGTCCACGCCTTGGGGATCCACAGAGCGGTCTTCTCCATCGGCATGTTGATGGTGTTCAGTGAGAAGCTGTTGGTGTCGTCATGCCAGACGGGGATGGGTGCATCAACGTGCTGTCCGGTAACGATCCATTCCTTGTCCTGGTCGGGACCGGCCCACGCGGCGGCGGGGGTCAATGCCAGGAAGAGGGCGAGCGCAGCCGTGCTGATGCGTCGCAGGTGTGACATTCGAGTGCCTTTTCTAGCTATGTTGTAGGTGAGAATCATTATCACTCTAAATAAGCTCACACACAACTCACACCGATCAGGCATGTTTCACGCGTGTTTCACGCGGCCTCCTCTCTCCCCCGCCGATAGGCTCGACCCCATGAGATTTGCGACCTGGAACGTCAACTCCATCCGCACGCGCGTCGACCGCGTCATCGCTTTCCTTGAGCGCTCAGGCACGGACGTGCTGGCCATGCAGGAAATTAAGTGCCGCCCCGACCAGTTCCCTACGGAAGCCTTTGAGGAGGCCGGCTACCACGTCGCCATCCACGGTCTCAACCAGTGGAACGGCGTCGCCGTCGCTTCCCGTCTGCCCATCCTGGACGTGCAGGACCACTTCCCCACCCAGCCCGCCTTTGGCGAACCGCCCGTGGTCGAAGCTCGAGCGCTCGGCGTCACCATCGATACGACCGACGCACTCCCCTCCGAGGACGGGCAGGCCTCGTCGATGACGATCTGGAGCCTGTACGTCCCCAACGGCCGCGAGCTCACGCACGCGCACTACGCCTACAAGCTGGAGTGGCTCGCGAACCTCGCCGAGCAGGGCCGCGGCTGGCTCTCCGACCCGAGCGCCCACATCGCCCTCGTTGGCGACTGGAACGTTGCTCCCCTGGATGAGGACGTGTGGGACATGAGCGCCTTCGAGGGAGCCACGCACGTGTCGGCGCCCGAGCGCGAGGCCTTCGCCGCTTTCGCCGCGGACGGCTGGGTTGAGGTCACGCGCGAGCGCGTCACAAACTACACCTACTGGGACTACCAAAAGCTGCGCTTCCCCAAGAACGAGGGCATGCGCATCGACTTCGCCTACTGCTCGCCGGCCCTCGCCGCGCGCGTGAGCGGCGCACAGATCGACCGCGACGAGCGCAAGGGCAAGGGCGCGTCCGACCACGTGCCCGTCATCATCGACGTCGACTAAGAGGTAAACGAGGCCGGAACTCAGCCGGCCGACATGGGTCGAGGCCTGGGCGCGTGCCCAGGCCTCGTTCCGTATCGATTACGCGTGCTCGCGCGCGAGGCGCAGCAGCCCGGAATTGAGGGCCGACCAGTTGTCGCGATGCCACTGCCCGAAAGGCTCCGCGCCGACAAAGGCGGCGCTGGCGCGAAGGTCGCGGTCCGCCCACACGAAGGAGCCGGACTGCCCAAAGTGCCCGATCGTGCGAGGGGAGGCGTCGGGCGCGGTCCAGTGCGGAGACTTCTCACCGCGAATCTCGAGGCCAAGCCCCCACGGGCAGGGACTGAAGCGCCCGTAGCCGGGCACAACGCCGGCGAGCGCAGGAAACTGCGACAGTGCGGCGAGGGCTGCCAAGGGACCGCCCACCAGGGTTGGGCGTGCGAGCTCAGCACCGAACAGACTGACGTCGGACGCACTCGCAACCCCCGCATGAGCGGGGCTACCGGGAATATCGGCCGTCGCCATGCCGAGCGGCTCAAAGACCGTCTCGCGTACCCACTGGGCGACGCCGACGCCGGTCGCGGCCTCAATCACCTCGCCGAGGACGTCGAAGCCCTCGTTCGAGTAGATCCGGCGCTTCTCGGGAGCAGCGACGGGGCGGCGCCCCTCGAACGGCAGGCCCGAGGCGTGAGCCAGCAGGTGACGGACCGTCGCCCCCTCGGGACCCGCTGGATCGTCGAGGGAAATCAGGCCTCGTTCGACCGCGACCAGCACCGACCAGGCGACGATCGGCTTGGTCACCGACGCAAGCGGGAAGACGCGATCGACGTCTCCGTGCGTATAGACGACGTCGCCCCCGACACGAAGGACGAGGGCGACATCAAAGGATGGCAGAGGGCCGATCACGCGGTGGCCTCCGGAGCCGGAACCGCACCTGCCTCGGCGGCTGCGGTGGTCTTTTCGCTGATCTTACGCAGCGTGCGCGCGTAAACTTCTGCGACCTCCTCGGGGACCGAGGCGCCGAGCTGCAGCACGTAGTGCGCAGGCAGGCGCAGGAGCTGCACACACACAGCAAGGAAGTCCGCGACGAACTCACGAGCGTCGATCGGTTCGTCGTTGTAGCGAGCCGAGACGACGGAGCCGTACCAGTAGCGGATGAGGATCCTCGCAAGCGTGCGAGGAGTGGTACCGATCTCGGCACCCTCCTCATCCACGAAGGCCTGGATCATCGCAGTGAGGGCTTCCTCCATCTGCTGAGTGCGGTACTTGTAGTGTGCGTGCGCAGGGTGCGTCTCAGAGGAGGACTCAGCCCACAGCACACAGTCCAGTGCGATAGCCGCGTCGGCGCCGGGCTTCATGGCGAAGCGCATTTCGCCGACCGCCCAGTCGACAAACGAGCCTGCGGTGATACCGCCCTCGTCGAACCCGCCTTCTGCCTCTTCGTTAATGGAGACGTCGAAGAGCGCGTTCATCTCCTCGTGACGCTGGATCGCGCTGCGCAGGATGGCTTCCTTCGAAGGGAAGTGATAGACCACCGCGGGGTGCGAAATGCCGACTCGACGGCCAAGGTCGCGCAGGGAAAAGCCGTTATAGCCTCGCTCTGCAATCAGAACCATCGCTGCCGAGAGGATGGATTCACGCGTCGCCTGTCCTACGGAGTAGGCGCCACGGGCCTTCCTCTGGGTTGTCATATCATCTCCTGCTGTTGCGGGCACCACATACCGAGCGTCCGAAATACACACTGGTAGTCAGTGTACCGCGCAATCTCAGGGTTTATCAACATTCATGACAAGCCCGTCAATGGAATCGTTGATGTCAACTGTCACATTCTGACCATCTTGAACGTCTCCACTGAGCAGCAGCTTGGCCAGTCGATCGCCAATCTCGCGCTGAATCAAGCGGCGCAGCGGGCGCGCTCCGAAGGCCGGATCATAGCCAACTCGAGCAAGCCATCCACGGGCCGGTTCGCTTACTGTCAAACCGATGCGACGCTCGCGCAGACGAGACTCCAGCGATGCAACGAGCAAATCGACGATCTCGCCCAGATTTTCGCGGGTAAGAGCGTCAAACATGACCGTCTCATCCAGCCTATTGAGGAACTCCGGACGGAAAGCCGCCGACACGACGGACATGACAGACTCCCGCTTTTCTTCGGGTGTCAAGTCCGGGTCCGCCAGGAACTGCGATCCGAGGTTCGAGGTGAGGATCAGAATGGTGTTGCGGAAGTCGACCGTCCGCCCCTGTCCGTCAGTGAGACGTCCATCATCCAGAACCTGCAAAAGAATGTCGAAAATCTCAGGATCAGCCTTCTCAACTTCGTCCAGCAGAACCACGGAATAGGGACGACGGCGCACCGCCTCGGTCAGCTGACCACCCTGCTCGTAGCCCACGTACCCCGGAGGGGCACCGACGAGGCGCGCCACCGAGTGCTTTTCGGAGTACTCGGACATATCGATACGCACCATCGCACGCTCGTCGTCGAAGAGGAACTCCGCGAGCGCCTTGGCCAGCTCCGTCTTTCCCACACCCGTCGGGCCGAGGAAAAGGAACGAACCGGTCGGACGGTTCGGGTCGGACAGGCCCGCGCGGGAGCGACGGACCGCATCGGACACCGCACGCACGGCATCTTTCTGACCGATGAGGCGCTTTCCGAGCTCGTCCTCCATGTGCAGGAGCTTGTCAGTCTCCGTTTGCAGGAGCTTACCCGTCGGAATTCCGGTCCACGCCTCGATCACCTCGGCGATCTCTGCGGGGCCGACCTTCTCGGCGATCATCGGCTCGTCGTCGCTACGGGCATCCTGCTCCTCAGCCTGCGCTTCCGCCTCGGCGATCTGACGCTCGACTGCCGGGATTTCACCGTTCTGCAGGCGCCCGGCCTCCTCCCAGCGCCCCTCGCGCACGGCCAGGTCAAGCTGGGTACGCAGCGAGTCGAGCTGGACGCGCAGCTCACCAACGCGGTTGTGACCGGCCTTCTCAGCCTCCCAGCGAGCCGTCAGAGCACGCAGGCTCTCCTCGCGGTCGGCGAGGTCGGCGCGCAGCTTGCTCAGCCGCTCCTGGGTAGCCTCATCCAGGCCCTCCGGATCGGACTCGGTCAGGTAGGACTCCTCCATGCGGAGGCGATCCACGCTGCGGCGCAGCTCGTCGATCTCGACGGGCGAGGAGTCCAGCTCCATGCGCAGGCGCGAGGCTGCCTCGTCGATCAGGTCGATCGCCTTGTCAGGCAGCTGACGCCCCGTGATGTAGCGGTTCGACAGGGTCGCCGCGGCAACGAGCGCGCCGTCGGAGATGGTCACCTTGTGGTGAGCCTCGTACTTCGGCGCGATACCGCGCAGGATCGCAACCGTGTCCTCAACCGAGGGCTCGCCGACGAACACCTGCTGGAAACGGCGCTCCAGCGCCGGATCCTTTTCGATGTTCTCGCGGTACTCGTCGAGGGTGGTCGCGCCGACCATGCGCAGCTCGCCGCGAGCGAGCATGGGCTTGAGCATGTTGCCCGCGTCCATCGCACCCTCGGAGCCGCCGCCCGCACCGACGACCGTGTGCAGCTCGTCGATAAAGGTGATGATCTGACCGTCAGAGCGCTGAATTTCAGCCAGAACGGCCTTCAGGCGCTCCTCGAACTCACCGCGATACTTCGCGCCGGCAACCATCGACGAGACGTCGAGGGAGACCAGGCGCTTGTCGCGCAGGGACTCCGGGACGTCGCCCGCAACGATGCGCTGGGCGAGGCCTTCGACGACGGCCGTCTTGCCGACGCCGGGCTCACCGATCAGAACCGGGTTGTTCTTGGTACGGCGGGACAGGACCTGGATGACGCGGCGAATCTCGTTGTCGCGACCGATGACCGGATCGAGCTTGCCTTCGCGCGCCACCTCCGTGAGGTCGCGCCCGTACTTGGACAGGGCCTCGAAGGACCCCTCGGGGTCCGCAGAGGTGATCGGATCGGGGCGCAGCTGCGCGAGAGCCTGAGTCAGCGCATCAGCCTCGACGCCACCCTGGGCGAGGATGCGACCCGCCTCGGTCTGCGATGCAGCCAGCGCGATCAGCAGATGC
Organism: Xylanimonas cellulosilytica; assembly: GCA_001072465.1. Lineage (GTDB taxonomy): Bacteria > Actinomycetota > Actinomycetes > Actinomycetales > Actinomycetaceae > Pauljensenia. The sequence continues at coordinate 16,836 of JVKM01000004.1, read as the reverse complement.
TCGGTCGAGATGTACTGGTCGCCGCCAGCCTCGGCGCGCTCGCCAGCGTCGCGAACGACCGCGAGCAGAGCGTTCGAGGGCTGGGCGCTTCCGGCGGATGCGCCCTGTGCACTCGGGAGCGCTACGAGGGCATTGCGAGTGCGCGCACCGATCGCGCGCACGTCGGCCCCAACGGCCTCGAGCAGGGAGAGCGCGATGCCTTCGCGCTGTTCAATAAGTGCTTCAAGCAGGTGGATGGGCTCCACCTGCGGGTTACCGGCTGCACCGGCAGCCTGGAGCGCAGAGGAGACGGCCTCCTGCGCCTTCGTTGTCATTTCACGTGCCATGAAATCACTCCTCCAAATGGTTTGTCTGGTGGCGTCGAGTCACTCAACGCCTTCTGACAGACACAACGAAGCCGAAGTTGAGTCTATTCCGCTCAACTCAATTTTGGGGAGGATATGAGTCAGCTCTCGGGCAGCCAGGCCGGGCCATCAAACCCGCGCTGATGACCGCCGGCAGGACCAGGCCCCTCATCATCATCGAGGCCATAGCGCTCCTCAAGCGCACGGAAAAGCTGAAGGGTCGTTGCCAGCGCACACATCACCTGCTGCACGAGCTGCGCATCCGTCGCACCATACTCGTAATCAGCATTCACCTCGGCGACAACACGGTCCCCCTCGTCCTGATCAGCGACATAGGCCTTGGGCCACAGGAACTCGCCGTGCCACGCCTGCAGGAAGTCACGCAGATCCTCACCAAATTCGATGGGAACGAGGCTCCTCATAAAGGCGACGATCGACAGCACCTCACGCGAGTCACCGAGGAAACGGAAGCAGAACAGGTGCCCCTCCCAAAAACCGCAGAGGTCCCCATCGCTATCGATACGCCAAGCCCACCCCTCAGAGTCGAAAAGGAGCCCTAGGCGCTCCTGCGTGATGGGACGAACCATATCGAAACGATTGGCTTCAAACTCCGAATTACCCGTGACAATTCCTTCCGGAGGTGCTGCATTGCTACCTCCCCATTGTTCCATATCAGAGGCGGTATCGTCCGGCAGTTCACGGCGGCGAGGCGTCTCCTCGCCGTCGGCTCCTCCGTCGGCATCCGCCCGCCATAGCCAGCCCATGATGTACCCCTAGTCGTGCCGATGATTGGTGACGCGCCACTGCGTCGCTACCGATGGGGCGAGAGCGCGCCGATCGCCCCTGACTGCGGTCTGCACATGCACACCCATTGGCGCCTCCTCAGCTCACCTCATCGTGTTACCAGCACGTGTCTTGGTAACTTCACAGTAGCGCAGAAACCGCGAAAAACCAACGCCCTTGACCGATTCAGGCCCCTGGAGAAGACGCACAATAAGACGGTACGTCGCCATCGTCGCAGCTCACCCCGCAGTGCTCACACCACTTCGCAAGAAATGTATAGTCGCTCACATTTCGATATAGCCCTTGCAAGCAGAGCTTATTTCTATTAAATAGGAAAGTTTCACTCGCTGTCGGAAGTGCCCCCCTGCGCACGCCCATTGGGCTCGACACCCGGAGCGGGGACCGGAGCCACCGGGAACGACGAGGCCTGCGCGACTCCTGTGGACACGTCCGAGCGAACGACGGGAACGGGCACGAAGGCCGGCATCGGCCTCTTCTTGGCGCTCTTCGCGACCAGCCAGCGCAGCGCCCACTCAGCGGGACCGCGCGACGATCCCATTGCCTCGGCAATGGCGCAGCCCAGGCCGATCAGCGCCCACACAACGAGCGCAATCAGGCCCGACACGGCGACGCCCAGCGAACGCACACCGAAGGAGATCGCCGCCCCACAGATGAGGATGAAGAGCAGCGTTTGGGACAGGTAGGCGGTCATCGAACGGCGACCGATCGCGCTGAGGAAAGCGCACACGGCGCCCAGCTTCTCGCGCGGACCGCCACCCACGAGGGCCAGAAGAGCCAGCCAGCCGCACGCACCCGCGACCCCCGAGGCGTGGAACAGTGGGTAGGACCAGGCGGCCGATCCCGCGAACGCCCAATCCAGCTGCATGAGCGCAAAAGGCAGCCCCCCAAGGGCACCGATGCCCAGGCCGCACGCCGCGATGCCGGACAGCAACGCCCCACGCCCGCGCGGGTCCTGGAGGAGGCCCCAGCGCGCCACGCCCACGCCGATCATGACGCAGGGAACCACCAGAGCCGTGAGGACAGTCATCGGCGTCGCGATGAGCCAGGAGGCAACAGACACCAGCGGATACCCCGCGTCCAGCGATACGGGATCGTGGACCTCCAACATCATCGGTCCTCGGCCCATGAACGCCGCCATCGACCAGATTCCCAGCAGGCTCAAGGAGCCGATGAATACGCCGACCAACACACGCACCCATGCGCGCCTCATGACGATCACCTCAGCAAAAACCACCGCAACCAGGCCATACGCCCCGATGATGTCACCCGCGAAGAAGACAGCGTGCACCAGGCCGAAGGCCAGCATCCACCAGCCGCGACGGCGAATCAGACGCGAGGCCGTGCGGCGCGCATAACGCTCGACGTTCTCCTCGACAATCTGTCGTTGGACGGGATGCCAACCGGCAACCTCCTCGGCAGTGAAGGTCTCCATGGCGGCCCGGCGCTCACGCTCCATCGTGCGCGAGGCCATGATCGCCATACCAAAACCGAACAGGATCGAGAACAGCGGGTAGGCCCTGCGGTCAACGAACAGGGTCCGCGCCAGGTACCACCACTGGTCGGCGCTGCCCATCGCCGCAAGCGCCGCATGCCCGGCGTGAGGCGCCTCCGGGAAGTACCTGAGCCAAAAGGGGACGTTTGCGAGCGCAATGAGCGCGAGCATGAAGCCGCGCGCGACGTCGGGGGCCGGGTATCGAAGCTGGCGTTCTCCCGTGAAAGACAGGGTGTGCATGGCGTCCTTCCTCGTGGTGGTACCGGTGCATCAAAGGGGCGAGGCCGGAGAGTCTGTCCGGGCCTCGCCCCTGATCGCGTTACATGGGTCAGTACATCGCTGACATCATGGCCTGCTGCTGAAGCTCTTTGGTCTTACTGCCGGCTCGAACGACGAGGACGATACCGACGATCAGCAGGACGACGCCGGTGACGCCAACCACGGTGCTCCACAGGAATGCGAAGCCAACCGTGCTCGTAAAATCATTGGGGCTTATGCTCATGCCCGTAATGGATACATTCTGATTGACGCCTTCGCAGCGAACCGTGTAGGTGCCGTTGTTCAGGCCGTCGATGTAGTAGATCGACTTGTTGCTCTGGAAGGGGGACATGTCGTACACGTTGTTGCCCGAGTCAATAATCTTGCACGTCGTCGCCTCGCCCTCCGAGATCTGGAGCATGTAACTGCCGGCTCCAGTGACCTCGACGGTGCCGCCGTTCGAGAAGTTGGCACCTTTAGCCAGAGCGTCAGTCATATCCACGACGCCCTGGAACCACAGGACGAAGAAAAGGATAGGGGCGGCGACGAAAGACGCGAGGACGCCCAGGACGATGAGAATGGTGCCGGGGGCCTTGCTGGGGCCCTTCACGATCGGCATCGGGGCCGGACCGCCGTAGCCTCCGCCCTGGAAGTTCTGAGGCCCTCCCTGCATCGGCATACCCTGCATGGGCATTCCCTGCATGGGCATACCCTGCATCGGAGCTCCCGCTCCGTTGTCACCGTACTGGGGCCAGGGTGTGCCCTGATTGCCGGGGACACCGTAGGGGGGATTCGACATGTGCGTGCCTTCCTGAAGGAAATTTTACTTAAGCATAACAATGCGGAACACGGACTGAACAGTACGCCGACGCGATTGGAACGCTCAGATAACCCTCGATCGTACGCTGTTTCCTGCCGTGGAGGAAAACGCCAGAGGGAACCACAAAGGGGACGAGGCCCGGGATAGTTCCCCGGCCTCGTCCCCTTGTCGGAATCTGAGTCAGCGCACGGCGCTCAGCATGGCTTCCTGCGTGATGCGGCGGCGCTTGCCGTTCACCTTCACCAGCAGGACGATGCCGACGATCAGGAGGATCAGGCCGACAACACCGACGATGGTTCCCCACAGGAAGGGCATGGCGAAGACCTTTGCAATGACCTCAGGCGATGCGTTGTATGCGTAGATTGTCGCATCGCTGGCAATACCGTCACACTTCAGCACGTACGAGCCGGCGGGCACGCCCGACGCCACGTACATAGTGTCACTGCCCGCATAGGACTCCAGCTTGTAGCTCTTGTCGTCTGCACCGATGAGCGAGCAGGCGGGATCCTTGGACGAAGAGGCCGACACCGTGAAGTAACCGTCAGCGGTCACGGTGACGACGCTGCCGTTGTCGGTGGTGCCACCCTTGACCGAGTTACTATCGGTGCCGGCCAGACCGGCGATCATCGTGGCAAAGAAGACGACCGGCGCGATGATAACCATGAGCACCACGCCGAGAACGAGCGTGGTGACGGCGCCGCCTCGACCGGGCAGCTTCGGCATGACCACGGGCGCGGGAGCGCCGTAGCCCTGCGGGGCTGCGGCACCCGGGTAGGAAGTGCCGTTCGTGGGCACCGCGTTCTGCTGGCCCGCGGGACCGTAGGAGGGATTCGACATGTCTGTGCCTTTCTGATGAGACATCTACTCGACTCGTGAGTAAGCCGCGCAGATTGACGAGAACGTGCCAACATAGCACACCGGCGACCGCTGCGCGGAATCGGCGGTGAAAAATTCCGAGCTCTGGTCGCGTATCAGCTTAGCGAAACTCCGCTCAGGCGCTCCTCCCGCAGCTCAGCGACACCCGGCACGTCGAGCGCCTCCAGGGGCTCACCTGTGGCGCGCTCGAGCAGCAGGTCCGCCAGCTCGGGGTTACGAGCCAGAGCGGGGCCGTGCATGTAGGTGGCGATGACGGACCCCTGAACGGCGCCGTCGTAGCGCACCTCGGGCGCTTCCTCTCCCTGGGGCGTGCCGTTTCCGACCCCCGAGATGACGCGTCCCAGCGGAGAGGCGTCTGGGCCGAGAACGGTGCCGCCCCCATGATTTTCGAAGCCCGTCAGAGTCTGCGTGAGGCCGTCGAGAACGGGCTCGCAGACAAGCTCGCCAATCGCTCGGTGTCCCTGGGGGCGCGTCGTAATGTCGAGGACACCCATGCCGGGAACGCGCACACCGCGCGCATCCTCGTACCAGTGGCCAAGAACCTGCAGGGAGGCGCAGATCGCGAGGAGCGGGCGCCCGGCGTCGAGGGCGCGGGCGAGACCCGAGGTGCCGCGGAATTTGTCGGCTGCAAGCGCCTGGGCGGTGTCCTCGCCGCCTCCGAGAGTGTAGATGTCCAGGCTGTCCGGGATCTCCTGGGTCAAGCCGACGTGGACGACCTCGGCGTCGATACCGCGCCTGCGGGCGCGCTCGGCGAGGATCAGCGCGTTACCGCTGTCGCCGTAGGTCCCCAGGACCTCGGGCATGAGGACGCCGATTCGCAGCGTGGAGGCGCTCATCGCGTGCCTTCCTTTCGATCGAGCAGGACCTTGAAGTCGCGCATGGCCGTGTAGTTGAGGAGCATCTCGACGCGGCCGGGCTCGCACACAGCCAGGGCGTCCATGGGCAGGGGAACGAGGTCGCAGTGGACGCCCGCATATTCGAGGCGCACGGCCAGGTCGGCGCCGCGTTCACCGCAGGCCACGACGCGGCGGCCGGGCTGCTTGACGGCGGAAAAGTCGACGTCCCACAGCCAGGAGAGGTCCTGGCCGTCGGGCACCTGGCCATTGACGCCGATGACAACCTGGTCGACGCGCGGGTCGATCATCGTCATGGCTTCCTGCCATCCGGCGGGGTTCTTGGCGAGCATGAGGCGCGCACTGCGTCCGTTGACATCGTGGACGGAGTAACGTCCCGCGACTTCGGTGACGCTGCTGACGGCCGCGGCGGCAGCCGCGGGGTCAATGCCCATCGCGACGGCGGCGGCGACGGCCTGCGCGGCGTTGCCAAGGTTGGCGCGCCCGGGAAGCTTCAGTTCGAGGGGAACGCTGACGCCGTCGGGTCCACGCAGCGTCGCACGCGGCCCCTCGGGGGCCAGCTCGACGTCCTCGAGCCACCACTGAGGCTGAGGACGGCTGCTGAGCTCAGGGAGTTCCTCGCCGTCGAAGGCGGGGATCAGGTGCCAGTCCTCGCCGGAGCGGACAACCCGGCCACCGCGCGGGTATGCGGCGGAGTCCCCTCCCCAACCGGCGCCTGCGGCCACCCACACGACGTTCGGATTGTCGGCGGCAGCGGAAACGATCAGCGGGTCGTCGCAGTTCGCGACGACGACGGCGCCCGGATGGGCAGATGCCCCGTCACGCAGGCGGCGCTCGACGGAGCCGATTTCGCCGACGCGGTCGAGCTGATCGCGCGAGAGATTCAGGTACACGAAGACCGCCGGATTAACGTCGGCGGCGACGGCGGGTACGTGCATCTCGTCGACCTCAAGGGCCGCTCGCGTCGCCCCCTTACCCTGCATGAGGGCTGTAATCACGCCCGAGGTCATGTTGTCGCCATTGATGTTCGAGGCGACGGGTCCGGCGCTTTCGAGGGCTGCCCGCACCATACGGGTCGTCGTCGATTTTCCGTTCGTGCCGGTCACGATGACGGAGGAGTAGGGGGCTGCCAGCTCCGAGAGGAACTTCGGCGAGATGCGCATGGCAACCTCACCGCCAATCATGCCGCCGGATCCACGTCCAAGGGCCCGGGAGGCGAAGCGGGCGGCACCGCCGGCCGCTTTGGCCACGCGCGAGCGCACCGAGAGGTGATGCGAAGATTTCGTCATGCGTCCACGTTAACGCATGCGGGGCATCGGTCGCGCCGCTGACGCATCTCGATCCTCTCTATCAGGACACAGACGAGGGGCGACGCGGCGACCGCTTTCCTCGCGCGACACGCTGATACCCATCTGACCTGCACAGATAGTTACGTATTGCATACCGACGTTATCCACGCCATCTCTCTGTGACGGCGTCGATATATCCCACCGGTCAATATAGACCGATGAGCCACCTCAGAGCACCATCCCACCGGCCCACAACATGAGCATTTTCAAGGAAAAGGCGCATCTGCCAACAAAATTGCAGGTCAGAGGGCATTTCCAAAAAAATAGTAGCGAATCTGACGCACGCATTTCACGCAGCCCCTGCACGTTTGTGCCAAGCGGTCCACACCCGAATAATCAACTATCGAAACCTGCCGTGACCTGGTAAAACTATGTTCAGCAGGCGAAAGCCTGTCGCCTGTTCCAGGCTTCGGTCGGGGATCCTGTGTGCCCCCGGATCCTCGATCGAATATGCTGCGGGACCCATCCTTTGGATGGGTCCCGCAGTCCTTTATGTCTCGATATCCTAGCGGCGAGAGACGATCGTCCCCTCAATCACCGCGCGCCCATTCGATCGCGGCGCAGCCGGAAGGGCCGAACGCGCCGAAGCCTCGGAGGAGGCGAGCGCCGCGAGCGCCCGCACCGGATTCCATACGGTGAGAGAGCCGCCAGAGCGAGCCTCAGACCTCGAGGAGCTATCCCACGGGCGCTGGCCTCGTCGCATCGGCATGACCTGACCGTCAGCAGACGCAGCAAACACGCGATTGCGCTTGGCTTCGGCCGCTGCGACCGCCCCACGCAGGGCATCCCGCTCCTCTTCCAAGGCCTCGACGCGCCGCTCGAGCTCGAGGATGCGTCGGATACCCGCCAGGTTGATGCCCTCTTCCTGACTCATCCGCTGCACGTCGCGCAGACGCTGCACGTCCCGCTTGGTATAGCGGCGTCCCCGCCCCTTAGTACGGGCGGGGATCACCAGGCCGAGACGGTCGTACTGGCGCAGGGTCTGCGGATGCATGCCCGCCAGCTCGGCCGCAACCGAGATGACGAACGTGATCGCATCGTCCGATCCCGTCTTCGCCATGGCTTACTCCTCCACGGCCTCGAACAGGGATGCGCGGACGTCGAGGTCGCCCTCGGCCTTCGCCATCTCCTTCGCGAGCTTCTTGAGGTCGCGGCTCGGCTTTTCCGGAACCTGGATGGCCACGCGGGCAATCAGGTCACCCGTCACCTTGGAGGTCTTCACTCCCCCTCCGCGCACGCGGATCTCAGCGCCCGAGGAGGAACCCGCAGGCACCTTGACCGTGGCCGTGTTGCCGTCGATCATCGGCACGTCGACGACGGTGCCAAGGATGGCCTCGGACACGGTCACGGGCAGGGTGAGGACCAGGTCGTCACCCTCGCGCGAGAACACGGGATGCGGCTTGACCGTCACGGCGACCTCGAGGTCGCCCGTGGGGCCGCCGTTGATGCCGGGCTTACCGTGGCCCTTGACGCGGACCTTCTGGCCGTCCTTGATACCCGCGGGGATGCGGACCTTGATCGGAGAGCCGCCGACCTTGATGGTCAGGGTCGCACCGTTCAGGGCCTGACGGAAGGAAATGGCCAGCTTTGCGCGCACGGTCCCACCCTTTTCAGGGGCGGGTGCCGCCTGCTGGGCGTGACCGGCGGCGCCGAAGGGCGAACCGTAGGGGTCGCCCCCAAAACGCGCGCCACCGCCGCCACCGCCGAAGAGGCCGGAGAGGATGTCCTCAAATCCCGCCCCGCCGCCGGGCGTGCCGGAGGTCTGGAAGCGCACGTTATGGCCGCCGCCACCGAAGCCGCCGGCGCCACCGAAGGCCCCGAAGAGGTCCTCGAAGCCGCCCGCGCCGCCCGATCCGGCGGAGAAGCGTGCCCCGCCGCTAGCCATCGCGCGGATCGCGTCATAGCGCTTACGATCCTCGTCATTGGACAGGACGGCGTAGGCCTCGCCGATTTCCTTGAACTTGGCCTCAGCGGCCTTGTCGCCCGGGTTCTGATCCGGGTGCCACTGCCGAGCCAGCTTGCGGTAGGCCTTCGTAATGGCCTTCTTGTCCGCCGTCTTGTCGACTCCGAGGACCTTGTAGAAGTCCTTGGAGAACCATTCCTGTTCACTCACGCGCGTGTCACCTCTCTTTCAGTTGCGAGCGTGTTGATGTCATTCAGGGTTGTTCACCAGCACCTTCGCGGCGCGGACGACGCGTTCGCCACGGCGGTAGCCGCTCGTGAGGACCTGCCCGATGACGGGATGGTCGACGTCCGGGCTGGTGGTCGCCATGAGGGCGTCATGCAGGGCGGGGTCGAAGTCGTCGCCCGGGGCACCGTAGCGCTCCAGCTCGAAACGCGTCTTGAGCGTCTCCTCGAGCTTCGTGGCGATCGACGCGAAGGGGCCGTCCTCCAGGTCGCCGTGCGCGCGGGCGGCGGCGATGTCGTCGAGGACGCTGATGAGCGACTCGATGACCTCGTCCTGGCCCGCGGTCTTGTGGCCGGGGATGGCCTCCTTGGAGCGGCGCACGTAGTTGGCGTACTCCTGGCCCTGGTTGTACAGCTCCGCATTGGCGCGGGCCAGCTGGTCCTCGACGCTCGCGATGCGCTCGAGGGCCTTGGCGAGGTCGGAGTCCTCGATCTGTTCCTCGAAGGCGCTCATGTCGTCGGTCGAACCCTCGGACGAGGCCTGGGCAGCGTCATCCGCGCCGGGTGCGGTCTCGTTGTTCTCGGCCGCCTGGCCGGCCGGGGCCGACTCGAAGGAGTCGGCCCCGGCGACGTTGGCGTCTTCGTTGGGCGCCGAGAAACCGTTGGTTTCTTCGGTGCTCACTTGTTGTCCTCGTCAACGATCTCGGCGTCCACGACGTCGTCCTGCGCGGGCGCGGACTGGGCGCCGGCCTCGTCGGCCTGCTGCTTGGCGTAGATCTCCTGGCCGATCTTCATGCCGGACTCGGACAGGGTCGCCATGGCGGTCTTCACGGCCTCGATGTCGTCACCCTTGAGGGCTTCCTTGACGGCGTCGACGTCCTTCTGGACAGCCTCGCGGGTCTCCTCGGAGATCTTGTCGGCCTCGTCCTTGAGCAGCTTCTCCGTCGCGTAGACGGTCTGCTCAGCCTGGTTGCGGGTGTCGGCCTCTTCGCGGCGCTTCTTGTCCTCGGCGGCGTGCTCCTCGGCCTCGCGCACCATGCGGTCGATGTCTTCCTTGGGCAGGGAGGAACCGCCGGTGATCGTCACCGACTGCTCCTTGCCGGTGCCACGGTCCTTCGCGGAGACGTGGACGATGCCGTTCGCGTCGATGTCGAAGGTGACCTCGATCTGCGGCACGCCGCGGGGGGCCGGGGCGATGCCGGAGAGCTCGAAAGTGCCGAGCAGCTTGTTGTCACGGGCGAACTCACGCTCGCCCTGGTAGACCTGGATGAGCACGGAGGGCTGGCCGTCCTCGGCGGTGGAGAAGATCTCCGAGGCCTTGGTCGGGATGGCCGTGTTGCGATCGATGAGCTTGGTCATGACGCCACCCTTGGTCTCGATGCCGAGCGACAGCGGGGTCACGTCGATGAGCAGGACGTCCTTGCGGTCACCCTGGATGACGCCGGCCTGCAGGGCGGCGCCCACGGCGACGACCTCATCGGGGTTGACGCCCTTGTTGGGCTCGCGGCCGCCGGTCAGCTCCTTGACGACCTCGGTGACGGCGGGCATACGGGTGGAGCCGCCGACGAGCACAACGTGGTCGATCTCGGAGACGGTCACGCCGGCCTCGGCCATGACATCGCGGAAGGGCTTCTTGGTGCGCTCGAGCAGGTCGGAGGTCAGCTCCTCGAACTTGGCGCGCGTCAGGGACTCATCCAGGTGGATGGGGCCGTCGGCGGTCATGGACAGGTACTGCAGCGAGATGTTCGTGGAGGTCGCGGAGGACAGCTCCTTCTTCGCCTGCTCAGCGGCTTCCTTGAGGCGCTGGAGGGCGACCGCATCCTTGGACAGGTCGGCGCCGGTCTTGGCCTTGACCTGGTCGATCAGCCAGTTGACGATGCGCTGATCCCAGTCGTCGCCGCCCAGGTTGTTATCGCCGGAGGTGGCGCGCACCTGGATGGTGGAGAAGCCGTCGTCATCCTTGCCCACCTCGAGGAGGGACACGTCGAAGGTGCCACCACCGAGGTCGAAGACCAGGATGAGCTCGTCTTCCTTGCCCTTTTCGAGGCCGTAGGCCAGGGCCGCGGCGGTGGGCTCGTTGACGATGCGCTCGACCTTGAGGCCGGCGATCTGACCGGCGTCCTTGGTGGCCTGGCGCTGAGCGTCGTTGAAGTAGGCGGGGACGGTGATGACGGCCTCGGTGACGGGCTCGCCCAGGTAGGCCTCGGCGTCAGCCTTCAGCTTCATGAGGATGCGCGCGGAGATTTCCTGCGCGGTGTACTTCTTACCGTCGATCTCCGTGGTCCAGTCGGTGCCCATGTGGCGCTTGACGGAGGAGATGGTGCGGTCAACGTTGGTGACGGCCTGACGCTTGGCGATCTCGCCGACCAGGACCTCGCCGGTCTTGGAGAAGGCGACGACCGAGGGGGTCGTGCGGGCGCCTTCGGCGTTGGGGATGATGGTGGGCTCGCCGCCTTCGAGGACGGCGATAGCGGAGTTGGTGGTACCGAGGTCGATGCCGACTGCACGTGCCATGGTTGTTGTCCTTTCGTTCACGAGGCCGTCGCCGCTTGCGGGGCGGCTCGCGTTGGTCTGTTGTACTGGTCTGCTGTGGGCGCCGGGAGGATCCCGACGCATCCTTGAGTCTGATGTACTCAACTTTAGGAGCCGGGTTTTTATTCCGCAACCCGTAGCTCTCAAACTTGAGTCTGCTGTACTCAACTTTTGAGAGTCGATTTTTATTCCGTCCTCGACACCCGAAAGACTGAGCTACTCAAAACCTGAGTCTGATGTACTCAACTTTGTTTGCTCACTTTTATTCCACCCCACCTGGCTAGACAGAACACGGCCTGGCACTACCAAAAGTTCCATAGTGTCAAGCGTCCGTAAGTCAGACGAAAGCCCATCGTAAGTTATTGCAAAGTTCGAAAGTGGCGTACTACACCCTTCCTCTGGCAAACTAGTAACGCTCTCAACGACTGAGGGCCCCGTCAATCAATGGAGACTTGATGCGCATCACGAAACGACTGGCTGGCGGCCTCCTTGCCGGCCTACTGACACTAGGAATGGCAGGTCCCGCCTTGGCCGACACGCCAGCAGCCGACGGTGCCCAGTCCGGCACCCCCACCACCCAGGCCACCTACGACGCGCGCTACGCGATCCCCGCAGCCGTCGCAGCCTCTGACCAGACAAAGGTCGCGCAGTGGCAGGACATGAAGTACGCCATGTTCATCCACTGGGGCGTCTACTCCTCCTACGCCGGCTGGTACAAGGGCCAGAAGCAGGAAGTGGGCTACCCCGAGCAGATCAAGGCGTGGGGACACCAGCAGACCTGGGACTCCCGCATTCCGCTGCAGGGCATTCCCCGCGATGAGTACCTGGCCACCGCCCAGACCTTCGAGGCCCCCAACTTCGACGCGACCGCGTGGTGTCAGCAGGCCAAGGACAGCGGCATGAAGATGCTGCTCATCACCTCCAAGCACCACGATGGCTTCGCCATGTGGGACACGGCCACGACCGACTACAACTTCACGAAGCAGTCGCCCTCGCACCGCGACCCGCTCCTCGAGCTGTCGCAGGCCTGCAAGCAGGTCGGCATCAAGTTCGGCCTCTACTTCTCCAACATCGACTGGGAGAAGCAGCCCGAGAACCCGTGGCGTAACGACAACACGCTGAACGAAGAGGGCTACATGGACTACATCCATGAGCAGCTCAAGGAACTCCTCGGTGGCAAGTACGGCGAGATCGCCGAGCTCTGGTACGACATGGGCAAGCCGAACCCTGAGCAGTCCGACCAGCTGCGCCAGTGGGCCCACGAGCTCCAGCCGAACATCATGATCAACTCCCGCGTGGGCAACGACCGCGCGGACTTTGAGGTCGGCTGGGACAACGAGATGCAGTCCGAGCAGACCCAGGGTCCCTGGGAGTCGGCCGTTTCGATCTTCCACAAGACCTGGGGCTACGCCAACTGGGACGACGCTGCTCCCAAGTTCAAGGACACCGGCTACCCGGACTACTCCGAGGAAGACTGGGACCACATGATCGACGTCGACAACACGACGGCGTTGCGTAAGGCCCCGGGCGGCGCCCGCACCAAGACCACCGAGATCGTGGGCAACATGTTCTCGACCGTGGCCCTGGGCGGTCAGTTCCTCTTCAACGTCGGCCCGAAGTTCGACGGCTCCTACGACCCGTGGGACGCCTCCGTCCTCAAGGGCGTCGGCGACTGGAACCGCGCTCACCCCGGCATCCTCAACAACTCGCGCCCGACCCACTTCCCCATCGAGACCTGGGGCAAGACCATGGTCGATGACTCCCACATCTACCTGGGCATCGAGAAGTGGCCCGCCGATGGCACGATCACGCTGCGCGGCGCCGGCGCCAACGACATCTCCTCGGTGAAGCTGGACGGCTCCGACGCACCCCTCACCTACAAGGTTGAGGGCAACAACCTCGTCATCACGCTGCCCGCGCAGCCCGACGAGATCCTCCCCGTCATCACGGTCACCACGAACGGCGCGCCCAACTACGTGCCCACCGGCCTGACCACCATCGGCACGGACGCGACCACGATCCCCACCTCCAGCCTCGAAAAGTTCAAGGCCCCCACCCCCAAGACCGGCGAGACCAGCTTCACGGCCTCCATCACCTCGGGCGACAAGGTCGCCACGGGCGTGAGCGTCGCCTTCGACACCGAGGGCTTCACGGACACCTACGCGAAGTACAAGGTCACCGTCGCCGGCCAGGTCATCAAGGGCCTGACCGTCGACCAGCTCAAGGAAGGCGTCGGCCCCTTCGCGATCGGCCCGAACCAGACCGCTCGCGTGACCCTCGAGTACGACAACCCGACGTACGCCCTCAAGGGCTTCGGCAAGGACACGACCGTCAAGTCGGTCACCGTCAAGGCCGAGAAGCTCTCCACACCCGCCATGATCGTCGACCCCTCGGCCGTCGAGGCCGGCAAGACCGTCAACGTAAGGGGCACGGGCTTCGCGCCCGAGTCCACCGTGACGCTCACGCTGCACTCTGAGCCCGTCGAGGTCGGCACCGCCACCACGGACGAGAACGGTGACTTCACCGCTGAGGTGACTGTCCCCGCCAACACCGAGGCCGGGGACCACACGGTCGTCGCCGAGTCCAGCGCGCCGGTCGTCTCCGCGACCGCTCCACTGACGGTCACCGCACCGCCGGCACCCGCCGAGGACCCGAGCGCCGCTCCGAGCGTGCAGCCCTCCGCTGCCCCGGCGCCCGCCCCCGAGCAGGGCGGCAAGGGCGGCCTGGCACGCACCGGCACCAACGCGCTGCTCGCTGTGGCAGCCGCGCTGATCGCCGCGGGAGCGGGCACGGCGTTCATCCGCCGCTCGCGCATGGCCAAGGCCTAATCACCACGTGGGCTTAACCACCACAGATGGGGGCGGGGCGTACCTGACGGTACGCCCCGCCCCCACTTACACTGGAGCAATGCGCTGCGACCACTTTGACGCCGGGACCTGCCGGTCCTGCTCCCTCCTCCCCCAGCCCTACGAGCGCCAGCTCGCCGGCAAGGTCGAGGCCGTCGCAGCCACCCTCTCCCCCGTCCCGGGAGCCGGCGAAATCTCCTGGCTGGCCCCGGCCTCGTCCCCGGAGAAGGGATTTCGCACGAGCGCGAAGCTCGTCGTCGGAGGAACCCGCCGCCGCCCCACCCTGGGCATCCTGGGGCCCGACCGCCGCGGCATCGACCTGCCCGGCTGCCCCATCCAGCACCCCGCCATCAACCGCGCGACGCCCGGCCTCAAGCGCTTCATCCGCTCCCTCGATCTGACGCCCTACGACGTCCCGACCAAGCGGGGGGAGCTCAAGAACATCCTCATCACCGTGGGCGACGGCGAGCGGCTCATGATCCGCTTCGTCCTGCGCACGCGCGACCGCGTCTCTGACATTCGCTCGGCGCTGCCGTTGCTGCGCGACCTCGTGCCCAGCGCCGACGTCGTCACCGCGAACATTCACCCCACGCACGAGGCCATCGTGGAGGGCCCCGACGAGATCATCCTGACGCGCGCCCGCACCCTGCCCCTGTCCGTGGAGGGCCTCGAGCTGGGGCCTCGCTCCTTCGCGCAGACCAACGCCTCCGTCGCCTCCGCCCTGTACGAGCAGGCCGCCGCGTGGGCCTCGCGTCCCTTCGCCGATGGGCGGCTGCCCGAGAGCCTGTGGGACCTGTACTGCGGCGTCGGCGGCTTCGCCCTCGCCTGTGCTCGCGCCGGATTCCCGCGCGTCACCGGCGTCGAAGTGTCCTCCGGGGCGATCTCCTCGGCCATCAGCGCCGCCCGCCACGCTGGCCTGTCGCGGTCTGCCGCCTCCTTCATCGCGGACGATGCAACCACGTGGGCACGCGCCCAGTCTCCCGAGGCTGTGCCCGACGTGATCGTCGTCAACCCGCCGCGTCGAGGCATCGGCGCCGACCTGGCAGCCTACCTGAACGCGTGCGAGGCACCCCGCGTCATCTACTCCTCGTGCAATCCCACGTCGCTCGCCACGGACCTGGCGGCCATGCCCACGCTGCGCCCCATCGAGGGACGCATCTTCGACATGTTCCCGCACACGACCCACGCCGAGGTCGCCCTCCTCCTCGAGCGCGCGTAAGTAGCTCCGATCGCGCGGCCCACCCCGGCCTCGGGCCGCTACAATTGGACCTAACGTTAGGAGAAACATGACCGTCGAACTTATCACCGCCGCCACGCCCGAAATCCACGAGGCCATGGGGCGCCTGATCCCCCAGCTCTCCCGTTCCGCCGCCCCCATGAGCGAGGCCGACGTGCAGCGCTTCCTCTCCCAGTCCGGCGTGCACTTCTTCGTGTTCCGCTCCGAGACGGCTGACGCCGAAGGCAACCACCCGATCCTCGGCATGCTGTCACTGGCCACCTTCGAGATCCCCACGGGCGTGCGCGCGTGGGTCGAGGACGTCGTCGTCGACGAGGCCGCCCGCGGTCAGGGTGCCGGTCAGTCCCTCGTGGTCGCCGCGATCGAGCACGCCCAGAAGATCGGCGCCCGTACCGTCGACCTCACCTCGCGCCCCTCGCGCGAGGCCGCGAACCGCCTCTACCAGCGCGCCGGCTTCCAGCTGCGCGAGACCAACGTGTACCGAGTGACGCTCGAGAAGAAGTGAGCACGCGACGCTTGCATTGCTTGCGGCCGTAGTGTTGTTTGCAGTGCTTGCAGCTACTTACCTTCCGCACGTTGCGTGCAGCGCTTGGGCTCCACGCAGTCTCTGCCTTGCCGCCCGCCCCGCATGATGCGTGGGCGGGCGCTTCATTTCGGGCAATAACGCGCGACCGGCCTGGGCCGTGCTGCGGTCGGTGGGTATCGGAGCCTGGCCGAGCCCACGTGTAGTTGCAGAGCACGCCAACTGCACCGGTGGTACAACCAAATTCGCCCGGCAACGGGGCATCTCGTGCTCACCCGCGAAAAAGTTCGCCCAGCACGACCCCTCCACCGGCATTTTCGCGAAAAAACTCGCCCAGCACGCCACAAACCGCCGGTTTTAGGCCTTTTTTCGTGCGCTGGGCGAACTTTTTCGCGCTCACGCCCGCGTTCAGGCCATGCTGGGCGAACTTTTTCGCGCACCAGACATGGCGACGTGGCGAGGAAGCAACCACCACTACCACTGCAGTCACTGGTGCAGGCCAGCATGAAACCCCCATCGCCACTGCGCACCCCTGAACAGCAACCGTTGAAACCAACGACACCTCTGCGACCCAAAAACGCACCAAAATCACCCATTTCAAACCCGCAAAGGCGACGGCGGTTTCAACTGGCGCACCTCACCGGCCCGCAAAGGCGACGCCGGTTTCACGCGAGAGATTTGCGATGCGTGCGGGCCATGACGGGGCCGGACGACACACATTCGCGGTCAAGTCCTGTGGAGTGGTGTAATCGTTTTGTGTCCTTCGGGTTGGGT
>JVKM01000003.1 GCA_001072465.1 Xylanimonas cellulosilytica | reverse complement strand
CCCAACCCGAAGGACACAAAACGATTACACCACTCCACAGGACTTGACCCCGCCGCGGGCGTGGTCTGTTGGCAGCCGCATGCTGTAGCGGCAAGGGTCAGAGCAGTTGCAAACATAACGCCGCGCGAACGGATGGAGTGCGTGCCCTCCCTGTTGTTTGCTCCCATGATGTTCTCCCTCGAACAGCCTCGACAATGGGTGCTTACTTCCAGAATAACGAAGAAAGGGCTCCGTTTTCCGCATGACGGAGAAGTGAATTGAGATGGGGATGATCAGATGGCCCCAAACGCGCCGCAGCCCCCAATCCCGGAACCCGACGCGGCGTGCGATCCCCACCGCAGCAGGCCGACCCGGAAGCGGGGGCTGCAACACACAATCCATTGTGTGACGCCAAACTCAAAAAACAAGGAGCTTTGGCTGAGAAAACTCTGGGAAAAACGCGCGGGGTGGATCCTCATCCACCCCGCGCGCCCCAGGCCAGTAGTCAGGCGATCACTTCGATGCGAGACGAGCGCCCTCGGCAAGAGCCTCCAGCTTCGCCCACGCGATCGACGGGTAGATACGGCCGCCCAGGCCGCAGTCCGTCGACGCCACGACACGCTCGTCGCCCACAATGTCCGCGAACTGGCGGATACGCTGAGCCACCAGCTCCGGGTGCTCCACAACGTTCGTCGAATGCGACACCACGCCCGGGATCAGGTACTTGCCCTCAGGCAGTTCGATGTCGCGCCAGATCGTCCACTCGTGCGCGTGGCGAGCATTCGCCGCCTCGAACGTCAGTCCGTTCGCGTTGACCAGCAGGGCCAGATCCACGATGTCCTTGAACGGGATATCCGTCGTGTGCGGGCCGTGCCACGAACCCCAGCACACGTGGAAACGCACCAGAGACGGGTCAATGCCCTCCAGCGCGTGGTTCAGCGCGTCGATACGCACGCGAGAGAACGCGCGGTAATCCTCGACGGACGGCTCCGGGTTCATCTGATCCCAGCCCTCCGCGATATCCGGCGCGTCAATCTGCACCGTCAGGCCCGCGTCCGTAATGCGCTTGTACTCCTCGCGCAGTACATCCGCGCACGCCCACACCACGGCCTCGTCATCCTCGTAGAACGCGTTAGCCACGCGAGCCGCCGAACCCGGCGAAATCGCCGCCACGAAGCCATTCGACACGGGCTTGCCCGCCGCCTCCAGCGCGTGCTTCGTGCCCGCGATATCGCGCTCCACGGCCTCGGCGCCGATATAGGTCAGCTCACCGGTGATCGTCGGGAACGCGATCGGGTTGCGGTTCGCAATGTGAATACCCGAATCCGGATCCGCGTACGCGTCCGCGAAACGCTGCCAGTCGCGGCGCTCAGCGAACGACGAGAAGGACAGACGACCGTCACGGCCGGCCGGGGGACGCACATCAAAACGCTGCACATCCTCAAAGGACAGCCCGCTGAAACGAGAGAAGGAATACGTCCACCACGCACCATAATCAACCGTGTCGATCATCGCGTGACCGTACTCGCCGTCATTGACGATATCCAGGCCAATCTCAGCCTGACGCTTCACAACGCCGTCAACCTGATCCTGCAGCAGCGACGTGAAGTCAGCCTCGCCGAGCGAACCCTCACGGCGCGCACGATTCGCCTCGAGCAGCTCGGGGGTACGGGGCAGGGAACCGACATGAGTGGTGCGAATGGTCATCGCAGTCCTTTCTCTAATCTGTGCACCCAGCCTACGTTTCGCGTGTCGAGAACGAGGCCAGATGTCCGAAGCGTGACCAATGCGATCAACCACTCATCTGGCCAGACACTAATTCACGCACGCACCCCTTGCGTTTTCCTTGCAATCACGCCCACAAGCGTCCACCCACTGACACGGCGACCCACTCGCTGCAGCCCCCGAAATACCGCGCGAAAACCGCCCCCACCCAGCCCCAGCCTCGTCCATGAGACGAAACCCGCACGGAAACGCAGCGCTCACGCTCCTACTGTTGAGTCATTACAAGGCAAAAGAAAGGCACATCATGAGTCGCCCGCTGCGCTCGGCAACATCCACCCAAGGCCGCAACATGGCCGGAGCACGCGCCCTGTGGCGCGCCACCGGCATGACGGACGGCGACTTCGGCAAGCCGATCATCGCCATCGCCAACTCCTTCACCCAGTTCGTCCCCGGCCACGTGCACCTGAAGAACATGGGCGACCTCGTCGCCGGAGCCATCGAAGCAGCCGGCGGCGTCGCCAAGGAATTCAACACGATCGCCGTCGACGACGGCATCGCCATGGGCCACGACGGCATGCTCTACTCCCTGCCCAGCCGCGACCTCATCGCCGACTGCGTCGAAACCATGGTCAACGCACACCGCGCCGACGCCCTCGTGTGCATCTCCAACTGCGACAAGATCACCCCCGGCATGCTCCTGGCCGCCATGCGCCTGAACATCCCCACCATCTTCGTCTCCGGCGGCCCCATGGAATCCGGCGCCGCCGTCGACGGCGTCGTCGAGCACCGCCTCGACCTCATCGACGCGATGGTCATGGCCGTCGACGACTCCGTCAGCGACAACCAGCTCGCCAGCATCGAAGCCAACGCGTGCCCCACCTGCGGCTCCTGCGCCGGCATGTTCACCGCGAACTCCATGAACTGCCTCAACGAGGCCATCGGCCTGGCCCTGCCCGGCAACGGCACCACCCTGGCCACCCAGATCGAACGCAAGAAGCTCTTCACCGAGGCCGGCACGCGCATCGTCGACATGTGCCGCGCCTACTACGACAATGAGGACGACTCGGTCCTGCCGCGTTCCATCGCCACCAAGGCCGCCTTCGAGAACGCCATGAGCCTGGACGTGGCCATGGGCGGCTCCACCAACACAGTCCTGCACATCCTCGCCATCGCCAACGAGGCCGGCGTCGACTTCACGCTCGACGACATCGACGCGATCTCGCGCCGCGTGCCCTGCCTGTGCAAGGTGGCCCCCAACTCCACGACCTACCACATCGAGCACGTCCACCGCGCCGGCGGCATCCCCGCCCTGCTCGGCGAGCTCGACCGCGCCGGCCTGCTCAACCGCGACGTGCACTCCGTCCACTCCGACAACCTGGCCGACTGGCTGGGCGCGTGGGACGTGCGCAGCGGACGCGCCACCGACGAGGCCAAGCACCGCTTCCTCGCCGCCCCCGGTGGCGTCCGCACCACCCAGGCCTTCTCGACCGCCAACCTCTTCGAGTCCCTCGACACCGACTCCGAGGCCGGCTGCATCCGCTCCGTCGAGCACGCCTACACGAAGGACGGCGGTCTCGCGGTCCTCTACGGCAACATCGCCGCCAACGGCGCGATCATCAAGTCCGCCGGCATCGACGAGTCCCTCTTCCACTTCGTCGGCAAGGCCTTCGTCGTCGAATCCCAGGAGGAAGCCGTCGAGGCCATCCTCAGCAAGCAAGTCACCGAAGGCGACGTCGTCGTCATCCAGTACGAGGGCCCCAAGGGCGGCCCCGGCATGCAGGAAATGCTCTACCCGACCTCCTACCTCAAGGGCCTGGGCCTGGGCAAGAAGTGCGCCCTCATCACCGACGGTCGCTTCTCCGGCGGCACGTCCGGCATCTCCATCGGTCACATCTCGCCCGAGGCCGCGGCCGGCGGCGCGATCGGCCTCGTGCGCACCGGCGACGAGATCGAAATCGACGTCAACAACCGCGTCCTGCGCGCGAACGTGAGCGACGAGGAACTCGAGCGCCGCCGCGCCGAAAAGGGCGCCGCCCCGTGGAAGCCCTCCAAGCCTCGCCCCCGCCAAGTCTCCGACGCCCTGCGCGTCTACGGCATGCTCGCCGCCTCCGCCGACAAGGGCGGCGTGCGCGTCCTGCCCGACTGGGCGTGAGGGAAGCGCCTACAATCGTGGGCATGCATGGAGAGTACAAAGTCCCCGGAGGAAAGCTCGTCGTCGTCGACACCGACGTGGAGGAGGATCGCCTTGCGCGCGTGAGCGTGTCGGGCGACTTCTTCCTCGACCCCGACGACGCGCTCACCCGGATCACCGCGTCCCTCGAAGGGGCCCCGGCCTCGTCGAGCGCGAAGGATCTGGCCGCGCGCGTGGAGGGGGCCCTCCACGAGGGCGACACCCTCATGGGCGTGACCCCCGAAGCCGTCGGCATCGCCGTACGCCGCGCGCTGGGCGCCGCCCTGTCGTGGGACGACATCGACTTCGACGTCATCCACGGCCCCGTCGTCGACCCGATGATCAACGTCGCCATGGATGAAACCCTGGTCGAAGACGTGGCCGCGGGGCGCCGCAAGCCCTTTATGCGCCTGTGGGAGTGGAACGGCCCGCAGGTCGTCATCGGCTCCTTCCAGTCCTACCAAAACGAAATCCAACAGGATGGCGTGGATCGATACGGCATCACCGTGTCGCGGCGCGTCACCGGCGGCGGCGCCATGTTCATGGAGCCCGGCAACTGCATCACCTACTCGCTCGTCATCCCCACCGCCCTCGTGGAGGGAATGAGCTTCGAGCAGGCCTACCCCTACCTCGATCAGTGGGTCATGGAGGTCCTCGAAAAGCTGGGCATCAAGGCCAAGTACGTGCCGCTCAACGACATCGCCTCCGAGTTCGGCAAGATCGGTGGCGCCGCGCAGAAGCGCTGGGCCAACGGCTACATGGTCCACCACGTGACCATGGCCTACGACATCGACGCCATCAAGATGAACGAGGTCCTGCGCATCGGCATGGAGAAGATCCGCGACAAGGGCACCCGCAGCGCCGTCAAGCGCGTGGACCCCATGCGCTCCCAGACCGGCATGGCGCGCGAAGAGATCCTGCAGGTGTTCTTCGATCACTTCAAGGAGAAGTACAACGCGAGCGTCGGCACCATCACCGAGGCGGATCTCGAGGTCGCGCGCAAGCGCTGTGAGACGAAGTTCGCGCGCGAGGAGTGGGTGCACCGCATCCCCTGAGCGCGCTTCGCCCGCCTGGCGCGAGCCGGACGTTCCCGGGCCCGCTTCGGCCCTCGTTCATCGACGAGGCCGGGGCGGGCTTTCGCGTTCCCGCGCGGCTGCCCCCGAATTTCGCACGTAATTCCCACGTCAACCTTTGATGTTTTTCAGTATCCACCCTTGAAATAGCAACGATACAAGACAATTCACGGAATGGGTCGGAGGGGAATTACGTGCGACATTGGGGCGTGGCGCGCAACGAGGCCGGGGCGGGCTTCCGCTTAGAAGAGCTGGAGTGCGCGCACCCCGTGGATGATGAGCTCGACGCCGATGACGAGGATCAGGAAGCCCATGATGCGCACGATCGCGCCGACGCCGGTGGCGCCCAGCTTGTCGATCCAGGGTGTGCCGTAGCGCAGCAGCAGCGCGATGACGGCGGCAGTCACCGCGATTCCCAGGACGATGCCGACATGAAAACCGATGGCCGTGTTGCGGGCGGCCAGCGCGATAACCACGCCGATCGAGCCGGGCCCCGCGATGAGGGGGAGTGCCATGGGGGAGAAGGATACGTCCGGCTTGGAGGTCGCGTGCTGAGCCTCCTCGTGGGTGGCACGGCGCTTGTTTTCCAGCATCGAGAAACCCGAGTGCGCGACGACCAAGCCACCCGCGATCTGCAGCGAGGGTAGGTCGAAGCCGAAGAAATGCATGATGAGCGAGCCACTGACCGCGAACACCGTCAGGATGGCGAACACGTAGATGCCTGTCTTCCACGCCTGCGAGCGCACCGCAGCCGGAGCATTGCCGGCGGTGAGTCCTGCGAACGCTGCGAGACCCCCGATCGGATTGGTGATTGGGGCGAGCGCAAGGATCGCGGCGGACATTCCGGCGAGAACAGTCATCATGCGGACAATCCTAGTCGGCGCTGTGCTCGCGCGAACGATCGGTCCGCTCAGGCGCGGCGGGCGCCGAAGATAGCGGTGCCCAGGCGCACGATTGTCGCCCCCTCGGCGATGGCCCACTCCAGGTCGCGGCTCATGCCCATCGAGAGCGCCAGGTCCGACTCTTCGACGCCCAGGCGAGATGCGGCCTCGTCCCTGATCCCGCGCAGCTGCGCGTACGCGGCGCGCACGTCGGCCTCGACGGGGGAGTTCAGGCCCACCGTCATGAAGCCCGCGAGCTGCAGGTGGGTCGAGGCCTCGACCGCGTCGATCAGTGCGGCGACGTCGGAGCGGGCGCAGCCGTGCTTCGTGGCCTCGCCCGAGACGTTCACCTCGACGAACACGGGGAGCGTGCCGGTCGCGCGCGCGTCGATTTTCGAGGCCAGGGCGGGGGAGTCTAGCGACTCGATCACATCCACGCAGGCCAGCGCATGGTTGATCTTGTTGGACTGCAGAGGCCCGATCAGGTGGATGCGCGCGCCGGGCACCTCGCGGATCGCCTCCACTGTCGCGCGCGCCTCCTGGACGCGGTTGTGGCCGAGCAGGATGGACAGGCCCGCCTCGCTCAGGGCGGCGGCGGCTTCTCGGCATTCTTCGGGCGTGCGCGTCTTGACCGCCAGCTCCAGGTGCACCGAATCGGTGCGGCCACATGCGGACGTCGCGCGGTCGATGCGGTCGCGGGCAGCGGCGATGGCCTCGGGAATACTCATGCCCTCATGGTACGCGCGGAGGAACTTTCAGGGGCCAATCAGGGGTGACTCAGGGGGATCTGAGCGAGGAGTCGTGGCAGACTAGAATGTTCACAGATCAAGGAAAGGACACGCAATGCGTACCCTGCTCAACATCATCTGGTTCTTCTTCGGAGGCCTGCCGCTCTTCCTCGGCTACCTCATCGCGGGTGTCGTCGCCTGCATCTTCATCGTCACGATCCCCGCGGGCGTGGCCTGCTTCCGCATCGCCGGTTACGTGCTGTGGCCCTTCGGTAAGAGCGTTGTCGACCAGCCCAGTGCGGGCGCCGGATCGGCCCTCATGAACATCGTGTGGTTCATCGTCGCGGGCCTGTGGCTCGCCATCGGCCACGTGACCACCGCCGCCGCGCAGGCCGTCACCATCGTCGGCATCCCGTTGGCCATCGCCAACCTGAAGATGATCCCGATCACCTGCTTCCCCTTCGGGAAGGTCGTCGTCGACGACCCGACGGCGTCCATCCTCTGACGCGTCCTACACTGGGGTCATGGCTCGTAAACACAGCAAAGACCACGGCGGTGGCCCCACCCGCGCCATCGAGGCGCTCACGGCGGCCGGCGTTGCTTTTACCGTTCACGAGTACGAGCACGACCCGGCCGCCCGGGCGTTTGGGGAGGAAACCGTTGAGAAGCTGGGGATCGACCCCACCCAGGCTTTCAAGACGCTCATGGTGCGCCTGGAGCCCGCCGGCGAGTTCGTCGTCGGCTGCGTGCCCGCTCTGGCTCACCTGTCCATGAAGCTGATCGCCAAGGCTGCCGGAGCCAAGAGCGCCGCCATGGCTGACCCGGCCGTCGCACAGCGTCGCACCGGCTACGTCGTGGGCGGGATCAGCCCACTCGGGCAGACCACCTCGCACCGTCTGTTCATCGACTCGGCGTGCCTGGACCACGAGACCATGATCGTCTCGGGCGGGCGCCGAGGCCTCAGCGTCGAGCTGAGCCCCCTCGACCTCGTCGAGCTGACGGATGCTGAGGTCACGGACCTGGCGCAGGTCTGACCCTGGCCGGATTTGAACTCCGCCTCGGCCGTTTCACCATGCCGACTTCATCGCGGAAATCATGTCGGTGTCTGCGCGCGCAGGCATATGTCATACATCTGTGGTGCGTTGTATAATAAAAGTCGTACATTCGTCTGAAAGGTGTGGCGATATGAAAACGGCGACGCTTAACATGCGCGTTGATCCAAGCGTGAAGGAAGAAGCTGAGAGGGTGTATGCCCAGTTCGGCATGAACCTCACCGACGCTGTGAATGTTTTCTTGCACAAGTCCATCATGGAGGGTGGCTTACCCTTTGACTTGCGCCAGCCCCGCTTCAACGCTGAAACCGAGCTAGCTATGCGCGAGGCTCGCGACATCGCCGCAGGGCGTGTTGCCGCTACCCGTTACGCGTCCGCGGCACAAGCGTTCGCGGATGTCGATGATGAGTGAGCCTCAGCGGGGCCAGCGTGCCCTCGTGATGACCAGTCAATTCAAGAAGGATCTCAAAAGGGCCCGCAAACGAGGGCTCCCTATCAAGGAGCTCGAAGCGGTCATTGATCTCATTCTTACGGGCGAAGTGTTGCCTCCCCAGCGGAGGGATCATCTCTTGACCGGGGACTATGCGGGGTTCCGTGAATGTCATATTCGGCCGGATTGGCTGTTGATCTATCTGGATGAGCCAGAGATCTGCGTTGTGACCGCAATTCGTACGGGTTCCCACTCGGACCTGTTTCAATAGCTGCTGTTTCCGTGAGAGTCGAGATCCTATGGTTGACATGACTGAACTGAGCGGTCGCGGGCGCGCCGCCTACTGGGTGGTTGCCGCCCTCGCGTGGGCGGGCGTCGCCGCCACTCTTATTATCACGGCCTTTGATGGCTACGCTGCGCCGACCTACGTCGAGGAGGGCCTCTTCGCGGGTGCCCCCCACGGCTGGGCGGGCGCGCCCGAGCGTCTCATCAATTGCCTGTCCTACTTCACTGAGCTGTCCAACATCATGGTTGCGATCATCTCGACCGTCCTCGCGCGCCGAGGCCGCGTCGGGGCATGGGGGAGGGCCACACACCTGTGCGCACTGATGATGATCACCGTGACTGCGATCGTCTACGCGACGCTCATCGGCCCCTACGAGGTCCTCTCCGGCTACGCGCTCGTCACCAACCCGCTCCAGCACATCGTCGTCCCGGCCGCCTTCGTGGGGACGGCCGCGCTCGCGGGGCCGCGCGGCGGCATCACGTGGGCAACGCTGGGGCGCGCCCTACTGATCCCGGTCGCGTGGGTGGCGTACACGCTCGTGCGAGGCTCTTTCACGCACCAGTACCCCTACGGCTTCGTGAACGTGTGGCGCATCGGCTACGCGCAGGTCGCGATCAACATCGTGGCGATCCTGATCGGCGCCCTGCTCTTCATGGCGCTCTTCGCGGGCGCCGATTGGCTGATTCGCAAGGCTTCCCGGCGCTAACGGTCTGAGCATTTCCCAGACACGGTCTCGTCCGAGCCCGCTAGAGTGGGGCCATGAGCACCGAACCCGGGCTTGTTCCTGAACTTGTCGTCACCGATTACGAGGCATCGCGCCGTTTTTGGTGCGACCTCGTCGGTTTTTCCCTCCGCTATGAACGGCCTGAGGAAGGATTCGGCTACCTCGTCCTGGGTAACGCGCACCTGATGCTTGACCAGATTGACCGCGGGAGGACGTGGGCAACCGGTCCTCTTGAGCGCCCGCTTGGTCGCGGGATCAACCTCGAGGTTCAGACCGAAGAGCTGGACAGTGCATGGCATCGCATCACCGAGGCAGGGTGGCCGATCTTCGTCGAACCCGAAGAGAAGTGGTACCGGGCGGGAGACATAGAAATCGGCGTCCGCCAGTTCCTAGTCCAGGATCCCGACGGCTACCTGCTGCGCCTCCAGCAGGAAATCGGCGAGAGACCCGCTCTGTGAGGATAACTCGGACGGCGGGGCAATATCGATCCTAAGTCGGAATGGTGGCTGCCCCTCTTAAGGTGAGAGGGTGCTATTGCTCCTCTCTGGGTGTAACTCTCAGCTCTTTGAGACCTCTTGTGTTGTTTGGGCGGGGTCTTCGCACTACAGTAGTAATCAACCGATTACAACAAGGGGAAAAATATGAAGATTCTTGTCATTCAGGGCAGCCCTGACGTGGGAAGCTACTCGCATGAACTCGCAACGGCTTACGTAGATGAGGCGCGCAGCGCCGGGCATGACGTGCGTATGATTGACCTGGCGACAGAGGATTTTGATCCCGTTCTGCGCTACGGATACCGCCAGCACATGGAGGACGAAAGTGGTCCCAAGCGGTATCAGGCAGACATAGCCTGGGCCGATCACCTCGTGTTCAGCTTCCCGATTTGGTGGTCTGCTGAACCGGCGATTCTGAAAGGTTTCCTTGATCGCACTCTCACGCCGGGATTCGGGTACCGGTATGTCGACGGTAAGAGCCAGGGCCTGCTGAAAGATAAGACCGCGGCAGTCATCGTCACTTCCCGTGCTCCTTCGTTTATCTACCGCATCTTCGGTGGTCTGATCTGGCGGTGGAAGAGAATGGTCCTGGGCTTCGTGGGGATTCGCTTAACCAAATCTCTGATGCTTGGCCGCATTGAGCAAGAAGTTGATACTCCTGCTTACCGCGCTGCGTTTGTCGAGACAGTTCGAGCTTACGCGCGCGGATAGACTGTCCATATCACCGAGATTGGGAGAAACAGGAATGGCCGCGACTCGTATGCCAGCCAATGAACGCAAGGCACTCATGCTGGAGGCTGCCGTCCGTGTGTTTGCGCGGGTTGGCTACGCCGCGGCCACGACGGACTCGATTGCGCGCGAGGCAGGCGTCAGTCAGGCGTATGTCGTGCGTTTCTTCCGGTCGAAGGAAACACTGTTCGAGGAAGCTGCTACGTATGTTGTTGAGCAGCTGTGTCGACGTTTTGCTGAGGCACCCGTAGCGGCGGATTCTAGCGACGTTGAACGTCGGGAATTGCTGGGGGACATGTACGCGGAGATCGTGCAAGACCACGACATGTTCATGATGATCATGCGCCTATTCATGATGGGATCCGATCCGCGCTTCGGGCAGCTCTCCCGCGATAGCTTTGCACGTGTGTACCGCGTCCTGCGAGAAGACGTCGGGATGGATGCTGAACAGGCTAGGCTCTTCCTCTCCCACGGTTTGTTGATGAACCTCGTGCTGTCGCTGCGTCTGTGGGAAGGCGAAAAAGTCTTGTCGGATGAGATCCTTGGATTTCTCGGGAAAGGACGCGCGGAGGCTATCTATTCACTGCATGACGCGCCTGGTTCCCCGAATGATGAAGGATCTACCGCGCCCCGACGGTGACCGTCGCCAGGGCGACGCGGTTCGCCTCGTCCGAGGCGGGCACGTCCACGAGGGCGACGATGCGCCAGTCCATGTCCTCCTCCGGGTCGAACAGGGTCTGCGTGGCCAGCCAGAACGTGCCGGCCGCAGCCTGATCGACCGCGTCCGCGATCGCCTCGATGCGCGCCACCTGGGCGCGCTCGAAATCGGACGAAACCGCGGCGGGAGCCAGCTCCAGCACCTCCTCGCGGGTCGGGGCCTCATTGAGCGAACACAGGGACAGGGCGCGCGCACGCTGGTCGATACCGATCCACTCGTGCTCCGCCCAGTAGCGCTCGAGCACCGCGTCCCACTCGTCCTCGCCCCACGGCGCGGCCACCGGGGTGCGCGAGGCCTCATCCAGGCGCGCCAAGGCCTCGACGTTGTCGCGGCTCATCGCCTCCACGCGCTCGAACAGGGCCGAGCGTATCGCCGTGCGGAACGCGTGACGGTTCGCGCTAAAGGGAACAGTCCCGTCCTCCCGTGCGCCAAACGCGAGTTCCGCACCCTCCGTGCCGTCGCCATCGGACGCGGGGGAGAGGGCCTGGCCCGTGGACATGGCCTCCCACTCGTCCAGCAGCGAGGAGTCCACCGCGCGAATCAGTGCCGACAGCCACGCAATGATCGAACGCAGCTCGTCCGTCATGAGCTCGTCCGGCACGATCTGGCGCAGCGCGCGATACGCGTCCGTCAGGTAGCGCAGCACGATGCCCTCGGAGCGGCCCACGTCGTAGCGGCCCACAATCCCCGTGAACGTCAGCGCGTTCTCGATCATCTCGCGCACGACCGACTTCGGGGAAATCTCCTGATCCTCGATCCACGGGTTCGCGTGCAGATACACCGCGAACGCGTCGCCCAGCAGATCGGCCAGTGGGCGCGGCCACGTGACCTCTTCCAGCGCGGCCATGCGCTCGTCGTACTCCATGCCCTGCGCCTTCATCGCGGCCACGGCCTCGGCGCGCGCCGCCTTTTCCTGCGCGAACAGGAGTGGGCGCGGATCCTCCAGGACCGACTCGATGACCGAGACGACGTCCAGGGCGAAGGTCGGGGACTTGGGATCCAGCAGCTCGAGCGCGGCCAGCGCGAAGGGGGAGAGCGGCTGGTTGAGCGCGAAGTCATCCGGCAGGTCGGTGGCCGCGCGGAGCCGAGGCTCACCAGACGCCGAGGCCACGGCTGAGGACACGTGCTCGACGACGCCCGCCTGCTTCATCGACGTGTAGATCTCACCGAGGCGGCGCAGGTGCGGGTTGCGATCCGTGGGCGGATCGTCGTTGTTGCGCGCCAGCCACACGAGGTGCTCGCCCGGGTCGCGCCCGGCCGCAGGAGCACCGGCCAGCACGTTGAGGACCATCGCGTGCGTCATCTCGAAACGGCTCGTGAGCTGCTCGGGAGCCGCATCCACGAGGCGCTCGAACGTCGAGCGCGTCCACGAGATCTCGCCCTCGCCTGGCCCCTTGCGCTTTTTCGCGGACTTCTTCGCCGCGCGCTTGGCCTCGCGGGCGTCGCGTGCGGCCTCCTGCGCGGCGCTCAGGCGTGCGCGCTCACGGGCGGCATCGACCTCGTGCTCGGGGGCCAGGACGCGCACGAAACCGACCGTGTCGAAGCCGGCGCGGCCCGCGCGCCCCGCGATCTGGTGGAACTCGCGCGCGCTCACGTGGCGCATGCGGCGCCCGTCGTACTTCACCAGGGATGTCATGAGAACTGTGCGGATCGGCACGTTGATGCCGACCCCCAGGGTGTCCGTGCCGCACACGATCGGCAGCAGGCCCGCCTGCGTGAGGCGTTCGACGAGGCGGCGGTAGCGCGGCAGCATGCCCGCGTGATGTACGCCGATGCCCTGCGCGAGCAGCGACTTGAGGGTCTGCCCGAAACCCTTCGTAAACGACACCCCCGCCAGTTGCGCGGCGATCGCCTTCTTCTGCTCGGGCGAAATCAGCGACGAACGGTCGAAAGACTGCGCGGTGGCGACCGCGTCGCGCTGGGAGAAGTGCACGATGTAGACGGGCCAGCGGCCCTCACCCAGCAGGCGCTCGACCGTGTCGGGCAGGCGGTCCACGACGTACTCGAACTCGAGGGGCACGGGGCGTTCAGCGTCGTCGATGAGGGACACGTCGCGCCCGGTACGTTCCTTCCACGCGCGTTTGAAACGCGTCGTGTCGCCCAGCGTCGCGCTCATCGCGACCACCTGCGGGGTCCTCAGCTCCAGGAGCGGCACCTGCCACGCCCAGCCGCGCTGACGGTCCCCGTAGAAGTGGAACTCGTCCATGACGATCATGTCCGCGTCCAGCGTGGGCCCCTCGCGCAGCGACTGATTGGCCAGGATCTCAGCCGTGCAGCAGATGATGGGCGCGTCGGCGTTGAGAGACACATCGCCGGTCACCATGCCGACGTTGTCCGCGCCGAACAGGGACACGAGATCAAAGAACTTCTCTGACACCAGGGCCTTCAGCGGCGCCGTGTAGTAGGAGCGGCCCCCGTGTGCCATCGACGTGAAGTGCGCGGCGAGCGCGATCATCGACTTTCCCGACCCCGTGGGGGTCGCGGCGATCACGTGGTTGCCCGCAAGGATCTCGACCAGGGCCTCCTCCTGGTGGGGGTAGAGCGGACGCCCGGTACTCTCGGCCCAGGACACGAAGGCCTCGTACAGGGCGTCGTCGTCGCCCAGACGGCCCTCGTCCTCCAGGTCGTCCAGGATCTCGTTCAAAGTCGCGCTCATGCTCCCATTGTCCCAGAGTGCGCCCACGTCTGCGTCCCCGCGCCGCCGGGCCCTTCCCGCAGCTTATCGACGAGGCCGGGGCACCAGGAGCGGGAACAGCGCGCCATGCGCGTGGCGAGACGTCGCCTGCTGGGCGCGCAGGCCTGTGGCAAGATGAACGGGTCCCATGACAACGAGCGGGTGCGGCCCGCGAAGCGCGCGAGGCCCCGCGACCCATCCACGGCCTCGCCCATTGACACCCCGGGAGGTTCCTGTGGAACAGATAGCTGTGATCGAAAAGGAGATCGCTGACTGGATCACGATGCACCTGACGATCGTCATCCTGATCGGCGTGGGCCTCGTCCTGACGGTCGTCTCCCGCGGCGTGCAGCTGCGCCTGTTCCCGGAGATGGTGCGCACGGTCCTCGGCTCGCGCAAGGGCGCCGACGGCGGCATCTCGTCCTTCCAGGCTTTTGCGATCTCGCTGGCCGCGCGTGTGGGCATCGGTAACGTGTTCGGCGTGGCCGCGGCGCTCATGTTCGGTGGCCCGGGCGCGATCTTCTGGATGTGGGTCGTGGCCCTGGTGGGCATGGCGACCGCATTCTTCGAGGCGACGCTGGCCCAGATCTTCAAGGTCAAGCACTCCGACGGCTCCTTCCGCGGCGGCCCGGCCTACTACATCAAGCGCGGCATGAAGAACCGCGTCCTGGCCAACGTCTTCGCCGTCATCACCGTCGTCACCTGCGGCATCGTCATCACTTCCGTGCAGTCCAACGCCATCGCGGGCACGCTCACGAGCGCCTTCGGCGAGGCCGCCAAGCAGCCCCTGCCCGGCGCGGGCGGCTTCTCGGCCGCGCAGCTTACGGTCGCAGGCCTCATCTTCGTTTTCTCCGCGATGGTCATCTTCGGTGGTATCCGCACCGTCGCCCGCGTCACCGAGTGGATGGCCCCGATCATGGCCACCATTTACGTCATCATGGTCGCCATCGTCTGCCTCATGAACATCACGCAGTTCGGCACCGTTCTGGGCCAGATCTTCACCTCCGCGTTCTCCATGGACGCAACCGTCGGCGGCCTGGGCGGCGGTATCATCGCCGCGATGATCAACGGCACCAAGCGCGGTCTCTTCTCCAACGAGGCCGGCCAGGGCACCGCTCCCAACGCCGCCGCGACCGCGACCGTGTCCCACCCGGTGCGTCAGGGCCTCATCCAGTCCCTGGGTGTCTTCATCGACACGATTGTCGTGTGCACCGCGACCGCCTTCGTCATCCTCATCGCAGGCGAGAAGGTGTGGGGCAGCGCGGACGTGAACCCCTCCAACCTGACGACCCTGGCCGTGGCCCACGAGCTCGGCGCATGGACGATCGTGCCCATGGCGATCCTCATCTTCGTCCTGGCCTACTCCTCGGTCATCGCCGCCTACGTCTACTCCGACACGAACATGTCCTTCGTCTTCGGTGACGCCCGCTGGGCGACCTGGACCGTGCGCGTCGTGTGCGTGGCCTCGGCGACGATCGGCGCCCTGCTGACCCTGGACGTCGTGTGGAACGCCGTCGACATCGCGATGGCGGTCATGACGATTACGAACCTGGTGGCCCTGGTCTTCCTGGCCCGCTGGGTGCTGGGTGCGCTGCGCGACTACGAGGCCCAGCGTCGCGACGGCGTCGCCGAGCCCGTCTTCGTGGGTGAGAAGAACCCGCTGCTGCCCGGCGATGTTCCCGGCAGCGTGTGGAAGCGCGCGAAGCAGAAGAAGAAGTAATAGTTGCCGACCACCTCGCCGGGTGCGCCGGGCACATGTCGTGCCTCGCGCACCCGGCGTCGCGTCTGTCGGCGCTGCTCGGCGCGGCGCACGCGCGCCTGCGTTAGGCTACCGGCATGAGAATCGCACGTTTTTCCGATGGTACGAACCCTGTCTACGGCGCCCTCGAGGAGGGCTCGACGAGGATCGTGGGGCTCAAGGGTGACCCGCTGTTTTCACCCGTGGAACCCTCCGGCCAGATCTACGAGCTGGACGAGGTCCGCCTGCTCTCCCCGGTGATCCCGCGCTCGAAGGTCGTGGGTATCGGCGACAACTACTCGGACACCCCGATTCCGGCTGACGAGCGTCCCGAGCCGCCGATTTTCCTGAAGGCGAATACCTCGGTCGTGGGCCCCGATGACCCGATCGCGATCCCCGCCTGGTCGAACGCGGTGGCCTTCGAGGGTGAGCTCGCGATCGTCATCAAGTCCCTGGCCAAGGACGTGAGCGTCGAGGACGCGCCGCAGATGATCCTCGGCTACACGATCGCCAACGATGCCACCGCCCGCGACGCGATGACGGGCGGCCCCTGGTCGCGCGGAAAGTCTTTCGACTCGGCGTGCCCGCTGGGCCCTTGGATCACGGTCGACCCTGCCCTTGATGTCACCAACCTGGCGATTCGCTCGTACCTGAACGGTGAGATCGCTCAGGACTCCTCGACCGCGCACATGATCTGGAACCCTTTCGAGCTGGTGTCCTACGTGTCTCATCAGATGACGCTGCTGCCCGGCGACGTGATTGCCACGGGTGCGCCCGCGGGCGCCGAGATCGTTCACGCGGGTGACCGCGTGGAGATCGAGATCGAGGGGATCGGGAGCTTGACGAATCCCGTCGTCCGAGCGTGATCGTGTGACCTGTGTGATAGGATTACGTCGTTCTGACAATATCTCCGTCGCATAGGAGCACACCGTGAGCGAACCCCAGTCATCGGGCGCTCTGGCCGTCGAAATGGCCGGCCTGGACGTCATCCCCGAATCCGATCGCAAGGGAAAACCCTCCGACCTGTTCATGCCGTGGTTCGCGGCGAATATCTCGGTCCTGGGTATCTCGTGGGGTTCGTGGGTCCTCGGCTTCGGGCTTTCCCTCGCCCAGGCGGTCGTCGTGTCCGTCGTCGGCGTGGCCCTGTCCTTCCTGGTCTGCGGCCTCATCGCGATCGCCGGTAAGCGCGGCTCCGCCCCGACGCTGGTCCTGTCGCGCGCGGCCTTCGGCTTCAACGGCAACCGCATTTCGGCGGCGATCTCGTGGATCCTGACGGTGGGCTGGGAGACCTTCCTGGCGATCATGGCCGTCCAGGCCACGGCCACGGTGATGGGGGCGCTCGGCTTCACGAACCACGTTGTCGCCCAGATCATCGCGCTGATCCTCGTCGTCGTCCTGGCGGCGGGCTCGGGCATCCTCGGTTTCGAGGCGATTATGAAGGTCCAGACGTGGATCACGTGGGCCACCGCGGCCCTGACGATCGTCTACCTGGTCCTGGTCGCCCCGACGATCGACTTCGCGGTCCTCTCCTCGCGCCCCTCCGCGCCCCTGACTGCGGTCCTGGGCGCGGGCTGCATGCTCCTCGTGGGCTTCGGTTTCGGCTGGATTAACGCGGCCGCCGACTACTCGCGCTACCTGCCTCGCGCCGCCTCGACGAAGGGCGTGGTCGGCTGGACGACGGTGGGCGCGGCGCTGCCCACGGTCATC
Source organism: Xylanimonas cellulosilytica (assembly GCA_001072465.1). Taxonomy (GTDB): domain Bacteria; phylum Actinomycetota; class Actinomycetes; order Actinomycetales; family Actinomycetaceae; genus Pauljensenia. The sequence goes on along the minus strand of JVKM01000003.1, from coordinate 4,752 downwards.
CTCGTCTTCTTCGGCATCCTCCTGGTCGGTTCGGCCGACGAGTCCCTCTCCGAGGCGATTGGCGGCGACCCGATCGGCGCGCTCACTACGCTGCTGCCCACCTGGTTCCTCATCCCCTTCGCGGTGGTCGCGATCCTGGGCCTCATCGGCGGCATCGTCATGGACATCTACTCCTCGGGCCTGTCGCTGCTGGCCACGGGCGTGCCCGTCTCACGTCCGGTCGCCACCGCGATTGATGGCACGATCATGACGGTCGGCACGATCGTCGTCGTGTTCTTCGCGGACTCCTTCCTGACCCCCTTCACGGCGTTCCTCACGACCCTCGGAGTCGTCATCGCCGCGTGGGGCGGCGTCATGCTGGCGGACATCGCGCTGCGTCGCAATGACTACGACGAGCCTTCGCTCTTCACCCCCTCGGGTCGCTACGGCTCGGTGAACTGGGGTGCTGTCGCCTCCCTGATCGTCGGCTCGCTGGTGGGCTGGGGCCTCGTCGTTAACGCGAGCGCCTCCTGGCTGTCCTGGCAGGGCTACCTCCTCGGCCCCCTGGGTGGCCGCGAGGGCGACTGGGCGGGCGCCAACATCGGCATCCTCCTGGCGATGGTCGTCGGCTTCGTCGGCTACTGGGTGACCAGCGCGGGCCGCGTGCGCGCGCAGGAGAAGCTGCCCTCGCGCACCTACGCGCAGGGCGCGGACGAGGGCGAGCAGTGAGCGTCGACCCGCGCTTCACCGCCGTTCTTCTTGACGATGAGGCCGTGGCCGGCGCCCGGGTCCTCACCTCTCTTGCGGGGCGCCCGGATGCGCTCGTCGTGCTCGGGTCCGGCTTGGCCGAGGCTCTCGACGAGGCCTGGGGAGCCCCCGTGGCCACCGTTGCCCTGGGTGACATCCCCGGAGTCGTCGCGCCGGTTGCGGACGGGCATGGCGGCGAGCTGCGCGCCTACGAGGCGTGCGGGGGAGTGGTCCTCGTGGCCACGGGCCGCACGCACCTCTACGAGGGGCTGGGTGCCCGCCCCGTCACGGCTCTCGCCCGAGCGGCGGTTGCCGCGGGGATCAGCCGCGCGGTCCTCACGAACGCGAACGGCTGCCTGAAGCCCTGGAACCTGGGCGACGTCATGGCGATCACCGACCACGTGAACCTCAGTGGCGCCTCGCCCTTCGATGGGCCGCTCTTCCTGGACGTGTCGGCAGTGTGGGATGCCCAGATGACGCAGGCGCTGCGCGGCATCTGCCAGCGCGAGGGTACTTACGCGATCCTGCGCGGCCCCGAGTACCAGACCATGGCCGAGACCCGCATTCTCGCGGGCCTGGGCGTGGACTGCGTCGGCATGTCGACCGTCATGGAGGCCATCACCCTGCATGCCCTGGGCGTGCGTGTCGCCGGCATGTCGGTCGTCTCCGACCTGTCCTTCGCCGATGCCCCAACGGATCCGACGGCCGTCGTCGAGGCGGCCTCCGCGGCTCGCCAGACCGTGGTCGCTGGCATCGAGGCGGCACTGGGAGCCTAAGCAGGAACCAGACGCAAACGAGGCCGTGGCCGGGAGGTGGATGTCCACCGTGCCCGGCCACGGCCTCGTATCGCGTCAGAGAAGATCAGAGCAGGCCGAGCACCCGTTCCACGATCCGCGAGGCCACGTCGGGGGCGCACGCCAGGTTGATGCGCGCCCACGAGGCGTAGTCGGCGCCCAGGGTGCGGCCCTCGTTGGCGGCGATGCGGGCGCGCTCGCGCAGCGTCGCGGCGGGGGAGAGGGGGCCCAAGTCCACGCCTTCGAAGCCCCACCAGGTCAGGTACGTGCCCTCGGGGCGCACGAAGTCGATAGGTGTGTCCACGAGAGCGCGCTCCACGAGGTCCACGTTGGAGCGGATGAGGTCCTTGACCTCGCGCTGCCAGGCATCGCCCTGCTCGTAGGCGGCGATCGCGCCGAGGGTGCCGATGACGTTGGCATCATGGCGGACGTCGGCGGCGAACACGTCCCAGCGCTCGCGGAGCGTCTCGTCGGGCAGGATCACCTGCGCGGAGGGCAGGCCAGCGATGTTCCAGCCCTTCGACGCGGCGGTCGCCGTCACCGTGTGGGACGCGAACGAGGGGCCGAGCGACGCGTAGGAAACGAAAGGAATCGACTCATCCAGCACGAGGGAGGAGTGGATCTCGTCGGAGAACACGAGGGCGTCGTACTCGCGGACCACGTCGTGCAGGGCGCGCAGCTCATCCTCGCGCAGGACGCGGCCGACCGGGTTCCACGGGTTGCACAGGATGACGAGGCCAGCCCCGGCCTCGAGCCCCGCGCGGATCCCCTCCAGGTCGAGCGCCCAGCCGCGCCCGCCGGCGCGCGTGCCACGCAGCGAGGGAACCTCGATGACGGGGTGGTCGAACTTGCCCGGGATCGTCAGGAACGGCATGTAGGCGGGCGTGGGCACGATGATCGGCGCGCCAGGGCGCACCAGGTGCTCAATCGTCGCCTCGAGCGCGGGCAGGACCGAGGCCACGAGGCGCACGTGCGAGGCGTCCACGTCCCAGCCGAAGCGACGCTTCTGGAACTCGGCGGTCGCGCCTGCGATGCGCGGCTCCAGCCAGGTCGGCTGGTACCCGAGCAGGCCGTCGTCGATCGCCCCCTTCATCGCGTCGGCGACCTCCGGGGCCGTCCCAAAGTCCATTTCCGCCACCCACGCGCCGATCGTTGGCTCACCGCTCGCGGTCGTGATGCCGGTCCACTTCAGGGAGCCGGTGCGGTAGAGGTGGGAGTCGGAAAAGAGTCGAACGGACACGGTGTCCTCCTGGATGAGTCGGTGGATGCGGCGTGGGCCGATCCCGGTGATGCAACCAGCCTATCCGCGCCCTCGGCGCGCGTCGCAGCGCGCCCACCCATCAAGCAAATGCAACAGCCACCGCTGGAGTAGGATGGAGGAATCATGAGTGAAACAACTGCCACCGGTGCCGACGTTCGCGTCCGCTTCTGCCCCTCGCCCACAGGAACCCCTCACGTCGGCATGGTCCGTACGTGCCTGTTCAACTGGGCCTACGCCCGCCACACGGGAGGAACCTTCGTCTTCCGCATCGAAGACACGGATGCCGCCCGCGACTCCCAGGAGTCCTTCGACCAGATCATCGAGTCCCTGCAGTGGCTGGGCCTCGACTGGGACGAGGGCGTCGGTAAGGGAGGCCCGCACGGCCCCTACCGCCAGAGCGAGCGCATGGACATCTACCGCGACGTGGCCGCCCGCCTGCTCGAGGCCGGCTACGCCTACGAGTCCTACTCGACCCCCGAGGAGATCGAGGAGCGTCACCGCGCCAAGGGGGAGGATCCCAAGCTCGGCTACGACGGCTTCGACCGTAACCTGACGGAGGAACAGATCGCAGCCTTCCGCGCCGAAGGCCGCCAGCCCGTCCTGCGCTTGCGCATGCCCGACGAGGACATCACGTTCACGGACCTGATCCGCGGTGAGATCACCTTCAAGGCCGGCTCGGTTCCGGACTACGTCATCGTGCGCGCCAACGGCCACCCGCTCTACACGCTGGTGAACCCGATCGACGACGCGCTCATGGAGATCACCCACGTGCTGCGCGGCGAGGACCTGCTTTCCTCGACGCCCCGCCAGATCGTCCTGTACCGCGCGCTTGAGGCCATCGGCGTCGCCAAGTTCATGCCGCGCTTCGGCCACCTGCCCTACGTCATGGGCGAGGGTAACAAGAAGCTCTCGAAGCGCGACCCCGAGTCGAACCTGCTGCTGCACAAGGCTGCCGGCATGATCCCCGAGGGCCTCAACAACTACCTGGCCCTGCTGGGCTGGTCGATCGCCCCGGACCGCGACATCTTCTCCATGGAGGAGATGGCCCAGGCCTTCGACATTTCGGACGTGAACCCGAACCCGGCGCGCTTCGACCAGAAGAAGGCCATTGCGATCAACGCCGAGCAGATCCGTCTGCTGGACGGCGAGGACTTCCGCAACCGCCTGGTGCCCTTCCTGCACCGCGACGAGGTCGTCTCGGCCGACTCCTTCGGAGCGCTGGACGATCGCGAGCGCGAGATCCTCACCGAGGCCGCGCCGCTCATCCAGACGCGCATCCAGCTGCTCGGCGAGGCTACGGGCATGCTCGGCTTCCTCTTCGTTGCCGACGACTCTCTGGAGATGGACGAGAAGGCCGTCTCCAAGCTCAAGGACAACGCCGCGGACGTCCTGGACGCCGCCATCGAGACCGTCGAGGGCCTGACCGAGTTCACGACCGAGTCCCTCGAGGAGTCGCTGCGCGCACGCATCGTCGACGAGATGGGCGTCAAGCCCCGCCTGGCCTTCGGCCCGCTGCGCGTCGCCGTGACCGGCCGTCAGGTCTCCCCGCCGCTGTTCGAGTCCATGGAGATCCTGGGCCGCGATTCCTCGCTGACCCGTCTGCGCGCCCTGCGCGCCTCCCTGGCCTGATCACTGTACTGAGCCCCGGCCTCGTCGCCCTGTCTGCGGGACGAGGTCGGGGCTTCGTCGCGCTCGGGAGCGCGCGGTTGTCAGGGGAGAGGTGGTGGGTGATCGGGACCACTGGCCTTCGATTTGGCATGAGGGCGTCGGTCCGCTACAGTTATCTCCTGTCGCCAGCGACGTGAAAGCGAAGCGGGTGATACCCAATGGGGTATGGTGTAATTGGCAACACAGCTGATTCTGGTTCAGCCATTCTAGGTTCGAGTCCTGGTACCCCAGCGATCTGAAGCGCAAGTTTCAGTCAAGGCCCCCATCGTCTAGCGGCCTAGGACGACGCCCTCTCACGGCGTT
>JVKM01000002.1 GCA_001072465.1 Xylanimonas cellulosilytica | reverse complement strand
CCGCGCCGCGAGCTTCGCTCGGCGCGTCGTCTCGAAGCCCGGCCAGGCCCTGCCGCCGCCCACCGGCACCGCAGCCAGGCCCCGCGGTGCTCTTTGTGTTGGCGGCTGTGGTGTTGCGCTGGCGGGCCTACGTCTGCGCGCGCGAAAAAGTTCGCCCTGCGTCGCTGTGTCATCGTGAAAGCGCGAAAAAGCTCGCCCTGCGCGCTCAAAACAACTCAAATTCGGCGTTTTTACGCTCGCTGGGCGAGTTTTTTCGCGGAAACGCGGCTGGAGGGGGTGTGCCGGGCGAGTTTTTTCGCGAATCAGCAGTCGAGTGGGTCAAGTCCTGTGGAGTGGTGTAATCGTTTTGTGTCCTTCGGGTTGGG
>JVKM01000001.1 GCA_001072465.1 Xylanimonas cellulosilytica | reverse complement strand
CCATTCCCTGGACTTCAATTTCGATGTCCAAGAAACGGGAGGCAGTTCATAACAGACGAGGCCGGGGAACTTATCTGCGGTGAACTCACTCCTCGTGGGAGGAACCCTTCGCCAAGTACTGGGCGACCTGGAAAGCCATCTCCAGGCTCTGCTGGTGGTTCAGGCGCGGATCCACGAGCGTCTCGTAACGGTCGCGCAACGACTCGTCATCGATGTGCTCACTGCCGCCGATCACCTCGGTGACATCGTCACCCGTCAGCTCAACGTGCAAGCCACCCGGGACAGTTCCCGCGGCCTCGTGTGCTTCGAAGAAGCCACGGACCTCGTCCATGACCGTCTCAAAGCGACGCGTCTTGTAGCCGGTCGACGACGTGATCGTGTTGCCGTGCATCGGATCCGTCATCCACGTGAGCGGACGACCGTCCTCACGCGCGGCTTCCAGCAGCGGCGGAAGCGCCTCGCGGATGCGGCCGGCGCCCATGCGCGTAATGAACGACAGGCGTCCTTCCTCACCATCCGGGTTGAGGCGATCAATGAGCGAGAGCATCTGATCCGGCGTGGTCGACGGGCCGAGCTTCACCCCAATCGGGTTGCGAACACGCGACAGCAGCTCGATGTGAGCGCCCTCCTCCTCGCGCGTTCTCTCCCCCGCCCACAGGAAGTGGGCAGACGTGTTGTAGGGCTCGCCCGTCCGCGAATCAATGCGCGTCATCGCCGACTCATACTCGAGCAGCAGCGCCTCGTGCGACGAGTACAGATCCACGTCGCGCAGTGTCTCGAAGTCAACGCCTGCGGCACCCATGAACTTGATCGCCCGGTGGATGTCTTCTGCCAGCGACTCGTAGCGCGCGTAGGCAGGGTTCGACATGAAACCCTGATTCCAGCGGTGCACCTGGCGCAGGTCGGCGTAGCCGCCCTTCGTGAAGGCACGGATAAGGTTCAGGGTTGAGGCCGCGTGGTTGTACAGCGACAGCAGGCGCTGCGGGTCGGGCTCACGCGCCTCGGGAGTGAACTCGAAGGAGTTCACGGCGTCGCCGCGATAACTGGGCAGCGTGACGCCGTCGCGCGTTTCCATATCCGCCGAACGCGGCTTAGCGTACTGGCCGGCGATACGGCCGACCTTGATGACCGGCAGCGACGCGCCGTAGGTCAGGACGACCGCCATCTGCAGCAGCGTCTGAATCTTCAGGCGCACATGGTCCGCCGTCGCCTCGGCGAAGGTCTCGGCACAGTCCCCGCCCATCAGGACGAAGGCCTCGCCGCGTGCAGCCGCACCCATCCACGTGCGCAGGTCGTCAACCTCCCCGGCGAACACGAGCGGCGGCTGACGGCGCAGCTGCGCCGTCACATCACGGAGGTGTTCCGCGTCCGCGTAGGAAGGCTGTTGGGCAGCGTCCAGGCCGCGCCACGTGTCCCAGGGAGCAAGCTCCCCGGACTCGGGCGACCAGAGACGCTCGGGGACGCGGCGGGAGCGAGGCTTGCGCACAGGCTCTCCGCCGCGTCCGGGAGTGATCGAAGGAATCACGCGAAGCGACTCACTCGCCGGCAGGCTCGACGGTCTGGCCGATCTCGGCCATCATCTCGAGGAACCAGGGCTGGGAGATGTCGAAGGGCTTGCCGCCCGCGATGCGCGGGAACGGAATGGCCTTCAGGCGGTCGCCGTCCTCCTCGTCGTGGCCGATAACGCCGGACTCGCCCTTGAAGGCGCACTCGACGGCAAGGTCGGTCATCGACTTGATGAGGCGCAGGTCGTCGGCGTTGGCGCGCGAGGAACGCGAGAAGTAGCCGGACTTCTGGACCATAACCTTCTCGGCGTCGATCTTCTCGGCGAACTGCTTGGCGAACCACTGGCCGGGGTTGATCGTGTCGAGCTTGACGTGGCCGAAGGGGTCACGCTGGACCTCGCCACCGGCAGCCTCAATCTCCGCGATGATCTCGGGGACGCCAGCGCCCTCAGACAGGAAGATGTTGACGTTGCCCTGCTCATCCATGATCGCCTTGAGGCGTGCGGCCTCGGCGTCCAGGTCGATCTTCATCTCGGGCAGGAAGATGGCGTGGATGTCCCAACGCTCCTGCGACAGGCCGATGGAGGGCACCCACTCCTGGGTCTTCAGCCAGTCGTGGTAGCACTTCGAGCCGGCGGCGGTCAGCCAACCGCAGTGGCGGCCCATGATCTCGTGGATGATGAGCATGCGGGGGTTGGAGCGGTGCTCGCCGATGACGTTCTGGGAGTACTCGGAGACCTCTTCAGCGGCGGTCCAGGCACCCAGGGACTGGCGGATCGGCACAACGTCGTTGTCGATCGTCTTGGGCAGGCCCACGACGGTCAGGTGGTAGTCGTGCTCCTCGAGGTAGGCGGCCAGGTCGGCTGCCGTCGTGTTGGTGTCGTCGCCACCGATGGTGTGCAGGACGTCGACGCCGTCGGCGCGCAGCTGCTCGGCGGCCTTCTGCAGCGGATCCTCATCCTCGGACACGAGGCCGCGCTCGACGAGGTTCTTCTTGTTCGTCAGCTTGACGCGGGAGTTACCGATCGGGGAGCCACCGAAGCGGTGAAGGACGGCAGCGTGCTTGCGAGCTTCCTCGTCGACCAGCACGTAGTTGCCGGTGAGCAGGCCGTGGTAGCCGTTCTGGTAGGCGATGATCTCAACGGTGGGATCGATTTCGTTGTAGCGCTCAATGAGTCCGCCGACGGCGGAGGACAGGCACGGGGCGAAGCCACCTGCGGTCAGCAGGGCAACACGACGGACCGACATGAATGTCACCTTTCTCAGGTTGGTTAGGTAAGAGCCCGCGCGGACGTGCGCGCTCCGCGTCACCCCGGCTGCCCGATGGGGCCGCCTAGTGCGCGGAGGCGCGCGTGCGCGAGGCACAGTTCATTCTACCCGGCTCACATCACGTTTCGCCAAGGACGCCCGTCCCACGAAACGCGATTGCAAGCACCAACCACCGGTGACGGCCCGGCCCTGTTACTCCTTGTCCGAGGCCTTCTCGTCCTCGCTGCCCTCTTCCTCGGGAGCGGTCGGAACGGGCACCTCGGGGGCGGTGCGCCCACCGGGCGCGGGCCGACCGTTGGAGGGGACAGGACCCTCGAAGGCCCCCTCAGCTGCCAGCTGGGCCTTCACATCGGCGGCGTACAGATCCACGTACTCCTGGCCAGACAGGAGCATCAGGTTATACATGATCTCGTCGGTGATCGCGCGCAGAACATAACGGTCCTTGTCGAGGCCGCGGTAGCGCGAGAAGTCCAGGGGCTCACCGATCACCATGCCGATGTTCGTGCGCGAAGGAATCTTCTGTCCAATGGGCTGTGCTGCATGGGTACCGATCATGGCCACCGGGATAACGGGGGCGCCGGACAGGAGTGCGAGGCGCGCGACGCCGGTCTTGCCTCGGTACAGGCGCCCGTCGGGGCTGCGGGTACCCTCTGGGTAGATGCCGAAGAGCTCGCCCTCGCGCAGTCGCTTTAGTCCCGCTTTCAGTGCTGCCTCGGATGCGCGACCGCCGGTGCGGTCAACGGGGATGGTGCCAACTGCGCGCATGAATTCCTTTGTCATCCACCCCTTGAGACCGGTGCCCGTAAAGTAGTCGGCCTTGCCCATGAAAACGACCTCACGGTCGAGCATCATCGGCAGGAAGACGGAGTCCCACACAGCGTTGTGGTTGGACGCGAGGATAGCGGGCCCCTCGGCGGGAATGTTCTCCTTGCCGCGGATCCACGGGTGATAGGCGGCCTTCAGAATGGGGCTGCCGGTCGCCTTGAGAGCCTGATAGAACGCCACTGTCACTCCTGAAGTCTCGACGGGCGCGCGAGCGCGCGAACGAATTAGTATCAACTGTATGACGAAACGAACTCCCGTGCGCGATTGTGGGGAAACCATAGCGCCCGGCGAATCGGCTCGTCCTTTCGCTCGATCAGTGGTATCTGCGGCCCTTTCGAGAGCCTCGTCGGTTGAGCTTCAACCCAGCCTCGACGCCGTCGGGACGCCGGCCTCAGGCGGGCACTGGGTCGTCGTCGACCTCGAGACGACGGGCCTGGGGGCAGGCGCAGAAATTACTGAGATCGGCGCTGTGCGCGTGCGCGACGGAGCGGTCGTGGACGAGTTTTCTTCCCTCGTGAAACCCTCGCGTCCTATCCCGCCGTTCATCACATCGCTGACGGGCATCACACCAGCGATGGTGGCGGAGGCGGACCCGATCGCATCCGTTCTGGAACGCTTCATGGAGTGGTCAGGCCTTGGAGCTTCGGATTCCCCCGTCCTCGTCGCACATAACGCGTCTTTTGACGTGGGTTTCCTACGACGTGCGGCCCGCGCGTGTGCGCGCCCGTGGCCTCGTGTGCGCGTCGTCGATACGCTCGCACTCGCTCGGCTCGCCCTGCCACGCCCGCTCGTGCGTAACCACAAGCTCGGCACAGTCGCTTCCTACTTCGGTACCGCCACCGTTCCCGAGCACCGAGCACTCGGAGACGCGCGCGCGACGGCAGAGATCCTCCTGGGCTTCATCGACCTGCTCGCCGGAGCAGGCGCGACTGACGTCGAGGACCTGATCGTGTTGACGGATCAGGCTCCGGCGCGGCGCCCATCAACGCCTGACTTCGTCGGGGACCTGCCCGCCTCTCCCGGGGTCTATCACTTCATCGACACCGCGGGAGACACCCTCTACGTAGGGTCGGCCTCATCGCTGCGCTCGCGCGTGGGCAGTTACTACACGAAGGGCGAGAAGCGCCCGAAGGTGCAGCGCATGGTCTCGCTGGCCGCGGGCGTACGCCCCTATCCGACCGCCTCAATTCTCGAGGCGAGGATCCGAGAACTGCGCGACATCAAGGCCCTCGCCCCACCCTACAACTCCGCGTCGAGACGTCAGGGATCCCAGCACTGGGTCATCGCCGAGGCCGACCGCCCCCACGTCGTTCCGTCCGTGACGCTCGACGACCTGCCCCGCGCCCTCGGCCCCTTCGGGACACGCGCGCACGCACAGCGGGCTGCAGGGGCGATCGAGCGGGTCCTCGCCCAGACCGATCACGACTCCTCGGGCGCCGTCCTCGACGAGGCCGTGGCAGCCTCGTCATTAGCGGTGCCGAACGCGCTCACTGCCCTGATGGAACGCCTGTCCGCACAGGGGCTGTTCGAGGCGGCGGCGGGAGCGCGCGACGAACTGAGCGCCTACATAGCGGGGGTCGAGCGCTCCACCATGCGCCCCATCCTGGCGGCCCCGCGTATCGTCTGGGGAGCGCGCCGCGATAGTGGAGAACCCGGCTGGATTCTGCATGTTGCCTCCTACGGCCGCCACCTCAGTTCGGTCGTCGTGCCCCCGCGCTCCGACCCGTCGCCGTGGATCGATGTCCTCACCTCCACGGAGCCAATCGAGACCGGTGGAATGGCCGCATCCGTCGCCTCGTGGGCTGAGACGTCACTCCTGTGCGCCGAGCTGTGCCGCGAAGGGACACGCCTCGTCGAATGGAACGGTCCCCTCCCCTGGGCGCAGCCCGTCGACAGCCCGCTACGCGACGGGCGGCTGCGCGAGCTACTAGCCCACGCAACCGCCCAGCAGCGACACGACCCGCGCACCTGACGCAGGCGTTTTCCTTACGCGTTCGAGGCAGCCACCCAACGCTCAACGAGTCGGGCGCCCGAGCCGTCGGCCAACGCCGCCAGGGCGCGCTCGACGGCGCCGCGCATGCGAGGCTCGAAGTCGGAGCACGTCACAGGGTTCTCCAGGCCCTCCCAGGCCAGGATGCCGGCTCCAACGTTGAGGGCAACAGCGTCGCGGACAGCGTCCGCCCCGCCGCCCGACAGCACGTCGCGAGCGACCGCAGCGTTCTCGGCCGCCTCGCCACCCGCGAGGTCCTCGATCGAGGAGGAGGCCATACCCAGGGATTCACGCGCATCGAACGTGGTTTCCACAACCGCTCCACCCGACACCAGCCAGACCTGATTCGCATCGGTCGTCGTCAGCTCGTCGAGGCCGGTGTTAGCGCCACGGAAGACGAGCGCGCTGAGCCCGCGCGACGCGTACACGCCCGCCATGAGACGCGCGTTCTCCTCGCGAGACGCACCAATCGCGCACGCCTGGACGCGTGCCGGGTTGGTCAGCGGCCCCAGCACGTTGAACGCCGTCGGGAAGCCGAGAGCGCGGCGCACCGGGGCTGCGAAGCGCATCGACGGATGCATCTTGTTCGCGAAAAGGAAGGCGATGCCAACCTCGTCAAAGACGCGGCGCAGCGCGTCGGCATCGAGGTCAAGGTTGACGCCGAGTGCCTCGAGCACGTCCGCCGAGCCAGACTTCGAGGTAGCCGCACGGTTACCGTGCTTGACGAGCGGGATCCCCATCGCTGCGAGCACGATGGCGGACATCGTCGAAATATTGACGGTCTTGTATCCGTCTCCGCCCGTACCCACGATGTCGAGAGCACGACTAGGCAGTTCGACGTGTGCCGCGTGATCCTGCATGCCATCAGCCAGGCCGTGGATCTCATCGACCGTGGCGCCCTTGATGGCCATCGCGGTCAGGAAGGATGCGAGACGCGCCTCGCCGAGCTCGCCGCTCATAACCTGGTCCATCAGCCAGTACGCCTGGCCGTAGTCGAGGCTCTCTCCGGCGGTGAGGGCGGCAATGATCGGCGCCCACTCCTGCGTAGCCATCACTTGGCTCCGCGCAGCACGTCGGCGACGGTCTCCTGAAGAATGATCGGGTCGATAGGATCGGCCACGACGGCGGCTGCTCCGGCCCACGTGGCAAGCCACTCGTCCTGGGCACGTGCGGTCAGGAAAACGATCGGGGGAACGCCGTCACGGGTCTCGCGCAGGTCCTGAGCGATGGACATACCGCCTTCCTTCTTGGCCTCAGCGTCGAGGATCAGCATCGCAAAATCCTGCTGATCGAAGGCATCGCGAACGCCGAAACCGGTTGCGGCCTCGACCCACTCGATGCGGGGCGTGTCCTTGGAGGCACGCAGGCCAATGCCGTTAACGACGGCGTGACGGCGATCCTTGTCATCACTGAAAACCAGGATAGTGACGGTTTCTTCACTCATGGAAGCTCTCCTTGCATATGTCGGCCAAATCGACGCGATGACCCCATTCTAACGGGTAGCGGGCGGCTCCCCCACTGGGAGCCGCCCGCTACCGTCGACCAAGGTCGTGACGCGGTCACTGCATCGAAGAAGTACCCACGATGTCGACGACGTAGACAGCCGCCTTCACAGCGCTTGCTCCCTGGCCGGACTGCGCACCACCAGGCGCGGAAGGCACCACGATGACGATACGGGAGCCGACGGTCACACCTTCCAGTAGAGTTCCCGAAACAGCCCCCTTATCGGGTGCCTGGCTCCACGATGACTGAGTCTGGCCATTGGCGCCAAAAGCACCAGCAACCTGCTTGTACAGAGCCGTATCACCAGCTGCGAGCGCTTCACCGGTTCCCTTGTAGATCGTGTACATCTTCTGCTCGGTCGGTGCAGCAACGCTCTCGTCGATAGCTAGGGTCGGCTCGACACCGGGATCACCGGTCACGCTCACACCGGCGGGAAGCTCCTCACCGGTCGGCGTTGCGCCGCTCAGAACCGACTCATCGGCCAGATTGTCCGAAGCAACACCGACAATGTCCACGACGAACACGAGGGTCGAGTTGGCGGGAATCTTTGCATTCGCCCGGTCGCCGTAGCCGAGAGATGCCGGAATCACGAGCTCGACGCGGTCGCCGACATGGGTGTGCGCCAGGCCGTAGGTCCAGCCCTTGACGACCTGGTTGAGCGAGAACTCAATGGCGTCACCGCGCTGGTACGACGAGTCAAAAATGGTGCCGTCCCACAGGGTGCCCACGTAGTTCGCCTTGATCGTCGCACCCGGGCACACGACCGCTCCGTCACCCTGCTTGAGGGTCTTGACGAGGACCTTCGAGGTGGGTTGGGATCCGCTACCGGCCGCGATGACGGGGGTGTCCTCGCCGGAAACGGACGGGAAGTTACCCGTACCGCTGCGGTCAACGTTCGTGTTCTGTTCGGCGGAGTCGTCCGTCGAGCATGCGGAGTAGTCAATGTCCGCGGGGGCGGAAGCCGAAGACGACGACGAGGTCGCGTCGGTGCATGCCGCGAGTCCGAGGACGAGCGCGGCCGCGCCGGCGAGGGCGCCGAAGCGGCGCAGAGAGGACATCATGAGATGGTGTTCTTTCGGCTCAGTGGAAGGACTCACCGCAGGCGCAGGTGTTCTGGGCGTTGGGGTTATCGATCGTGAAGCCCTGACGCTCGATCGTGTCAGCGAAGTCGATCGTGGCACCGCTCAGGTAGGGCACGCTCATGCGGTCGACGACGACCTCGACGCCGTCGAAGGAACGAATCGCGTCGCCGTCAAGCGTGCGGTCGTCGAAGTACAGCTGGTAGATCAGGCCGGAGCAGCCGCCCGGCTGAACGGCGATACGCAGGCGCAGGTCATCGCGACCCTCCTGCTCGAGGAGGCTCTTGACCTTCGCGGCGGCGACGTCGGTGAGGATGACCTCGTGGGTGGGAGCCTGAGTTGCGGACTCGGACATGATGCTCCTTATTGTTGCGGATGGACGTATTCCCTTGACACACTACTCCCCCGCAGGCGCCGCGCGCCACGGGTGGAATGCGCGCTCAGCGTAACCAGGTGCGGGCAACGCGGCGTCCAGCGTCTTCGAGCGTGACGGATCCCTCCGTCTCGAAGACGCCGTGAAGCCCCCATTCGGCCTTCTCGAAGTGCGACAGGCTGGACCTGTGGGTGATGGCGACGACCGGCAGCGCGTGCGTCACAGCCGCACGGGTCACGCAGTCGAGTGTCGACTCAGCGAGCACCGGAGAGGCCAGTTCAGGCTCGGCGACGATCACGAGGTCGGCACCATCAAGCATCTCTTCCAGACCCAGAAGCGAAGACAGCAGATCACCCGTTGCAACGATGCGTCCACCGGAGGCTGCAATGACCGCTCCGACACCGCCACCTGCACCGGATCCGCGCTGGCGAGCCGGATGCACGTCCGCTCCGTCGAGCAGCTGGTGGCGCCCAAGCGGACGATGCGCGAACGCCTGCGTCAGAGAGGCAGTAAGAGCGGTGTCCTGTGCCTCAATCGGCTCCAGATCTGGAGCAACGGCGAGCACCGAGTCGAGGCCCAAAAGCGGGCGCTGGGTCGAAGCCGCGCACACGAGGTCCACACCCGCTTCGGCCACGAGGCTCTGCGCGCGCGTGAGGGCATCGGCGAATGCCTCAGGTTGCCTCGGATCGATGCTGGGGACATCCAGGAGACCTTCGAGAAACCCGACGCCGCAATCGGGAGAGGAATTATGTCCACCTTCGACAATCACGGTGCCGCCGTTGCGGAGTGCATCCGCCACGCGCTCGCCCGCCTCGCGCGACGACGAGGCCTGGGTGGGCACGCGCACGAACGAGGCCTGGGAACCCAACGCAGCCACGGCCTCGTCGAAGGTGGGTCCGGTTCCGAACGGAACCGTGAGCACTGTCGGCTCCGAAGCGCCGGCTACGACACCCCGGCGGATGGCGTCGAGCGCCTCGCCGGTCGGCGCGGCGGGAACTCCCCCATCCCACCGACCGGCGACAACGACACGTTTCACAGGGACGCCACGCGCGTCAGCAGAAGCGCCTCGGCGAGGATCGCGGCCTTCAGGTCGGAGATCGACTGCGACTCGTCCTCAGAGTGGGCGTTCGTCAGCGGATCCTCGACGCCGGTGACGACGACCTGAGCGTTCGGGAAGATGCGCTGGAAGTCCGAGATGAACGGGATCGAGCCGCCCACACCGATGTTGACCGAGGGAACGCCCCAGGCCTCGGTAAGGGACTCGTGCAGAGCCTTCGTAACAGGGGAATCCATGTCGGCCTGGTAGCCGGCTCCCGCGTCCTCGGCGGTGACCTCGACGCGCGCACCGAAGGGCGCATGGGAGAGCAGGTAGTCGACGAGCTTCGCCTGAGCCTCGGTGGGATCCACACCCGGCACGGTGCGCATCGACAGGCGGAAGCGCGTGTGCGGGGCGATCGTGTTCGAGGCGTTGGAGACCGGGCGAGCGTCGAAACCGATCACCGAGATCGACGGCTTGGTCCACATACGGGCGGCGATGTCACCCGAGCCCGCCAGCTGCAGTCCCTCAACCATGCCGGCCGCGGCGCGCAGCTCTTCCTCCGGCCAATCCACGTCCGCGTGATCCGAGCCGCCCAGGCCCGGCACCGCCACATCACCCTTCTCGTCGAAGAGCGAGGCGATGAGCATCGAGGAAATCGCGACGGAGTCGAGCAGCGGGCCACCGAACGCGCCCGAGTGCACCGCGTGATCGGCGACGGTCACGTCGACGGTCACGATCGCGTTGCCGCGCAGGGTCGACGTGACGGCAGGCTCGCCCACCTTCCAGTTCGACGAGTCCGTCACAACGATGACGTCGGCGGCGAGCTCATCCTTGTGGGCATCGAGGAATGCCGTGAACGAGGGGGAACCGATCTCTTCCTCGCCCTCGATGAATACGACGACGTTGACCGGCAGGTCATCGCCCAGAATCGACAAGGAACCGAGGTGCACCGTGATGCCGGCGCCGTCGTCGGAGGAACCACGGCCGTAAATGCGATCGCCGCGAACCTCAGCCTTGTAGGGATCCATGCTCCAGCGGCTCAGCTCGCCGACCGGCTGCACGTCGTGGTGCGCGTACAGCAGGACGGTCGGTGCGCCCTCAATGTGAGGCGTGTGCGCGACGAGGGCAGGCTTGCCCTCGGTGCCATCAGCGGCGGTCTCACGGAGAACCTTGGCCTCCAAGCCCAGAGCGGCGAAACGCTCACGGATATGCTCAGCGCTGCGCTCCACGTCAGCCGCATGAGCGGGATCCGACGACACCGACGGAATCGCAACGAGCTGCGTGAGCTCCTCCAGCAGGGACGGGAAAGCAGCCTCCAGGCGCTCCTTCAAAACGGACGTGGACAGTGCATGTGAAGTATCAGCCATACGACCAGGGTAGACCATGGGAGTGCGAGGCGGGTGGGCTATCCGCTAGCCTTGAAGCGTGTTTGGACGAAGCAAGAACAATAACGACGAGACCTCGATGAATGTCGAGCCCGTCTCCACGACGCCCGACGGCAAGAAAGGCCGCCCCACGCCGAAGCGTAAGGCAGCCGAGGCCGCCCGCATCCGCCCCCTGGTCCCCAAGGACCGCAAGGAGGCCAAGCGTGCCGCCCGCGCCGCCCGCAACGCGCGTTTCGACGCCGAACAGCGCGCGATGATCACCGGCGAGGAAAAGTACCTGCCGGCCCGCGACAAGGGACGCGCACGTCGTTTCGTGCGTGACTACGTCGACGCGCGACACTCCTTCTCCGAGTGGATTCTCGCCGTCATGATGGTGTCCATCATCCTGATCATGGTGCTGTCGATGTTCGGCAACAAGGTCCCGCTGCAGTACCAGGCTTACATGCTCTATGGCTCGTCCATCCTCATGTACGGATCCTTCATCATCACCGCCATCGAGGCATTCTTCGTGTGGCGCACAATCAAGCGTGTCTTCACCGAGGCACACCCCCGCGAGGACATTCCCTCCGGCACCGCCTACTACGCATTCTCCCGCATGATCATGCCGCGGCGCTGGCGTTCGCCTCGCCCGCAGGTCGACCGCGGACAGTTCCCGAAGTAGTCGTCTTTTTCGTCGGCCCCGCCCCATCCACATGGGCGCGGGGCCGACGCGTTTTATCCACAGGGCACCTGGCGGCTCTCCCGTTATCCACAGGGTGTGCCGCGGCGCTGGCCGCCACGTCCTCGCGTGCATGATCCTGTCCGTGTCGGAGCATCGGCGCTCCGTCTCGAACGACAAGGAAGCATCATGCACACAACGATCACGCTGCCCGCCACCTGCAACGTCATGCTCAATGAGGAGGAGCCCTGCCCCGAAGGCATGTACGGCCCACCTCGCTGGCTTGAGGATCGAGGCATCTCCGCTCTGTTAGCTCCCTACCTGTGCGATGGGTGGGACCTGGGCGACTACGCGCGCTTCGCGGACCTATCGGGGACGGATGCCCGTCGGCTCGTATCCTTGCTGCCGAAGGACGCGCGCAACGATCGGCAGAACAACGCCCCACGGATCGTAGACCTCCTACGGGCCGCCTCCCGCATCGACGGGCTCAGTCTCGAAGGCTACGTCATTCGCGCGCCACGACGAGACGAACGCGTCAGCATCGACACGGTGCTCGTCCCCGAATCCGCGATCATTGCTCACACCGGATCTCCCATTGACGAGGAGCGCTATCCGAGCTACCAGCACTGGCTGACCCTCGCCTCGGTGCTTGGCCTCGGCGAGGACGCGATCCCGCCGGATGAAATGCGTGTGCTCATTCGAGACGGATCATCCATGCGGTGGTGGTGGGCATGGTGGGACTGATCAACTATCCTAGGAAGCATGATCCGACGCGCGTACAACTGGGCTTTCACACACTTCATCTCGCGTTCCAACCCGGAGGATGCACACCACTGGGGTCTGGGAGCGATTTCCTTGGCCGGACGATTCGCCCCGACGCGTGGACTCATGCGCGCCACGCTGGGCCACCTCGATCCGACGCATTCCCCCACACGGATGGTCGGCGGCGTCGAGGTCCCCCTGACCCTGGGTGAGCGTCGCCTCCCGTCGCGTCTGGGTCTGGCAGCCGGCATGGACAAGGACGCCGAGGCCGTGCTCGGCATGTGCGCCCTCGGCTACGCCTTCGTCGAGATCGGTACCGTGACTCCTCGTCCCCAGCCCGGCAACGACGCGCCGCGCCTGTGGCGACTCATGGAGGAACGCGGCCTGCGTAACCGCATGGGCTTCAACAACGCCGGAGCAGATGCCGCCGCCGAAAAGCTGCGAGAGCTGCGCTCGACTCGTGCGGGCCGCGCTGCAATCGTTGGTGCCAACATCGGCAAGAACAAGGTGACGTCTGAGGCGGACGCCCCCGCGGACTACGAGTACTGCGCGAAGACGCTGGCCCACTGGGTGGACTTTGTCGTCGTCAACGTCTCCTCTCCCAACACGCCCGGCCTACGTGACCTGCAGTCCGTCGATCACCTGCGCCCGATCCTGCAGGCCGCCCGCCGCGGCTGCGAGGCAGGTGCCCCCGATCGCACCATGCCGCTCTTCGTCAAGATCGCTCCCGATTTGGCCGACGAGGACATCGTCGCCGTCGTCGAGCTGACGAAGGAGCTCGGCCTGGCGGGTGTCGTCGCCACGAACACGACGATCAACCACGACCTGGGCGAGGGCGGCGTCTCCGGCGCTCCGCTTCTGCCCCGTGCGCTGGAGGTCGTCTCCCTGGTGGCACGTCATCTTGACGACGATCAGATTCTCATCGGCACGGGCGGCATCTCGTCGCCCGAGGACGCGCTGCGCATGATCAGCGCGGGTGCCGACCTGGTCGAGGCGTTCTCTGCCTTCATCTTCGAAGGCCCGTCCTGGCCGGGCGAGGTCTCGCGCGCCCTCCAGCGCGCGTAAGGAACCGCCGTGATTATCGAGCTCACCAGCGCGGACCTGGCAGCAGATTCGCGCCTGGACGACTACACGCGCCTGAAAGACGTCAAGCTTCGTTCCAAGATCGAACCGGAACGCGGCCTGTACATGGCCGAGTCCGCGAACGTCATCGAACGCGCGATCCGCGCCGACCACAGCCCGCGCTCCTTCCTCATGTCGAGGCGCTGGCTGCCGACCCTGACCGACCTCATCGAGGCAGCAACGGGTGCCCCCGACGGCGCGGACGTTCCAATCTTCGTCGCCGACGAGGACGTCTTGGAGCAGATGACGGGCTTCCACCTGCACCGCGGCGCCCTCGCCGCCATGCAGCGCCCCGTCCTGCCGCCCCTCGCCGACCTGCTCGCAACTGCCCGGGGCGGCGCCCCGGCGCGTCGCGTCGTCGTCTTAGAGAACCTCGTCGACCATACGAATGTGGGCGCAGCATTCCGTAGCGCCGCCGCGCTCGGCGTCGACGCTGTCCTCGTGACCCCGCAGTGCGCTGATCCCCTCTATCGACGATCCGTGCGTGTCTCCATGGGGACCGTCTTCCAGGTGCCGTGGACCCGCCTCGAGTCCTGGCCCGGCGACATCGCCACGCTCCAGGAGGCTGGCTTCACGGTCGCGTCGCTGGCGCTGTCGGACGATTCGGTGTCCCTCGACGACTTCGCTGCGCTGCCCGCCCTCCAGGGGCCGGACGCCCGCCTCGCGATGGTGATGGGCACCGAAGGCGACGGCCTGGGACGGCGCACTATCGCGGCCTCCGACTACACTGTCAAAATCCCCATGGACCACGGGGTTGACTCGCTCAACGTCGCTGCCGCGTCTGCCGTCGTGTTTTGGGCGACCAGGGGCGTCGGCGCGCAGTAACGCGTCACCGCATTGTGCGGCGGCCGTACAATCGCCGCAAGCACCGCAGCCGCACACAACGAGGCCGGAGCTGGATACCCAGCCCCGGCCTCGTCATCGTTTACTGCGACGGGTCAGCTCATGGATGCCACGATCTCGTCGATGACGTCCACGCATTCTTCCCATCCGGACACGGCGCGCGTCGCGTAGCCGGCGGCCTTGACCGGGTAGTCATTGCCTTCCGGATCCAGGCGGTCGCCGATAAAGAGCATCTCGGAAGCGGGGATGCCCGTCTCTTCGACGAGCTTGCCCATGCCGAACGCCTTGTCGATGCCACGGGTGGTGATGTCGACCGAGGTCGAGCCACCGCCGCGAACATCGAGCTCGGGTACGTCGGGCTGCACGGCGTCGCGCAGAGCGGCCTTCTTGGTGCCGTCCGGATCCCAGGCGCGCTTCGCGTCGAGCGGAGCCTCCTGACCCAGCGCGGAGAAGGTGATCTGCGAACCGCGGTCCTCGATAATGTTGCCCCACGGGTTGGACTCCCACAGGCCGAGCTCACGCGCGTGACGCTCGAGCGAGTCGATCGCGCGGGCGGCCACCTCGGGGTCCAGGTCGTGCGCGTAACGCTCGACCCACGCGCCACCCTCATAGCGGTAGTAGCGCGTGCCGCAGGTGGGCATCAGGTGCAGGCGAGAGAGTTCCTCATCCGTGGCGTGCAGGTTGTCCAGCACCTGGGTGCGGAACTGACCCATCTGGCCGCCGGAGATGATGCAGACCTCCACGTGGTCCAGCAGGGAACGCAACGCCTCGTCCATGCGGGCGGGCAGCGGCGACTTCGAGGGCGCCAGGGTGTCATCGAGATCGAAGGCAACGAGCTTCACGATGCCACCCTACTGCTTCGCGGCTTCAGCGGCTTCGATAGCGCGCTGCGCGGCCTCGGTCTCCTCATCGGTGGGCACCGAGAGGACCTGCAGCAGCACGACGGACGCGACGAGGCCACCCCACACGAGCAGGATCGTCAGGATCATCAGAGCGATGGCGGGAGCGGTCACTTGGCGCCTCCTTCAATCGAAGCGGTGTCGTCGGCGTCGTCAGCGAGAATCTGAGCGACCGCCGCGTGGGTGTCCACCGGGCGGTGCTTCCACGGAATAAGAGTGAAAATCAGAGACGCAACGACAGCGACCGCCACGGAGCCCCAACCGAAGAGGAGCACGTAGCCATTCGGGTAGTCCCCGTAGCCCTTGGTCAGCAGGTCGACGATGGACATCGCCATCATGACGAAGAGGACGACCGGGATGACGATACCGACGAGGGGCTCCCAGAGCTTGGGGACCTTCACGCTAGACACCGAGTTGATGTGTGCGCGGAGAACCCCAAGGCGGGGGCCGGCGACCGCGCACAGCACGGCGAACATGATCGCCGAGGACACGACGCCAACCGAGTTGATGAAGTTGTCGACGATGTCGAGGTTGTTCAGGCCCGAGCGGGTGCCGAAGAGCACCAGCGAAATAACGGTCGCAGGGACGCCAAGAACGAGAGCCGAGCGGGCGGGCGACCAGCCGAACTTGTCCTGCAGGCCGCCGGAAACGACCTGGAGCAGGGACAGCAGGGAGGTGACGCCAGCCAGGACCAGGGACGAGAAGAAGAGCACGCCGAAGAGGGGCCCGCCGGGCATCATCGAGATGATCTTCGGGAAGGTCACGAAGGAGAGAATCGGTCCGGTCAGACCCTCAACCTCGGAGACGCTCACGCCGCCCTGGTGCGCCATGAAACCGATGGCGCTGAAGACGCCGATGCCCGCGAGGATTTCGAAGGACGAGTTCGCGAAGCCTGCGACGAGCGCGGTGCCGGTCAGGTTCGACTTGGGCTTGAGGTACGAGGCGTAGGTCAGCATGATGCCAAAGCCCACGGACAGTGAGTAGAAGATCTGCGCGAATGCGGCCAGCCACACCTTGGGATCAGCAAGCGCGCTCCAGTTCGGCGTGAAGAAGGCGTTGAGGCCTTCGACGGCACCCGGCAGGAACAGCGCTCGAACGACGAGCGCGAGGAAGAGGATGACGAGGAGCGGCAGGAAGATCTTGTTCGCCGCCTCGACGCCCTTGGACAGGCCGCGACCGATGACGAAGAGCACGAGAATCCACACGAGAGCGAGAGGAATCATCACCGACCATGCGGGCGCCCACGAGAAGGTGTCGCCGGGAACAACCTGCAAGAAAGAGTCGGTGAAGAAGGTCGTCGGGTCAGCGCCCCAGGCCTCGTTCACGGAGTAGATGGTGTACTGCACGCCCCACGCGAGGACCGCACCGTAGTAGACCATGATGACGAAGCAGACGAAGGTCTGGAACCATCCGACGAACTCGCCGCCGCCGATGATCTTGCGCAGCGCCCACGGCGGTGAACCGCGGAACTTGTGGCCGACCGCGTAGTCGAGCCACAGCATGGGGATGCCGACGAAGATCAGGGCAACCAGGTACGGGACCAGGAAGGCGCCGCCGCCGTTGGAGTAGGAGACGCCGGGGAAACGCCAGATGTTGCCCAGGCCGATGGCCGAGCCGATGGCTGCCAGGAGGAAGCCTGTCTGGCCGCTCCACGAGTCGCGCGCGCGGGGCGCGGATTTGGGTGCGGAGGATGACATGAAGTGAGTTCCTTGCATTCGTGTCTATACGGGATAATTCCCAGCCAGACTAGGGCTGTTACACCTGGAAGTCTCCCAGAGTCCACGATACAGAACGTGTTTTTGGCCTCTTTTTGACAGGTTCTTTGCTGACCGGGGTCTGCTCGGACGCCCAGAGAGCAGAGCTCATGCCGACAAACCCGAGTTAGGAAACAACCCCACACGCATGGAAAATCGCTGCAATTCCAACGACGACGGGCAGCGATGCAAAGGTCGTCACGAGGACCGTTCCCTGCGCGATGCGCTCCCCCGCTCCTGCACGCGTCGCCGCGATATACGCGTTTTGCGCCGAGGGCAGCGCCGCCATGATGGTCACCGACATGAGCGCCGGACCGGTCAACCCGAGTAGCATCCCGACGCCGCACGCGATGGCAGGCTGCACGGCGAGCTTAGCAACGGCGGCGCACGCGATAGCAGGTGCCCTCGCGTCGCCGGTCGCGGTGCGGCGGTCCACAAGGGCGGCGCCGAATGACAGCAGGATCATCGGGGGTGCGGCTGCCCCCAGCATGGACGTCGACACGTCGAGGAGCGTCGGCATCGACCACCCGGCCGCGGAAAAGAGAAAACCGCACGCCGCCGCAATGACCATGGGGTTGCGCGCGATGACCCTCACGATGCCGGTCGCAGAAGGGCGCTGGCCCGAGCCGGCCAGATCCGCCAACACGAAGAACATCGGGGTGAAAAAACCGAGCTGAAACACCAGGATGGGCACGACAGCAGAAGCGTCACCCAGCACGTAGACGGCGATCGGGATGCCGATATACGCGCCGTTATTGAGGGACGAGGCCATGGCCCCCAACGTGGTCTCGCCCCGCGTGAGGTGCAAGACCAGGCGGGCGACGGCCACGAAGAGGAGCGCTGTGCCCACACCCGACGCGGCTGCCACGGCGAGCGGAGCCCCGAATACGCCAGATGTCCCCGTTGAGACGATCGCGTGGAAGAGCATGGCCGGGGACGCCACCCAGTACGTCACCGACGCGAGAGAACCCGCCGCCTCGGGACCGAGCGCACCCGCGCGACGAGCCACCCAGCCGACGCCGATAATTAGTGCGATCGAGAGGACCGACCAAAGAACCGACGCCATGCGAACAGGAGCCCCTTCAGCGCCAGGAGGCCACGGCCTCGTCAACCTTGGTGAGGGCCGACGCGATTGCCATGTGCATGTCCAGGTACTGGTAGGAGCCCAGTCGACCGCCGAAGAGCACGTTCTTCTCCCCCGCCGCCATGTCGCGGTAGGCGGCGAGCGTCGAACGGTCCGACGGCGAGGCGATCGGATAGTAGGGCTCGTCGCCGGGGCGGGCGAAGCGCGAGTATTCGCGCTGGATGATCGTGTTGGTCGCGCCTGCGCGATCCCGCTCGGGGTGCAGGTGTGCGAACTCGTGGATGCGCGTGAAGGGAACGTCGCGGTCCGAGTAGTTCATGACGGAGCAGCCCTGGTAGTCGGGAACGTCCACGACCTCGGTCTCGAAGTCGAGGGTGCGCCAGCCGAGTTCACCGGCCTCGTAGTCGAAGTAGCGGTCGATTGCGCCGGTGTAGACGACGGGGACCTGGCCGACGGTCGCGGCCTTCGAGAACGGCGAGGAGGCATCGAAGAAGTCCACGCCCGTTAGCACGCTGATACGCGGGTGATCAACCATGTTCGCGATCCACGCGCCGTAGCCGTTCAGGGGCAGGCCTTCGTAGCGGTCCTGGAAGTAGCGGTTCTCGTAGGTGAAGCGCACGGGCAGTCGCGTGATGATGGACGCGGCCAGCTCGCGCGGATCCGTCTGCCATTGCTTGGCCGTGTAGCCCGCGATGAAGGCGTCGTAGAGGGGGCGGCCGATCAGGCTAATCGCCTTCTCCTCGAGGTTGCCGGGTTCGCCCGTGATCTCGGCGGCCTGCTGCTCGATCAACGCACGGGCCTCCGCCGGCGAGTAGGCTGCGCCGAAGAACTGGTTAATGGTGCCCAGGTTGATGGGCAGCGGGTAAACGACACCCCGGTAGTTGGCGTAGACACGGTGGCGGTAGTCGTTGAAGGCCGTGAAACGGTTGACGTAGGACCACACGCGCTCGTTCGACGTGTGGAAGAGATGGGTGCCGTAGCGGTGCACCTCGACGCCGGTGGCCTCGTCGATCGACGAGTAGGCGTTGCCTCCGATGTGGTCGCGACGCTCGATGACGGTCACGTTCATACCGAATCGCTCCGCAGCCTCGCGGGCAAACGTCAGGCCAAAAAAGCCCGACCCAACAACGAGCAGATCCACGCTACTCCCCTTTCACGGTAGTCAGGACAATGGTACCGGCCCCCACCTGTGGGTGCGTCTGCATGTGATCGACGAGGCCGGGGTGTGGACTCGCGGGAAGGGTACGGCTGCGTTCACTTATCCTTGCTTCCATCTGCTATTACGTGAGGGAGGGCCGGATCATGGTGCGCATCGCCGTCGTCGAGGACGAGGCCGTCTCACGCCAGCTCCTCGCCGACTACCTCGCGCGCTACAGCGAGGAAAACGATGTCTCCTTCGACGTCACCTATTTCGAGGACGGCGGAGCCATCATCGGTGACTACAAGCCGGTGTACGACATCATCCTCATGGACATCCAGATGACCCACGTGGACGGCATGACCGCCGCGCACGCGATCCGCGAGGTCGACCAGGAGGTCGTCCTCGTGTTCATCACGTCAGCCGCGCAGTTCGCGATCCACGGCTACCAGGTGGGGGCACTGTCCTACCTCATGAAGCCCCTCCCCTGGTTCGCCTTCTCACAGGAACTCTCACGGTGCCTCGAGGCCGTCGCCAAACGGCGCGGCGCCTCGGTCCTCCTGCAGTCGGGCACGTCGACCCACCGCATCGACGTCGCCGACATCATCTACGTCGAGTCGATCAAGCACCGCCTGGACGTGCACACGGTCTCCGACACCTTCTCGATCACCTCGACGTTGAAGGCCATGGAGGAACAGCTCGCCGGGCACGACTTTTTCCGTTCAAATTCGTGCTACCTCGTCAATCTCGCCCACGTGCGCGGCGTCGCCGACCAGGAGTGCCTGATGACGGGCGGGGACAGCTTACGCATCTCCCGGCCTCGTAAAAAGGCGTTCATGACGGCTCTGGCGAGCTTCGCGGGCGGGATCCACTGACGTGTTCGAGTCCCTCCCCGACATTCCGCGCCTGTTCACCGCCCTCGCGGAGTGGGGCGCCGCCCTCGTGTACGTCTTCGTCGTCGCGCGCTCGGCGTCGTCCAATGCCCTGAACCCGAACGCTGCTATCCCCCGCTGGCGCCTCTCCGCTGCGGCCGTCGGCGGCCTCGTGGTGCTCGTCGGCGCCCAGGAACTACTCGGCCACGCTCCCCTGTCCCTGTGGGTGCCCGGCATGATGACGGCGTACGCGCTCGTGTGGTGTGTCATCCGCGTGGGAACCGCGCTGGAGTGGCGATGGGTGACGCATATGAGCGCACGTGCCTTCATCGTGGCAGAGCTCGCAGCATCCCTCGCCTGGCAGGTCGTCGTCTACTCCCACGCCGACAAACCCTACTGGCATCCCCTGTCGTTCGGCGGTTTTGCCGCGATTGCGGCGACGTGCTTGGCCGTCGTCTACTTCTTCGAACGACGCGTCTACCACCAGGGGGCGCTGCCCGTTCTCCGTTACGCGGACCTTGCCTCCGGCGTATTTATCGGCATGTCAATCTTTGCTCTGTCCAACCTGAGTTTTATCTCGACGGCCACCCCGTTCTCTGGGAGGTCCGGCTGGGAGGTCTTCTACATCCGCACCCTCGTAGACCTGGCCGGCTACGCGATCCTCTTCGCGCAGTTCGAGCGCATCCAGCAGAGCGCGACCGAGCGCGAACTCGCATCCATCCAGGCATCGCTGGATGCACAGCACCACCAGTATCTGGCAGCCAAGCAGGACATGGAGCAGGTGGCGCGTGCCCATCACGATCTCAAGCACCAGGTGGAGGCGATCCGCGCGGAGCTGGACCCCGGACGCGCCGCCGCATCGTTCGCCGAGCTCGAGTCCTCGATTGAGCAGATCGGACAGCAGTACCACAGCGGCAATCCGGTCCTCGACGTCATCCTCACGACGAAAGGCCGTGCGTGCGCGGCAGCCGGCATCAACTTCACGGCGGTTGCTGACGGCGCCCTGCTGGGCTCCATGTCGTCAATGGACATCGCTACCCTCTTCGGTAACGCCCTCGATAACGCGATCGAGGCCTCGCGACGCGTCGACGACCCCGCCAAGCGCCTCATCAAACTGGCACTGTTCCGCCAGGGGCAGATGGTGGTCATCCGTGTCGACAACTGGTTCGACGGCCGCCTCAACACGGACGCCGGCGGGCGCCTCACAACGATCAAGCCCGACACCGTCCGACACGGCTGGGGGGTTAAATCCATCCAGTGGACGGCCCGCAAGTACGGCGGCCAGGCGGTCACGGACGTGGCAGACCACTGGTTTACACTGACGGTACTTCTCCCGTCCACGAATGCCCAGGAGGACGAATGACGATCATTGACACCCCGCGCCTGCACTTACGCCCCTGGAACGATAAGGACGCACCGGAGCTCTACGAGCTGGCCCGCGATCCCCGCATCGGGATGCTGTGCGGATGGAAGCCCTTCGAGTGCATCGATGATGCCCACTCGGCACTGTCCACCGTCCTGGCGGCACCCGACAGCTACGCGGTGACGTTCGCATCGACCGGTGAGATTGTGGGGTCGATTGCGCTGCGCATTGACACAGGATCTGCCGAGGGAACCGTCGCTGACATCGGATACTGGATCGGCGCCCCCTACTGGGGCAACGGATACGCGACGGAGGCGGGGCACGCCATCATCGAGCGCGCGCGTGAGCTGGGCGTGTCGACGATCATCCTGAAGTACTTCGACGGAAACGACGCCTCGCGCCGGGTCTCCGAAAAGCTCGGCTTTACGTGGCAGAGCCGCGAAGAGGACGTGGAATATCCGCTCATCGGCAAGCGCCTCACCGTCCACCGAACGGAGCTAGTGCTCGCCGGGCGCTGACGGCGTCCCTTAGTTGAAGCCGAGGACAGCCGCCGCGACCTTGTAGCCGCCGCGAACGACCTTGGGCGACGCGTGGCGCACGAGGCCGGCGAGCAGGTCCTGGCGCAGTCGATCCGTGGCCTCGGGATTGATCTGGTCCATCTTCTCCCAGATCTGCTCCTTCAAGGCCAGGTGCTCGGGCGTTCCCGACAGCTGAGCCATGACGGAGCAGACGACAGCGTTGATACGCAGGTAGTGGACCATGTAGCGCCAGAGCTTGTCCTCGACCTCGGCGCGCGGAGGCAGCGCACGGGTCATCGCCTCGTTGACACGGGCAAGCTGATCCAGGCGCGTGATCATGACCTTCTCGTTCACGGACTGGTCGTCACGGCCGATGAAGTAGTGGTACAGGTCCACGTCCAGGTAGCGGATCGTGGAAATGTAGGGCAGCGGCACGAACGAGTACAGGTAGTCCACGTAGAACGTGTGCTCGGGCATGACCAGCCCGGAGGCCCGCACGACCTCGGTGCGCATCGTGAGGGCGTGCATCATGAGGTACTGGTCGTAGCGGCATCGGCGCAGGTCAGCCCAGCCGAAGGTGCGTCCGCGAGGCAGAACGTTGCGGTAGCGGATGACGGCCTTGACCGACTTTCCCTGCTTGTCGTAGACGTAGTTGGTGACGAGCAGATCGAGGTCACGCCCGGCCTCGCGTTCCTCGCGCAGGACGTCGAGAACGGCGTTTGTGGCGCGTCGGTCCAGCCAGTCATCGGAGTCGACGACGCGCACGTGCGTGCCGGTGGCGGCGGCGAGGCCGGCGTTGACGGCGCCGCCGTGGCCCTTGTTCTCCTGGTGGATGACCTTCACGGAGGGGTAGCGAGCAGCCCACTCGTCGGCGATTTCCGCAGTGCGGTCCTTCGATCCGTCGTTGACGACAATCGCCTCGAGTTCGTCGCCGTATCCGACGAGCGTGGTCAGCGCCCGGTCGAGGTAATCCTCGGAGTTGTAGGCGGGCACGATCACCGTCAGCAGCGGCACGCTCATGGAGTCTCCTCTCGTGAAGTCTGCCAGTAGTCTACTGTGCCGCGCTGACCTGCGCGTCCTCCTGCGTGGGTTCCTGCTTGAAGATCACTTTAAAGATGGGGAAGAACACCCAGAAGGAGATGGCGGCGTTGATGATCATCGTGATGACGTCCGCGAAGGTTTCGCCGCCCGCGCCCATCGTCGAAATCGCCCACGCGTAGATCGGGTCCTTGTAGAGGACCTGGAGGGCGGCCGCCGCGATCGTGATGACGACGTAGGCGACCGCGTACCAGAAGGCCGCCTTGCCCACCGACGAGTTGGACTTGAAGGTGACGTTGCGCTGGGCGAAGAAGTTGATGACCTGGGCAATCAGCAGGGTGATCTCGACGGCGAGGAAGTACGCGAGGCCGCCGCCCCCGCCCACCGACATCGAACCGGCCGGGTAGTCGAAGAGGAAGACCGTGTGCCCGTGCGAGACGCCGACCGGCAGGAACTGGAAGGCCGTATCAACGAGGCTCGTGTGCGCGAAAACCGCTTTGAACGCCGGCATGAGAACCAGCTGCAGCACCGTAATGCCGTTGGAGAGGATGAAGAAGATGATGAACTGCGCGACCGTCGGGTGCTTGGATTCGAAGTTCTTCCACCACCGGGTAAGAGCCTGCATGAGTGTTCCTTTACGTCAGTGTGTTGAACGAGGCCGGGGCCGCGTCATCGGGTCTGGTCGAGTTCGCGCTGGGTGGCCTTGTTGGCACGGGCGTTGGCGATGAAGCCGAGGGCTGCTCGGGTGAGGCCCCGCAGGGGGTGTCCGTTGACGGCCAGAAGGATCGCGTCCACCATGTCGGGGCTTGCCGCGCCGTTGCTCATCTTCGCGATGGCACGGAAAGGCATGTTGAGGACGAAAAGGATGTTGAGGTCCGGGGTTCCTTTCGCGTCCGCCTTCGCTTTGAGGCCGTGGAGCTTGCGTCCGGCGACGCGGGCAAGCCAGGTCTTGGCGCGCGTCATCTCGGACAGCGGGTCGGAGGCGACGAGGTCATCCGCGGGGTGAGCCGTCGGGATCGTCCGTCCCAGCAGGACAGCGAACTCGCCGTTGGTGATGCCGGCGACGTCGGCGCTCAGATAGTGTCCGAGGGCCGGGTCGATCGGTGAGGGCGTGGCCCCTTCGACATCGAGGGTGGCACTCAGCGGCGTATCGGAGACATTGCGTCCCACGTGGATCGTCCAGGTTCCTGCCTCGGTTTCCCACGCTGCGCGCGACGTCTCCCAGTGACGGAAGGTGTAGCGGTCGAAGGGAATGGTGACGTTTACCGATGCTCCGGCGCCAACCTCGACCTTTGCGAAGCCCTTGAGCTCGCGGGCGGGACCGAACACACCGCCGGGTGCGTTCACGTAGAGCTGGACAACCTCGGCACCGTCACGCGTAGAAATGTTGGTGACCGTGAGGGTCGCCCCCTCCTCGTTCACGGCAAAGTCGGAGTATTCAAATCTCGAGTAGGACAGGCCGTAGCCGAAGGGGAATGCAACGTCGATGCCTGCGGTCGTGAAGTAGCGGTAGCCGACGAACGGGCCTTCGCGGTAGTACGAGAGCGGTCCTGTCGCCGGGTACCATGCGGCGGTCGGGTGGTCCTCGTAGGAGAGCGCGTAGGTTTCAGCCAGGCGTCCCGACGGATTGACGGCGCCGGTCAGGACGTCGAGCATCGCGGAGGCGCCTCCCTGCCCAGTCAGGTAACCGTTGACGAGCGCGGGCACGGACGAGGCCCACGGCATCTCGACGCTGGCCCCGCCGGTCAGGACGACGACGGTGCGCGGATTGGCCGCGACGACGGCCTCGATGAGGCGATCCTGCCCCTCGGGCAGGCGCATGTGGGGGCGGTCGAGGCCTTCGGATTCGGCCAGCTCGTCGAGACCGACGTAGACAAGCGCCACGTCGGCGCGCTCGGCGAGGGCCACGGCCTCGGCGATGAGAGCGTCGCTCGTGCCGCCGTGACGCTCATACCCGCTCGCGTATCCCTCGAGAACGAGGCCTCGAGCTGCCTCTCCCCCGGCTTCGAGCAGTTCACGCGGTGCCTCCACACGAGTGGGGTTGACCTGGGAGGAACCCGATCCCTGGAAGCGCGGCGTGTCGGCGAGATCGCCGATGAGGGCAACGCTCGTGCCGGCGCTCAGCGGCAGGAGCTCCTCCTCGTTACGCAGGAGCGTGATCGCCTCGGCGGCGATGCGCGTAGCCAGCTCGTGGTGCTTCCCGAGGTCATAGGGCCGAGGCGCAGGCAAGCCGGCACTAGCGCTCGCGACGTTGAGGACTTCCTGGGCGCGCGCGTAGACGTCGGCCGCGTCCAATTCCCCGACCTCGACGGCCGCGACAATCTGGCGGGCACCCGCCAGACCGGGGGCGGGCATCTCAAGGCTGCCGCCGGCGCGCGCGGCCTCGACGGCACTGTTCGAACCGCCCCAGTCCGAGATGACCATGCCGTCGAAACCCCACTCGGTGCGCAGGATGTCGGTCAGCAGATGCTTGTTCTCGTGCGCGTAGGTGCCGTTGACGAGGTTGTAGGAGCTCATGATCGCCCGCGGCTTGGCCTCTCGACAGACGATCTCGAAGCCGGTCAGGTAGATCTCACGCATCGTGCGCTCGTCCACGATGGAATCCGAGGCCATGCGGCGCAGCTCCTGTGAGTTGACAGCGAAGTGCTTGGGGCAAGCTGCGGTTCCGGTGGACTGGATGCCCTCAACAAGGCCGGCGGCCATGCGCCCGGCCAGGATCGGATCTTCGGAGAAGTACTCGAAGTTACGCCCACACAGGGGCGAACGCTTGATGTTGAGGCCGGGACCGAGCAGGACGTTGACACCGAGGCCTCGCGCTTCCAGCCCCAGCGCCTCACCCATCTCATGCGCCAGCTCCGGGTTCCACGTGGCCGCGACGGCTGAGGCCGTCGGGAAGCAGGTTGCCTTCTCCGACTCCGCGATACCCAGGTGGTCGGCGTCCCCGAGCTGGCGGCGAACGCCGTGGGGACCGTCGCTCATCACGAAGGAGGGAACGCCCGCCGCGGGGATCGGGCGGGAGTCCCAGGCGCTCGAACCCGAGAGAAGCGCCGCGGCCTGCAGGAGGGTGAGGTCGTTGGCGTCCGTCAGTACTGCGTGCTCCATCGTCGTGAACTGCCTTTCGTGCTCCATCGCGGGTATCGTCGATGGTTCCAGTGTGGACCACGGGGTACCCTTCCAATCGACCGTGCGCATGATTTGTCGTTTGCGGGGCGTATTCTGCACGTGCAAGGCCGGTTTCGCCCTGGGATAAGATGGATCCTATGACTGACACCGAGGTCCCCGCGCGCGTCGAGAACGAGTCCCCATCTCCCCGTGCAGTCTTTGTCGACATCGACGGGACGCTGTGCGATTCTCGCCAGCGAATCCCAGAATCCGCGCTTGAGGCCCTGGCGCAGGTCAGGGAGGGCGGACACCGGCTCTTCGCGTGCACGGGCCGCTCCGCGCCCGAGGTCTACCCCCGCTTTTGGGATGTCGGCTTCGAGGGGATCGTCGGCGGTGCCGGAGGATACGCGGCCGTCGGCAATACGATTCTCCTGGACGAGCGCATGCCCCGCGAGCACGTCGATGTGTTGACCACCCTATGGGAGGAACTCGACGCCTTCTACATCTGGCAGGGCCCCGACCAGATGGGGCCCAGCGAGGGATACCTCGACTTCTTCGTTCCCCGGGCCGGCAAACACCCTGAGGACTGGATCGAATACGCCCAGTCGATCACGCCCTTTATCGTGGGCATCGACGGCGGTGCATTCACCAAGGTCACAGCATATGTCCCGCCCGAAAAAGCCTCGATGGAACGCGTGACAGCAGCCCTACCGGACGGCTATCGCGCGATCATCGGCTCCGTTGGCGCTGCAGGCTACGTTCCCTTCGAGGTCGTTCCGGCCCATCTGTCGAAAGCAGTCGGCATCCGCGCCATCTGCCAGCACGTGGGCATTCCGCTCTCTTACACCGTCGCGCTCGGCGACTCTAACAACGACGTCGAGGCCGTGGCGCGCGCCGCCGTCGGCATCAGCATTGGCGGTGTTTGCGATGACCTGGTTGCGGTCGCTGACATCGTTGCCCCCGCAGTCGGCCAGGGCGGCCTTGCCTGGGCGCTGGCAGCCGCCGGACTCATCGACGAGGCACCCACACCGGCCTAGGCCTCGGTGATGACAGATGCTTCTCTCCATCAGATCCTGGCTCCACCACCCACTCACCCATAACGTTGCTTTCATGCACCTGTGGGCGGGTGAAACCGCCGCAGAGATCGGCTTCCAGGTGGGAGCCCTGGCGACCTCGGCGATCGCGATCAGCCTCCTGCACGCCAGCGAAACCCAGATCGGACTGCTTTCCGCCCTGCAGACCCTCGCATTTTTGCTTGTCGGCTTGCCCGCCGGCGCCTGGGTGGACCGGTGGCGCAAGCGCCGCGTCATGATCGCCGCGAACCTCACGCGCATCACGGCCCTGACGTCTATCCCCCTGGCCTACATCCTCTCGTCACTGACCCTCGTACACCTCATGGTCGTCGCAACCATCCTCGGCCTATCCACCGTCTTCTTCGACGTGGCCTACCAGTCCTACGTCCCGCTGATCGCCTCCAAGCGGTACATCGGCGCGGCCAACGGGCGCCTCGAGGCCTCGTACCAGGTCGGCCTTGCCGGGGGTCCGGGGCTGGGCGGCTGGCTCCTCGGCATCGTGGCTGCTCCCTTGGTCTACCTGCTGACCGCCGCCACCTACGTTGCGTCCACGTGGGCGATCTGGCGCATTCGCACGCCCGAGCCCACTCCTGTGCGCAGCGATGCCACCCTCGGCGCCCAGATACGCGAGGGCCTCGCCTTCGTGCGCGGCCAACGCATTCTCTACCCGCTCTTTTCCTGCATTGCCGCCGCGGCCTTTGCAAGCGCGGGCATCCGGGTGCTGCTGCCCCTCCTCGTGCTGCGCACCCTGAGCATGAGCGCCACGCAGCTCGGCTTGTTGCTCAGCGCCGGGGCGATCGGCGGATTCCTCGGGGCGCTCACCCGGCCAGTGTGGATCGCCCACCTGGGAATCGGGCGCACCCTCATCATCACCAATATCATCGGCATTCTCGTGATTGTCGCCCAGCCGGCCTCCATTCACGCCCAGGGCATGGCCGCGTGGATCATTGCTGCCGCCGGCGTCATCTCCTCCTACTTCCTGACGATCTACAACGTCACCCAGATGAGCCTGCGCCAGGAAATCTGTCCTCCCGACATGCTCGGCCGCATGAACGCGATCTTTCGCTTCGCAGTCTGGGGCGTCATGCCCCTCGGTTCATTCGCTGCCGGCATTGTTGCCGCCCACACCGGGATCGAGGCTGCGATGTATCTGTTTACGGCACTCGCTGTTGCCGCAGGCATCGCGATGGCGTTCACTCCGGCTGCCCGCATTCGCGGTTCCAGCGCTTCCCCGACCATCTCATAATGTGACGCGCTCGGTCGCTGCAAGTGTGCCCATTCGTGCACGGTCGCGATACCATAAGTGTGAGGCAAACCGCAACGGTTTCGGTGACTGAGCCAAGGAGGACACCATGGACACCGCAACGACCCTCGTCGAGGCCCTGGGCGGCTGGGACAACATCTCCAATCTCGAGGCGTGCATTACGCGCATCCGCCTGGACGCAGCCAACACCGACCTCATCGACGAGGCCAAGCTGCGCGAAGCCGGAGCCTTCGACGTCGTCATCGTTGGCGACGCCGTGCAGGTCGTCATGGGCCCCGACTCCGAGGACCTCGTCGAGCAGATGAACGCCAGCCGGTGAGCTTCCTCGTCCGCGCACCCTTCGCTGCGCACGTCCTGCCCCTCTCCGAGGTACCGGATCCCGTCTTCGCCAGTGGCGTCGTCGGGGATGGCCGCGCGCTCCTGCCGGACAATGACGTCACGTGCGTGACCGTTCACTCCCCCATCAACGGAGTGGTCACCAAGCTCAAATCGCACGCGGCAATTATCACCTCGACGCGCGGACCCTCGATCCTCATTCATCTGGGCATCGATACCGTCGGCCTGCACGGCCGAGGCTTTGCTCCCCTCGTCGAGGAGGGCGACATCGTCGACGAGGGTACTCCCCTCATCCACTGGGATCTCGGCCCCGCCCGAGGGGCGGGGCTGTCCCCATGCGTGCCAGTCATCGTCGTCAGCCCTCCCGGAGAGCCGGTCTCTCCCGAGTTCGACCAAGCACTGCTCACAGTGGGGGTTCTCGATCCGCTATTTTCCCTCCCCGACGGCAACTGATCCCCGATCGTATGTATGAACCCCGCGACCCTTTCGGGTCGCGGGGTTCATGCGTCGGCCTATTGGCGTCTGTCAGCGGACGGTCTCGCGCAACAGCGCGAACAGAGAGGTCAGGCGCTCATCCGTGGGCAGGTCCTCGATCGCGACTTCTTCACCATCGGAATCGCACAGCGGCACGCACCAGTTCGGGTACAGGTCAGCACCCGTGCCCGGCATATTCTGCGGGCGCACATCCCCGACCGCATCCACGAGGGAGGCGACGACCAGCTTCGACGGGGTCTTCGCAACGTAGCGGTACAGGCCCTCAACGGTCTCGCGCTCGCTGGGCTCTGCGCCGTCGATGCAGCCGTACTCATGCAGTCGCGCGCCCACCTGTTCGAGTTCAAGGCGATCGCCCGCGCGCACCGTCTCGATGTCGTCCGTCAGCAGACCAAGCTCAGAACGCAGCGTCGTCTGGATGCCACGGATGTAGCCGAGCGTCGGCGGCAAGTCATGGATGTTGACTGCGGCCAGAGCGCGATCACGGTAGTGCTCGGGACGCAGCGGCCAGCCGCCGCCCTCCTTTTCGAACCACACAACGGAGGTGCCGAGGACGCCACGCTCGCGCAGGTAATCGCGCACCCACGGCTCCACGACTCCGAGATCCTCGCCGATGACGACGGCACCCGCACGCTGTGCTTCCAGCAGGATGACGCCCATCATGGCCTCGTGATCGTAGTACACGTAGGTACCTTCAGTGGCAGCGCAACCGTCCGGGATCCACCAGAGGCGGAACATACCCAGGATGTGATCGATGCGCACCGCGCCGGCGTTAGCCAGTGCAGCGCGGACCATGTCGCGCAGCGGCAGGTAGCCGGACTCCGCAAGGCTACGCGGCGACCACGGCGGCTGCGACCAGTTCTGACCCTGCTGGGAGTAGACGTCCGGCGGAGCACCCACGCTCATGCCGCTGGCAAAGAGCTCGGGACGGCTCCACTTTTCGGAACCGTAGCCGTGCACGCCGACTGCCAGGTCGGCCATGATGCCGATCTCCATGCCGACCTCACGCGCCACGTGCTGGGCATGCTCGAGCTGTTCGGCGGCAACCCACTGGCACCACTGGTAGAAGTCAACTCGCTCGGCCAGCTCGAGGCGCTCAAGCTCGACGCGAGGCGCAGACGAACGGGCAAGGTCCTCGGGCAGTTCGATCGTGCCCTCGCGCTCAACGAGGGCGCACCACAGCGCGTAGTTGGACAGCTCCGAACCGCCGCGCTCGATGAAGCGATCCAGCTGGCTCTGGCGATGGTAGGAACGCGGAGCGGCGAAGATGACCTCGAGGGCCTTGCGCTTGGCCTCCCACGAGCGATCACGGTCGATCAGGTCCTCACGGGTGGCGAACTGGCGGGTCTCGTCGCGCAGCTGCTCGATGTCCGCGCGCCAAGCCTCGGGCAGGGAGGCGTACTCCTCGATGCTCTCGGGACGAATGTAGATCGGGTTGAGCCAACGGCGCGACACCGGCAGGTAGGGAGAGGTCTCCAGCGGAGACACCGGCTGCGATGCGTGGACGGGGTTGATGAGCAGGAAATCGGCACCCTTGTCCGCACACACGGCAGCCAGGTCAGCCAGATCGGCGGCGTCACCAATGCCCCACGAGGAGGCCGAGCGCGTCGAGTACAGCTGAGCGTTGACTCCCCACACGCGGCGCGAGGACTCCAGGAGCGGCAGAGACAGCGTGTTCGGCACGATGATGAGGGTCGCGGACTCCACGTGTCCACCCTCGACAGTCGCCACGAGGCGGTGCCATCC
This sequence comes from Xylanimonas cellulosilytica, assembly GCA_001072465.1. GTDB lineage: Bacteria > Actinomycetota > Actinomycetes > Actinomycetales > Actinomycetaceae > Pauljensenia. The sequence continues at coordinate 35,191 of JVKM01000001.1, read as the reverse complement.
GAGCGGCAGCCAGTGCGGCACGTCAAAGGTCGCACGTCCGACGAGCTCACCGTCGATCATGCGCGGAGCGATGTAGCGATCCACCTGATCACACGAGCCCTTACGGCCGTCCTCCAGCACCCACTGAACGTTCACCCACGAGCCATCCGGCACGTGCACTGGGAACATGTAGCCGCCACCCTGGCGGGCGACGATCGTCGGAGGCAGGGTACGGCGCCACTCGCGCTCGTCGGTCAGACGCAGAGCCTCGTGCACGTCCCCCACCGTGGACGATTCATCGAGGGGCAGTCCGAGAGCGCCGAGGACCTTCAGGAGAGTAGACGCACTCACGCCCACCCAATTCCCGTACCAGTCCCAGAATCCGGTGGCTACGCCATTAGCATCGGCGACACGGCGCAGCTCATCGATGTTGTCAGATGCGGGTGCGTGAATATCCACGAAAAAGCCTTCTACGTTGCGGGCTGATGACACTCTAAATACTAGCGTGGACGCGCTGCGACAAAGACTCCGCAGGCGTGTCATGGGCCACGCTCTCAAGGATTGAGATCATTGCAGCAGCTACATCATCGGACTGAGCTCCGCACACGATCTGAACAACGTCGCCGGAACGCACGACGGCCAATACGCCGTCCACGCGCAGCGCGGCCTCATCGACGTCTCGCTGAGATTTCACCTGGATACGGATACGCATTGTGCAGGGTTCAACCTCGACGATATTGAGGTGTCCACCCAGCGCGTCGATGAGCGTTTGTTCAATCGCCATCGGAGCCCCTTTCGCGCCGTCGGCAGTTTGCGATTCGCATCACATACTAAATGTGACCTGCACAAAAGGCAAGTGGGATCCATAACATGAGCAATTCGCGATCGAACGACCGCTGTCAGGAGCACATCCCACAACACAGGGATACAATCCGCCACTCTGTCAAACTATTGACTCACATTGACACCCACGACGCGACACCACGCACTGAATCCACCAATAGACACGATAAGGGGGAGGACCACCAGGCCCTCCCCCTCATACGCTGCGAATCAGTCGCGCGTCAGCTTGCGGTGCGTCACGCGGTGTGGGTTCGCGGCAGCTTCGCCCAGGCGGGCGACCTTGTTCTTCTCGTACGCCTCAAAGTTGCCCTCGAACCAGTACCAGTTGTCGGGCGCTTCCTCAGTGCCCTCCCACGCGAGGATGTGGGTGGCGACGCGGTCAAGGAACCAACGGTCGTGAGTGACGACGACGGCGCAGCCGGGGAACGCCAGGAGGGCGTTTTCCAGCGAACCGAGGGTCTCGACGTCAAGGTCGTTGGTCGGCTCATCCAGCAGGAGGAGGTTGCCGCCCTGCTTGAGGGTGAGAGCCAGGTTCAGGCGGTTACGCTCACCACCGGACAGGACGCCGGCCGGCTTCTGCTGGTCCGGGCCCTTGAAACCAAACGCAGAGACATAGGCGCGCGAAGGCATTTCCACGTTGCCGACCTGGATGAAGTCCAGGCCGTCCGAGACGACCTCCCACAGGGTCTTGTCCGGGTCAATACCGGCGCGCGACTGGTCGACGTAGCTGATCTTGACGGTCTCGCCGATCGTCAGCTCGCCGCCGTCGAGAGGCTCGAGGCCGACGATCGTCTTGAACAGCGTGGTCTTACCGACACCGTTCGGGCCGATGACGCCGACGATGCCGTTACGCGGCAGCGAGAAGGACAGGCCGTTGATGAGCGAGCGATCACCAAAGCCCTTCTGAAGATCCTTCGCCTCGATGACGACGCTACCCAGGCGCGGGCCCGGCGGAATCTGGATTTCCTCGAAGTCGAGCTTGCGCGTGCGCTCAGCCTCGGCAGCCATCTCCTCGTAGCGGGCCAGACGGGCCTTCGACTTGGCCTGGCGCCCCTTCGCGTTAGAGCGAACCCACTCGAGTTCTTCCTTCAGACGCTTGGCCAGCTTGGCGTCCTTCTGCCCCTGAACGGACAGACGCTTTTCCTTCGTCTCCAGGTAGGTGGAGTAGTTGCCTTCATAGGGGTAGAGGTGGCCGCGATCAACCTCGGCGATCCAGCCGGCGACGTGGTCGAGGAAGTAACGGTCGTGGGTGACGGCAATGACCGCGCCCGGGTAGGAGGCGAGGTGCTTCTCGAGCCAGAGCACGCTCTCGGCGTCGAGGTGGTTCGTGGGCTCGTCGAGGAGCAGCAGGTCGGGGGCCTCAATGAGGAGCTTGCACAGCGCCACGCGGCGGCGCTCACCACCGGAGAGAACGGACACAGGCTGGTCCGGCGGCGGGCAACGCAGGGCGTCCATCGCCTGATCGAGCTGAGAGTCGATGTCCCACGCGTTGGCGGCGTCAATCTCGGTTTGGAGCTTACCCATCTCCTCCATCAGAGCGTCGAAGTCGGCGTCAGGATTCGCCATCTCTTCGGAGATCTCATTGAAGCGGGCGAGCTTGCCGAAGATGTCGGCGGCGCCCAGGCGGACGTTCTCGATGACGGTCTTCGTCTCGTCGAGGACGGGTTCCTGCATGAGGATTCCGACCGTGTAGCCGGGGGTCAGGCGAGCCTCGCCGTTGCTGGGCTCATCCAGGCCGGCCATGATCTTCAGGATCGAGGACTTACCGGCACCGTTCGGGCCGACCATACCGATCTTGGCGCCCGGGAAGAAGCTCATGGTGACATCGTCGAGGATGACCTTGTCACCGATGGCCTTGCGAGCCTTGATCATCTGATAAATAAACTCCGCCACGTTACTCCGTTCGGGTGGTTTGGGGCGCGCCCTCGCGCGCGTGTTCCCTCCTATGGTACCGACCCCGCACGGACCAGTGAGCCGCCCAACGGGACGCGAGGGGCGGTGATCCTCATCTCAGGGCATCATTTCGCGGAATTCGCAGCTTCCGCCTCCCATAAGGGTTCCGCGTTGGTTACGGATCCGTAGTGATTTACCGAAAACTATTCCAATTTTTTAAAAACGCATGCGTAGGTTTGATTTTTAAGACAAACTTTGAAGTACTCGGGGAGGACTATCTCCCCTGTCAAACACGAGGAAGACCCAACAGGAGGCGGCATGGAACACGCAACACGCATCACCATCGCGGGCGTTCACTCCCCCGTTTATCACGTCAGCGACACGTCCTCCACCCTCGATCTCGCAGTAACGCTCCTCGCAGACACGACGACCGCCACTCCCCACCTGACAACGATCATCGCCGATCACCAAAGCGCGGGCCGCGGTCGACTCGGGCGTACATGGACAACCCCGGATGGTCAGGCTCTCCTCGCCTCCACCATCGTCTCCCTTCCCACCTCATTTCCCACCGAGATGCTCGGCTGGCTCGTGCACGCGTGCGCGCTCTCCGTGCGCGACGCGCTCTCTCCCCGTCTGTCGCCCCTCGGCCACACCGTTTCTCTCAAGTGGCCCAACGACGTGCTCGTCGACGGTGCGCGCAAAATCTGCGGCATCCTCGCCCAGCTCGCCCCGGCCTCGTCCCCGTTTACGACGAGCGCGATTCTTGGCTACGGCATCAACATCGCCCAGGACTCCGATCACCTCGCTACACCGCAGGCCACCTCCCTGTACGCCGAGGGTGACGCCGAGGCCGGAGCCGACCCCACCTCCGTCTCCCACACCCTGCTTGCCCAGATCCTTGCCGGGCTCGACTCTCGCATCCGAGGCCTCATTGCCCATGGAAACGCCCGTGATTGCGGGCTAGCTGACGAGGCCGCGAACGCATTGCCGCTCCTGGGGACGCGCATCGCGCTCGCGAAACCGACGGATCCGAATGGTCACCCGGCGATGGAAGGCGTTGCCCTGGGGCTGAGCCCGACCGGCTCCCTCCTCGTAGCCACCGACGATGGCCGCACTCACGACATTAACGCCGGAGATGTCCTGGCAACCGGAATACCTCTGACAACCGTTCACGACACCAAGGAGAAGCGTGCGAACAATTAATCGAATCCTCGTCGCCAACCGTGGCGAAATCGCTCTGCGCGTGTGCCGCACGGCCACCGACATGGGCATTGCGACGATCGCGGTGTACGCCGATCAGGATATGGCGGCACCTCATACGCGCGAGGCCGACGAGGCCCTGTCCCTGGGTGGCGACGATGCGGCGTCGACGTATTTGAACGGTGAGAAGATCCTGGCGATTGCTCTGGAAACCGGCGCGGATGCGATTCATCCCGGCTACGGATTCCTCTCGGAGAACTCCGAGTTCGCACGCGCCGTCGAGGATGCCGGTATCGCGTGGCTCGGCCCCGCGTCTTCCGTCATCGATGCGCTGGGCGACAAGATCAAGGCCCGTCGCGTCGCCGAGGCGTGCGGCGTGGCTCCCGTCCCCGGCGTGTCCGAGCCCGTTACATCGCGCGAAGAGGTCGAGGCCTTCATCGCCTCCGCCGGTTACCCCGTGGTGCTCAAGCGCGCCGATGGCGGCGGCGGCCGAGGCATCAGCATCATCCGCTCGCAGGCCGACCTCGACCTGTTCTTCGCGCGTCACACGGACGCCGCCGACCTGGGCGCTCACTTCGTCGAGCGTTTTGTCGAGGTCGCCCGTCACGTCGAGACGCAGTCGGCCCGCGACTCGCACGGCAACTTCCACGTCATCTCGACCCGCGACTGCTCGGTGCAGCGTCGCAACCAGAAGCTGGTCGAGGAGGCTCCCGCGCCCTTCCTGCCCGAAGGCGCGCACGAGACGCTCGTGAACGCATCGCGCGCACTGTTCGAGCACGTCGACTACGTGGGCGTGGGCACGGTGGAGTTCCTGCTCGAGCCGGACGGCAACATCTGGTTCCTCGAGGTCAACCCGCGTCTGCAGGTCGAGCACCCCGTATCCGAGGAAGTCACGGGGATCGACCTGGTGCGCGAGCAGATTCGTATCGCGCAGGGCCTGCCGCTCACCACTCCCCCGGAGCCTCGCGGCCACTCCTTCGAGTTCCGCGTGACCTCCGAAGACCCCTCAAAGGACCTGACCCCCACGGCGGGCCGCCTCGACGAGGTGCACTGGCCCCTGGGCCCCGGCATCCGTCTGGAGCTCGGCATCGATCAGGGCGACTCCGTGCAGACCGCCTTCGATTCCATGATCGCCAAGATCATCGTCACGGGCGCGGATCGCGAGCAGGCGCTGGCGCGTTCGCGCCGCGCGCTGGCCGAGTTCTCGGTGCAGGGCGTGGCCACCCCGGTGCCCGTCTACCAGGACATCATCAACGATCCCGACTTCTGCGGCGTCGGCGGCTTCAACGTCTCCACGCGCTGGTTCGAGACGACGTTCATGCCCCAGCACGACTACTCGGACCTGGCTGTGCCCGCCGAGGCCTCGTCGACGGCCGACCTGCCCCGTCAGACGTACATCATCGAGCTGGATGGCCGCCGCGTATCTCTGACCCTGCCGGCCGGCATGTTCAACGCTCCGGCCGCCGCGGCCCCTCGCCCGCCTCAGCCGCTGCGCTCGGCCCCGCGTCGCGCGGGTTCCTCCGCTGTTCAGGCCGGCCCCCACCAGGGTGCCCCCGGCGACATCGTCGCCCCCATGCAGGCGATCGTCGTCGCGCTGGCCGTGTCCGAGGGCGACCAGGTCGAGGAAGGCCAGCTCGTGGCCGTCCTCGAGGCCATGAAGATGGAAAAGCCGCTGCTGGCCCCGCGTGCGGGCACCGTCACCTCCCTGTCGATCAAGCAGGGCGACACCGTGACCACCGGGACTCGCATCGCCCACATCGCCACTGAAGAGGAGGCACAATGAGCACCCCCAGCCCGCTCACGCGTGACGGGTTCATTCAGGCCCAGGACGCGATCGCTCAGGCCGCCGAGGAGAAGGCCGCCCAGCGCCAGCACGCGAAAAAGAAGCTGACGGCGCGTGAGCGTCTGTCTCTCTTCTTTGACGACGGCGTGTGGCACGAGGTCGGTCAGTTCATCGGTGGTTCTGTGCGCGAAGGTCGTATCGGTTCAGCTGTGGCCGCCGGCTTCGGTCGCGTGCAGGGCCGGATGGTCGCCGCCTACGCGCAGGACTTCTCGGTGCTCGGTGGCACCCTGGGCAAAGTCGAGGGCGACAAGATCGTCGACCTGATCGACCGGGGCATCCGCATGCGCATTCCGATCGTCGGTATTCAGGATTCGGGCGGCGCCCGCATCCAGGAGGGCGTCGTCGCACTCGCCCAGTATGGCCGCATCTTCAAGAAGACGTGCGAGGCCTCTGGCCTGGTTCCCCAGATTTCAATCATCCTGGGGCCCTGTGCCGGTGGCGCCGTGTACCAGCCGGCCCTCACCGACTTCATCGTCATGACGCGCGAGAACTCGCACATGTTCGTGACGGGCCCGGACGTCGTCGCGGCGACGACCGGTGAGAAGGTGACGCTCGACGAGCTCGGTGGCGCAGCGATTCACAACTTCCAGTCCGGCGTGGCCCACCACATGGCCGACACGGAGGAAGAGGCGATCGATTACGTGCGGTCCCTGCTGGACTACCTGCCTTCCTCGTGCGAGGTCGCTCCCCCCAAGTACGAGTACATTCCCAATCCCGAGGACGAGGCTGCGGCCCGCGCGGTTGCCGACCTGGTGCCGACGTCGGTGCGTCAGCCCTACGACGTGCGCGACGTGGTGCGTTCGCTCGTCGACCACGGCGAGTACGTGGAGATTCAGGACCTGTTCGCTCCCAACGTGACGATCGGTTTCGCGTGCGTCGATGGCCAGTCGGTGGGCATCGTGGCAAACCAGCCGATCAACGATGCTGGCACGCTCGACGTGGATGCCTCGGAGAAGGCGGCCCGCTTCGTGCGTTTCTGCGACGCCTTCGGCCTGCCTATCGTCACCTTCGTGGACGTTCCCGGCTACCGTCCGGGCACCGAGCAGGAGCAGGCGGGCATCATCCGCCGCGGCGCGAAGGTGATCGTCGCCTACGCGAACGCGACCGTGCCGATGGTGACCGTCATCCTGCGTAAGGCCTACGGCGGTGCCTACATCGTCATGGGTTCGAAGTCGATCGGTGCGGACCTCGCGTTCGCGTGGCCCGACGCTCAGATCGCCGTCATGGGTGCGGAGGGCGCGGCGTCGATCATGTACCGCCGCGAGCTTGCTGCCGCCCGCGAAAACGGGACCTTCGAGGAGACGAAGGCCGAGCTTGTGGCCCGCTACGAGGAGGAGACCGTCAACCCCGAGGTCTCCGTGTCCTCGGGCCAGCTCGACGGCATCATCGCTCCCGCAGATACCCGCCAGACCATCATCGATTCCCTGCACCTGCTGGCCACGAAGGACCAGCGTGCACCCCACGTCAAGCGTCACGATAACGGCCCTCTGTGACCGGCGTCGTTTGAGAAGAATTGTCCCCGAAGGAAAGTAAGAACATGTCGTTTGTGTCCTCTCTGAATGAGACCCCCTACGCGCTGACCTTTGCCGGTCAGGCCACCCCGTGGCGCGCCGCCCTCGACGAGATTGCTCGCGATCCTGAGATCGCCGAGATCGTCGCCGGTGTCATCAAGGCCTCGGACCAGGTGCTCTCCCCCGTGCGCCGCTCGCTGGCCACCCAGTCGGTCGCTTCGCTGCCCTTCGAGCTGCCCGCCGCCCCCGAGTCTGCGGCTGTGACCCGCGACGTGGCCGGCCCGGACGAGGCCGCCCTGTCGGTTCCCGGTATCGTCGCCGCCCAGCTCGGTGCGCTCATCGATCTGACGCGCGCCGGCCTGAACATCGTCGCCAACCAGCCCACCGCGTTTGAGGGTCACTCCCAGGGCGTGCTCGGCGTGGAGATCGCCCGCGCGTGGATCGCCGGGGACGAGGCCCGGGCTGCCTCCGTGTTCGCGCTCGCTCGTCTGATCGGCGCAGCCGCCGCCCGCATCACGCGCCGCGCTCGCGCCCCGCACGCCGGCGACGCGACCTACATGGTGTCCGTGCGCGGCGTGTCCGACGCACTCCTCGGACGCATCATCGAGTCCCTGCCGTCGACCTCGCATCCCCTCTCGATCGCTCTGCGCAACGACACTGACACGCACGTTGTGTCGGGCGCCCCGAACGACCTGGCGTCCCTCGTTGCGGCCATTGAGCGCGCCGCTGCCAAGGACAAGGCAGCGCACGACGCCCACGAGCGCGGTGGCCGCCCGCTGACCCCCGTGTGCGAATACCTGCCGGTGTACGTGCCCTTCCACTCCCCCATGCTCGCCGACGCCCTCGCCCTCGTGGACGAGTGGGCCGCCCAGTGCGGTATCGACGCCGAGCTGGCCCACTCCCTGGGCGCCGCTGTGCTCACCACGCCCGTGGACTGGCCCTCGCAGATCAACGCCGCCGCCGAATCCGGCGCGACCTGGATCATCGACATGGGCCCGGGCGCCACGACGGTTCGCATGACCCGCGCCCTCGTCGAGGGCACCGGCGTTGGCGTCGTCGCCGCAGGTACTGCCTCCGACCGCGACAAGGCCGCGACCCCCGGTTGGACCCCCGAGCCCGGCACCGACTGGTCGCACGTGCGCCCCAGCCTCGTGACCCTTCCCGACGGCAAGACCGTCGTTGACACCGCCTTCTCACGCCTGACCGGACGCTCCCCCGTCCTCCTGGCCGGCATGACGCCGACGACCGTCGATCCCGAGATCGTCGCGGCCGCCGCAAACGCGGGCTTCTGGGCCGAAATGGCCGGCGGTGGCCAGGTCACCGAAGAGGTCTACAACGAGAACCTTGCGGGCCTGCGTGCCCAGCTGCGCCCCGGCCACACCGCCGAGTTCAACTCGATGTTCCTGGACCGCTACCTGTGGAACCTCCAGTTCGGTCAGGCTCGCATCGTGTCGCGTTCGCGCGCGTCCGGCGCCCCCATCGACGGCGTCGTCATCTCCGCGGGTATCCCCGAACAGGACGAGGCCCTGGCTCTCATCGAGCAGCTGCGCGCCGACGGCTTCCCCTACGTGGCCTTCAAGCCCGGCACGGTTGATCAGATCCGTAAGGTCATCGCTATCGCGCGCGAGGCCGACCCGATCAAGGTCATCGTCCAGGTCGAGGACGGCCACTCCGGCGGCCACCACTCCTGGGAGGACCTGTCCGACCTGCTGCTGGCCACCTACGCCCAGCTGCGCGCCCAGTCCAACATCGTCCTCACCGTGGGCGGCGGCATCGGTACCCCCGAACGCGCCGCTGACTTCCTCACCGGCGACTGGTCCGCTCGTTACGGCCGCCCGCCGATGCCCGTCGACGGCGTCCTCGTGGGCACCGCCGCGATGACCACGAAGGAAGCGCACACCACCAAGGCGGTCAAGGAACTCCTCGTGGCCACGCCCGGTGTGCCCGACAACGACGAGCTGGGCGGCTGGGTCGGCGAGGGCGTGACCCGCGGCGGCATGACCTCTGGTCTGTCGCACCTGCGCGCCGACATGCACGAGGTCTCCAACGCCGCGGCCGCAGCTGCGCGCATCATCGCCGAGATCGGCTCCGACGGCGCCCAGGTGCGCGCCCGCAAGGACGAGATCGTCGAGATCCTCTCCCACACGGCCAAGCCCTACTTCGGTGATCTCGAAGAGATGACCTACGAGGCCTGGGTGCGCCGTTTCGCCGACCTGTCCTACCCGTGGGTTGATCCCACGTGGCAGATCCGCTACCACGATCTCCTCCAGCGTGTCGAGGCCCGTCTGGCCCCCGTGGATCACGGCGAGGTCGAAACCCTGTTCCCGACCGTCGAGGATGTCGCCGACGCACACGCCGCCGCCGACCGCCTGATGGCCGCCTACCCGAACGCCGCGACCACGCACGTCACCCCCATCGACGCCGCCTGGTTCCCGGCCCTGTGCCGCTCCTACCCCAAGCCGATGCCCTTCGTCCCGATCCTTGATGACGACCTCATCCGCTGGTGGGGCCAGGACTGCCTGTGGCAGGCGCAGGACGAGCGCTACACCGCCGACCAGGTCCGCATCATCCCCGGCCCCGTCTCCGTGGCCGGCATCGACCGTGTCGACGAGCCCGTCGCTTCCCTCCTGGGCCGCTTCGAGGCCGCAGCAGCCGATCGTCTTGCTGCCTCGGGTGCCGTCGCGACGCCCGTCGCCTCGCGCCTGGGTAACGGCAAGCCCGCCGCCACCCGCGAGGAATGGCTGCGCAAGGTCCCCTTCATCTCGTGGACCGGCCACCTCATGACGAACCCGGCCTCCATCCTCGACGAGGATCGCGTGTCCCTGAACCCGACCGACACCGGCGTGGACATGGTCATCCACCTGGACACCGCGTGGGACAACGACCCGCGCGGCTCCGAGAAGCACGCGGTGCGCGAGCTGATCTTCCCGCTGGTCCTGTCCGGCGAGGACGGCGCGGTCCCGGTCATCGACGAGGCCAAGCTGCCCCAGCACATGTACGCGATGCTCGCGGCCACCGCCGGCGTGACCTCCGTGTCCGTCGCCGGTGACACCGTGGACGCGCTGCCGGTCATGGTTCCCTCCGCCAAGTCCGTCTTCGGCGAGGCACACTACTCCTTCACGCTGGCCCCCACCCTGGGCTTCGACCACGCAGAGGCGACGGGCGCTGCCCTGCCCGCCAGCTACGAGCTGGCTGCTTGGGCGCCCGACGCCCTCCTCGGCCCCGCCTGGCCCGCGATCTACGCGGCCCTGGGTTCGGCCATTCACAACGACTACCCAGTCATCGAGGGCCTGCTCAACGCCGTCCACCTCGATCACTCGATCACCCTGGAGTACACGCCCGAGCAGATGCTCGAGCGCGGCATCACGACGATCGACGTGACGAGCCACGTGGCCGCCGTCGACGAGTCCTCCTCCGGCCGTATCGTCACGGTCGCCCTCGAGCTGACCTCGAACGGTGAGTACGTCGGCTCCACGCAGGAGCGCTTCGCGATCCGCGGCCGCGCCACCGGCAACCGTGCACCCTCCGAGGCCAAGCCCTTCGGCGGCGCCAACATCGAGGTCGTCGACACTCCCCGCTCGGTCCTGCGCCGCGTGAACGTCAAGGCTCCCGACGACATGACGCCCTTTGCGATCGTCTCGGGCGACTACAACCCGATCCACACCTCCTACGCGGCCGCCAAGGTCGCGGGCATGGACGCGCCTCTGGTGCACGGCATGTGGCTGTCGGCCACCGCTCAGCACGCAGCCGAGGCCGTCGTCGCCGGTCAGGGCGGCACTCAGATCGCCGGCTGGACGTACTACATGTACGGCACCGTCGACCTGAACGACGAGGTTGAGATCACCGTCGAGCGTGTGGGTCGCGTCGTCGGCGGCGGGCTGTCCCTCGAGGTCACCTGCCGCATCAACAAGCAGGTCGTCTCGCGTGCGTCGGCCTACACCTTCGCACCGAAGGTCGCCTACGTCTACCCCGGCCAGGGCATCCAGAGCGCGGGCATGGGTCTGGACGAGCGCACTAAGTCCAAGGCTGTGGACGAGGTCTGGCGCCGCGCCGACGCGCACACCCGCTCCGCGATGGGCTTCTCCATTCTGGCGATCGTGCGCGACAACCCGACCGAGATCGTGGCACGCGGCGTGACCTACCGCCATCCCGAGGGCGTCCTGAACCTCACCCAGTTCACGCAGGTTGCTCTCGCGACGCTCGCGATCGGCCAGACGGCCCGCATGCGCGAAGAGGGCGTGCTGGTTCCGGGTGCTGCCTTCGCCGGCCACTCGCTGGGCGAGTACGACGCTCTGGCCGCATACGCCGAGGTCTTCCCGCTCGAGATCGTCCTCGACCTGGTCTTCCAGCGCGGCTCCACGATGCACTCGCTCGTGCCCCGCGACGAGAAGGGCCGTTCGAACTACCGCATGGGTGCGCTGCGCCCGAACCAGTTCGGCATCGACGACGCTCACGTCGTGGAGTACGTCGAGTCGATCGCTCAGGCATCGGGTGAGTTCCTCCAGATCGTCAACTTCAACCTGGCCGGCCAGCAGTACGCCGTCGCGGGTACGGTCGCGGGCCTGAAGGCCCTCGAGGAGGACGCCACCAAGCGCGCCGCCGAGCACGGTGGCAAGCGTCCCTTCATGTATGTTCCCGGCATCGACGTGCCCTTCCACTCCACTGTCCTGCGCAGCGGCGTGGCAGACTTCCGTACGAAGCTCGACGAGCGCATTCCCGCCGAGATCGATCCCGCGAAGCTCGTGGGCCGCTACATTCCCAACCTGGTGGCGCGTCCCTTCGAGCTCACCCGCGAGTTCGCCCAGTCCATCCTCGACGTCGTTCCCTCCGACACGGTGCGCGAGCTGCTCGAGACGGAAGGCGCGTGGGACGCGGCCCTGGCAAACCCGGGTGTCCTGACCCGCACGTTGCTCATCGAGCTGCTGTGCTGGCAGTTTGCCTCCCCGGTGCGTTGGATCGAGACGCAGCGCGTGCTGCTCTCGACCGAAGAGGCTGCCCCCGGCGTTCCCGGCCTGGGCGTCGACCAGGTCATCGAGGTTGGCCTCGGTGCTGCCCCGACCCTGGCCAACCTGGCCTCCCGCACCCTGCTCGCCCCCGAGTTCGCCCTCTCGCGCGTGGACGTCTTCAACGTCCAGCGCGACGAGCCCCGCGTTTACGCGACCGACGTCGCCGTGATCGAGGACGAGGAGGACGAGGAGATCACCCCGGCTGCCCCCGCTGCTGAGGCTGCTCCCGCGCCTGCCCCGGCTACCCCCGCCGCCGAAGCCGCTCCGGCCCCCGCCCCCGCTGCCCCGACCGGCGGCCCCTCGGGTGCCGACGTTGCGGACCTGCCCTTCACGGCGTCCTCCGCCATCGTCGCCCTGCTGGCCTTGTCCGCGAAGATTCGCATCGACGAGGTCGGCGCCACCGACACGACCGAGTCGCTGACCAACGGCGTGTCCTCGCGCCGTAACCAGCTGCTCATGGACATGTCCTCCGAGCTCGGCCTGAACTCGATCGACGGCGCCGGCGAGGCCGACGTGGCCACGCTGTCTGCGACGGTTGACAAGGCTGCCAAGGGCTACAAGCCCTTCGGCCCGGTCCTCGCCGAGGCCGTTAAGGAGCGCACGCGCAAGCTGTTCGGCGCCGCCGGCGTCAAGGCCGGCCACATCGCCGACCGCGTGACCGGCACGTGGCAGCTGGGACCCGGCTGGGCACAGCACGTCACCGCCGAGATCGTCCTGGGCACCCGTGAGGGCTCCTCGACCCGCGACGGCGACCTGGCGACCCTGCCGCTGGATGCCCCGACGAACGCCGCCGGCGTCGATGCCCTCATCGATGCTGCCGTGGCCGCCGTCGCGGCCCGCGAAGGTATTGCCGTGTCCCTGCCAAGCGCCGGTGGCGCATCCGGTGGCGGCGTCGTTGACTCCGCCGCGCTGGACGCCTACGCCGCGTCCGTGACGGGTGAGGACGGCGTCCTGGCCAAGACAGCTCGCACGATCCTGTCCGAGCTCGGTCTGAACGCGCCCGCCCCCACCGGCGAGGACTCCTCCGACGACGCGCGCGTCATCGACGCGGTCGCCGCGGAGCTGGGTTCGGGCTGGGTTGACCTGGTCGAACCTCGCTTCGACGCCGCACGCGCCGTCCTGCTGGACGACCGCTGGGCATCCGCCCGTGAGGACGTCGCCCGCTACGTCGCCGAAGGCACGCTCGCCGAGGGGGCGTCCTTCGTGGGCACCGGCCGTGCAGTGGCCGAGCAGGCCTCGTACTGGGCGAACCGCCTGCGCGCTGAGGGCGATCACGATCGCGCGGCTCGCCTCGAGCAGATCGCGGCCGACGCGCTGTCTTCCACCGAGGACCTGCCCTACGCGAACGACGTCGCCGTGGTCACCGGCATGACCCCCGCCTCCATCGGTGGCGCGGTCGTGGGTGGCCTGCTCGCCGGTGGCGCGACGGTCATCGCGACCTCCTCGTCGATCTCCGCCTCACGCCTGGCTTTCGCCAAGGAGCTGTACCGCACGCACGCGGCTGGCGGCGCGAAGCTGTGGCTGGTTCCCGCGAACCTGGCCTCCTACCGCGACGTGGATGCGCTCGTGGAATGGATCGGCACCGAGCAGACGAAGTCCGTGGGTGCCGACGTGAAGGTGACCAAGGAAGCCCTGGTCCCGACACTGTTCTACCCGTTCGCTGCTCCGCGCGTTTCCGGCACGCTGGCCGACGCGGGCCCGGCCTCTGAGAACCAGATGCGCCTGCTGCTGTGGAGCGTCGAGCGTTCCATCGCCGGCCTGTGCGCGATCGGTTCCGACACGCACGCCGACCACCGCCTGCACGTCGTGCTGCCCGGTTCCCCGAACCGCGGCATCTTCGGTGGCGACGGCGCGTACGCCGAGGCGAAGGCCTCCTTCGACGCCATCGCAACCCGCTGGGCGGCCGAACCGATCTGGGGCTCGCGCGTCTCGATCGCTCACCCCCGTATCGGTTGGGTGCGTGGCACCGGCCTCATGGGAGGCAACGACCCGATGGTCGCCGCCGTCGAGTCCGCGGGTGTTCGCACCTGGTCGACCGAGGAAATGGCCGAGCAGCTGCTCAACCTGTCGAGCGCCGAGGTGCGCGCACAGGCTGCCACCGCCCCGGTGGACGCCGACCTGACCGGCGGCCTGGACTCCTCCATCGACCTGCGTGCCCTGCGCGCTCAGGCCGAGGCCGCCATCCCCGCACCCCCTGCTGAGCAGCCGGTCGCGACCGTCTCCGCGCTGCCCTCGCCCTCGCAGGTCACCGTGCCGCACGTCGACCCCTCGCAGTGGGGAGGCACCACCGCGTCGCTGGCCGACACGGTCGTCATCGTCGGTCACGGCGAGGTCGGCCCGTGGGGCAGCGCTCGTACCCGCGTCCAGGCCGAGCTCGGTATCCACACCGACGGCTCCGTCGAGCTCACCCCCGCGGGCGTGCTCGAGCTGGCGTGGATGACCGGCCTGCTGACCTGGTCGGACACCCCGGTGGGCGGCTGGTACGACAAGGACGACCAGCTGGTCCCCGAGTCGGAGATCTTCGATCGCTACCGCGACGAGGTCGTGGCCCGCTCCGGCGTGCGCTTCTTCCACGACGATGGCCCGCTGCACGACGGCTACACGCCCGAGTCCGCGATGGTCTTCCTGGACCGCGACATCACCTTCACGGTCGAGGACGAGGCCGAGGCACGCTCCTACGCCGAGGCTGACCCGCAGTTCACCGTCATCGAGCAGACCGCGTTCGGTGAGTGGCAGGTGACCCGCAAGGCCGGCGCCCAGGTGCGCGTGCCGCGTCGTGCGACGCTGAACCGCCGCATCGGCGGCCTGTTCCCGACGGACTTTGATCCGGCTCGCTGGGGCATCCCGGCCTCTATGCTGGATTCAATCGACCCGATCGCCGTGTGGAACCTGGTCTCCGCCGTGGACGCGTTCGTGTCGGCCGGCTTCAGCCCCGCCGAGCTGCTGCGCGTCGTCCACCCGGCGACCGTGGCCTCCACGCAGGGCACCGGCTTCGGTGGCATGCGCTCGATGCACAAGCTCTTCGTCGACCGCTTCCTGGGCGAGGATTACCCGCAGGACATCCTGCAGGAGACCCTGCCCAACGTCGTGGCTGCACACACCATGCAGTCCTACGTGGGCGGCTACGGCTCGATGATCAACCCGGTCGGCGCCTGCGCGACCGCCGCGGTGTCCATCGAGGAGGGCCTCGACAAGATCAAGGCCGGCAAGGCTGACTTCGTCGTGGCCGGCGCGATCGACGACATCCAGGTCGAGTCGATCGTGGGCTTCGGCGCGATGAACGCGACGGCGAACTCGAACGAGCTGCTCGCTCGCGGTATCTCCTCGCGCTTCGTCTCGCGCGCTAACGACCGCCGCCGCGGCGGCTTCGTCGAGGCACAGGGCGGCGGCACCGTGCTGCTGACCCGCGCGTCGGTGGCGCTCGACATGAACCTGCCGGTCCTGGCTGTCGTGGCCCACGCGCAGACGTTCAGCGACGGCGCGCACACCTCGATTCCGGCGCCCGGCCTGGGTGCCCTCGCGGTGGCGCGCGGCGGACGTGACTCGGTCATTGCCCGCAACCTCGCCGAACTCGGCGTGGGCATCGACGACGTGGCCTTCGTGTCCAAGCACGACACATCCACGAACGCCAACGACCCGAACGAGTCGGATCTGCACACCCGCGTCGGCATGGCGCTGGGTCGCACCCCCGGTAACCCGCTGCTGGTCATCTCGCAGAAGACCCTCACGGGTCACGCGAAGGGTGGCGCCTGCGTGTTCCAGGTGGGCGGCATCATCGACGTGTTCCGCACGGGTCTGATCCCCGCGAACGTCGCGCTGGACTGCGTCGACGACGCGATGGAGAAGTACAGCCCGCTCGTGTGGCTGCGTTCCCCGCTCAACCTGTCCTCGCGTGGACCGGTGCGCGCGGCGTTCGCGACCTCGCTCGGCTTCGGCCACGTCTCCGGCTTCCTGGCGCTGGTCAACCCGGCCGCCTTCGAAGCCATCGTGGAGCGCGAGGCCGGACGCGAGCGCCTCGAGGCGTGGCGCGCCGCGTCGGATCGTCGCCTGCGCAACGGCCAGCGTCACATCGAGATGGGCATGCTGGGCCACGCCCCGCTGTTCACCTCGGTGGAGGGTCGTCGTCTGCCCGACGACCCGGCTGCGGGCGTTGCCGGTGACGCGCACGAGGTCGAGGCCGCGATCCTGCTGGATCCGAACGCCCGCCTCGGCGAGGACGGCTTCTACCACCTGCCGGAAGGCAAGTGAGCGATGCGCGGACTCGGCGTTGACCTGGTCTCCCTCCCTGAGTTTGCCTCTCAGATGAGGGAGCCGGGCTCGGCCTTCCTGAACGGCGTTCTCACGCCCAGGGAGGCCCGCCGGGTCCGCGCGCGCGCCGCCGCTACCTCTGGCGCGCAGCCCGGTTCCGCCCGCTATTCCGAGGCCGTCGCCCGTCACGCGGGCGGCCTGTGGGCCGCGAAGGAGGCCTTTATCAAGGCCTGGTCATGCGCCCTTTTCGGCTCCCCGCCACTCATCGGCACCGACGACGTCGACTGGCACGAGATTGAGGTCATCCACGACGAGTGGAACCGTCCCGCTCTCACGCTGCACGGCCGAGTCGCAGCTGCCTGCGAGGAGTCACTCGGAGCGCCTTCCACGTGGAGAGCGCTCGTGTCCATCAGCCACGACGGGGAGTGCGCCATCGCGCAGGTCGCGATCGTGGACGCGTCCGACTAGGCGGCATCGGGCGGCTCGTCCGCGTCGCCATCAAGAGGCTCGAACGCATCGTTTTTCGTCGCATCGGCGTGTCCGCCTTCCAGCGCCGAATAGTCGAAGCATGACGACGAGTTCCTACCCGGGTCCGAGGATTGTTCCTCGGACCTTTCGTGTTCTTCGAGCGCGGGAAGCACAGAGAGTTCTTCGCCCGCTGCGCCAGTCGGAGCGTGGGGCGTCAGCTCACTCTGAGAGGGGGCCGCCTCAGCAGGCAGGATGTCCGTACCCTCATCCGGCGCAGCTACGTGAGCGTGCACGTCGGTGCCCAGGTCACCCTGATGTTCCCCGCCCTGAGCGATGACCGCCGATCCCGGCCCCTGCCTCGTCGAATAGGGATCCCCCTGCGTCCCACCCGCAGGCTCATCGGTTGCATGCGTGCCATTCTTCGTGAACTGGGAAGTTCCCCGGGCCAAATCGTGGCCGACCGAGGAGGCCCGGTAGACGATCGATGACCGAATCTGCCCATTACCGTCGATCCAACCGTTTGGAACGGGTCGGGCAACTACGATGACAGGATCGCCCTTGCGGCAGCTGCGGAACACGTTGGAAGCCAGCGTGTCCCATGTTTCCACCGTGTACCAGTAGGCGCCGTCCTCCACGTAGGAGGCGTTGCCCGTGCGCGCGTCGCTCGTGAAGCGCCACTTCGTAATTGCGAGCCGGAAGGTTGTCACACAGACGTCGCCCTTGACGTGCTTCATCATCGGTTCTGATCCGATACGGCCCCTGAGGGTCGTCGATATGTCCTGCATCATTGCATCCTTTGTCCGTTCTGGCCGGCGTTGGCCGGATGCATCCAGGAAAGCCCCACACACCACACCACTTCAAGCGCCACGGCGCACCCTGTGGATGACGCACGTTCGCCTCGTACCCCTGTGGATAACGAGCGTTGCGTACACGCCCCTGTGGACGCCACGCTGCGCCCAGCCGGCACTCCCGACACAGCGAAGCGGCGACACCCCCGCAGGGATGCCGCCGCTTGGCGTGACGAATGACAATCAGGCCTCGGCGGCCTCGCCCATAGCGGGAATGCCCAGGGCGACAACCTCGCGAGCAACCTCACGCGCGCGCTCGGTGGTCACCGGCTCGGCCGGGAAGAGCACGCGGCGGTAGTACTCGAGCTCCTGGATGGACTCCAGGATGTCCGCCAGCGCACGGTGACCGCCGTGCTTGTCGGGCGACTCGGCGAAGGCGGCGCGGTACCACCGCTTGGCCAGTTCCTTGATGGAGGACACGTCCACCAGGCGGTAGTGCAGGTGGTCGATGACGGAGGGCATGTTCGCCTCGAGGAACATCTTGTCGGTGCCCACCGAGTTGCCCGCCAGGAGCGCCTTGCCCTGCTGGGGCACGAAGCGCTTGATGTAGGACAGGACCTGCTCGGTTGCCTCTTCCATCGACACAGCCGACGTCTGCAGGTCATCGAGCAGCCCGGAGGAAGTGTGCATGTTGCGCACGAAGTCGTTCATGTTGTCGAGGGCTTCGGCGGGCGGAGTGATCAGCACGTCCATGCCGGGGTCGACAATCGTGAGGTCGCCGTCGGTCACGACCACAGCCACCTCGATGAGGGCGTCGCGCTCGACGTCCAGGCCGGTCATTTCGCAGTCAATCCAGACCAGGGGGTCTTTCAAAGTTTTCACGCCTTCTATGTTAGTGCGCTCTGGGTCATACGGTTGGGTGGGACCTGGGGGCGGTGGCCACTACTACACTAGAAGGGTATTGGAAGGAGTTCCCATGACCGCTAGTTCTCACGTGACCACGCCGAAGGACATCCGTCAGGCCGCCACCGCCCTGGAGGGGGTCGCCGTTCGCACGAACCTGGATCGTTCAGAGCGTCTGTCCACCGAGGCCGGCGTCGACATTCTGCTCAAGCGTGAGGATCAGCAGAAGTGTCGCTCCTTCAAGGTGCGCGGCGCCTACGCGCGCATGTCGCTCCTGTCCCCCGCCGAGCGCGAACGCGGCGTCGTGTGCGCCTCGGCCGGCAACCACGCGCAGGGCCTGGCGTATGCCTGTGCCCACCTGGGCGTGCGCGGCACAATTTACCTTCCCTCGAATACGCCTCGTCAGAAGCGTCGCCGTATCGCGACGATTGGCGGGCAGTGGGTTGAGCAGGTCATCGTGGATGGCACGTTCGACCGCGCGAACGCGCTGGCCCAGGAGGCTGCGCGCGCCACGGGCCGCACCTACGTTCATCCCTACGATGATCCGTTCACTATCGCCGGCCAGGGCACGATTGGCGTCGAGCTCGAGGAGCAGATGCCCGAGGACACGGCTGCGATCCTGGTCCCCGTGGGCGGCGGCGGCCTCATCGCGGGTATCGCGACGTGGCTGCGTGCGAACCGGCCGGAGGTGAAGATCATCGGCGTGGAGCCCGCGGGCGCGGCCTCGATGCACGCGGCCCTCGAGGCGGGGCAGCCGATGTCCCTGGCGAAGGTCGATCCTTTCGTGGACGGCACGGCGGTGGGCCGCGCGGGTTCGCTCCCCTTCCACATCGCTTCGCAGTTCGTTGATTCCGTGCTGGTCGTCCCCGAGGGCGCGGTGTGCACGGAGATGCTGGAGCTCTACCAGTCCGACGGCGTCATTGCCGAGCCTGCCGGCGCTCTCGCGTCCACGGCCGCGCACGTGTACCTGACCGATCCGGCCGATCGCAAGGCACTGCTGGGCCGCTCCGACGGTGCAATCGTGTGCGTGGTGTCGGGCGGTAACAACGACCTGACGCGCTACGCCGAGGTCATGGAGCGTTCGCTGCGCCACGAGGGCCTGCGTCATTACTTCCTCGTGACCTTCCCGCAGCAGCCCGGCATGCTGCGCGTCTTCCTGTCGGATGTGCTGGGGCCTGCGGACGATATCGTGCACTTCGAGTACACGAAGAAGAACAACCGCGAGCTCGGCCCCGCGCTGGTCGGCATCGATCTGTCGAACCCGGATGACATCGACGGGCTTCGACACCGCATGGAAGCCTCCCCCCTGCATGTGGAGGAGCTGCCGTTGGATTCGGAGATCACGCGACTCGTGATCTGACGAGGTCGTACAAAGCGCTGGAGAGGGGCGCGGTTTCGGGGACGAGGCCGTGGCCCCTCTCCCCTTTTATCCGGCCCGTGCGGTTGGCTGGGCTGGGAGCCGCCCGGGGTGGCCGCTGGGCTGATGCGTGCGGTGACGCGGCCGGTTGTAGCGGCGGGGTCCGCCGCGAGGGCGCTCAGGCGGCGAGGGTGACCGGACGGGTGACGCGAACGCGCACGGAGGGGGTGGAGTTGAAGCGGTAGCCTTCACCGCGGACCGTGGAGATCAAGTCGGGCAGGATGGAGAGCTTCTTGCGCAGGCGGCGGATGTGGGCGTCGACGGTGCGGGAGTCGGAGCCGAGCTCGGAATCGGCCCACACGGAGGCGAAGAGCTCGTCGCGGGTGACGGAGCGGTCGGCGTTGGCGGCGAGGTGGGCCAGGAGGTCGTGTTCCTTGGCGGACAGGCCGGCGTCGCGTCCGTCGAGGGTGACCTGGCCGCGGTCGATGTCAATGTCGATGCGGGAGGAGCTCAGTCGCAGGCCGGCGAGAACGTCGAGGAATTCCTCGTAGGAGGTGGGGGTGTCGTTGGCGGCGCGGACAGAGGCGGCAGGGGTGTTGACGAGGGTCATGGGTGTATCCGATTCTTCGGGGCCGCACTCCCACTATCGGCGTGGGTATATCACTGCGGCGGTGATTGACAGGGGTATCTGGGGCGTCAATCACATACACATTCGCGACATCATGCCACCGCAGGGGCAGCACATGGGGTTCGCGAAGGTCGTCATGGCATTAAGTCTGTCGGACAGATTGCGTCCGAGCAACACGGCGTCCACACAATGAGACTCTGTAACAGCGTGTGATCATGG
Source organism: Xylanimonas cellulosilytica (assembly GCA_001072465.1). GTDB lineage: Bacteria > Actinomycetota > Actinomycetes > Actinomycetales > Actinomycetaceae > Pauljensenia. The sequence continues at coordinate 14,305 of JVKM01000001.1, read as the reverse complement.
GTCGGACAGCCTTTATTCACAGGCGACCATCCTGATGGTAGCCATTAATCGCTGCAATAACGCCAATAACGCGACAGTTCAGACAGTGCATCTCATCTCCCCGATGCACCGTCACATTCTCTCGCCGTTACATTCGCGGGCACAGATGCCCGCTCCCCCACACGTGGATCACCGCCGCGCACGTCCGCGCTCCCACATAGACGCAAACGGTGAGGGGCGGGACCCATCGGTCCCGCCCCTCACCTATCGCCTAGGAGAACGCTCAGCTCTCCAGGCCGCGCTGGGCACGCACTTGCCGAGTAGCAGAGACAAGGTTGTCCAGCGACGCCTTCGTTTCCTCGTAGCCGCGGGTCTTGAGGCCGCAGTCGGGGTTGACCCACAGGCGCGAGACCGGCACGGCGTCGGCGGCCAGGCCGATGAGCTCGGCGAGCTCCTCGGTGCTGGGGACGCGGGGGGCGTGGATGTCCCACACGCCGGGGCCGATGCCGTGGTCGAATCCGGCCTCGGCGAGCTCGGGGACGACCTCCATCTTGGAGCGCGCGGCCTCGATGGACGTCACGTCGGCGTCCAGGCCCTTGATGGCGTCAATGATCTGGCCGAACTCGGAGTAGCACAGGTGCGTGTGGATCTGGGTGTCGGGACGCACCGAGGAGGTGGCCAGGCGGAAGGATCCCACGGACCAGTTCAGGTAGTCGGCGTGGCGGTCGGCGTCCAGGGGCAGCAGCTCGCGCAGGGCGGGCTCGTCGACCTGGATGGCGGCGATGCCGGCGGCCTCGAGATCGGAGACCTCGTCGCGCAGGGCCAGGCCGATCTGGTCGGCGATTTCGCCGAGGGGCAGGTCGTTGCGGGGGAAGGACCACGCGATGATCGTGACGGGACCGGTGAGCATGCCCTTGACGGGCTTGTCGGTCAGCGACTGGGCGTAGGTGGTCCAGCCCACGGTCATGGGCGCGGGACGCGAGACGTCGCCCCACAGGATCGACGGGCGCGTGCAGCGCGAGCCGTAGGACTGCACCCAGCCGTTACGCGTGGCCGCGAAGCCGTCGAGCAGCTCGGCGAAGTACTGGACCATGTCGTTACGCTCGGCCTCGCCGTGGACGAGCATGTCGAGTCCCAGCTCCTCCTGGAGCGTGATGACCGAGGCGATTTCCTCGCGCATGCGGGCCTCGTAGTCCGCGTCGGACAGTTCGCCGCGTGCGTTGGCGGCGCGAGCCTTGCGGATCTCGGTGGTCTGCGGGAACGAGCCGATGGTCGTCGTGGGCAGCGGGGGCAGGTGCAGGCGCTCGGTCTGAGCAGCCTCGCGCTCCAGGTAGGGCTCGCGGGCGCGGTCGGCATCGGTGAGGGCGGCGGTGCGGCTGCGGACCTCGGGGCGCACGACGCCGGGAGCGGCGGCGCGCTGCTCGAGGACGCGGGTGGCCTCGGCGACCTCGGCGTCGATGGCTTCCCAGCCCTCATCCACGCCGCGGGCAAGGGTGACGACCTCGAGCACCTTCTGGTCGGCGAAGGCGAGCCAGGCGTGCAGGTTCTCGTTGAGGGTCGCGTCGTCCCAGGTCTCCAGGGCGGTGTCGTGAGGCACGTGCTGGAGGGAGTTGGAGGTGGCGACGGTGACGCGGGCGGCCCCCAGGGCCTGGGCAGCCTTCAGAGTTTCGCGCAGCTGGGCCAGGTCGGCGCGCCAGATGTAGCGGCCGTCGACCGCGCCGACGACGAGGGTGACGCCAGACAGGTCGGCGCCCTCGGGCAGCGAGCCGCGCAGCGTGTCAACGTGGAGGGCCTCGACGCCAGTCTTAGCCAGAGCGCCCACCGCGTGGGAGGCATCGCCGTAGGGGGTGGTGAGCAGGATCTGGGGACGGTTCGGAGAGGCGGCCAGGCGCTCGTAGACGCGGGCGGCCAGCTCGCCCAGCTCGACGCGGGTGCGCGACAGGTTATCCGAGGTCAGGGCCGGCTCGTCAAGCTGGACCCACGGGGCGCCCGCGGCGTGCAGGGAGGCCAGCGCCTCCTCGTACGCGGCCACGGCCTCGTCGATGCGGGTGAGCGGGTCGAAGTCCGGGGTGTCCGGGTCTGCCTTGGCCAGGGCCAGGTAGGTGACGGGGCCGACCAGGACGGGGCGGGTGACGTAGCCCCACTCGCGGGCGTCGGTGAAGCGGCGGGTGATCGTGTCGTCGGCGAAGCGCAGGGGCGTGTCGGGGCCGATCTCGGGGACGAGGTAGTGGTAGTTCGTGTCGAACCACTTCGTCATCTCTTCGGGGCCGACCTTGTCGTCACCGCGGGCGAGCGCGAAGTAGAGGTCGAGGCCCTCACGGCCGGCGAAGCGCGGCGGGATGGCACCCAGGAGGATCGTGGCGTCCAGGACGTGGTCATACAGGGAGGGCGCGTCGGCCAGGGACGCGTCGGAGGGGTTCAGGCCAAGCTCGACGAGGCGCGCGAGGTTCTCCTTGCGCAGATTCGCGGCGGCCTGGATCAGCTCGGCCTCGGTGATGCGGCCGGCCCAGCGGGCCTCGAGGGCGCGCTTGAGCTCACGGCCACGGCCGATGCGCGGATAGGCCAGGATCGTGGCGGTGGGGAACTGCGTGGTCGCAGCGGACATGGTTTTCTCCTTGGGTGTGCTACTCGTTCGGCGTGCGCGGGAAACCCCGCACCCTGCCGCAGGGTGGATGGTGGTGCGCTCAGGCGCGGGTGTCGGGGGTCGAGGCCTGGGACCGCAGCGGGTCAGGCTTGACTCCCATGAGGGCCAGGATGTCCAAGACGGGCTTGGAGCGGTTGAAGGTGTAGAGGTGGACGCCTGGCGCACCCGCCTCCAGGACGGAGTGGATGAGGCGCGAGCCGAAGACGGCGCCGAACTCGTCGCGCGCGTCCTGGTGGGGATAGTCGGCGAGCGTCGTCAGCAGGTATTCGGGGACCTCAATACCGGTGAGGTCTTGGACGCGGCGCAGACGGGCCGGGTCGGTGGCCGGCAGCAGGCCGGGCACGATCGGGATGGTGACGCCGGCGCGGCGGGCGCGTTCGACGAAGGAGGCGTAGACCTCGGCGTCCCAGAAGAGCTGCGTAATCGCGAAGGAGGCGCCTGCGGCCTGCTTGACGAGGAGGCGCTCAACTTCCTGAGCGGGCGTGGTTCCGGCTGCGGGGTTGCCCGCGGGGAACGCGGCGACGGCGATCGTCAGGGGCTTGAAGGCGGAGCGCAGGGCCTCACCCGGGTGGGCGTCACAGCGGCGCTTTTCGACGGTGCGGATCAGGTGAATGAGCTCAGTGGCGCTGCCGACGCCGCCCGGGCCGGGCTCCCAACCTTCCTGTCCCACCGGCGGGTCTCCGCGCAGCGCCAGGAAGGTGCGCACACCAGAGTCCAGGTAGTCGTAGACAGTGGAGACGACCTCTTCGGTCGAGTTACCCACGCAGGTCAGGTGCGCGATCGGCTGGATCGGGGTGTCACGCACAAGGCGGCGGACCGTCGCGCGGGCGTTAGAGCGGTCTTTGCCGCCCGCACCGTAGGTGACGGACATGAAGTCGGGGCGCACGCGCAGCAGCTGATCGACCGTGTTCCAGAAGGGTTCCTCCAGGGAGGGCTTGCGCGGGGGCATGACCTCGAAGGACAGGAGCGTGGGTTCGTGGTCGTGGGTGCAGGGACAGGCGTAGGCGTCGTCTGAGAAGGGCACGGTGTAACTCTCGGGTGGCGGCTGGCTTCCACGTGAGTGCGCGTTGGCGCGGGTGGTGTGGTGGTGGAGCGCGAGCCTAAGGATTGGCGGACGTCGGTGTCAGCTGCACATTCGGGCACGAATAGACCCGCACATGCGACGGGTGATGTTCGTTCGTGCGTTCATGCTCCCAGTATGTCCGCCTTCGTGCAGGTGGCGCAGGAGGGGTCCACGTAACGGGCGTTTGTGACAGCGCCCGTCTCAGGAATGAGACGGGCGCAGAGAGATAGCTGGCGCCCCCGACAGGACTCGAACCTGCAACCTCGGGATTAGAAGGCCCTTGCTCTATCCATTGAGCTACGGAGGCGTGGCGCGGTGCGCCGCCTGTAAGACTAGCGGAGGTTAGCGAGCCTTTCCACCAGCGCGCCCCAGCAGGGAGGCGACCAACGGGAAGAGCAGCACGGACATCGCGCCAGCGACGACGAGCAGCGAGGCGAGCCACGAGGGCAGAACTCCCGTCGTGACGCCCAGCTCGGTGACGGCGACGATGATGGGCAGGCCGGTCGCACCGTACAGGCCGATGCGCGTCGCGTCCGTCCAGCCGACTCGCTCGATCGATCCGTGGAAGCGTTCGAGAAGGACGATGGGCACGCCGCGCACCACAAGGATCGCGCCGACGAAGGCGACGAGCAGGAACGGGTAGCCCACAACGGCACTGAGCGAGATATTCATGCCCGAGGTGACGAAGAACAGCGGGATCAGGAAGGAGAAGCCGAGGGTACGCAGCTCGCCTTCGACCATCGTGAAGTTGCCGGGTGCCAACGCGCGCACGATGATGCCGGCCGCGAACGCGCCGAGCACCATGTCCAATTCCATGACCGCGGACAGCGCCATGAGGCCGGTGAGGACCAGCATGACGACGCGCATGAGCGTCTTTTGCGAGGTCTGCGCGCCGTGGAAGATCGTCCGCCCGATCGCGGGATGCTTGAGGATGAAGCGCGTCGGGATGGCGACCGCGAGGACCGTGGAAAGCGCGAAGACTATCAGGACGATCGCCGCGGCCCACGGGCTACGCGCAGACAGCAGGAGCGACATTGCGATGATAGGCGCGAGCTCGCCGACGGCGCCGTGGACGAGGACGGCCTTGCCGATCGTCGTCCCCATGACGCCGGCCTCCATGAGGATGGGCAGCAGGGTGCCGAGCGCCGTCGAGGTCAGCGCGATCGCGAGCGCGATGTAGGTGGCGGTGGCGACACCCGTCGTCCCCGACGCGGCGACCGCCGCCCAGGAGACGGCCAGGCCGATGCCGAAGCACGCCAGCCACGTGAGCAGCGAACGCCTCCCCGCCCGTCCGTGCACCTCTTCCACGTCGATCTCGGTGCCCGCGATGAGGAAGAGCATACCCATTCCGACCTCGCGGAACACGGAGATCGGCTCGGTGAGGGACGCGAGCCCCAGAACGTTCGGCCCGATGATGACGCCGAGGATGAGCAGCCAGACGACGTCGGGCACGCGCTTGCGTGTGAGCGAGGACAGCAGGGGTGCGATAGCCGCAGCGGCGGCGATCAGGAAGAGGGAGACGATGGCTCCCTCGGTGCCACTCGTGCTCGACGCGGCGACGAGGCCGTGGCCCACTCCCCCGCTCGCGGCGGGCAGAGACATCGGCAGGCTCATGTGCGTTCCTTTTCGGGTACTGGAATTGGGCGCGCGCCGACGACCGGAAGGGTTTTCGCCGAACGCGCAGGAATTGCGGGCATGACAAAGGCCCGGGACGACAAGTCCCGGGCCCGTGCGTGGATGCGAGGTCAGCCCTCAACGTCCAGGAGGCCGTTCTTGTAGGCCTTGGCCAGGCGGCGGGGCACGCGGATCTCACGGCCGGCAACCTTGACGGTGTTCAGCTCGGTAAGATCAGCCTTCCAGGTAGACCGGCGGGTGCGGGTGTTCGCACGGGACATCTTGCGCTTGGGAACTGCCATGTCTTACCGCTCCTCTTCTTTCTCGACGACTATTCTGATCGGTGCGCCACGCGGGCGCACGGCGACAACCCGACAAGACTACCACGGACCTGCTCCTGAAGCACATCGCGAGAGCCTACGCGCCTGCGATCCTGGTTACAGACTGAGGGCGGCCCCTCTCCCTTAGACTGGGCGCATGTCCGCTCTTCGCACGCTCGCCTCCGGCACGCTCCTCACCCACGAGATTGAGATCAAGCGTTCCCGTTTCATCACGACGCTCGCCCGGACGGACACCCCCGAGGAGGCTCGCGAGCTCATCGACGCGGTCAAAGCCGAGCATCCGCAGGCCCGCCATAACTGCTCCGCATACCTGATCGATCCGCCAGACGCCGCACCTTTGCAGCATTCATCGGACGACGGCGAGCCCTCGGGCACAGCCGGGACCCCGATGCTGGAGGCTCTCCGCGCCTCTGACACGTGGAACGCGACGGCGGTCGTCACCCGCTACTTCGGCGGAATCCTCCTGGGCGGGGGCGGCCTCGTGCGGGCCTACTCCACCTCTGTGTCCGAGGCCGTCGCCCGCGCCCCCATCGCCTACCTCGTCGGGCGCGATGTCCTCGAAACCCAGTTGAACCCCGGGGACGCGGGTCGCATCGAAGCCGAGCTGCGCGCGCGAGGAGCCGCGGTCATCGACACGATCTGGGGCGCGGACGTCACACTGCGTATTGCCATTGATCCGAGCGACCGAGACTCGATTGACGCGTGCCTGGCCCAGGCCTCGTCCGGTGTTGCAAAGTTTCGCTACGTGGAAACACGGCGAATTGAACTAGACGAGGCTCCGAGCGCGGGATGACAATTCAGGGGTACACCTGCTTAGGAAGGACCCCTCATGGCTCGCATCGCCTCCACCGTCGCCGATCTGATCGGCGGCACCCCCCTCGTCCGTATTAACCACGTTGCCGGCGACGGCGTCGACGTGGTCGCGAAGGTCGAGGCTTTCAACCCCGCTTCCTCCGTGAAGGACCGCATCGCTCGTTCGATCATCGACGCGGCTGAGGCCTCGGGCGCCCTGGCCCCCGGCGGCACGATCGTCGAGGCCACCTCCGGTAACACGGGTATCGCCCTGTCGATGGTGGGCGCGGCACGCGGCTACAAGGTCGTCATCGTCATGCCCGCGTCGATGTCCGTCGAGCGCCGCGCCATCGTGCGCGCCTTCGGTGCCGAGCTGGTCCTCACCGACCCGAAGGGCGGTGTCTCCGCGGCCGTCGCCGAGGCCGAGCGCATCGCCTCCGAGCGTCCCGGCGCCATCATCGCCTCCCAGTTCACCAACCCCGCCAACCCGGCCGCCCACGTGGCGCACACCGGCGAGGAGATCTGGGCCGACACCGACGGCCAGGTCGATGTGTTTGTCGCCGGCGTGGGCACGGGCGGCACCATCTCGGGCGTCGCGAAGGTCCTCAAGGAGAAGAATCCGGACGTGCGCATCATCGCCGTTCAGCCCGCCGAGTCTCCCCTGCTGACCGGCGGCACCCCCGGCCCGCACGGCATCCAGGGCCTCATGCCCAACTTCGTGCCCGAGACCTATGACGCAGGCATCGTCGACGAGGTCATCTCCGTCGAGACCGCGCAGGCCCTCGAGTTCGCTCGCCGCGCTGCCGCCGAAGAGGGCCTGCTCGTGGGCATCTCCTCGGGCGCTGCCCTGGCGGGCACGGCCGCCGTCGCCGCCCGCCCCGAGCTGGCCGGCAAGAAGATCGTCACGCTCCTGCCCGACACGGGTGAGCGTTACCTCTCGACCGCACTGTTCGCGGGCCTCGAGGACTGATCATTCCAGCTTGACGCGCTAAGGTGGCCCCGGATGGAATATCCGGGGCCACCTGTGCGTTTCCGTCTGAGTCAACCATCCAGGAGGAACTTGTGAAGCTCACCGTACGCGCCCTGTCGAAGACCCTGTCGCGCGCCCTGCCAATTAAGGCGCTCGGACTCTTCCGAGAGGACCTCGTGACGGCGCAGCGCCGCGACCCCGCGGCCACCTCCGCCCTGGAGATCGCCCTGACGTACCCGGGCGTGCACGCCCTGTGGACGCACCGCGTCTCCCACGCTCTGTGGTCCCACGGCGCCCGCACCCCCGCGCGCGCACTGTCCTCCATGGCCCGAGCCTTCACAGGCGTGGATATTCACCCCGAGGCCACCATCGGGCGCCGCGTCTTCATCGACCATGCGACGGGCGTCGTCATCGGGCAGACCGCCGAGGTCGGCAACGACGTCGTCATCTTCCACGGAGTTACCCTCGGTGGCGTCGCCATGACGCCGGGTAAGCGCCACCCCACCGTCGGCGACCATGTCATGATCGGTGCCGGCGCAAAGGTGCTGGGTCCGATCACCGTGGGCACGGGCGTCAAGATCGGCGCGAACGCCGTCGTCGTCAAGGACGTGCCCTGCGGCAACGTGGCGATCGGCGTGCCCGCGCGCCTGCTTCCCAAGCCGGAAAAGGACACGCGCGACCGCGATCTCATCGTCGATCCCAACTACTTCTTCGAGGAGCCCGCCCTCTACATTTGAGGCACAAATCTGCCGATCAGACCGCGCTCGTGAGAAAACGTTCAAGAGCCGTGACAAAGTGAGCACCCTCACCTATAGTTGGTTTATGGAAGCTCGAACTCTACATGCCCCACTGGACGCGTTGTCAGCGGCGAATCGGCCTCAGGGTATTGAGATCGCCACGCTCACAACATTCGACATCCCCGCTCTCGCGGTGCTCACCCTCGAAGCGTACGACGACGACGTCACGCCTGAGGCACTCTTGGAAACCTCCGAAGAACTCCGCCTGACATTTGAGGGCGCTTTCGGGGCGACCACCGAAGACTCGTTCATTGGCGCGTGGGATGGGGGAACGCTCGTCGGGGCGATCCTCGTCGTCCGCGAATCCCCGTGGGATGACGTGCCGGACGGCCCCTTCGTGGTGGACCTGATCGTCGCCCCCGACTACCGCAGGCGCGGCATTGCGACGGCCCTCGTCTCCGAGGTCGCCGCGCGCTGCTCGCAGTGGGGATTCGACACCCTCGCCCTGCGCCTGGATACGCGCCACGGCGGGGCCCGCGAACTCTACTCGGTGCTCGGATTCGAAGAGATCGCCTGACAAAGGGCGAGGAGTGCGAGCCTGACGGCCCGCACTCCCCTGGCGGTCTTTCGCGCGCTCAGCGCTGGCAGGATGGACACCAGAACAGGCGTCGGTTCTGCATGAGCGCCTCGCGGATCGGCGTGCTGCAGCGCAGGCACGGCCGGTCCGTACGGTGGTACACGTACCAGCGCGAGGCCTCCTCGTCGCCTTCGATCGGCGGGTTGGGGGCTTCCTCCGGGTCCATCGTGTCCAGGCGACCGGCGGCCAGGCCGCGGTTCATGAGGTCGCAGATGAGGACCCACAGCTCGCGCAGGCGCTTGAGCGAAATGTTGGCACCCTTGCGGTGCGGCGAGATGCCCGCGAGGAACAGGGCGTCGGCACGGTAGATGTTGCCCACTCCCGCGATGATCGACTGATCCATGACGATCTCGCCGATCGCGCGCTTCTTCGAATGAGCGACCTGAGCGAAACGCTCCATGGCCTCGGCATCGGAGCGGGCACCGGCATCCAGGGGATCCGGTCCCAGCTTCGACTCGGCCTTCATGCGCTCCTCATCCGTGATGAGGTCACAGCGGTTGGGGCCCACCAGGTCTGCGACGGCGTGATCGTTGAACAGGCGCAGGCGTACGGCACCGACCGGCTCCGGCGGCTCCCACTCCCCTGCCTTGGCCTCGCCAAAGCCCTCGCCCCAGCGGGTCTCGGAGTGGCCATTCCACTCCCCCTTCGGGACGTTGGGGATGCGGTGAGCGACGCCGTGCCCCTCGTCGACGACCGTCTCGTCGCCGTTGAAGCGCCACCAGCCGTACAGGCCCAGGTGGATATGCACCCACCGGTCCGGCCAGGGAGCATCCTCGCCGAGGATCGGCTCCCCACTGCCGGCCGCGGCGCCCTCCAGGAGGGCCACCCCGGCCTCGTACGTCTCACCGTCGATGGGCGGGACGAAACCAATGAACATGTGTTTGCCGTGCACGCGCACCCGCTGCATGACCCACCCGTCCAGGAGGGCGGCGGAGGACGCGAAGCGCCCCTGCGGGGACGAGGCCGAGACGATACCCCCGACGAAAAGCTCGTCGAGGGTACCGGCTAGGCGACGGACTGCATCGCCTTCAGGCATGCGACCTCACTTCTTGACGACGACGTTGACCAGCTTCGGCGCGCGGGCGATCACCTTGAGGGGATCTGCCCCGCCGAGGGCCTTGACGATCGGGGCCTCGGCCAGGGCGGCCGCGATGAGGTCTTCCTCGGAGATGGAGGGAGCGACCTCGATGCGGGCCTTGACCTTACCGTTGACCTGGATGACGGCCGTGACCGTGTCTTCCTCCAGCAGCGAGGAATCCTCGACGACCGGGAAGGGCTCGCGGGCCAGGGAGGCCTCGTGGCCCAGGCGGCTCCACAGCTCCTCGCACAGGTGCGGGGCGACCGGGGCGAGCATGAGGATCAGGGGCTCGATGGCGTCGCGCGGAACGGCGTCCAGGCTGGTCAGGTGGTTGTTGAGGACGATGAGCTTGGAGATCGCAGTGTTGATGCGCAGGTTCTCGTACTCTTCGGTCACCTCGGCGATCGTGCGGGCCACGAGGCGACGCGTCTTGTCGTCCGCGGGCTCGTCGGTGACCGTGAGCTCACCGGTCTCCTCGTCGACCGCGTTACGCCACAGGCGCTGCAGGAAGCGCTGGGAGCCGACGACGGCGCGGGTCTCCCACGGGCGCGACAGGTCGAGGGGGCCCATGCTCATCTCGTACACGCGGAAGACGTCGGCGCCGTAGGCATCGTACATCTCGTCGGGCGTGACGATGTTCTTCAGGGACTTGCCCATCTTGCCGTACTCGCGGTTGACGGGCTCACCCTTGTAGGTGAAGCCGGTCGTCTCGTCGCCCTCAACCTCGTCGGCGGGCACGTACTGGCCGCGCGCGTCGGTGTAGGCGTAGGCCTGCACGTAGCCCTGGTTGAAGAGCGTGTGGAAGGGCTCGGAGCCCGGCACGTGCCCCAGGTCGAAGAGGACCTTCTGCCAGAAGCGGGCGTAGAGCAGGTGCAGGACCGCGTGCTCGACGCCGCCGACGTACATGTCGGTGCCGCCGCTGACCTTGCCCTCGCGCGGGCCCATCCAGTAGGCCAGGTTCTCCTCGCCGGAGAAACGCTTCGAGTTCGTCGGGTCGGTGTAGCGCATCTCGTACCAGCACGAGCCCGCCCACTGGGGCATCGTGTTGGTCTCACGGCGGTAGGTCTTGGGGCCATCTCCCAGGTCGAGGGTGACGTTCACCCAGTCCTCGGCGCGGCCCAGCGGGGCCTCGGGCGAGGAGTCGGCGTCGTCCGCGTCGAAGGTTCGCGGGCTGTAGTCGCTGACCTCGGGCAGCTCGACGGGGAGCATGTCCTCGGGCAGGGCGTGCGCGACGCCGTCCTCGTCCCACACGATCGGGAAGGGCTCGCCCCAGTAGCGCTGGCGGCTGAACAGCCAGTCGCGCAGGCGGTAGGTGACGGTGCCGTGGCCCAGGCCCTTGGCGACCAGCCACTCAATCATGGCGGCCTTGGCCTCATCCTTAGCCAGGCCGTTGAGGTCGATCTCGTCGTTCGCGGAGTCGACGGCCACGCCATCGCCCGTGTACGCGCCGGCCTCGAGGTCGGGGCCGTAGGGGTCGTCGGCCGGGCCGATCGTGCGCACGATGTCGAGGTCGTAGGCGCGGGCGAACGCCCAGTCGCGGTCGTCATGGGCAGGCACGGCCATGATGGCGCCGGTGCCGTAGCCCCACAGGACGTAGTCGGCAACGAAGATCGGAACGGGGCGGCCGTTGACCGGATCAATGCCGAACAGGCCGGTGAACACGCCGGTCTTGGTGCGTTCCTCGTCGGCGCGCTCAGCCTCGGACTTCGCGGCGGCCTGGGCGCGGTAGGCGCTCACGGCCTCCTTCGGGGAGGTGGCGCCTCCCGTCCACGCGTCCTTCGTGCCCTCGGGCCAGGAGGCGGGCAGCGTGAGGGCGGCCTCGTCGCCGGCGTCTCCACCGACGGTGCCGCCGAGGATCGGGTGCTCGGGGGCCACGACCATGAAGGTCGCGCCGAACAGCGTGTCGGGGCGCGTCGTGTAGACGTCCAGGGAGTCGAGCGAAGCGCCAGCCTCGCGCGCACCGGGCACGTCGAAGCGGACGGTCGCGCCCTCGGAGCGGCCGATCCAGTTGCGCTGCATCGTACGCACCTTTTCGGGCCAGTTGATCGTGTCGAGGTCGTCGGACAGGCGCTTACCGTATGCGGTGATACGCATCATCCACTGGCGCAGGTTGCGCTTGAAGACCGGGTAGTTGCCGCGCTCGGAGCGGCCGTCGGCGGTGACCTCTTCGTTGGCCAGGACCGTTCCCAGGCCCGGGCACCAGTTGACGGGGGCCTCGGAAACGTAGGCGAGACGGTAGGAGTCGACGACCTTCGCCTGGGCGGCGCGGTCCAGGGAGTTGTAATCGGAGCCGTCCTCGGGGCGGATCTCGCCGGACTCGAGCTTTGCGATCAGCTCGGTGATCGGGCGGGCTGCGCCCTGGGAGCCATCGGGAGCCGTGGCCTCGGGATCGAACCAGGAGTTGAAGACCTGCAGGAAGATCCACTGCGTCCAGTGCACGTACTCGATATCGGTGGTCGCGAAGGAACGGCGCGAGTCGTGAGACAGGCCCATGCGGCGCAGCTGGCGGCGCATGTTCGCGATGTTCTGGTTCGTGGTGATGGCCGGGTGCTGACCGGTCTGGACGGCGTACTGCTCGGCGGGCAGGCCGAAGGCGTCGTAGCCCATCGTGTACAGGACGTTGTCGCCCTTCATGCGGCGGTAGCGCGCGAGCGTGTCGGTCGCGATGTAGCCCAGCGGGTGACCCACGTGCAGGCCCTTACCCGAGGGGTAGGGGAACATGTCGAGGATGAAGAAGGGGTTGTGGGATGCCAGCGGGCCAGCCAGGTCGCCCGTGGGGTTGTCCGCGTAGAACGTGCCCAGCTCCTCCCAGCGGTCCTGCCACTTCGTCTCGATCTGACCTGCGAGCTCAGCGGTGTAGCGCTGGGCCGGGGCACTCTGCGGATTTTCGCTCATCTGTGCGTTCCTCGCTTAACGATGGGTCGCGTAACAATACTCCCCACCAGGGTAGTTCACGCCCGTCCACCCCGCCGGACGCGCCCACCTACCGAAGTGAGCCCGAATAGGTGACAATAGTCGCATGAGCACTATCTTCGACAACATCATCACGGGTGTCTGGCCCGGCCGCTTCGTATGGGCAGATGACCTGTGCGTTGCCTTCGCAACGATCGAGCCCACCTCGCCGGGCCACGTCCTCGTGGTTCCGCGCACCGCGTACGAGGCGTGGACGGACGCCCCCTCGGACGTCGCCGCCCACCTCATGACCGTGGCACGCACGATCGGACTGGCGCAGAAGGCCGCGTTCGGCGTGCCGCGCGCCGGCCTGGCGATCGCGGGATTCGAGGTGCCCCACACCCACCTGCACGTGATCCCCCTGCGCGACGAGACCGACATCCTCCTGTCCAAGGCGGCCCCCGCCAGCGACGAGGAACTCGATAGCGCGATCACCGCCCTGCGCCAGGCACTCCTGTCCGCCGGACACGGCCGCCACGTGCCCCCGTCAATGGGATCCGCGGCCCTCGCCTGAGGACTGCGCTCCCCCACCTGAGCGCCCACCAACGGGCGTTCCCAGCCCGCCCGGCCGACTCGGTCAGGTGGGCTGGATCGTTTCCAGGCCTCGTCAATGGGAAACGGGGGCGTGCCGGTGTGGCTCAGTCCCGGACGACGATGCCCGAGGCCTGGGCGGGGTCAAGGAGGAGCATCTGCCCATCCTCGAGCAGGACGGTCACTCCCCCGGCGTCGCATGCAACGACGGTGATATGAGCGCCGGGCACGAGGCCGACCTCCTCCCACGCGCGCAACGCTTCGGGGTCGCGGTCGGGCAGCCGGTCGACAACTCCCCCAGCGGTGACGTCGAGCGCGTCGAGGGGACAGCCGGAGACGTCATCGCTGGAGCCGTCAGCTCGTGGGATCGGATCACCGTGCGGGTCACGGCTCGGATAGCCGAGGACTCGGTCGAGGCGGTCGAGAAGCCGATCGGAGACCGCATGTTCAAGAATCTCTGCCTCTTCGTGCACCTCATCCCACGAGAAGCCGAGGGCCTCGTGCAGGTAGGTTTCAAGCAGGCGATGGCGGCGCACCATGCCCAGGGCGATCGCGCGCCCCTGCGGGGTCAGTCGCACGCGGCCGTAGCGCTCGTGCGTGACGAGGCCCTGACGGGCCAGGCGCTGAATGTTCTCCGTTGCCGTCGAAGGGACGACGCCCATGTGCTCGGAGACGTCCTTGGGCTTGACGCCATCACGGCCGGCTTCCTCGGCGCTCCACACGAGCTTGAGGATGTCCTCCACGACCGCGGAGTAGTTGCTCGACACGTCCAACATGGCGTTCCCCTTTCCTCTGAGGCCCCATTGTAGGTGGCCGCATCACACGCGCCCATCGAGCGTGCGACATAGGCCACGACACCCCTCATTGACTTGCGCGGGGCGGGACGCGCCTGTATATTTATCTCTCGGTTGCAAAACCCCCGCGTCATTAGCTCAATTGGCAGAGCAGCTGACTCTTAATCAGCGGG